>CAPXSA010000029.1 GCA_948735595.1 uncultured Clostridia bacterium | reverse complement strand
TATCTGTTCCTGATGGTCTTTTTAGTTCTAATACTGGTATTCCTATTTCTATGCACCATTTAGCATCTCTTTCACCATTTCTGTTTCTGTCATCTAATACATAACATAATTCTCCATGGTATACTACTGCATATCTTTCATCTTGCTTTTCTAGATTATCTATTATTTCACTCATTTGTGTATTAATATCTTCTTCTTTGATATCTACATCTGCTTCCATAGAAATTAATTCTTTTAAAGTATCTCCTGCATTAATACTATTTACATTCATATTCATGGTTGATGCTATTTTCCATGTAGTATACATATCTGTTTGTTCTTTATAAGTAGACCATCTTGCCTTGAATTTTGCTTCGTTGGCTCTATTAAAGATTCCATTGTCACTAAATACATAACTAATCGTAATTCCTGCTAGAATTAATAGGACGACGATGGTGACTACTAATGCTACGAGGGTTATGGCTCTCTCATATTTTTGCTTCTTCTTTTGCTTTATTTTCTTGAGGTTCATTTCTGCCTCCTTCTTTATTCTATTGGTTTTCTGTTTCGCTCGCGACGCGTGGGCTATATTGTTTCTTGGTTCAAGTATTTTTTCACACGTCACAGTTATCTTAACTTCCTACTCCCTTCGTTGTATAGCTTATCCGTAGGCTCGCTCACGCTTCGCACGGCTAAACTAAAGTCCGGTGCCTACGACTGCTACCCCACGACCACAGCTGTTGTTACCAGCCCAAGTGCCGCTGCCGCTGAAGGAGAACATCCCACCATTGCCACGCCTGAAACCGTTGCTAGTATTATTGAGCCAGTAGGGTTTGCTAGCACCATGCCAGCCAGAGCAGCCGGGATTAGTTGTGTATGTGTCGAGTCCGAGTGCATCTCCGACTTTAGCACTTGTTTGGTCACTGATTTTATATAAATCGTAATATCTTGCATTTTTTCCTACTGTTGTTGCATTACATACACTTGCTGTCCACTCCCATCTAGTTCCCATTACGTATACTCCAGTTACATTTCCAGTAGTGGATTTAACTGGTGCATCTTGTAATTTTCCACTATATCCAAATCCTGATGCAGAAAGTATAGCCATAGCACCGTATTCAGTGGTCTTCATCATATGAACATCGATATTATTACTGGTATTTGGTGTTAAATCAGTTTTTAGAGTCTCGGTTAATCCCATTGTTTGTCCTGCTGTTTCCATTTGCCTTATACTTTGGATTAGGGCTGCTCCTGTATATGTCTTTCCGGCAGCATGTGTTGTGGCATTTGCCTGTAAAGCGGCTTTGCTGGTGCTTCCGCTTATTGCTAACATACCAAGTACTAAAGTACTTGTCACTAAAATTTGTTTTAATTTTTTTGCATCTTTCATCTTTTTTTACCTTTTCCTTTCTTTTGTTGTTAATAAATAACATAAGCTTTTTCTTTTTAAGTCGCTGTATTTATTAATAGTTAATCTATATATTATTTATATATCTATTTATAAATTATATAAAAAGTTTTATTAAATAGTCAACATATTTTTATAAAATCTTTTATATTTTCCTAAAAGTTTTTATATATCTACTAAAACTATTTTAATTCATAAACTTTTTATAAAAGGATATAATAGTATTTATAATTTGGAGGCTATTATGGAAAAAAGTATAAAAAAAGAAACTGCTCGAAAAATAGGAAAAAGAATTTATGAACTTCGTAAAGAACATAATTTAACAAGAGAAAAATTTGCTGAACTTTGTGACATTTCTTCTCAAAATGTTTATTACTTAGAAAATGGAGATACACTTCCTAGTTGTACTACCTTAATTGATATTTGTAATCAGTTTCACATTTCTCCTTCTAAACTTTTATTTGATCCAGTTGAAAAAGAAGAAACTATTTTAGACGAAACACTACTTTCAGATTTTAATAAACTTTCAAAAGAAAATAAGACTTTTGCTATTAATATGATAAATTCTATGATACATTTATTATTAGAAAAAAACACATAATGTTAGTTTAAAGGACGTACGTCCAACCAACAAAAACTTTCGTTTTTGTCAGTCAAACATACGTCCCTAAACTGACATTTTTTATTCATTTGCCCTCGCTTTCGCAATAAACCTTTGAGAACCATCTACATTGCAAGTAATTAAGGTAATTTCTTTTCTTCCATTTGTTTTTTGGCTAGTACACGCTGTGTCATATGGATCTATCATATCTGTTTCATAAACATAATAACTTAGTGCTTCTCCATCCATTTCTGTGATAATAATTTCTGCTCCTATTTTAATCTGATTTAATTTACCAAAAAATCTACTATCATTATAATTATGACCTACAATGCACATATTTCCTACTTGATTTGGGTTAGGCCCCCAGTATTTATTGAGAGATACTTTCATAAGTGCTTCTGTAGTTTTTGATAATACTGGATATTTGATTCCTAAACTTGGAATAGATAAATATGCAATTGTATCATAAGATTTTCCATCTGATGCAATAGCTTTTTTTACTACAACCTTCTTTTCCTCTACTTTTGCATCTTTCAATGTATTATTATCAATTGCTGATACAGTTTGTACTATCGACTGTTTCATGCTTACATCAAAGTTTGGTAATTGACCAATGGTATTTTCACCTTGTGACATAGCCTCTGATGTCATGTTCCATGAACTAAGTCCCATTAATATTACTGTACAAACTACTATCACTAGTAATAAACTAGTTATAATCATTCCACTGCTATTTACTGCCCTTCTTTGTTTTGGCTGTAGAATATTGTAGAATTCTTGTTGTTTAGCAAATTCTCTTGCATCAGCAATCATTCTTTCATTATATGAAGAATCATTTGTATAAAGAATTTGAATCATTCGTTTTTCATAGGGCCACTTTTGCTAAGTTCCCCTACTTCCTCCTTTTTAATATCTTTAACTTGAGATTTCACTAAAATATTCATTAATTCGGATAATTAACTCTTGCTTTGCTTCTTCCATTGTCATTCCTTCTACTTGTGCTCCTGCTAAAGTAATATGTCCTCCTCCTCCCAATTTTTCTAGGATGACCTGAACATTGATATCTCCAATAGAACGTCCACTAATACAGATTTTATCTCCAATTTGCCCCATAACAAAGGACGCTGTAATATCACTAATGGTCAATAATTCATCTGCTGCTTTTGCACAAATTAATCCTGCATCTTTATCTTCTTCATCATATGTAGAAATGGCTATATTTCCTTCTAACATTTCTGCTTTTTCTACAATTTTAGAAATCTTGTTATAGGTTTTCAAATCACTTTGGAACCATTTTTTTACTTTAATAATATCTACTCCGCATTTTCTTAAATATGCTGCTGCTTCAAAAGTTCTTACACCTGTTTTAAAAGTAAAGTTTTTAGTATCCATCATAATTCCTGCATATAAACTTTCGGCTTCTATGGTAGATAGTTCTACTTCTTTTGTTGCATATTCCAAAATCTCTGTTACAAGTTCTGATGCAGAAGATGCATATACTTCATGAAATGTTAAGATGGCGTCTTCAATGTAGTCTACACTCTTCCTATGGTGATCGATAATGACTACTTTGTGTGTTTCTTCTAATAACTCAGGTACTTCTACATAGTCTATTTTGTGGGTATCTACTACTACCAATAAAGTTTCTGGTGTAATTTTAGAAATAGCTTCTGCTTTATTAATAATACATTCTGCATATTCTGGTTCCTCTTTCGCTGTTTCTACAAAAGCTTGTAAATTAACACCTGTTTCATTGTAAATTACATATGCTTCTTTTTCTAATGTTCTAGCTAAACGATAAATTCCCATACTCGCACCTATGGAATCCATATCTCCATTGGTATGCCCCATAATCATAATTTTATCCGCTTCGCTGATTAATTCTTCTAAAGCATGTGATACAATTCTTGCTTTTACCTTTGTTAGCTTTTCTACCTCTTGAGTTCTTCCTCCAAAGAAAGTATATTTTCCGTCTCTTCTCACAACTGCTTGGTCTCCACCTCTACCTAATGCAATGTCTAATCCTGCTTGTGCTGATTTGTACTTTTCATAATTAGATTCTCCTTCATTAGAAACTGCTATACTCAAGGTAATTTGAATTTTATCTGATAACTCTAATTCTTTAATGGTATCTAATATTTTAAATTTTCTTTCTTCTAATTCAGCTAAATATCTCTGTTCAAAAATACAGACAAAAGTATCTCTTTCAGATTTTACTACTAACCCTTCAAAACTTGCTGCCCAGTCGTAAATGCTCTTTTCTATTTTAGCTTTTAATACTGGCTTATCCTCATCCTCTATCCTTTGATTTACTTCTTCAAAGTTATCTACCATAATGACCCCAACACAAATTTGAGAGTCTTGGTAGTCTTGCTCTATTTGAGTATGTTCTGTGTTATCTAGAAAATATAAAGTTAACATGTATTTTTCTTTAGATTTCGTGTATTTACCCAATATTTGATAAATCTTATCGCCAATTTCTACTTCCTTTTGAATATCTCTTTGTGGATTTTCTGGATTATTTTCAATTTCTAATTTAATTTGTTTTACTAAATCATTTAGAATATTTTTAATATCAATATTGGCAAATTCTTGGCTAAATTTATTACTTTTCCATACTACATTTCCGTCCGTTTCTACAATAACAAGTGGAAACGGTGAATTCATCATTGTATTTTTAGCTGCTTTGTCTACATGAAATGTTAAATCTTGAAGATGCTCTGATAATTCACTTTCGCGTTTTTGGTCACTCCAATAAGTATATAAGAGTACAAGTATATACACAAAAATAGCAGGTATGAAATACCCGATATTTAAAATACTAATTAAAACTAGTAAAACTGCTATTACAATTAAATATATTTTGGTTCTTGCTATTAATCCTTTAAATATTTTTTTCGTATTGTTATTTGGCATAAAAATCTCCTTTTTATCTCTTTTATTATACTATGTTTCTAGCATTTTGTCAACGCAAAAAGGCTCTGAATAGCAGAGCCTTTCTATAGTTTCTATTCAATTTTACATATTACTATTACTTGTTGTCTCTTCCTCTTCTTCACATTCTTCTGTGTTAATACGCGTGTTTTTATATATTGGAAGTCCCGTTCCTGCTGGGATTAACTTACCAATAATAACATTTTCTTTTAGTCCGATTAACTCGTCAACTTTACCTTTAACAGCAGCTTCTGTTAATACTCTTGTTGTTTCTTGGAAAGACGCTGCTGATAAGAAGCTTTCTGTTGCAAGAGATGCCTTTGTGATACCTAATAATAGACGTTTTCCTTCTGCTAGTTTCTTGCCTTCTGCTTTTGCTCTTTCATTTACTTCCTCAAACTCATAAATATCTACTAAAGAACCTGCTAATAGTTCTGTATCTCCATTATCTTCCACTCTTACTTTCTTAAGCATTTGTCTACCAATTACTTCAATATGTTTGTCATTGATATCAACACCTTGATTACGATAAACTTTTTGAACTTCTTGTACTAAATATTCAAATACTCCTTCTGCACCTTTGATAGCAAAAATGTCACTTGGGTTAATAGAACCTTCCGTTAGAGGGTCACCTGCCTCAACCCAGTCTCCTTCTCTTACCTTTAGTTTTGCACCAAATGGAATTGGATATGTTTTAGAATCGTCACTAGAGGTAATAATAACTTCTTTTTTCTTCTTTTCCTCAGAGATTTTAACTGTTCCTTCAATTTCTGTGATAACAGCTAATCCCTTTGGCTTACGAGCTTCGAAAAGCTCCTCAACTCTTGGAAGACCTTGTGTAATATCTGCTACACCTGCAACACCACCAGAGTGGATAGTTCTCATAGTAAGCTGTGTACCAGGCTCACCAATAGATTGTGCAGCAATAATACCAACTGATTCACCAATATTAACTAAATCACGTGTTGCCAATCCCATTCCATAACATTTACGGCAAACACCATGTTTTGTATGGCATCCTAATGCTGAACGTACTTTTACCTTCTCCATACCAATGGCTCTAATCTTCTCTGCCATACTTTCTGTAATCATCGTATCTGTGTCAACAATGACTTCTTTTGTTGTTGGGTCAATAATAGTTTCTAATGGGAATCTACCAACTAATCTTTCTTCTAACTTTTCAATAACTTGGTTTCCATCTTTAATGTCTGTTAATTCAACACCTTCATGCGTTCCACAGTCATCTTCACGAATGATAATGTCTTGTGATACATCTACTAATCTTCTTGTTAAGTATCCAGAGTCTGCTGTTCTTAAAGCTGTATCTGTTAAACCTTTTCTAGCACCGTGTGCAGAAATGAAGTATTCTAGAGCATCTAAGCCTTCACGGAATGATGATGTAATAGGAATTTCAACTGTTTTACCAGTTGTACTTGCCATAAGACCACGCATACCTGAAATTTGTCTTAATTGGTTTACGTTACCTCTGGCTCCTGATTGACTCATCATATATACTGGGTTTAATTCTTCAAAATTACTCTTCATGGCTTCTGTAACATCATCTGTTGCCTTTTCCCAAATCTTGATAACAGAATTGTATCTTTCCTCGTTAGTAATTAAACCACGTTTATATTGTTTTAATACGTTATTTACTTGTTCGTCAGCATCTACTAAAATTTGCTTTTTAGCTTCTGGTACTTTAACATCATCAATTGATACTGTAATACCAGCTGTTGTTGAGTGTTTGAAACCAGTTGCTTTGATATAGTCAAGTAATTCTGCTGTTGCACTCAATCCATTTACGTTAATAGATTTTGCAATAATTTTTCCTAAGGTCTTTTTCGCAACAGGGAAATCAATTTCTAACTTTAATAAGTTTTCTTTCTTGGTTCTATCTACAAAACCAAGATTTTGTGGAATACCTTGGTTGTATATAATTCTACCAACTGTTGTCTCAATTTTACCAGTTACCAATTCTCCATCAATCTCTTTTTCCATCTTTACCCAAATCTTGCAATGTAGTCCTAAATCATGGTTATAATATGCCATAATTGCTTCATCTTGTGAAGAATAGTAATTTCCTTCTCCAATTTCTCCAGGTACTTCCATAGTTAAGTAGTAAGCACCTAAAATCATATCTTGGGTTGGTACTGTTACTGGTTTACCATCTTGTGGTTTTAGTAAGTTGTTAACTGATAGCATTAAATATCTTGCTTCTGCTTGTGCTTCTGGTGATAATGGTAAGTGAATAGCCATTTGGTCACCGTCGAAGTCAGCATTGAAGGCTGTACATACTAATGGATGAAGTTTAATCGCTCTACCTTCTACTAATACTGGTTCAAATGCTTGAATACCAAGTCTATGTAGTGTTGGTGCACGGTTTAGAAGTACTGGATGGTCTTTAATAACATCTTCTAGGATATCCCATACTTCTGGACGTAATCTTTCTACCATTCTTTTTGCATTTTTAATATTATGAGCAATACCACGTCCTACTAATTCTTTCATAACAAATGGTTTAAATAATTCTACTGCCATCTCTTTAGGCACACCACATTGATATAGTTTTAGTTCTGGTCCTACTACGATAACAGAACGTCCTGAATAGTCAACACGTTTACCAAGTAAGTTTTGACGGAATCTACCTTGCTTACCTTTTAACATATCTGATAAAGATTTTAAAGCTCTTCCACCAGCACCTGTTACAGGTCTACCACGTCTACCATTGTCTATTAAAGCATCAACTGCTTCTTGTAACATTCTTTTTTCGTTACGTACAATGATTTCTGGAGCGCCTAATTCTAATAACCTCTTTAAACGGTTATTTCTATTGATAACTCTACGATATAGGTCATTTAGGTCTGATGTTGCAAATCTACCACCATCTAATTGTACCATTGGTCTAATATCTGGTGGAATAACTGGAACAACATTCATAATCATCCATTCTGGATGATTTCCAGATAGTTTGAAAGATTCTACAGTATCTAATCTTTTTACGATTTTAGCTTTCTTTTGCTCACTGGCTTTTTCTAATTCTTTCTTTAACTTTTCTGTTAATTTATCAACATCTACTTCTTTTAATAGCTTTTCAATGGCTTCTGCACCCATTTCAGCTTTAAAAGAACCTCTACCATATTTTTCTTCTGCATCATGGTATTCTTTTTCAGATAATACTTGATATTTAGATAATTCACTTGTTCCTTTATCTGTTACAATATAGGATGCAAAGTAAATTACTTTTTCTAAGTTTCTTGGTGTAATATCTAACATCAAACCAATTCTACTTGGAATTCCTTTGAAATACCAAATATGTGCAACAGGCGCTGCAAGTTCAATATGTCCCATTCTTTCACGTCTCACTTTTGATTTAGTTACTTCAACACCACATCTATCGCAGACAATTCCTTTATATCTTACTCTTTTATATTTACCACAATGGCATTCCCAATCTTTTGTTGGACCGAAAATTCTCTCACAGAATAAACCATCTTTTTCTGGTTTTAAAGTTCTGTAATTAATTGTTTCTGGTTTTTTTACTTCACCTTTTGACCATTCTCTGATTTTTTCATCAGATGCTAAGCCAATTTTAATTTTATTAAAGATTTCTAATTCATCCATAAATCTTAGCCCCCTATTTATTATTTTTTGGTTTTCACAATGACTAACAAAACAATTTCCACTGCTGTGCAATTCCTTTTGGTCATTACTCCATTCTCATTGTGAAGGCTATTTAATTATTTATTCTCAATATATTTTTCTACTAAGTTAATTAATTCTTCGGCTGTTTCTATTTGATTTTCTGTCGCTTCTTTATTTGCCACATACTCATCATCATAATCGCTATCTTCTCTTATCCTCTTTGCTTGCATTATTCTTTTTCCTAATGTTCTAGGAAATATCTCTGGATTAACGTAATTTTTATTAAAATATGCTACAACATCTTTGTGTTTCTTAAAGTCTATTGGCTCTAGCGCTAAAACTGCTCTAATAGAATGAAATATTGCATAATATGCTCTATTGTTAGCTGATAAATAACTATTATCATTGTATAATAATTTTGCATCTTTTAATTCTCGTTTAGCTTGTTCTAATCTATGTTGCACTAAATCCTTTGATATCTTAGGACTCACTTAGCACCACCCCTTCTTTTTGGACATTCATATAGAAAGGCAATGCTTCTAGCCAATAATTAAATCTGTCTATATTTTTTATCACTGGAGAGATTTCAATGTCAAAGTTATTGTCGTATTCTAAATCATAAGTAAAATCCGAAATTTTTTCAAAATATTGATAATACTCTTCATCTTTCAAATCCGTTAAAATCATAATATCAATATCAGAGTCCTTATTAAAATCTCCTCTGGCATAGGAACCATAAAGTATAATCTTTTTTACTCTATTTCCTAATATTGCATTTGCTCCTTTAACAAATTGGTCTATTATATTGCTAATTTCATTAGGTATTTTTGACATCTCTATCCCTCCTTCAATAAAATTAGTTGTTTTTTGTTTTCTGTTCAACTATATTAATTATTTCATTTAACTTTTCTGTAATTTCCCTATTATTAATAGGATTTCCATATTTCTTTCCTTTAATTTTTATAACATTAGAAAAAACTTTTCTCCTTTTTGTACTTCTTTTAGTAAATTTTCTAATTCGTTAATTTTTCCCTTTATATTCTCAAACTCGCTAGCACTAAGATGCCCTTTAAACTCTTCTTTTTCCTTGTTTGATTTTAAAACAACAGTATAGGTTATATTTCCATTTCTAGAAATGGAATAATACTTATCACTTAGTGCATCAACACTATATATTCCTTCTGGCAAATCTGCTGTTATATTCTCATAATAGAAATATGGTTGACTTATTATTAAAGCACCCAGTAAAATTGCAACTAATACTATTAATACAGAAATTATAATAATTCGCTTTTTCATAAAAATTTCCTTTTATTTTTCATTATTGAATAAGTATAATTGCAAAGTTATTTATAATAAGAGCGAAGGTTGCGCAAGGCGAGCTTGCGAGCGCCTGTTGCTTTTTTCTTTAGTCTGTAAAAATGATTTATCATTTTTTACATTTGAAAAAAGCAACCGTAAAACCGAGTGATATTATAAATAACCTTTGCAAAATATTAATTAGTTTTTATTCTTCATTATCTAACAAATCTTGGTCATTTAAAAGATTATCTTCACCTAAATCAGTATCATCTAACAAGATTTCCTCATCATCAAGTCCTTCAAATAGGCTATCTTCCTCAGTATCCATAAGGTCATCTAAATCTGTTACATCTTCACTTTCTTCTGCATATCCATCTGACAATTCATTTTCATCAACAACTGCTTCTTCCTCTTCTACAAACTTCTTGGTGTCTTCGATACTGTTGAAGTCAATTCCTTCATCAATATTTTCCTTTAATTCTAATTCTTGGTTGTCTGGTGATAATAAACGTACATCTAATCCTAAAGATTGAAGTTCTTTAATCAATACCTTAAATCCTTCTGGTACACCTGGTTCTGGTACATTTTCACCTTTTACAATAGATTCATAAGTCTTAACACGTCCAACAATATCATCTGATTTAACGGTTAGCATTTCTTGTAGTGTATAAGCTGCACCATAAGCTTCTAATGCCCAAACTTCCATCTCTCCGAAACGTTGTCCACCAAATTGTGCTTTACCTCCTAAAGGTTGTTGTGTAACTAGTGAGTATGGTCCAGTTGAACGAGCGTGAATCTTATCATCTACTAAGTGGTGAAGTTTTAACATATACATAACACCAACTGTAATTGGGCTATCAAATGGCTCTCCTGTTCTTCCGTCATATACCACTGTTTTTCCATCTTCACGAAGTCCAGCTTCTTTTAATAACTCTTGGATTTCTCCATCTGTTGCACCATCAAATACTGGTGTTGCTACTTTAAAGCCTAAAGCTCTTGCTGCCATACCTAAGTGAACTTCTAATACTTGACCTAAGTTCATACGAGAAGGTACACCTAATGGGTTTAATACAATATCTACTGGTGTTCCATCTGGTAAGAATGGCATATCTTCTTCTGGTAAAATACGTGAGATAACACCTTTGTTACCATGACGTCCAGCCATTTTATCACCAACAGATACTTTTCTCTTTGTGGCAATATAGCAACGGATTACTTGGTTAACACCTGGTCCTAATTCATCTGAATTATCTCTTGTAAATATCTTAACATCTACAATCGTTCCAGCTTCTCCATGTGGTACACGAAGTGAAGTATCTCTTACTTCTCTAGCTTTTTCTCCAAAGATAGCACGAAGTAATCTTTCTTCTGCTGTTAATTCTGTTTCTCCTTTTGGAGTAACTTTACCAACTAAGATATCTCCCGGTCTAACTTCTGCACCTATACGGATAATTCCATTTTCGTCTAGGTCTTTTAAGCTGTCATCACCAACATTTGGAATATCTCGAGTAATTTCTTCTGGCCCTAATTTTGTATCACGACATTCGCAATCATATTCTTCAATATGGATAGAAGTATATACATCCTCTTTTACTAGTCTTTCACTGATTAATACAGCGTCCTCGTAGTTATATCCTTCCCAAGTTGTGAAAGCAATTAGTACGTTCTTTCCTAATGCCATTTCTCCATTTTGGGTAGCTGGTCCATCTGCAATAAGTTCGCCTTCTTTTACCTTTTCACCAACAGATACAACTGGTCTTTGGTTGATACATGTACCACCATTGGTACGTTTGAATTTTCTTAAATGATAAATATCTAATTCATCTTTCTTTGTTCTGATTTGGATTTCATCACCTGTTACTTTTTCAACAATTCCTTCATTCTTTGCTAGAACTGTAATTCCTGAATCTCTTGCCGCTCTATATTCCATACCAGTTCCTACAATTGGTGAATCAGTTGTTAATAGTGGAACTGCTTGACGTTGCATGTTTGAACCCATTAAAGAACGTTTTACGTCGTCATGCTCTAAGAATGGAATCATAGCTGCTGCAACAGATACTAATTGTTTTGGTGATACGTCTACAAAATCAACTTGTGCTTTGTCCACCATTGTGATTTCTTCTCTGTGACGTACACGAATTCTCTCATTCACAAATTTTCCTTCTTCGTCTAATGGCTCTGAGGCTTGTGCAATAATATATTTATCTTCCTCATCTGCTGGCATATAAATGATTTCATCTGTTATTTTACCAGTTTCATGATCGATTTTACGATATGGTGTTTCTACAAATCCATGTTCATTAATAATGGCAAAAGAAGATAATGCTGAGATAAGTCCAATGTTTGGTCCTTCTGGAGATTCTACAGGGCAAAGTCTACCATAGTGAGTATAGTGAATATCACGAACCTCAAATCCTGCTCTTTCTCTTGAAAGTCCACCAGGTCCTAATGCTGAAATTCTTCTTTTATGTGTTAATTCAGAAAGTGGGTTGGTTTGGTCCATGAATTGTGATAATTGTGAACTACCAAAGAACTCTCTGATAGATGATGTGATTGGTTTTGTATTAATTAAAGTTTGTGGTGTAATAACATCTAAGTCTTGAATTGTCATTCTTTCACGAACAACTCTTTCTAATCTTGTTAAACCAATTCTAAATTGGTTTTGTAATAACTCACCAACACAACGAATACGACGATTTCCTAAATGGTCAATATCATCTACATTTCCAAGTCCATGTTCTAAGTTTAATAAATAGCTAATAGAAGCTAAAATATCTTCGTTTGTAATGAATTTTGGAATTAATTCATCCATACGTTCTTGAATAACATCATGTAAATCTTTTTCTGCTGTTGTATCTATAATAGATTTTAGAACTGGATAACTTACCATTTCTCTAATATGTAAATCACTCAATTTTACATTTGGTAACATTTCATGAATGTTAACAGTTCCATTACCAATTACTTTTACTGGTTTGTCTTCTACTTTAACATCAACACTGTTGATTCCAGAGTTTTGAATAGCAATGGCTACGTCTTCTGTAATCATAGTGTCTTTTTCTGCTAATACTTCTCCAGTTTCTGGGTCAATAATGTCAGCAAATGCAATTCTTCCAGTAATTCTAGTTGCTAAGCTTAATTTCTTATTGAATTTATATCTTCCTACTTTTGCTAAATCATATCTTCTTGGATCAAAGAATAATCCATTGAATAAGTTTCTAGCAGCATCAGCTGTTGGAAGTTCTCCTGGTCTTAACTTTTTATAAATTTCAATTAAAGCCTCATCTTGAGTCTTAATTGGGTCTTTTTGAAGAGTTTCTTTTAATTTATTTTCTTCTCCAAATAATTGTAAGATTTGTTCATCTGTTACAATTCCAATAGCTTTTAATAAAGTGGTTACTGGAATTTTTCTTGTTCTATCTACTCTGGCATAGAACACATCATTTCCGTCTGTCTCATATTCAATCCAAGCACCACGAATAGGCATAACAGTAGAAGTATAAATCTTTCTTCCTGTTTTGCTATCAAATTCTGATGCATAGTAGCAACCTGGTGAACGAACTAACTGGCTAACTACAACTCTTTCTGCACCATTGATAATAAAAGTACCACTATCTGTCATTAATGGGAAATCGCCTAAGTAAATTACTTGCTCTTTGATTTCACCTGTTTCACGATTGATAAGTCTTACTTTTACATGCAATCTAGTAGAGTATGTTGCATCACGCTCTTTTGCTTCTTCCAATGTGTATTTTGTTTTTTCTTCCATGTAGTAATCTAAGAATTCAAGTACTAGGTTTCCAGAGTAATCGATAATTGGTGAAATATCTCTTAATACTTCTCCAAGCCCTTCTTCTACAAACCAATCATAAGAATCTTTTTGAACTTTGATTAAATTTGGCATTTCGATAGAATCACCAATTTTAGCAAAGGTCTTACGAGAACATTTCTCGTGCTTAATTTCTTTTAACAAAAGAATCACCCCTAAATTAAATTAAGCAGATTGAAAATATAAAGAATATAAATTCCAATAAAAAGTCCTTCTTGCTTCTAAGATAGGTTTACTAAAATTTTTGCTTTCTGCTCCCAAAGCATTATTTCCGTAAGCTAGATTAGAACAATTCCTCTTTTTATTGATTTGACATAAGTAAGTGATGAATTTTCTGGCAGACAACAAAAACGCAGTTGGCACATTTATGTTTACCAACTGGGTTTTATCTTGTTTATTTTATCGCTAAATTTGTATTAACAACCATTCCATCCACCTTTAATTTATTGTGTTAAATTATATCATAGCCTTGTACTGGTTGTCAATGCATTTTGTAACAAAATTGTAAAATTTTTATTACATGTTTTTAGTCATTTTTTGGGATTGTCATAAATTTTGTACATATCTACAAAAAGAATAACCAAGAATTAGACTAGTAAAGTACCTGAATGGAGAGAATGCTTACGTGAACTTGAAATTATGTATGATAGTAGAATATAAAGAAACTGTCAACATACTTTAGTATATTAACAGTCTAATATATCTCCTACATTAATTGTATATTCTTTGTTATCTACTGTTACTTTCTCTGTTTCATTTATAATACTATCATCTTTTGCTATTTCTTTTGCTATCTTTTCTATTGTTTCCCAATCTGATTTTACTTGATTTTCTGACTCTTCTGGTGTTGGTGGAGTTGTAGTTCCACTACCTCTTCCATTTATATATTCATTTACCATATTATCTATTTTGTTTATATAGTCCTTTTCTTCTTGTATTGCATTTTCTGTTCTGTTTTTTGCTTCTTGAGCTAATTTGAATATTCCATTATCTACAAAAACATATACAATTGTGATTCCTGCCAAAATTAAAAGTACTACAATGGTTACTACTAAAGCTACAAGTGTTATACCATTTGTTGACATTTTACCGATTACAGATGGAGTATTCTAGTGAGATATACTTTTTTTCTTTCTTTTTTTAATTTTCTAACATTTTCTTTCATTCTTCCTTTGCTCCTTCTTTTTTATTCTTCTGTATAATTCTTGATATTTTTTGTTCATATTATGCACTATCTTTTAAGACAACCATGTTATTTATAGATACGTCATTTTAGTATATCTTACCAATATATGTCATAATATACCAATATATTTCATTAAAAAATCCATTTGTATAGTCACTGTTCAGCCTATAACTATCCCCCAGTATAACTGGGGGATTTTCATATCGACCTATAAGGCCTTGATACTAGCTGCTGCTTAAGCAGCCCCAGTTTGACAACTTACGCCACTTTCGTTTGCGCTTTTGTTACTTACTACCCTTAAAAGGGTCTCTATATTCTTTTATTGTTATCTGGTCTGTCATCATATCTTCTTTCAATTGATTTTCTACATATCTTTGTACTGACGTCTTATTATTTCCTACTGTACTTACATACCCCCCTACACCCAAATGTTCTGTTTCCATATTTATATTTTAAATTAGCATGTCTTTCAAATATTATTAGTGTGCTTTTTCCTTTTAAATATCCAATAAATTCTGATACACTTAATTTGGGTGGTATACTTACATACATATGTATATGATCTGGACATGCTTCTACTGTTATTACTTCTACCTCTTTTCTTCTACAATAGTTCTCTCAATATCATTCCTATTTCTCTTTTTAATGTTCCATATATTTCTTTTCTTCTAAATTTGAGTGCAAACACTATATGGTACTTGCATTTCCATGTTGTGTGTGCTAGACTATCCGTGTATGGACTTTTCATACGTCCTACTCCTCTCATTTTTAATATTTTAAGCCGTCAAACTTAAAAATATTATATCATGTTTGGGTGGGATTTTTTGTTACTCTGTGCAAAACTAAAAGTTTTCTTACGCCCCCAGCATAGCTGGGGGATTACTCTGAAGTTATACAAAATGGACACCCTCTCAGGTGTCCATGTACAGAAGCTTCCTTAATTATTCAAAAAAGTAATGCTCTTTATTCTCCTCAAGTTCAACAACGGTTTGCAGAATAGCAATCCCAATTCCAAAAGTCAGGACCACTCCTATACCCACAAGGGCAATTGCTTTTAATACATTTTTCATGCTTTCACTCCATTTCAATCATAGTTCACATTTCCGCATTTGTACAACAAATACGCCAGCTGCAAATCAATCACTTTTCCAATCAGCATTCCTATGGTGGTACCTATGATAATGGAACTAACCATTATCAAACTCCGCTTGGTGTTCTTTTGCATGAAACTCCTCCTTGTGAAACAATAATTTAAAGCCTTTTAGGCTTTAGGTGTTTAATTATATCATACTTTTCACAAAACTACAAGTTTGGAACTTTAAAGGATAGTGTCAATTTTTTTCGGGGAAATTTATTAAAAATTTCATACCCTCAAAGCTGCTCTATAATTAAGCTGTATTAAACAGCCTTCTTATATCCTAATAATTGTTTAAAAAATTGTCTTTCTTCTATATTTCCAAATTCCATTACTGGTATTGTTCCAACTTTAAAATTTATACTTTCTTTAATCTTTTCTTTTGCAATGTGTCTAATCTTTTCTATTTCTTTAAATTCTATTACTTTTCTTTTGTTATGTACTATTTCTTTAATTTCTTTTTTATCTGCTTTAACTAATCTTGATTTACTTACATTATCTACATTTATTGTTTTCCATCCTAGTGGTCTACTACTTAACCTTGCTGAATACAAGTGACTTACATGTCCTTCTGCACTACATCCATGTAATTGTTTTTGATATTTATATAAATTACTTATTCCTTCTTTATTGTTTAGAATATATTGTAGTAATTTTTCTTTTCTCTTTCTGGTAACTTCTTCCATTTCTTCTGCTAATATTTCGTAAACTATTTCTTTCGTTTGCTCAAAATCTAATGCATAAAAACTTCTATATATTCTTCTTTTATACTCTGATTTTTCTTTTTCATTTTCTTTTCTCTCTTTTCCTACAATTCCATTAACTGCCTTCATTAAGTGAAATTTATCTAACACATTTATGCTCTTAGGCAACCATTCTAATCCCGTCTTTATCCAAGTAGCTCCGTCGCCTAAAACATAAATTTTCTTTACTTTATCTAATTCATAAGTGTTATCTATATATGTTAAAACTTCTTCCCATAAGTCATCTATTTTTCCTTTATATACTCCGCCAAAGTGTTTCTTATTTCCTAACTTTGTTCGCTTACCATTCTTCATAATGCTATCATATACAACTACTAATCGTGGTTCTTCAATTCCACCCTTTTGTAAATGTACATGATCTTCATCTGCTATACAGTATATATTGTCAGCTACTTTTTTGGTAGAAACTTTTTCTTCTAAATTAATCTTTAATTCACTTATTTTATTCATTACTGTTTGCTTTGATATTTCTGTTTTATATGCTGCACTTTTTCCTGCCTTCTCATAATTTGTTTGTATTGCTTCTTCTATTAACTTAGTTTCCACATTTTCTAAAATTCTTTCATTTGGAGCAATTTTAAAGTATTCATCTAAAAGATACACTCTTTGATTATTTTCTTTATCTAAGTAGTATCTTCTTTTAAAGTTTATTTCTCCAAATATCGTAGCTATCTTTCTATCATCTTTTTCTAATGATTCAAATTGCTGTTTTCTTTCTTTTATTTTAAAGATAATGTCTTCTGCATATTCTAATGAAAACTTTGTTAAATCATATCCTAATTGCATTAATTTATCTAGTAAATTCTCAGTAAAATCACTTAATCCACCTGTTTCTATTGAACTTTTTAAAAATTCTGTCATCAAACTAATGACTTTTTCTTCGAAATCGTGTAAAATATTTTCCATGAGATACTCCCTTCATTGGTTAAATTGTTGTTTTGTTTTATTTATTTTAACACAATTTTGAGAGTATCTCTTATTTTTTTATCTTTCTATTTTCCCCGAATATATTTTACACTAACACTTTAAAGTTTGTTACCCTTTCTAGTTCTAAATACATTAGTATCATATACTTTTTGTTTCTCTGTCTCGTTTTTTCTTCTTTCTTCTCTTTGCATTCTTATAATTTTTTCTTTTTGCTCTGTTGTAGATAAGTAATCTCTAAACAAATTAAAGAGTATGGCTTTTGTTTCTGGTAACATTCTCTGTTTTCTTAATTCAATGTCATCAACTAAACTATAGGAATATTGTGTATTTCTATTTTTTAATATTGCATCTATTACTTTATTAGGAATTTTTTTATATTCCTCTTTTTCTAAATGCTCTAAAATTACATATACTTCTGTAAAACTATTTCTGTAATTATTCATTTTCTCCAATTTCTCCCTCTTGCTCTCTCCATAAAACTGTCTAGAACAACTTGTGCTTCGTCACATTTTTCTACTGATGCATCAAATGATGCTTTCCCTATGTCTTGTCCTTTAAGTACTCTTATTATGCCTAACTGCCTTGCTTCTGCTTTTTCTTGTTCTGTTATCTTGTAACCACCTTTACCATTATACGCTCCTCTTAATACGCTAATTCTTTTACCATATTCAAATTTTCCATCTAACCCATTTTCTTCTATAATCTTTCCAATATCTATTCCTTCTTGTTCTATTTCTTCTAACAGTATTAGTACAGATTTTCTTTTCAATTGTACTTTGCTTAAGTCCACTCCATTTGCTTTTAATATTCTTACTATTTCTAGTGTTTGTGCAACTATACTTTTTTCTGGTATTATGCCTAACTGCCTTGCTTCTGCTTTTTCTTGTTCTGTTATCTTGCAACTACCTTTACCATTATATGCTAATCTTAATGCAGCAATTTTTTTACCATATCCAAATTTTCCATCTAGCCCATTTTCTTCTATAATCTTTCCAATATCTATTCCTTCTTGTTCTATTTCTTCTAACAGTATTGGTACAGATTTTCTTTTCAATTGTACTTTGCTTAAGTCCACTCCATTGGCTTTTAATATTCTTACTATTTCTAGTGTTTGTGCAACTATACTTTTTTCTGGTATTATGCCTAACTGCCTTGCTTCTGCTTTTTCTT
>CAPXSA010000028.1 GCA_948735595.1 uncultured Clostridia bacterium | reverse complement strand
TCTTTATTCCGCAATGCTTATAGCCCGTCTTTTTCTTCATAACCTTCTTGTTCTTTTACTTATTCTCTCCTTCTGCACTGCTGCTCTTATTATAGAATTTTTGCTTTTGCTCTTTTGCACGTAATAAAAAATTGCTTTTTTGTCATCAATCTATCTTGCAGTTTCATATTTTCCTTCCCTTTAAATCTCACCTACTTTTTGGCTTAAATTTTTCTCTCTTTCTCTAATTCTTTCTTACATTTTTTTCCATGTTATATTCTCTTTTGAATTTTCTTTTCGATCTTTTTCTTTTCTCATTTTTTAAAAAAAATATTTTTTTAGTCTTTACTTTTCTTTGTTATTTTTTTAAAACTTTTTTCTACTTTTATTTTTTTGTTTCATAATATTTAAAATATTCTTTCTATTTTTTTCTCTCTTTTCTTTCAAAATTAATTTTTATTTTCTTATTTGGTTTTTATTTTTTAAATTACTTTTTCATTTATTTTTTATTTTCTATTTTTCATTTCATTTTTTGTTTTTCTATTTTTAAAAAATCTATTTTAATTTTTTTATTTTCAATTTTTATTTTCTCAAAATTTATTTTTTCATTTTTTACTTTTTTCATTTTCAATTTTAAAAATCTATTTTTACATTTTTACTTTTCTTTAATTTATTTTTTTTATTCCTCTTCTTTTCATTTTTTATTTTTATCATTCCATAATTATTTTTATTTGTCTTTTTAAATTTTACTTTTTATTTTTTCACTTTATTGTTTATTTCATTTTCAACTTTTTTATATTTAATTCTTCTTTTCTTTGCATTAATTTTATTTATATTTGAAATCTTAAAATATTTTTTTATATTATTTTGCTTTTATTTTTATAAATTCCTTATACTCTTTATCCAAACTTTTTTTACTTTTCTAACCATTAAATTTTTTATGTTTCTTTTTTGAAATTTCATCTTTTTCTTTTATCTCCATTATTAAATTAGTTTATTGATTATATTATTCCTTTTGTCAAATTGTAAATCCTTACTTTTTTATCTTCTTATGTGAAAGAACTCTGTTTTTAAATGAATTCTATTTCACTATTTTCCATGCAATTATGTATACTCGTTTCGTTTTTTCTACTTTTTTACTATATTTTTGCCTCTTCCCTTATTCCGAAAGGGGGTTAGCGCTTTCTTCTATGCATTTTTTAAGTTATTTTAACTCATTATTGTCCTCTCTTTTTTCCGATATATTCGCTTTATTATTAGCTAACTCTTGTATCCTCTTTAACTTTATTGTCAATATGTCATTTATGTCTTCTCTCTTATGACTTTTTCCCTTGTTTGTATCTTCTGTAATTAGCTCTCTTATTCTTTCCTTTTTATTTACCTTTTGACTTTATTTTTATAAAATAAGTGTCCTTTTTTCTTCTTAATTTTGTATTATATTTTTATTTTTTTATATTATTTTTTTCACTTTTCTTTTTATTCATATTTATAATTATCCCATTCTTCCTTTTTATAATTTATATTTTTTACTTAATTACTTTCTTAATTTTTTATTCAATTATTTTTTTATTTATTATTTGATTTTATTTATTTCCTATCTTTTTATTTTGCGAATTGATTTCATTATTAATTTTATTTTTTTATTGAATTTCTATAATTGTTTATTTATTATCTAATTTTTCAAAGTATTATTTATTAATATTTTTTATTTTATTTCTCTCAAATTATTAAAAATTATTTTATAAAATTAATCTTATTTTTAATGATAATATTTTGACTCGATAAAATAAAAAATACTTAAAGTATTTCTACTTTAAGTATTTTTTGGCGGAAGCTGAGGGATTTGAACCCTCGCGGCCCTTACGAACCCTAACAGTTTAGCAAACTGTCCCCTTCAACCACTTGGGTAAGCCTCCAAATTGTTAAAAATGTTTCCTTTTATATAGTTTGGCGCAGAGGGTGGGATTCGAACCCACGGTAGGCTACAAACCTACGCCAATTTTCAAGACTGGTGCCATAAACCAACTCGACCACCTCTGCAACTCACTGTTATCTAAGCCGATAACAGTATTTATATTAACATATTTATCCTATGTTTGTCAATAGGAATTTTTGGAAATTTAGGCTTTTGTCAACCATTTGTCAACGGCTAGTTTGCTTTAATTAATCGGTCAAACATATCTTTATTTAATTAAACCCAAAATTCTTTCTAATTCATCATTCGTAGAATATTGAATAATAATCTTTCCACTTCTTTTTCCTGCATTTAATTTTACTTTTGTACCAAAAAAACTTTGGAAACTGTCTTCAATATCCCTACAAATTGCTTCTCTGCGTACTTCATCCTTTTTTGGTACTTTCTTCTTTGCTTGCACTCTTTTTTCAAGGTCATTTACGCTCTCGCCTTTTTCAATAATTCTAAGTGCCATTTCATATTGCTGATCAGGTTCAGTATAAGCCAGTAATGACCTACAATGAGTCTCGGATATTTTTCCTTCTATTGCTAATTGCATAACTCTTTTATCTAAATTTAATAAGCGTAGAACATTTGTAACAGTACTTCTATTTAGCCCAATTGTATCAGCTAGTTGTTGTTGTGTCATTCCATAATCATCTAGTAATTGTCTAAATCCTCTTGCTTTGTCAATTGGATTTAAGTCTTCTCTTTGGATATTTTCGATCAGTGCTATTTCTTTATTGGTTCGGCTATCATTTTCTCTTACAATGCAAGGCATTTCTTTTAGTCCCGCTTTTTTAGCCGCTCTCCATCTTCTCTCTCCTGCAACAATTTCATAATATCCCTCTTGTTTTGTTACAATAATTGGCTGAATGACTCCATACTTTTCAATAGATTTTGCGAGTTCTTCGATAGATTCTGTTGGAAAGCTTCTTCTTGGTTGATTTTTATTTGGCTCTATTTCTATTACCTTGACGCTTTGAACAATCTCTTCTCCATCTTTTAATTTTTTTTCTTCTTCTTTAGTTAATTGATTTTCGCTAAATAATGCTTCTAATCCTTTTCCTAATCCTGTTTTTTTTGGTGGCATAATGTGTTTTCCTCCTTTAAAAATTGATTTTAGATAGCGTGTTTTCCTTTGTTATTCTCCTCTTCATTGCTCTTCAAAAATTCTTTTACAAACTTATCATAACTCTTAGCACCTTTTGACCTTGCATCGTAGACTGATATTGGCATTCCATAACTTGGTGCTTCGCTTAACTTGATATTTCTTGGAATAACCGTTTTATATACCTTATCTCCGAAATATTTAGTTACTTCTTTTACTACTTGATTAGATAAATTAGTTCTTATATCGTACATTGTAAGCAATGCACCTTCAATTCTAAATTCCTTATTTAAATGCTTTTGTACCAATTGTACTGTGTTAAATAGTTGACCTAATCCTTCTAGTGCGTAATATTCACATTGTACAGGAATTAGTACACTGTCTGCCGCGGTAAAAGAATTTAACGTAATTAAGCCTAGTGAAGGTGGACAATCTATAATAATATAGTCATATTTTTCTTTAATCATATCTAGTTTTTCTTTCAGTCTATATTCTCTAGACATCATAGAAACAAGTTCTACTTCTGCTCCTGCAAGATTAATATTAGATGGACAAATCGACAAATTCTTAATTTCTGTTTTTTGAATGGTATCTTTTGGATCTATTTCATCATTAATAATGAGATCATATACAGAAAATTCCACATTTTTGTCCATTCCAATTCCACTGGTTGCATTTCCTTGTGGGTCTGCATCTATTAGTAAAACTTTTTTTCCTCTTTTGGCAAGTAAAGTACTGAAATTGATAGCTGTTGTTGTTTTTCCTACTCCGCCTTTTTGATTTGCTATTGCAATAATTTTTCCCACTTTTCTTTTCTCCTTTCTTGTTTTATGTAAACCGTTTGTATTTTTGATATATCCCATGTGGTTCTAGTGTTTCATTGATTTTTCTTTTTCCCTTTTATATAATCTTTCTTCAAAAATATAACACTATAATGATATAAAAATATTGCAAATATGTCAATGAATTTTCTTAAAATACACTAAAAAATTAAGTCTCATTAATAAGACTTAATTTTCTATTTATATAATTGGCTCTTTGCTAGGTGTTCCCGCTTTTCTTGGGTATTTCTTTGGAGTTTCTTTTATCTTTTTTATGATTACTATTTTCCTTGTGATATCTGTATTTTCTAAGGTAATCTCTTCTATTTTTTCTATTGTTCCACCTAATACTTCTATTGCTTTTCTTGCTTCTTCTAGTTCTTCTTCAATATCTAATGACTTCATACAAATACAACTTCCACCAATTTTAACAAATGGTAACATGTATTCTAATAAAACATTTAACTTGGCAACTGCTCTAGACACAGCTATATCATATCCTTCTCTAGCATCTCCTTTACAGAACTCTTCTGCTCTTCCATGAATTGCCTCTATTTTTTCTAATTTCAGTTGCTTTATCACTTCTTCCAAGAAATGAATTCTTTTATTCAAAGAATCTAGTAAAGTAAAAGAATTATTTGGTAATATAATTTTAAGAGGAATTCCAGGAAATCCTGCACCTGTTCCAACATCTAATACCTTTTCTGCGTTTTTCATATATGGAGTTATGCTAATACTATCTATAAAATGCTTTGTCAAAACTTCTTCTGGCTCTGTGATAGCGGTTAAATTCATTTTTTCATTCCACTCTAGTAATAGCTTCATATATTGATAAAGCTGATTTTGTTGCTCTTCTGACAAATTTACATTAAATTGTACTACTCTTTTCGCTAATTCTTCCTTAAACTCTTTTTCTTCCACTTCTTTTCTCCTATTCCTTCCTATTATTCCATGTTGTAAGTTTTTCTATTTATTCACTTTTACCAATTTCTAAGCTTTTAACTGTTCCAAATAAATGAGTAGTACAGAGATATCTGCCGGAGAGACTCCTGATATTCTAGAAGCTTGTCCTACAGAATTTGGCTTTATCTTATTTAATTTTTGCCTTGCTTCTAGTCTTAGCCCTTTTATTTCTGCATAATCAATGTCTTGTGGCAATAATTTTCTTTCTAACTTTTTGAATTTTTCTACTTGTTGTTGCTGTAACTTGATATACCCTTTATATTTTACCTCTATTTCTACCTCTTCTGCAACATCTTTTGGTAATTCTTCTCTTTGTTCATCAATTTCCCTTAAGTCTTCATATTTTAATTCTGTTCTTCTAAGCAATTCTGCTAATCTTACACCTGTTGTTAATGGTGAAGACTGATATTTCTCTAAAAACAAATTTACCTTCTTTGTTGGCTTAATCACAGTATTCTCTAGTCTTTCTACTTCTTTCTCAATGGCAGCTTTCTTTTTTAAAAATTTCTGATATCTCTCTTCAGAAATCAACCCCACCTCATGTCCAATTTCAGTTAATCTCAAATCACTGTTATCTTGTCTCAATAATAATCTGTATTCTGCTCTTGATGTCATCATTCTATATGGCTCATTCGTCCCTTTCGTCACAATATCATCTATCAAAACTCCTATATATGCTGTAGAACGGTCCAAAATCACTGGCTCTTTTCCTCGTGTTTTTTGTGCAACATTAATACCTGCCATAATTCCTTGTGCTGCTGCTTCTTCATATCCTGATGTTCCATTAATTTGCCCTGCAAAGAACATACCACTAATCTTTTTGTGTTCTAAGGATAATTTTAATTCTGATGGATCAATACAATCATATTCAATTGCATAAGCGGGTCTTGTAAATTCTGCATTTTCCAATCCTGGAATGGTATGATACATAGCAATTTGCACATCTTCTGGAAGAGAAGAACTCATACCTTGAATATACATCTCATCTGTATCCCTTCCGATTGGTTCTACAAATATTTGATGCCTTTCTTTATCTGCAAATCTTACTACTTTATCTTCAATAGAAGGGCAATATCTTGGTCCTGTTCCTTTAATTTCTCCTGCATATAGTGGCGAACGATGTAAGTTCTTCCTGATAATTTCATGCGTCTTTTCTGTGGTATAAGTTAAATAGCATGGTAACTGCTCTATGCCTTCCTCTATGCTATCTTCAAATGAAAAAGCTGTTGGATGTTCATCTCCATTTTGTATTTCCATTTTTGAAAAATCTATGGAGTTTTTATTAATTCTAGCTGGAGTTCCTGTTTTAAATCTAACTAACTCTATTCCCATTTTGGTAAGCATATCTGACAATTTGTTAGCTGGGAACACGCCATCTGGTCCGCTTTCATACGAAACTTCCCCTATATAAATCTTTCCTTTTAAATAAGTTCCTGTTGCTAATATTACATTATCTACTTGATATACTGCTCCAATGTTTGTTTCTACACTCTTTACTTTCCCGTCTTTCACCCCTATATCTACAATTTCAGCTTGTTTTAGATAAAGATTTTCTTGTTTTTCTAAGGTGTGTTTCATTTCCATTTGATATCTCTTTCTGTCTGCTTGTGCTCTTAAAGAGTAGACTGCTGGTCCTTTTGAAGTATTTAGCATTCTTAACTGGGTATACGTTTTATCTATATTCTTTCCCATTTCTCCTCCGAGACAATCAATTTCCATTACAAGATGTCCTTTTGAACTGCCCCCAATGTGTGGGTTACATGGCATATTTGCAACCGCCTCTAAGCTAATAGAAAAAAGCAAAGTTCTAAGACCTAGTCTTGCTGTCGCTAGCGCCGCTTCACAGCCTGCATGTCCTGCTCCAATTACTGCTACATCATATTTTCCTGCATCATATTTCATTTTCTATTTCCTTCTCCTTTATTTTATAGAACTTTTTTATGTTTCGACAAAATACTTTTCAGTTTTCTATGAAACAAGAAATCGTGTTTGTCGAAACAGTTGGTTAATTTTTATTACTTTCCTAAACAGAACTTTGAAAAGATTTCTGCAATAATATCTTCTGAAACATTCTCACCTGTAATAGCACTTAATTCTTCTAATGATTGCTTGATTGGTACTGCAAGTAAGTCTATTGGTAGCCCCTGTTCTAATACTCCCTCTGCTTCTTCTATTGCAGATATTGCTTTATGTATTTGATTTTTATGTCTTATATTCGTTATAATACTACCTTGTCTAATTTCTATTGTATTCAATTGAAACATTTGTATAATCTTCTGATAAAGTTCTTCTATTCCCTCTTTTGTCTTTGCTGAAATCTTGATAATAGGTTTTTCTACTTCTTTTAGTTCTTTGCTGTTTTCTAGATGGGCATCTCCTTCATCTATCTTATTCAGCAATATTATAGCAACTTTTTTCGTTAACATGCTCAGAATTTCTTTATCTTCGCTTTCTAGCGTTTTTGTATTGTCAATGATATCTATTACCAAATCTGCTTCTTTTATCAATCTGAGGGCTTTTTGAACGCCTATTTCTTCCACCTCATCTTTTGCATTTCTAATCCCAGCTGTATCAATTAATTTTAAAGGAATTCCATGAATGGTAACAAACTCCTCAATGGTATCTCTAGTTGTTCCTTCTATATTACTCACAATGGCCCTTTCTTCATTTAAAATGGCATTTAAAAGAGAAGACTTCCCCGCATTTGGCTTTCCTACAATAACAGTTTTAATTCCCTCTTTTAAAATCTTTCCATTGCTATAACTCTCTTCTAATTTTGTTAATCTCCCTTTTATATTATCTAATGCTTCTTTCATTTTCTGATTTGTAACTTCCCCTACCTCATCATATTCTGGATAGTCAATAGAAGCCTCTATATCTGCAATAATATCTAATTGTAGTTTGCGAATTTCTTGAATTTTTTTAGATAAGTCACCTTGTAATTGCTCAAAAGATGCCTTTGCTTCTCCTGAAGTCTTACTATTAATTAAATCAATAACTCCTTCTGCTTGCGATAAGTCGATTCTACCATTTAAAAATGCCCTTTTTGTAAATTCTCCCGGTTCCGCAAGTTCTGCTCCCGCTAGTAAACACTGCTTTAAAATTTCTTGTTCAATTACAATTCCACCATGTGAATTAATTTCACACATGTCCTCTGTTGTATAACTCTTTGGGCTTTTAAAATAGGAAACAATTACCTCGTCTATCTCTTCTTTTGTTTCTGGGTTAATAATATACCCATATTTCATGGTATATCCCTGAATTTCTTCTATTTTTTGAGGATTTTTAGGACTAAAAATTCTTTCTAATATTGTAAAGCATTCTTTTCCACTTATACGAATAATTCCAATTCCTCCATTAGTAGTTGCTGTTGCAATCGCTGCTATTGTTGACATTTCTAACTCCTTTCTAAACTTTGCGATTTTTAATTTTTAGTTACTAATTTTTATCATTTTTATACTTGAATAGTACTTGTTTTTGCAGTTTTGAAAGGTACCGAGTTACTGTACTTCTTTGAATCTTCTGGCTGCCTCGGGCATTTGAAAAACAAGAAAACATATACTATTTAAGCAATTAACTATAAAATACTCTAATAAAAATAGTCAAAGTTAGAAATAGCCTATTATTTAGCTAAAATCCGAACTTTGACTTCCGATTCTTAATATTTATATTTACTTTTTACTAATTACTACTTTTCTATATGGCTCTTCACCCACACTGTAAGTTCTAACCTGCTCACTTGCCTGCAAACGATTATGAATAATCTTCCTTTCATAAGCAGACATTGGTTCTAAGGTAAGTTGTTTTCCTGTTCTAATCACTGTTTTGGAAAGTTTATCTGCCAACTCTTCTAATGCCTTTTGTCTTTTTTCACGATACCCCGCAATATCTAATACAATATGAGCCTTTGTTTCTAAATGTTTGTTAGCAACACTTGTCAATATGGTTTGCATTGCATTTAGAGTCTCTCCTCTATAGCCAATAAAAGTTCCAGAATCTTCTCCATTCATTTCTACATAAATATAGTTTTCATCAGAATGAATAGTATATTCCATATGAGATACTTTAGCAACAAGTTCATCTAGAAACTCCTTCAAGTTTTTTGTCGCATTTTCTAGTTCTTCTGGTTTTAAATGAACTTTTGGTTTTTCTACATGTGGCTTATATTCTTCTTGCTTTTGATTTCTACTATTTTCTTGTTTATGACTTCTATGATTATCTACTTTTCTAAGTGCTACACCTTCTTTTAATGTCATTTCTACTTTTACTACTCTAGGCGCTAAAATACTAAAAAAGCTTCTTTTCTCATCACTTTCTAATACTTTAATTTCTACAGCATCTTTAGAAACGCCTAATTCATTTAATCCTTTTTCTATTGCCTCTGTAGAAGTTCTTCCTTCTGCAATAATTGTTTTAGCCATTTGCCTTCTCCTCCTCGTCTTTCTCTTCTTTGCTATCCATAATTTTATTAATTACTAATCTTTCTATAATCATTAAAATATTACTCATAAGCCAATATAAAGCAAGGCCAAGTGGTGCAATCACAGCAATCATAACTGACATAACTGGCATCATATAAGTCATGCTTTTGTTCATTGCTTGCATTTGTTCCATTGGGTCTGGTTCTTCTTTCACTTCTCCATTTTCTATGACAATATCTTCTTTTTTCTTCTTCTTTTTATTCTGTGTCATAGTTGTTAATCGAATGGAAATAAAAGAAGTAATAACATATAGACCCGGAATAATATATACTCTCCAATCATTTAAGCTTTGTGTTGGAACTTTACTCAAATCAATGCCTAAAAATTCCATGTTTAGTCTTAATTGATTGTAGTCATCTCTTTTTGCCTCTAACTCTTCCCTATTCTCTACATCTTCTTGTTTTAATTGTTCTTCTATCTCTTGATATTTTGTTTCAGCATAATCTAATACGCTAATTTGAACATAGCTATTATTAGGGTTAAATTCACTTTCCTTCATTTCATTTGTATATGTTTCAATCATTTGAGGATCAATGCGTTTCATATAAGTAAGTGGTTGACTAACAAGCCAAAATACTGACAAAATAATAACTAATTGTATAATTGACGTTAAACATCCACTAAATGGGCTCATCTTCTCACTTTTATATAGTTCTATAGTTTCTTGATTTAATTTTTCTGGGTTATTTTTATACTTCTTTTGAATTTCTGCCATCTTCTCTTGAAGTTTTGCAGATTTTTTCATAGATTTTTGTTGTTTAATGGTAATTGGTATTAATATGACTCTTAGTAATATAGAGAAAATAATAATGGCAATTCCATAATTACTTACAAGCCCATATAACCAATTTAATATATAACCAAATAGTTCCGAGATAAATCCCATAAGTTCCTCCTAGTCTATTCTAATTTAATGGGTCATACCCACCTTTTGCAAAAGGGTGACATCTTAATAATCGTTTTATTCCTAGCCATATTCCCTTGATACATCCATACTTTTGTATTGCTTGTACCATATACTCTGAACAGCTTGGATAAAACTTACAATGTACTCCTTTTGCCCCTAGAAATGGTGAAATTTTCTTTTGATATCCTCTTAATAACCAGATACAAGCCTTTTTCATTCTAACATTCCTACCTTAGAGAAAATACTTTTCATGTCTTGGCTAATGATATGAAAATCAAGCTGTTCTATTGGTACTTTTTTATTCCATAGAAAAACAATGTGATATCCTTGTTTTAAGTCTTTTGCTAATAATCGGTAGCTTTCTCTAATCTTTCTCTTTATTGCATTTCTTTTTACAGCATGATATGATTTGCTTGAAATGGCAATTCCAATACGACTTACTTCTTCCCTACTTGGCATAATATAAATTGTAATTTGTTTCCCAATATAAAATTTTCCTTTATTTAAAACATTTTGAAATTCATAATTCTTTTTTAATGTTTTCATTTTTCTCATTTTAAATCACTCAATTCAAGCAATAACAAAAAGAGCCACTTTTCTTATACGTGACCCTCTATGTTTTAAGCACTTAATTTTTTTCTACCTTTTGCACGTCTTGCTTTTAGTACATTTCTTCCTGATTTTGTTTGCATTCTTTTCATAAATCCGTGTTCTTTTTGTTCTTGTCTCTTTTTTGGTTGATATGTTCTTTTCATCTTAGCACCTCCCACTTTCGCAATAGTCTTTCTATTTTATTTTGCGCTTGCAAAACAATTCACCTTTATATAAGCTTTACCATTATACACCCACAAATATAATTATGTCAATATTTTCAAAAGAAATTTTTTAATAGTATTGACGAATAGATTATGTTTTTGATATGATATACAAGTATAGGGAAATCGGCTTTTCAGCAATTTCTCAATAAAAAAACTTTTTAATTCAAAAGATTATGTCAATTTTTTTGATTTTTTGTTTATTTTTAAAGGATTATCGTGGTTTACTTATGCACAATTGTGGATAACTTTGTGGATAACTAAACATAATCATTTCAAAAATAACTTAAAAATTTACTGGAAGGATGAAGAAAATGCAAAGAGCAGAAATGAATGAACTACTTACTAAAGCAAAAGAACTATTAGTACCTGAACTAACACCTATCGCTTACACAACATGGATACAGCCAATCCAAATTGATTCCGTTGAAAATACAACAATTACTTTATCTGTTGCTTCTGATGTACATCAAAATATGATAGAGGGAAGATACCTTCCACTGATTCAAAGCACTTTTGCATTTTTAACCAATATTGATTATACTATTGTAATTACTTGTCATTCTGTGGATCCAAATTTCGAAATGTCAAGTAGTAATCTTGCAAATCATATGCAAAATCGTCCAATGGGTCTTCTATATAATAAATCTAATTTAAATCCCAAATATACTTTTGATAGTTTTGTCGTGGGAGAGAATAACCGCTTTGCACACGCTGCAGCACTTGCAGTATCTGAAGCTCCCGGAACAGCATATAATCCATTATTTTTATATGGTGGTGTCGGTCTTGGAAAGACTCACCTAATGCACTCTATTGGAAATGAGATATTAAAACATAATACAAATGCTAATATTTTATATGTTACTTCTGAACAATTTAACAATGATTTAATTGCTGGTATTAAAGAAGGAAAAATGGAAAATTTTCGTGCCAAATATCGCAACATTGATGTTTTATTAATTGACGATATTCAATTTTTAGCAGGCAGAAAGAGTAATCAAGAAGAGTTCTTTCATACTTTTAATGAACTTCACTCTGCCGGAAAACAAATTATTCTTTCTAGTGATAGACCTCCTAGAGATATACAGCCATTAGAAGATCGTGTAAGAACACGTTTTGAATGGGGGTTAATTGCAGATATTTCAAATCCTGATTATGAAACACGTATGGCCATTTTACAAAAGAAGGCACAATTAGATGGATTGATTATTGATAATGATATTTTATCTAATATTGCAACAAAAATAGATACCAATATTAGAGAACTAGAAGGGGTTCTGAATAAATTAGTGGCCACTTCAAAATTAAAAAATCAGCCATTTAGTATTGCTTTATCAGAAGATGCTATTGCAGATGTTGTATCGCATAAAAATAAAGTTCTTTCTGTAGAATATATACAAGAAGTAGTGTCCAAATATTTTGACATTACCTTAGAGGATTTGAAAGGTTCTAGAAGGTCAGTAGATGTTGTTTTCCCAAGGCAAGTTGCTATGTACTTATGTAAAAATGTAGCACAAATTTCCTTTCCTAAGATAGGACAAGCTTTTGGAAAAAGAGACCATTCAACAGTAATGCATGCTTGTGATAAAATAGAAAAAGAAATGAAAGAAAATTCTAATACAAAATTAATTGTGGAAACTGTGAAAAACTCACTCTTCTCTGACAATGATAATTAGATCTAAGGAAAGAAAGATTTTTTAAAATTTGTGTTTTGTAAAAAAACTGTTCGAAAAAGCAAATCCAATCTTTTCTTACGGAAGCCTTACATAGAATATCCACAATTGCCTGTGAATTTCTTGTTGATAACATGTTAATAAACTCTTTTCCACAGAAGAAAATGGAAACTGTAAATAACTTTTCAATTTGTCCACAAATTTATCACCAAAAATTTTACTACGGATAAAAGGATTTGAAGTACTTTTCCACAAAATCCACAATACCTACTATTACTACTACTAAATATATTTATTTAATATATAAAAAAGGAGACGAAACAAATATGAAAATTGTTTGTGACAAGGATATAATCCTTAAAGCTATTAATTCCGTAACAAAAGCGGTTGCTTCTAAAACAACAATGCCTATATTAGAAGGAATCTTAATTCAAACCAATGATAACCAAATTAAATTTACTACTTATGATTTAGAAATAGGTATAGAATATATTATGGAATGTGAAGTACAAGAACAAGGTGCAACAGTAGTTAATGCAATTATGTTTAGTGAAATTATTAGAAGACTTCCTGATAGTGAAATTCACATTACAATTAATGAAAATAATTTATTAGTAATCGAATGTGAAGGTTCCTTATATAAACTTGCAACGATGAACCCAGAAGAATTTCCAGAACTTCCTAAAATCGATATTGAAAATTCTATTCAAATGGAGCAAAATAGTTTAAAAGATATGGTTAGAAAAACAATTTTTGCAGTTAGTACTGAGGAAAATAGACCTATCTTTACAGGTTGTTTATTTGAAATTAAAAACAACAAATTAAATGTGGTAGCAGTTGACGGATTTAGACTTGCTTGGAAGAGTAGATATTTAGAAACAGAGGTAAATGATTTTTCTGCTGTTATTCCAGGAAGAACATTAAATGAAATTAATAAAATTTTAACAGATTCATTTGATGTGATTAAAATAGGCGTTGCTAAAAATCAAGCCTTATTTGAAATGGAAAATTGTAAAATTGTTACTCGTTTATTAGATGGAGAATTTTTGAATTATGCAAGTGTCATTCCTGAAAACTGGGAAACAAGAATTAGAGTGGATAAAAATTCACTTCAGAATTGCTTTGAGAGGGTAAGTTTAATTTCAGCATCTAGTATAGAAAAAGAGAAAAAGTATCCTGTTAAAGTAAATGTAGAGATAGGAAAAGTGACTATTTCTTGTACAAACCAAACAGGAGATGCAAAAGAGGAAATGTTTGTGGAGACAGAAGGACAAAACTTAGAAGCAGGATTTAATCCAAAATATTTCTTAGACGCTTTACGTGCGATTGATGATCCAGAAGTTTTCATTGATTTTGGTACAAGCATTTCACCATGTATTGTTAGACCAACAGAAGAAAATGGAGATTATATTTATATGGTATTGCCAATTAGAATGAAGGAGTAATTTTGAAAAATAATCAGTATCTTGCGTTGTTACACTTCATTAAAAATCTAATCAACGTGCAAAAAGCACGCCTCATAGACTTTTAACTTGTGTGCCTAGCAAATATACTAATTCTTTTCAAAATTAAGATAAAAATGAATATTACACAATTAAGATTAAAGAATTTTCGCAATTATGAAGAGCAGGAGATAACTTTAAATCCACATATCAATATTTTTTATGGGGACAATGCACAAGGAAAAACGAATATATTAGAAGCTGTTTTTCTAGGAGGCTTTGGAAAATCCTTTCGTACTTCTAAAGAAAAGGAAATGATAGAATTGCAAAAAGATTTTTTAGAAGTAGGAATTTGGTATCAAAAGTCAGATAGAGATGGAAAAATAAAAATACAAATTGCATCTAAAAAACAAATAGAAGTAAATGGGGTAAAGATTAAGAAATTAAGTGAATTAATAGGAAACTTAAATTTAGTCATTTTTACACCAGATGATATTCAAATATTAAAAAATGGGCCTGCAGAAAGGCGTCGCTTTTTAGATATGATGATAGGACAGCTTAGACCTAATTATGTGCATAACTTAAATAATTATTTGAAAACTTTAGAGCAACGAAATCAATATTTAAGACAAATACAAGAAGAACATAAACCAGAAGAAATGTTAGAAATTTGGGATGAGAAATTAGCCGAATATGCAGAGATTATTTGCAGTTACAGAAGAGAATTTATGGAGAAGATAAAAGAACAAGTAGCCAAAATTCATCCCAAAATAACAGAAAATTATGAGGAATTAACGTTAAATTATTTAACAGAATGTGACCAAAAGGAAAAATATATAGAATTATTAAAACAAAGAAGGAAATTAGATATTATCAAAGGCTTTACAACAAAAGGTATTCATAGAGATGATTTTCAAGTGTTTATTAATGACAAAGAAATTGGAATTTATGGTTCTCAAGGACAGAATAGGACAGCGATATTAACACTAAAAATAGCAGAACTCTATGTTATTGAGCAAGAAGTAGGGGAGTTTCCTATCTTACTATTAGATGATTTTATGTCTGAATTAGATGAGAAAAGAAGAAAAAGTTTCTTACAATATATCCAAGAAACACAAGTGATTATTACTTGTACAGATAAAATGGAACTAGAAAAATTAGAGTTAGGAAAAGACTATCAGTTGTTTCAAGTGAAAAAGGGAAAAGTAAATTAAAAAGCTTGCAAAAATAAAGCAATTAGTGATAAGATGTGATAAGAAAACACGGAGGTTTTAACAAATGGAAAAATTTGAACATGAGTACAAAGCAGACCAAATCCAAGTATTAGAAGGATTAGAGGCTGTAAGAAAAAGACCAGGGATGTATATTGGTAGTGTATCTATTAGAGGATTACACCACTTAGTATATGAAATTGTAGATAACTGTGTAGATGAGGCTTTAGCAGGATACTGCTCAGAAATTAATGTGGAAATAGAGCCAGGAAATATCATATGTGTAGAAGATAATGGTAGAGGAATACCTGTTGATGTTCACCCAAAAACAAAGATATCAGCAGCTGAGACTGTTTATACCAAACTTCACGCAGGTGGAAAATTTGGTGGAGATAGTGGATATAAGGTATCAGGAGGTCTTCATGGAGTTGGTGCATCTGTTGTAAATGCTTTATCTAATTGGACAGAAGTTACTATTCAAAGAGATGGCGGAGTTTACCAAATGAAATTTGAAAGAGGTAGAACCGTAGAGCCATTAACAAGAATAGGAGATTCTACCAAAACAGGTACAAAGGTTAGATTTTTAGCAGATGACACCATTTTTGAAACTTTAGAATATGAATATGAAACATTAGAAAAAAGATTTAGAGAAATGGCTTTTTTAACAAAAGGACTAAAAATAAACATTACAGATAGTAGAGATAGTGAAAATATTCAAAAGGCAGAATTCCATTTTGAAGGTGGATTAAAGTCATTTGTAGAATATTTGAGTAAGAATAAAGAGAAAATTCATGAAAATCCAATTTATATTGAAAAAGATGGTGATGTTCCAGTTGAAATTGCTTTTCAATATACAACAGCTTATTCTGAAAGTATTTATACTTTTGTTAATAACATTAATACCATTGAAGGTGGAACTCACTTAGAAGGATTTAAGAGAGGTCTAACAAAAGCATTTAATGATTATGCAAGAAGTCATAATTTGATAAAAGAAAAAGATCCTAATTTGTTAGGTGAAGATATTCGTGAGGGAATTACGGCAGTTGTTTCTGTTAAAGTAAAAGAACCTCAATTTGAAGGTCAAACTAAAACAAAATTAGGAAATAGTAATGTAACTGGTATTGTTTCTAGTATGGTAAATGATGCTTTATCTACTTTCTTAGAAGAAAATCCAGGAGTAGGAAAATCTATTTTAGAGAAATGTATTAATGCATCACGTGCAAGAGAAGCTGCAAGAAAGGCAAGAGAATTAGTAAGAAGAAAAAGTGCATTAGAGACATCTACATTACCAGGAAAATTAGCTGATTGTAGTAGCAAAAATCCAGAGGAGTGCGAAGTGTATATCGTAGAGGGAGACTCAGCAGGAGGAAGTGCAAAGCAGGGAAGAGATAGAAAATTCCAAGCAATTTTACCTTTATGGGGAAAAATGCTGAATGTAGAAAAATCTAGAGCAGATAAAATTTACAACAATGATAAATTACAACCAGTTATTTTGGCTGTTGGTGCAGGAATTGGAAAAGACTTTGATGTTAGTAAAATTCGTTATGGAAAAGTTATCATTATGGCAGATGCCGATGTTGACGGTGCACATATTAGAACCTTATTATTAACTTTCTTCTTTAGATATATGAGACCATTAATTGAAAATGGTAATGTGTATTTAGCACAACCACCACTTTTCAAATTATTTAAAAAAGGAATGGAAGATATTTATTGGTATGAAGATGATTTAACTGGTGCTTTCAAAATATTAGAAGAAAGAGGAATACCAAGAGAGCAAGTAAGTATTCAAAGATATAAAGGTCTTGGAGAAATGAACCCAGAACAATTATGGGAAACAACAATGGACCCAGAAAGACGTATTTTGGTTAAAGTAACAATGGAAGATGCGATAAAAGCAGATGAAATATTTACACTACTTATGGGAGATGAAATTGAACCAAGAAGAAAATTCATTGAAGCAAATGCAAAATATGTAAAAAATCTAGATGTATAATTAATAGCAGGTAAGGAGGAAACCTTACCTGCTATTATCGAATAAAGCTAATATTAATCTTCAGCTAAAACCTATTTACCGAATTTTTAATCTAATGTACATTACTGCACAAATAAACTATACACCAAATAAACAGATCAGTTGCTCGACTACAAATGCACACATAATAACTATATTCATCCTAAAAGGACTAATAACAATCACTAAAAAAATGCAAGAATAATCTTAACTTCGAATATAAAACCTCTATTTTCAACCATATATTATTATTCTATTTTTATTAAAATAACGAAAATAAAATCGATATAGCTTAAATACAAATTTTATATTCTCATCGCCGACCTATCATTACCTAAAGTTCTTTTAAGCAATCATAAATCTTTGCTCGAACTTTATAAAACCCATAAAAGGACCTCATAAAACTCTTATTTCAACTAATATTAACCTTATATTCTTATTATGTCATAATTCTTTTTTATTATTCAAAATTTAATTTTATTTATATGGACAAAATTTGGAAATTGTGATTTAATGATAAAAAGAGTAAGAAAGGAAATAATAAAAATGAAAATATTTATTATTTGTAGTAAAGCTTTTTATAAAGATATTCCACCAATTAAAGAAAGATTAGAAGCAAAAGGTCATGAAATATTTTTACCAAATAGCTATGGACATGAAGAAGCTGAACAAGAAGCTTGGAATTTAGGAGAAAAAGAACATGCTGAATTTAAGGCAAGAATGTTTAAAATGAGTGCTGAAAAAATAAAAAGTATGGATGCAGTTGTAACATTAAATTTTGACAAAAATGGAAAGAAAAATTATATTGGAGGAGCAACTTTTATAGAATTATATGAAGCGTTTATGGCAGATAAAAAAATTTATTTATATAACGATATTCCAGAAGGAATGTTATATGATGAAATTTCAGGATTTTCTCCAGTTGTTCTTCACGGAAATTTAGACTTAATATAAAATATGATAAAAAGTCAAGAATATATCTTGACTTTTTTCTATGGCTAAAATGTATACATATCAATAAATGTAAGTTTTTGTGTCGAATTTTGTCATGCGATTTTTCTTGACATTTTTTGACGATGGGAGTAACATAAAAATAGAATTTGTTCATGAACAGTGATTAAGTCAATAAGAAACTTAAGTGGTAAAGGAGGAAAATGGAAAATCAAAAAAGTAAATCAGTCCAAGAATGGCTTCCTATTCAAAGAATATTAGAAAACGGAATCATTCAGTTAAAAGACAACACCTATATTAAAATTATCAAAATCAAACCGATTAACTTTAATTTAAAATCAGAATTAGAAAAAGAGGCAATTTTAAATTCCTATAAATTATTTCTAAAAACTTGTAATTTCAATTTTCAAATATTAATTCAAAGTAATAAAGAAGATTTAAGTAAGCACATTCAAGCAGTCAATCAAAATTCCATTCAAGAAGATAAAAATATCCAAGAGATTTCTAAACAATATATAGAGTACATTCAAAATTTAAATCATGACAAAAAGTCATCTTCCAAAAACTTTTATATTATTTTAAAATACAGAAATGAAAATAGAGAAATAACAGAATTTGAAGAATATGCAATAGAGGACTTAAATGATAAATACTTTAAGATAAAAGACTGTCTATCAAGATGTGGAAATATCGTAACTGATTTTAATCAGCAAAAAGAAATGCTTTTTATTTTATTTTCCTTTTTAAATACAAGAATTTATTTTAGTCAAATTTAAGAGTGCTATATTGCCCCTAAAAAGAAGGTGAGAACATTTTAAAAATATTAGAAGAACTGCAAAAACAAATTGCTTTTATGAAGCCAGTACGAAAACAGAAAACAGATTTCTTAAGTGGAGTGATAACACAAAAAGATGAAATTGCTCCCGCCTATATTAATTTAATGAATCCAAAATATATTGAAATCGATAACAATTATTATTCTACTTTAATTATTGTCAATTATTTTCGAGAGCAAACAGAATTAATTTTAAAATCTATTATTGACACCAACATCAATTTAAATATTTCTATTTTTTATGAAAAACAAGATACCTATAAAACCATTCGCGATTTAACATATCATATTGGAAATGTGGGTGTAGACTTAAAGACAAACAACCCCAATAGGCAAGATATTGATATTGCAGCATTTACTTATAATGACGCAAAATATATTCGAAAAGAAATGCAAGTCAATAATGAAGAATTATATTTTCTTTATATCTATGTAACTACATTTGCTAGTAATATAAAAGATTTAGAATATTTGTTAAATAAATTAGAAGGAATTTTACAAAGCAAGGGAATGCAAACGAGAAGGGCCTATTTTAGGCAAGAGCAAGCTTTTTTATCTTCTCTTCCTATTATGCAGAATTCATTAGACCTAAAGTCAGCAGCAAAGAGGAATATTCTAACAAGTGGGCTAGTTGCAACCTATCCATTTATTTCATCTGCTATTTTTGATGAAGAGGGAATTTTCATAGGTACTAATATTTATAATAATTCTTTAGTATTTCTAGATAGATATAATTCGCAGAAATATAAAAATGCAAATATGTGCATTTTTGGAACAAGTGGAGCAGGAAAGTCATTTTACACAAAATTATTAATTTTAAGAAATCGTTTACTTGGAATAGAACAATATGTCATTGACCCTGATAGAGAATATGGTGCTCTATGTAATGCAGTTAATGGAACTTTGTTAAAGCTAGGACCAAGTTCTAATACTTACATTAATGTGTTTGACATTAGACAAGAAAGCATAGAAGAGGAAAGTGGTTATTTAGTCAATAAAATTAGCAAATTAATAGGTTTTTTTAATTTGATTTTTGGTAATTTGGACGAAGAAGAAAAGGCAATTTTGGAAGAAAAACTAATAGAGTTATATCAAGAAAAAGGAATTACTTTTGATGACAATACTTTGTATAAAAAGGAAGAAAACAAAGTGATTTTAAAACCAATTTTCAAGAGTACCTATGATATGCCCATTTTACAAGATTTTTATGAATTGTTAGGAAAGGAAGAAAGAACCAAAAAATTTCAAATTAAATTAATTCCTTTTGTAAAAGGTTCCTTAAAATTTTTTAATCACTATACGAATATAGAACTTGATAACTCTTTTATTATAGCAGATGTTTATGAATTAGGAGAGGAAAACTTAAAGTATGGAATGTATTTATTCATTGATTTATTTTGGGATAAGATAAAAAAAGACAGAACTCAGAAAAAGGCAATTTATCTAGATGAAATATGGAGACTCATTGGTGTAACTTCTAATAAGGAAGTAGCAAGTTTTATATATAAAATCTTCAAAACAATTCGAAAATATGGTGGAAGTAGTGTAGCAATTACACAAGATATTTCAGACCTATTTAGTTTAGAAAATGGAACTTATGGAAAAAGTATTTTAAATAACTCAGAAATAAAAACTTTCTTCTCACTAGAGGAAGAAAACATTAAAGTATTAGAGCAATATACAAATTTGTCGGAGAAAGAGAAAGTAGAAATAAAATCACTAAAAAGAGGAGAATGTTTGATGTTCATAGGTGGAGAGCATATTTTAACAAAAATAGAAGCAGCAGATTTTGAACAAGCAATTATTCAAGGAAAAAGATAATAAGAAACAAAGGAAGGAGAAAAGAAGTAAAAGAAGGGGAAAGAAATGAAAAAAGTAATGACGGCAATAGGTAATCAGAATTTAAACCAGAAATTAAAGCAAGAAGATACTTTGGAAGTTGTTTCAGAAGATATTCCATATAAAGAAGGTATTATAGAAGTTTTAGAAAAGAAACAAGTTGATGTTTTGATTTTAAGTGAATTACTACAAGGAGAAATAGAGTTAAAAGAATTAATTGAGAAAATAAAAAAGAATAGTCCTAATATACAAATTATTTTATTTTTAGAAAAGAAAAATCAAGAATTAGAAAACTATTTATATGCCAAAGGTATTTATTCCATTTTCTATGATAATCAAATCGAGATTTTTAAAGTTATTGAATTAATAAAGGAAGAGAATGAAAACAAGCAATTGAAAAGAGAACTAGAAGAATTAAAGCAATTTGTAATAGAAAAAGAAAGTAATCAAAAAGGCATAAGAGAATTTTTGCAAAGAAAAAATGAAAAGATAAAGAATAAAAAATTATTAGCAATAGGGAAGGTAAAAAAAGAAGACACATCGAGTAAACAAGAACAGACTAAAATAATTTGTGTAAGCGGGACAAGTGGAGTAGGTAAAAGTATTTTTAGCGTTAATTTGGCTAAAGCCTTTATGGAGAACAAAAGCAAAATTTTAATTATTGACTTTGATGTGTTAAATAATAGTTTGCATACCATTTTAGGAATTAAAAAATATCCAGAAAAGGTAGCAAATAAGATAAAATCTAATAATTTGTTAGAACCATTACAAATAGAAGAATTAATTATGAAAATCAATAACCAAATAGATTTAATTGCAGGAATTAGTTTGCTATTTGATGGTCAATATCAAATTAGTAAAGTGAAAATAAAGAACATCTTATCAAAACTAAAAGAAAAGTATACCGTTATTATCATTGATACTTCTTCAGAATGCTTTTTGGATTATACTAAGGAAATTATGAAAAATAGTAACATCAATATTTTTATGGTGGAACCTAATTTGCTTGAAATTAAAAAAGCAAAAAAATTATTAAATATTTATATTAATCAATGGGGAATTCCGCAAAAAGAGTTTCATATTTTATTCAATAAATATAACGAAAATTCAATAGATAGTTCTATTCTAAAAAATGTTTTTTCAGGGTTTACTATTTTAGGGAAGCTCTCTAATAATTCCGAGTATAATTTGTTAATTAATAAAAATGATACAAGGCACTTGAAGAAAGAACTGCAAAAAGAATATTTAAATGTTTTCCAAAGGTTATTAAAAAATGAAGTAATAGAAAGAAAGGTAATAAGTTTATGGAAGAAATCTTAGCGGATAAAAATAATATGTTAGAACAAAGTAGAAATGAAGATAGGCAGGAACTGGTAACAGCCAATGAGCAAAAGAACTTTTTAGATACAACATTAGGAAAGGTAGTTAATACTGCAGTCGACTTAGGCCTTCGATGGGTATTACCAGATTTCGTAGAAAACCAAGTAATTGATGTAAAAAATAGCTTAATTAAAGGTGGATTAAAAGAAGGCATTGACAAAGCAATTGACAGCGCAGTAGAGCTTGGTAAGAGTGTAACTGGGATTTTTACAGGAAAATTTGAAAATGTTTCACAAGCCCAAAATGCAGTGAAAAATGGAGGAATTATTGATGGTATATCTGATGCTTTAGACACAGCGCTTTCTTTTACCAGTAAGCAAGGTTGGATACCAAGAGAAGTTACTAGTATGATTAGACAAGGAAAGAATGTTATTTTAGACAATGTAAGTAATCATATAGAGACTGAATTTGTTAGCCAGTTGAACAGCATTGAGAAGTTAGGAAAGTATGAAAATAATTGGAGAAATTATTTTCAAGCCCAAAACTTTGAAGGAATGGAAAGAGAGTATCAGAAAATAAAAGATAGATTAAAAGAGGTACTACCAATAGAACAAACCATAAAACAGGCAAAACAGATAGAAAATTTACACTTGCTCATAAAAAATAATGGACAAGATTTTAATTTATCACAAGAACAATTGGAACTGGCAGGTATATTAACGAAATAATAGTGTTATTTAAATTATTTTAATTTAAATATAAATTTTTATTCTAATGAAATATTCCGTTTCATTTTAGGTGCTTATGATTGATATTTTCTATCACTTAAAAACTTATATCTAATATAAATAATGTGATTTATAACATCATTTAGATGTTTATACTTCATATTTGAAGTATCATTTAAGAGATAGAAATATCCAAAATAAGTTTTCAATTCAAAATAAAAAAGTAGGGAAAATACTTGATTTTTCTTGCTTTTTTTCTTGTTTTTTGCTTGCATATTTTTTGCTAGTTTAGTATAATACAAATGGAATAAAAATAGGAAAAATAATGCATTCACAGCAGAAAATTCCTAAGAAGAAAGGACAAGAACAATGGACGAAAATAACGAAAAAAGAAACGACGGAAAAATTATAGAGCGTGACATTGAAAAAGAAATGCGCACAGCCTATATTGATTATGCTATGAGCGTTATTGTAGCAAGAGCGCTTCCAGATGTAAGAGATGGTTTAAAACCAGTACATAGAAGAATTTTATATGCTATGTATGAAGATGGAATTACCTCTGACAAGCCATATAGAAAATGTGCTAACACAGTAGGTTCTGTTTTGGGTAGATATCACCCACACGGAGATGCTTCAGTATATGATGCAATGGTTAGATTAGCACAAGACTTTACTCAAAGATATCCTTTAATTGATGGACATGGTAACTTTGGTTCTATTGATGGTGACCCAGCAGCAGCTATGAGGTACACAGAAGCGAGAATGGCAAAAATTGCAGAAACCATGCTTACTGATATTGAGAAAAATACAGTAGATTTTATGCCAAACTATGATGATCGTTTACAAGAGCCAACAGTACTTCCTTCTAAAATACCTACTTTATTAATTAATGGTTCTTCAGGAATTGCAGTAGGAATGGCAACAAATATTCCACCACATAACTTAACAGAGGTCATTGATGGAATTATTAAAATTATTGACGAAGATGATGTAACAGATGAACAATTAATGGAAGTAATCAAAGGACCAGACTTTCCAACAGAAGGCATTATCTTAGGTTTAGAAGGAATAAGACAAGCTTATACAACAGGAAGAGGAAAGATTACAGTTCGCGGCGAATGTGAAATTGAAGAAATGAGCAATAATAAACAAAGAATTATTGTAAATTCTCTTCCATACCAAGTAAATAAAGCAAAATTAATTGAGAATATGGCTAACTTGGCAAAAGAAAAAAGGATAGAAGGTATTTCTGAAATTAGAGATGAGTCAGATAGAGAGTCAAAAGTAAGAATTGTAATTGAATTAAAAAGAGATGTGAATGCACAAGTTATTTTAAATCAACTATATAAGCATACACAATTACAAGATACTTTTGGAATTATCACACTTGCTTTAGTAAATGGAGAACCAAAGATTTTAACATTGAGACAGTGTTTAGACCACTATATTGATCACAGAAAAACGGTTATCCTTCGTAGAACTCAATTTGAATTAGATAAAGCATTAGCTAGAGCACATATTTTAGAAGGATTAAAAATTGCATTAGACAATATTGATGAAGTAATTGAAATTATCCGTAATTCATATGATGATGCGAAAGAAAGATTAATGGAAAGATTTAAACTTTCTGACATTCAAGCACAGTCTATTCTAGATATGAGATTAAAAACATTATCAGGCTTACAAAGAGAAAAAATTGATGAAGAATATAACGAATTAATGAAATTGATTGCACATTTAAGAGAGATCTTATCTAGTGAGAAGTTACTTTATGATGTTATCAAGGAAGAACTACTTGAAATTAGACAAAAATATGGAAATGAAAGAAAAACAAAAATTGTTGCAGCAGAAGGCGAAATCGATATTGAAGATTTAGTAAAAGAAGAGCAGACTGTTATTACTTTAACACATTTTGGATATGTAAAAAGAATGCCAGTAGATACTTATAAGAGCCAAAACCGTGGAGGAAAAGGAATTACAGGACTAGCAACAAGAGAAAATGACTTTGTAAAGCAAATCTTTACAGCATCTACTCATGATACACTACTATTCTTTAGTAATAAAGGAAAACTATATCGTTTAAGAGGTTATGAAATTCCAGAAGCAGGAAGAACAGCAAAAGGTACTGCAATTGTTAATTTATTAAGACTTGACGCAGGAGAGAAAATTTCAGCGGTAATTCCAATTTCTAATTTTGCAGATGGAAAATATTTGTTAATGGGAACAAAACAAGGCTTTATTAAAAAGACACCATTAAATGAATATGACTCTAGTAGAAAAACTGGACTTTTATCTATCACTTTAAGAGAAGATGACGAATTAATCGATGTTCGTTTAACAGATGGACAAGACAATGTTGTTTTAGTAACAAGTCAAGGAATTTGTATTACTTTTAGTGAAAAAGATGTAAGACCAATGGGAAGAACAGCACAAGGTGTTATTGGAATACGCTTAAATGATGATGATTTCGTGATTGGAATGGAATCTATTATTGAAGGAAATACAAATGCTACATTACTTGCTATTACTGAAAATGGATTTGGCAAGAGAACTGAATTAGAAGAATACAGAGTACAAACTAGAGGTGGAAAAGGTGTAATGACATACAAGATCACACCAAAAACAGGAAATATCGTAGGTATTCGTGTAGCAACTGACAATGAAGATGTTATGCTTATTACTGAAAATGGAACCATTATTAGGCTACGTGTAAAAGATATTAGCATCTTAGGAAGAGCAACACAGGGGGTTACTTTAATGAGAACAAATGAAGGAAGAGTTGTTAGTATTGAAACCATTAATCCAGAAGAAAATGACATTTCAGAGCAAATACAGGAATAACAAAAAGATTTAATAAATATAAAGATCATAAAACTTCCGTCAAATTTTTGAGGGAAGTTTTATGGTTTTTATTGAGTTTTGGTATTTATCTACTTTTTCATAAATCGTATATCTTCACCGAAAAAATAACAAATATCATAATTTCCAACTAATCTTGAAACAATTCTCTCATCATAGTTCTCAAATAAAGTTTGTAAGCTTAAGTTCGTAGAGATGATTGTTTTAGTCACTTTTTTAGAGGTTAATAATCTAGAATTAATAATATTAAATAGTTCTACCAATTTCATTTGGTTAGTACCTTCTGTTCCCAAATCATCAATAATTAGTAAATCTACATTTAATAAATGGTCATAGATATCTTTAGAACTATTAACTTTTCCAAAACGATAATCAATAATAGTATCTAACATAACAGATGCAGTTTGATATAAAACTGTTTTTCCTTGTTTTAAGAGTTCATTTGCAATTGAACTAGAAAGAAATGTTTTTCCAAGTCCAGTTTTTCCAGTAAATAATAAATTCTTTTCTTCTACATTATCAAAGTTTTTTACAAAGTTTTGACAAATTTTTAAAATTAATTCAATATTTTCTCGAGGAGAAATATCTGACTGATATTTCTCTGGATTGATATCATTAGAATAGAAATTAATATTAAAGCTGTTAAAATTTTGTTTTTCTAAAGCATAGATATTAGACTTGTTGTATTCTATATCATAAATTTTTTGTTTTAAGCAATTACACATTTGTGTTTGATTATCTCGTGTAATATATCCTGTATCTTCACATTTTGAACACTCATAATGAGGAAGTGCATTTTCAGCTCTTTTACCAAGAGACTTTAAGGTTTTTTCTTTTTTCTTCTTTAATGTTTCTATATCTTGATGAAGTTGCTCTATTAAATGAGTATCAGCGCTTTCTGCAATTCGTTTTATATTCAGTAAAGCTGTTTTATTAATTTCTTGCTCTATTTTCTGTAATTCATCAACCTCTTGGTACAACTTTTCTTTTTCTTTTTCCGCTATTTCCTGAGCAACTCTTCTTTTTTTATCATATTCAATTAATAAAGATTTCAAAGTAGTATTATTCAAAATAACCTCCTATACCATTTTAAACCTCTGCTTTTTTATTAGCATACAAAGCATTTAAGTTATCGTAAGATCTCTGTTCATATTTTTGGAAACCAGTCTTCTTTTCTAATTGTTTAATATCTTTGTTCTTTTGCTTCATATCAGTTAAAAATTTATTGACTTGCTCAGCTGATGTAAAGCCTCTATCATGCCAATCAGAAAGTAACTTATCAATATAGTCAAAGCTTGGGTTTACTTTAGAAGTGGTTCTTTTTAACGCAATTTCAATAATATCAAAAGAAAAGCCAAAATCAATAACCCATTTTTCTAAATAAGCATATTCGTATTGGGATAATTGCCTAGCTAAGCCTAACTTTTTAGAAACTAAACTTGCTAATTTATTTAACTTTTCCTGTTTTTCATAATATTGATCCAAATCGTTAAAGGTTTGAATTTTATTTTTAAACCAAGCATCAGCAACGGCTTGTACATAGTTTTTGTGAAGAGCAGATTTATTAAAACAATAATCAAATAATGAAATCATAACTTCATCTTCAAAATGATATTTTTGGAACCAAAGTTCAATATCAGGGTACCAAGTAGTTGGCATAAGGCCAGAAAAGTATCGGTTGTTAATATATTCAATTGTTTTTGCTTTCTTTTGACTTTCAGCAGATTTTTGAATTTGATCTGCTGATAAAGCAACTTTAGGTTTATATAGTTGATGTAATTCTTTTTCTTGTAAATTAGTAATCATATAGCCTGTGTTTTTTCTAATAAGCACACCTTGATCTTCCCAATATTTCATACCATCTTGAATGACTTTTAAAGGAAGACCTAATTTTTTGCTTAAGTCGTTTACTTTAATATCTTTGTCGTATTTCGATAGAAACAAAATATATAAATAGATTTTAATATAATCACCATTTGCCTCAGGTAAATATTCTGTAAAGAATATATCAGGTAAAGTAGTATTTGAAAAAATAGGCAAAGTCTCATTTTGTTCTAGCTTCATAGGTATTCCTCCAATTAGTATGTTTTGTCAGATTATATCATTTTCTTGAAGATTTTACAATAAACTAGAGGAGAAAACTATAAATGTAATGAATAATTTGAAGACTCATGTAATCTAATATTATAAATTATAGAATGATTAAAAGTCATAAATTATAAATCAATATAAATTATAGTAAAAAATAAAATAACAAAGTGAAAATATAAAAAGTACAATATAAAATGATAAAAGAAAAATAATAAGAATAAATAAAAAATAATCGCGAAACAGAAATTGACACAAAGGCAAAAAACTTCAAAATAGATTTCTGGAGTTGAAAAAAATATAGTATAAAAATCAAAATAAAAAATAGAAAAAATAATAAAGTTAAAAATGAAATCTAAAGAAATAAAATAGAGAAAAAAGAAAGAGAAAATAAAAATAGGAAGAATAATTGCTATAAAATAAAATGATAAAAAAGTAATAGAAAAATATAAAAGAGGAAAATAGTAAAGGTAGATAATGAAAATATAAATTCGGAATTAAAATAAAGATAAAAAGTAGCAGATGGAAAGAAAGAAAATGTGAAAAAAAAGATATGTTTACATAAGAAAATAAAGAGAAAAGGTGAATAAGAATAGAGAAAAAGAAAGAGTCAAAAGATAAAAATAAAATTGACAAAAAGTATGAGTGGTTAAGTGAAGAAACTCATGGAAGAGTAACAAAATTGATAAGGAAAAGAAGAAAGATCAGAAGGAATGAGACAAAAAGTAGGACAAAAGAGTAGAATAGCAAAAGGAAAAAATGCTTCGGAATAAAGGGAAAGGTTGAAATTTTGAAAAAAGAAAAATGATATTACAAAAGGTAACATAAAGCCAAAAGAAACAAAAAAGGAAAAATGTAGTTGAAAACAAGAAAAGATGGGAAAGGCAAAGAAAAAGTAAGAAATAGAATAAAGATTACAAAAAGACAAACATACGGAAGAGAAAGTAATAAAACAAAAATTTGAATAAGTTACTTTGCAAAATAAATTTAGAAGACAGATATAGAATAGAGAAAAATTTGATAAAGGAATAATATAAGAAAGTATCATAATGTAATAATATAAAATGCAAATAGAAAATAAAAGAGTTTAATAGAAGTAAAATAATAGAATAAAAAAATAAAGTGGAAATGAAAAAAATAATTTAATGAAAAAACAAAGTGATAAAAACAGAAGAGCAAAAAGGAAAAATGGAATAGACTAAAATAAAAAGAAAGAAGAAGAAGAAAAAAATAATAATAAAATTAAAAACAGGAATAAAAAGTAAAAATACATCGTAGTCTTTTTGACAAAATAAAACAAATAGAAAATATAAAATAAAAAACTTGAAAAAATAAAAAATTAAAAAAGTAAAATTCAAAAATAAAGAATCTAAAAAAGTGAAAAAGCAAAAATTTGAAAATAGAAATTCGAAAATCAAAAATAGAAAAAGAGAAAAATAAAAATTAAATTTTAAAAAAGAAATAAAAAAGACATTAAAATTTTTTTATAAAAGAGAGAGAGAAAATAAAAATAAAAAAGAAGTAAAAGGGAAATAAAAAGTAATTAAATATTAGAATAAAAAAGATAAAATCTAATTATAAATTTTAGTAAAGTAGAAAAAGAAATAAAAAAAGAATAAAAAAAGAGTATTAAAATTTTTTGCGAATTACTAGATAATAAAACTCCGGAAAATGAGAAGAAATAAAAGGAGAAAAGAAGAGAAAATTAAGAGAGGGAAGTGCCTAAAAAAGAATTAGGAAATGAGATAAAATTATATGGCAAGAATTCAAATAAAAATTGTCATAAAGTATAGGGGAAATTAAAGTAAAACAAGGAATAACTTGAAAGCTACTTTGAAGTAGACGAATGATTCTACTTCAAAACGATGAAGATAGATAGCCAATCCTATAATAAAGGAGTAGAGAGAATAGAAGAGAGTACTTCGGAATAAAGGGAAGTAGAGCAACAGAATATCAAAATAGAAAGATGTGATTTAGTATACATAAAGCAAGAAAGAGGAGAAGGTGAAAAAGACTTACAAAACACAAATTAGATGTTCATGAACATGAAGAAGAAGTAAAAACGAGTATGCTTAACAAAAAGACAACAACAACTCGTAAGAAAATAAAGATGGGTTATTGTTATCTTTTGGACAAATTGTTATATAAAAAGAGTAGAAAAATTACTACAAAAAACAAGGGAAAAGTAATTAAAAATATTCCTAAAAGAGATGCGGATTTTTATGATAAAAATATAATTTCGTACTTTTTAAATATTTAATTAAATAAATAAAAATATAAATAATATTTTCATGATTAAAACCAACTATACTAAATAAAAATATTGGTAAGCAAAAAATAATAAAAATAAATATTTTAATGGTTGCATTTTGAAAAAGCAAATTAACAAATGAAAAGATAAATAAATCCCAAATAATATTAAATAATAAAGTAGAATATTCTACGACACCTAAAAATTTATTTTTAAAGTTATAATTTTGTGGAAAAATAAATTTCATTTTTTCTCCTTTCGAAAAGTAAATGTATTTAATTAAAAATTAGTTCGTTCTAAAAGGTAGTTTTTATCTTACTTATTTTTTAATAAATGAGTTTCAATATTTAAGTTATTGGAAACATCAGTTGAAATTCCTCCGATTAGAGTTCTCATATAAGAGTTAGCACGAATTAAAGCATACATTCCACCAACACATAATAATTTAGAGAAAATGTCAGTAGCAGATAAATTAGCAGAGAAAACTAATAATAAAATAATAGACACTAAACTTTGCTGTAATAACAAAGAAAGAATAGTTCGAAGCCAAGTTTTAAAAAACCAAGAAGTAGATTGATTGATTAAACTTAATATAGCAAAGGGCGTCAGTAAAACGAACAATTTTGCAAGTACAAATCTTAAAGAATATGAAAAGATTAAATTGAATAGGCCAAATGAAATAAAGCTTTTCATGAGTCCATCAAAAGAGAAAATATTAAATTCAGTTCCTTCAAATGAAATAATATTATTTAGTTGGTGGACTAATTCAGAAAAAGAGATATGGTGACCAAATAGATTTACACCTAAATTTTGAATCGCTTGAGAAATAAAGCTATTTAACTCCAAAAATTGTTGGCAGATGGAAAAAGAACAATTCATGACAATGCCAAAGATTAATAGTTTAAATATAAACTGATAGGGCCTTTCAATTTGCAAATTCATATAATAAGAATATAGTAAACGAATACCGTAATAAAGTGCAAAGCCAATTAAAAGAGAGTTAGCGATAACTAATAGTCCATTAGATGTACTAGTTCCAAATATTTTCTCAAAAATAGAATGATTTAGAATATTACTATCAATAAAAACCAATTCGTCTAATACTTCATAAATGCTATTATCAATAGATGAAAAGAGGGTTTGAAAGATAGAGTTAATAGTTTGAATAATAGAATTTGTTAAAGAAGATGTTTCTTCCATAAATAAGCCTCCTTAAGTTAATAAACTTTTAATAGCAGATAGAATTAAATTGAGGACGAGAATAAAGCCATAAGAAAATAAACTTCCACGAATAATTTTCTTTGCAGTTCTAATTCTTTCTTCATCTCCAAAACTAAATTTTTTCATAAATACTCCTACTGCTACTGCAACAGCCGCAGCAGGTGTTGCTAATTTTAACAGCCAGTCTTCAATTTTTTCAAATGCAGAATTTAGTTTATCAACTAAAGCAGGAGTACCATCAAATAGGCCAGCTTGTACAGTAGTAGGTAGGGAAAGAATAAATAGTAAAACAAATGAAATGATAACGAAATATTTAAAAAAAGAAATAGAGTGAAATGTTTTTTTAGAAAACATAGAAAAACCTCCTTAGATATATTAAAATTTGGGGACAATCAATACTAATTATTTAGAACTAGGAATAAAGTCGGGAAATAAATGCAATTTCTGAGGTGGTATAATTTTGGTTCCATCAGATAAAAACGATAGGCAAGTAAAATTTTCTAGAGATTGCGTAAAAAAGTTAGTGTCATAAATGAAATCAGAATGCATATAAGTGCTAATTGTTTCTGAAATACTAGAATTTTTAGAGTTCAAAGAATCTGTAAAGTAATTGAAAAATGTTTCTTTTGCATTTTCAGTAATTCCTTTAGAAATCTTTTCTTTATCTTCTTTACCTATTTGCTTTTGAGCACTTTCAATTGTCCATAAATCATCACTACGAAACCACAATTTATTAATCAAATTTTGAGTAATTACGTTTACAGTAGACTGTTCATGTAAAGTATTTAACAGGGAAGTATAACTTTGTGTAGCTACAATGTTGATACACTTTGCCTCTCTACTTTGTGCGAAAAAGTTGGCGTCTGTTTCAGTACAGTATTCAGAATATTCGTCAGAGATAAAGCAAACACTACGAAGTTTATTAGTAGGATATTTAGAAAGTCTTGCCATTACTTCTGTTTGAAAATCTAGTTTTAAATAAGCCGCAATGATTTTTGACAAATTGCTATATTCACTAATATTCATGTTAAGTACTACAATTTTGCCTTGTGACAATACTTCTTCAAAACCAAGGAAGTTTAATTCTGTCTGGGCAGGATTAAAGGTCTTTAAGACTTCGTAATCAGAAATAAAGCAATTGGTGATACGAGTAATTTCAGATTTTAGAATGGATAAAGTTCTATTGTCTAAGCCTAAAAATTCTTTTTCGAAAAAGGTAATACTGGAAAGTAAGTCATATACTTCGTTTTGAGAAAAAGTATTTTGAATAAATTTTTCACGAAGTAAAGTGATTTTTTCTAAATAATAAGTGGGCTGAGTAACTAATTTATGTAATTCCTCAAATGTAACATAGTTATTGTTATACAGACGACAAAGTTTAATAGCTTCTGCCAAAACCTTTTCAGCTTCATCTAGCCAGTAAGTTTCGGAGTTATTTTTGGAAAATAATAATAAAATAGTTTTTAAACGATTGGCTAAAATAGTTGGTTTTAAGTTTGGCTTATGTAGAGGATTATAATGATAGCTTCCACCAAGCTCGATAACAATAATATCTTGTAATCTATGATATTCTTTCGCAAATTCTAACACTTTTTGATAATAATTTCCTTTTACATCTAATACTAACATACCTAGTTTGTGTTCTGAATTTTGATGAGAGTAGCCAATAAGTTGCTTAGTAAAGGGATACATGGCACTACTTGTTTTGCCTGTTCCTATGGTTCCTGTAATTAAAATGTTTTGATATAAACTTTTTTCTGGTAAATAAATGAACTCCTTTGTTTTTTCGGTTTCACCGAATTAGTAATTCCAACTTTTGAGAAGGGAGAGTTTTTTCGATAAATGAATAAGAAGAATTATTCTTTGGCATAATGGAACATTTACTTTTGGAAGGCTTTTTAGAAGTGTAAAAGGGAATTTTGCAAAGTAAGTGAAAAATAGAATTGGCTATAAAGAAAGAGGTAAAAACATAAGTGAAAGCAAACCAATATTTACAGTATTTCCAAAGTATGGGTTGTTCTAGGCAAATGTCAAGTGGTTGTATTCCATAATCAATGATGACCTGTGAAGAAGTGTATAAAGGAAGAAAAGTAGAATAGCCAATAAAACAAAGGAAAACAATGACAAAAAAGGTAAAAAGGATACGTTTCAGTATAAAATCACCTCCTATTCATAGAGTGCATTTTAATGTTTAATTTTGAACCTTGTTTATTATGGAAAATTTTCATCTCGAAAAAAGTATATATTGAATAAAAAAAGATGAAAGAATTTATAATAAGAAGGATAAAGAAATAATCAACTAATTTTATAGTACATCACTCCTTCCAGTAAAAGCATTCTACAACAAAAAAGTAGGTTTGTCTATACTTTTTGAAAAAAATGTGATAGAATATAAAAAGTTGATAATAAAAAGAAGGGAGAATTATAGATGGAAATTAATAAAGATATGACCATTGGAAAGTTATTAGAAATAGCCCCAGAGAAAGCTGATATATTATTAAACGCAGGTATGCATTGCTTAGGTTGCCCAACATCACAAGCAGAAACAATTGAAGAGGCTTGTGAAGTACATGGTATTGATGTAGAAGAATTAATAAAAGAGTTAAATGCATAAGAAGTTTGAATAGAAATGTCAATGTTTTGATAGAAAATAAGAGAAAAATTGCAAAAGTATGACAAAAAATAGAAAATTATATTGACAAATTTAAAAAAATGGTTTACAATAGAGCCTGTGCTAACATGAAATGTTAACCGGCTTTAAACTTGGGTCATTAGCTCAGGTGGTAGAGCACTTGACTTTTAATCAAGTTGTCCGCGGTTCGAGTCCGCGATGGCTCACCAAACTAGGATTTAAGCCGTTAGCAACTTAAATCCTAGCAAAAACTTTAATTATGGCCCCGTGGTCAAGCGGTTAAGACATCGCCCTTTCACGGCGGAGACATGGGTTCGATTCCCGTCGGGGTCACCAAATATGCCACTTTAGCTCAGCTGGTAGAGCAACTGACTTGTAATCAGTAGGTCATCTGTTCGAATCAGATAAGTGGCTCCATTACTTAAAACTAGGCTTGTTGTATAACTTGTCTAGTTTTTTGAGTTCTAGGAAAGCGCTGTGTAGCGCTTGACGTAGAACTCAATTATGCGAAACGTTACAAAATCTAAAAAGCAAAGCTTTTAAGATTTTGTTAGTTTGTATTTTTGAGTATCTAGGAAAGACAAAATTGTAATTTATACAAAACAAGGAGTTTATAGATGAATTGCCTCAATTGCCATTCATTAACAAGTACATATAAAGGAGCGAATATGAATTATGGAAGAAAACAGAGAAAAAAATATACAAAATAAAGTGATAGTAGTAACAGGTGGCTCAAGAGGGATTGGAGTTGCAATTGTGAAATTACTTGCAAATGAAGGATATCATGTAATATTAAATTATAATCAATCCAAAGAAGCAGCAGAAAATGTTAAGCAAGAACTAAAGCAGCAAGGAAAAGAAATAGATATTTTTAAAGCAGATGTATCGAAAAGAGAAGAAGTAAAAGGTTTAATTCAATTTGTAATAGAGAAATATAAGAAAATAGATGTATTAATTAATAATGCAGGAATAGCACAAGAAAAGCTATTTACTCAAATAACAGATAATGATTGGAATACAATGATACAAACAAATTTGAATTCAGTATTTTATTGTACTCAAGAGGCAGTTCCTTATATGATAGCTAATCAAGAAGGAACCATTATTAATATTTCATCTATATGGGGTGTAACAGGTGGTTCTTGTGAAGTTCATTATAGTGTGGCAAAAGCAGGAATAGATGGTATGACAAAAGCATTAGCAAAGGAACTTGGACCAACACATATTAGAGTAAATAGTATTGCTCCGGGGGCAATTGATACAGATATGAATAAGAATGTAACACAAGAAGAATGGGAAGAGTTGAAACAAGAGATTCCACTTGAAAGTATAGGAAAAGCAAGCGATATTGCAAAATGTGTAAAATGGTTAATTGAAGATGAATATACCACTGGTCAAGTTATTTCAGTAAATGGTGGTTGGTATATTTAAGAATAGAAAAACGAAAATCTCGGCTCAGCCGAGATTTTATTGATTATTCATTTGAGATTTTTCTTTTATAATTTCCTGAAATTAATTTAGGAAGATAAGTAATTACTTTATAAATTGCTAAGCGTATTTTTTTACTCCAAATATATGACTTTCTTAATTTTCTAGGAGCATCTAAAGTAGTTTCCTCTTGTGCAACTAAAGCAAGTTCTACTTTTTCAATTGGGAATATATAATTTTGACCGTCGTTATTATCCCACTCACCTTTTTCATTTTTAAAACAAAAGTTAAAAGTTTCGCTAGAAAGTAATTCTATTTCGGCTTGAAAACCAAGTTCTGTTTTTTCCATTTTTACTTCACCTAAGTCATTCCATTCTAGACCAAAGCCATAATGAATAAAGACTTCTTCTGATTCATCTTGAAAAAGATTACCTGCATAAGAAATTTTTACCTTTGTATTTTCAACCAATTTATCTGTATTAAAGAAAATATTCTTTACTAATTCCATTTAATTTTCTCCTTATTTATCTCTTGTTCATCTATTTTGATATTATAATATTAAAAAATAGATTATTCAAGTATTTCTGACAAAAAAACTAAAAATATCTTATAAAAAAGAAATAATAATTTCGTACTTTTGATTATAAACTAGCTGTATCAGTGGTTCCAACGACCTTGCCAACAATGTAGAAAGTATCTTTGGGATCTAAGCAAATATCAGGAATATCTGCCCTATTTTCAGACCTTAAGGCAATTCCATCTTTACGAACGATGAATCTACGAATGAGATATTGATTTTGATAATAGAATAGTCCAATATCTTTGTTATCTAATGGAGTATTAAATTCGACATAAGCATAAGCATCTTTTTTTATTTTAGGCTCCATAGAAGTATCATTCATTTTAACAGCTACACAAGCTCCGGGGCTAGAAATAGGACATTCAATAAAATTTCCAAGTAAATCTATCGCAGGAATTTTATCATAGGCAATGTGACTCTCTATTTTATAACTTTCTTGTTCTTCTGTAATTTCTTTATCATAAGTGTACATTAAAGGTCTATAAGGAATACCCATTGTTTTGCACATACTTTTAAGTACTTTATGACTAGGATTTCTTTCTCCTTTTTCAATATGTGTTAAATGTCCTGTATTGATATTAGTTCCCTTAGAAATACTAGCCTTTGTTAATTTTTTGTCTTTACGAATATGAGCTATCATATGTCCTAACATAACATATCCCTCTTTTCCAAAATTTTCTAAACTAACAAAACTAAAATTTTCTAAGCAATAAATTGCAAGAAAATCTAAGTTTTGCATAATTTATCTCTACGTCAATTGCATTTTCAAATGCAATTTCCTAGAGCTAAAATAATTATATTAAAAAAGAAAAAAAATGTCTAGTGCCATTCAAGAAAATTTTCTAAAATCTGACAAAATATCCGAGAATTCTTATTGTAAATATAAAATAACTATGGTATATTATTTTATAAGAGAGTATATACTTATTTAAGGGAGAAAAAATATGGAAGACGAAGAAAACAAAAAGACTGAAGAGATTACAGTCTCAAAGGAAGTAGCAGAGGAAAAGGTAGAAAACCAAGAAGAAAAAACACAAGAAAAAGTGAAAGAAAAAGAAGTACAAAAAGAGGAAAAGCCTAAAAAGAATAGTAAAAAAGCTGCTAAAAAAGAAGTAAATGGAGAAGAAGAAAAAGAGAAGAAAAAGACAACAACAAAAAGCAAAAAAGAAGGAAATAAAAAGTCTACTAAAAGAGAGAATGAAAAGCCTAAAAAGGAAAATATAAAAAATGAAACTAACAAAAAAGAAACTGATAATGCAAAACAAAGAATACAAGAAGTTGTAAATTTAATGGAAGAAAAAAAAGAACTTTTACCTGAAAAAGAAGAGAAGCAAGAAAAAATGGAAAATCAAGTAAAAGTTGAAAATAATTTTAAAGAACAAATAGATACCAAAAAAGAAGAGGTAGAAAAGACAGAAAGCGAAGAAGAAAATCCACAACAGTTTGTAAAAGTAGAAAACAAAACAAAAGGTGGTAAAAAAGGAATTGCTATTGCTCTTAGTATTATTGCAGCAATAATAGTTATAGGGATATTTTCTGTTATTTTTGCTTTAACTAATATTAATAATAAAATTTTAAAGGGGATTTCTATTTTAGGAATTGATGTAAGCAATTTAACTGCGGATGAAGCAAAACAAAGAATAAATGATGCTATTAATCAAAAATTTTCAAATGACAAAGAAAGTTTAGTACTAAAACATGGAGATTCTGAAGTAAGTGTAAATGCCAATACGTTTAATGCAAAATTCGATGTAGACAGTGCTGTGGCAAAGGCATATAATGTAGGCAGAGGCGGAAATATTATTGCAAATAACTATGAAATTTTATGGCTTAAACTTTTTCCAAGAGAAATAGAAGCACAGCTTCATTGGGATGAAGAATTTATGAAAACGACGCTTAATGATATTAATTCAAAAATGAAAGATGCCGTAGTAGAATACAGTTACTATATAGAAGGAAAGAAACTAATAGTTGTAAATGGAAAAGAAGGATATGTGATTAGAAAAGAGCAATTACAAAATCAGATTATTGAACAATTAGAGGACATCCATAATCCTTACAAAGAAATTGAAATACCAGTAGATAAAAAGGTTCCAAGTAAAATTGATTTAGAGAAAATTAGAAATGAAATTTACAAAGAGCCAAAAGATGCTTATGTAGAGAAGAATCCAACCAAAGTACATGTTGAAGAAAATGGAGTGGATTTTGGAATTTCAATGGAAGAAGCAAAAAAGTTAATACAAGAAGAGAAGGAAGAATATGAAATTCCACTTAAGATAACGGCTCCAAAGAAAAAATTATCAGATTTAGGAGAAGAGGCATTTCCAGACCAAATTGCATCCTTTTCAACGATTTATGATGCAAGCGCTATTAACAGAGCATACAATGTAGAACTAGCAACTAAGAAAATCAATGGAACAGTAATTATGCCGGGGGAAACCTTCTCATATAACAAAACAGTAGGTTCTAGAACAATAGAAGCAGGGTGGAAAGAGGGAACTGCCTATATTTCAGGAAAAGTAGTGCCAAGTATAGGAGGCGGAGTATGCCAAGTATCTTCCACATTATATAATACAGCATTACTTGCCAACTTAGATATTACAGAAAGAACTAACCATACTTTTACAGTTGATTATGTAGCAGCAAGCAGAGATGCCACCGTATATTATGGCAGTTTAGATTTTTGTTTTAAAAATACAAGGACTTATCCAATTAAAATTGTAGCTACTGCCCAAAATGGAGTTTGTAAAATCAGCATGTATGGAATTAAAGAAAAAGTAGAATATGAAATTATTTTACAGTCTAAAATAACTTCTTATATTAATAAGACCACAACTTATAAAGAAGACCCTACTTTAGAAGTAGGAAAAGAAGTTGTAGAGCAAATAGGGTTTAATGGATGTAGAAGTGAAGGATATAAAATTGTAAAACATAATGGAAAAATTATTTCTCAAACATTATTATCAAAAGATACATATAGTCCGCAAGAGAGAATTGTGAGAAAGGGAACGAAAGTAGTTCAATAAAATTAATAAAACACCACTTTAAACTAGTGGTGTTTTTTGGTGCAGTTTTCTTACAGGTTACGAACTTTTTATTCTCTTTCTTAATTATGAATTAATTATACACAACTTATTATAACATTGCAATAATAATATAAATTTTTTGTATATTCATATCATAATAGTTATAATGGAAAAGTCCCCATTGATTAAAAAACAATGGGGACAGACTGTTACGCCAGCATTGCAAGGTATTCGTATCTGGTCATCAGCTCAAAACTTTCATACTGACCAGATGTGGTATTGTGCTTGTTTGTCAGCCCGTTCTTATCATTGCAGTAGTATCCTGCTGGAAGATTAAGCTGAGCACAGTCAGAGCACCCTACGATGATGATTGCGGGGTATGTGTCTGCTTTGAAGCAAACATCGATGTTTGGATTGAGTCTTTGCAACTCTTCTGTCAGTTTCTGGATACCCATATTTTCCATTTTTCTTACCTCCAAAAATTTTTACTAAGTTGACAGGTGTAACAGTAAACGCGAGGTTTACTAGATAAAGGCATTTAGCACTTAATCTATTTATATTATACTTTATTTTACATAAAAAGTCAATTTTTCATATTTTCACTTATGTACTCTAAAACGAATTGATAATTTTTTCTATAATCTCTATATCTTCTATTTTATTAATTCCAAAGCACTTCTTTCCTAAATCTTTTATAGAAGCACCTAAATGATACATTTCTTTGTTGTCTATAATAATAAACCTATCATGAAATTTATTTGTTTTAGCAACTTTCAAGACAGGATATTCTTTGTTGAATTTTTTAACATCTAAATTTTCAATATTACTTTTATTAGATGTTAAAATAATAACTTCGGTATTGCTTTTCTTTTTGGCTAACATTTTTAAAACACTATCATCAATATAATTGTCTATAATCAAAATCTTGATATTTGCTCTTTTTATAATGTCTACAATGATGCTATATGCATCATATATTTGACCATCAAAAAATATTCTTTGCTTGATATTCTCGTCAAGTTGTAATTGATCAAATATTATATCGAATTTCTTATCTTGTTCAATAAACTTTTTATCCATTTTATTTTCAATAGTAATGACTTTTTCAAATAAATTTTTATTAGTATTTATAAATTTTCTCATTTCCACAAATGCATCCATTATTTTAATGCTAACTTGTACTGCAATTTCATTTTTTAATAAACCTGATAACATAGCTATTCCTTGTTCTGTAAATACATAAGGCAAATCTCTCCTTCCTCCACGTCTTTCTTCTTTATCATAGTTTTCTATTTTTGAGGTCACAATTTGTGACCTCAAAACTTCAAACTCATTCTTAGATAATTTAAAACAAAATCTTTCTGGAAATCTATCTATATTTCTCTTTACTGCTTGATTAACTTTTTTAGTTTCATAATGATATAACATTGCTACATCACTGTCTAACATTACTTGCTTATTTCTTATTGTATATATTAAATTTTTTATATCTTCATTGATGAATTCATTTTGAATTGCTAATTTATTTTCTTCCATAGTTCCACATCCTTTTCTTACTTTATATATTCTAAAACATCTGTTCTTTACTGTCAAGACTTTTGCAATTTTTAATTTTAAAATTTATGCTATTGAAAAGATATAATGCAATTTTATTTTGTTGTGCTGAATCCATCTCCATAATTTTGCTTGATACAAAAATTGTATATGGATAATTTGCAAAGTTAATAGTAGTTGTTCTGTATTCTATATTAATTTCTTTTAGTAGATTATCAAAGTATTTACACATTTCTTTTTTATCATATTGTAAATTAGTATAACTGTAATTATCACACATACATATTGCTAATCTTAATTTATTTTCTAAATCCATATCTTTTATCATATCTATTACATAATTTAATTTTTCATCATTCATAATTTTCTATTCCTTTCAATTTTAAATTTTTATCAGTTTTTGGGGTATGGGGGGTAAATCCCATATTGAAATTTGTGCGGGAGTACAAATTCATTGCTTGCTGAGACACAAATTTGGTATTTGGCGTGTAGACAAATGCAGTGCTTGCTAGGACAAGACTTTCTAATTTTTAAAAAGTTGCATTTTTTATTGTACTATTTTTGAGTTCATTTTCTGTAAAAAGTTCAAACCACTTTATGCAATTTCTAATGGAATTCTTGGCATTAATGTTAAATAATCTACTATGTTTTCATTCTCAACGTAAGGACAAATTATAATTTCATTATCATAAAAATTCTGTTTTAATAACTCATTATATATTGTTAAAGTAGCATTATCATACTCATTATTGGCAATTTTATTATTAGAAAATACAAAATAATATTCTTGCAATTTATCTAATTCTTGTCTAGTTATTGCTTCTTTATAAATAAAACCTACATCATTGTTTTGTAGTATTTCATATAAATATTCAATATAATCCTTGCTACTTTTTGAAATAAATTCTTCTGTAAATTTAATATTTGTTATCTCAATATTGTAATTTTTATCTCTCTTAATTTCGATTGTATCAATTAATCTTTTAATCAATTCTTTTTTAGATTTTCTATTTAAACTCTCAGAAACAAATGAAAAACCTAGTCTATTTTTAAAAACAACTTCATTATCTTCGAGGTTGCAATCCAATTTTTTCAATAGTTCTATTGTATATTCTTTATAATCATTATTTGGATCAATTTGTTGCTTTTTCTTATTCAAATTTTCTATTTCTTTCTTTATAATATCATTTTTATTATTAATAGTTTCAACATTTAAAGTAGAACTCAAGTATAAATCCACTAACTTTTTCTCTTGCAGTTTTAGTTTTTCAATAGCTTTTTCTATGTCTTTAATATCTTTTGTTTTAGTAGAATTACATACTATAATTTTATTATCCATATCATACATATATCTTGTTAGTTCATTCAAAACTCGTGTTAATTTTTCTTCAATCTTATCAGAATTATAGTGAAACCCCTTTGATTTGCAATTAGGATTATTACAAGTTACATGATAATATACTTTTTGATTAGGCTTTCCACTATTCTTAAATGAGTTTGTAGATGACATTATTTTGCCACAAGTAGGACATTTTACAATGCCAGTAAATAAATGAATATGCTCTCCATAATTAGGATGTTTGTTCTTTTCTAATCTTTTTCTTGCAATATCCCATGTATTTTTATCAATGATTGGCTCACAATAATTATCTACATATAGAATATCTTGTGCTTTTCTTTTTGTTTTGCCATAAGCAAAAGTTCCTATATAAATTAAATTTGTTAATATTTTATATACTTTATCACTGTTCCATCTTCCTTGCCTTGAATATGCTTTTTCTTCATTTAAAGTATTAGAAATACCTCTTATTGAAGCTCCATTTTTATATAATTCAAATATTCTTTTTACTACTTGTGTTTCAATAGGCTCAACTTCTAAATGACCTGTTTCACTATTTCTAGTATAGCCATAAGGTGCTTTTGCTGGGTGTACCTTTTCAAGCACCATTTCCTCCATAGCCCTTTTTGTTCTTGCTCCAATCTCTTTTCTTTCTCTTTGTCCAAATACTAAATTCATTCCAAATATCATTTCACCATTTGCAGTAGATACATCATAAGGCTCTAAAATAAGCTCTATTTTAACATCATGTTCTTCACAATAGTTTAAAAGCCAAAAGCCATCATAGTTATTTCTTGTTAGCCTATCCACTTTAATAGCTATTATTTTCTCAATTTTGTGTGATTTAATATCTTTTAAAAGCCTTTGCATTTCTGGTCGCATTAAGTCTTTTCCAGAATGTCCTGCATCATTATACACATCTACAATATCGTAATTGTTCTTTTCACAATATTCTTTTATCATTCGTAACTGTGAATCAATAGAATAGCCATTATCTCTCTGTTCATCTGTTGATACTCTTACATAAATTCCACATCTCATAAAATATTACCTCCTACTATATCCGTGAATTTTTTAGGGTTTTGTATGGTAAATTTGTAAAAAACTTTTAAAAATTTTTACCCTCTCATATGTTTGCTCAGAAAAGTGCGTTTTCGCCCCCCTATTTTTGAAATTTTTTTAAAAAAATTTAATTCTTTCATATGTTTCCTAATTAAAACGCACTTTTGCAAGCTAAGTTTTTAATTTCATGAGAATTTGTTTAAGTTCTTTTAAGTTATACTTTTGGTTATGTTCTTTAACATAAAAGTTCTTATTTGCAATTTCATTTACTTTATATTCAAAGATAGTAAGAGTAGATGGATATGTAATTAAATATTCATTTGGTTCAATAAATTGCAAATTAGTAGCCTTTAAATGCTTAATTTTACCATTTTCAACTATATACTCATAGTCTTTTATTATTTCTAATATTTCAGCATTTGGCTCTAATTCTTGTAATATTTCAAATTCAAGCATAAAAAATATTCTCCTTTCCAGAAAGAGAACATTTTTTAGTTATATATATAAAAAACAACCTACAAACTTTATAGTTCGTAAGTTGTTATAATTTGGTGCGCCATAGAGGAGTCGAACCTCCGACCATCAGATTAAGAGTCATACGGAGTGGTAAAATCAAGCTTTGTTTTATTTTTGCTTACTCTCTCAGCGGTTTGCTATTCCTATTTTTATATTCGTTTTTCAATCATTTCAAAGGCAACGTATGATTAGCCTTTTTTCTATTTTTCATTTTTTGCAATTTTTCAATTCAATGTTACACCATATTATAGGGAAATCATAAGGACTTGTCAAGTGCAAAAAAATAAACACTTCCAAAATACTTGAAAGTGCCTATTGGTGCACCACCACAGGGTCGAACTGTGGACCTTGGCATTAAGAGTGCCCTGCTCTACCAACTGAGCTAGTGGTGCTTATATCAATGATTTACAGTTTTTCAAAAACTACTTTATAATTATAATTGTTTTTAGAGTAAAAGTCAATACTTTTACAGTATTTTATGCAGGCACAACTTGTTTACATAATCCGCTTCTGTAAGACTTGATACTGTAAGAGAATTTTTGCTAAAATTTTTTTAAAAAACTTTTTTATGCTCTGCAATCTGCTTGTAGTAAGGGATTTGAAACTTATTTTTGAAATTTTTGTGCCTTGCAATTCAGTTGTACCAATAATTAAAATGTGCCTTAAAACTGTTGCAAGAGTAAGGAAATATGCTTTGCTTAATTTGATTTTAGGCATAAAAAAAGGTATAATAAGTACAACAAAGAGATAAGAAATAAATATTTGAAAGGTGGTTTTAATTATGGGAAACATAGTAAAAAGTTGGAGAGAATTAAAAGGAAAAATTTTAAATAGTGAAACAATGGGGAAAAAGTATGTTCTAAACTTTTGGGAAAAAGATGGAATTGTAAAACCTTATTCAAAATTGATAATGGGAGATACAAGTTGTAATATACAATTAGATAGAACTGTTATGGATTTAGAAACAGGAAAAATAATAAAACGTATCCATATTGATATGAGAGATTTAGTTTATGGAATATAGAAGGGGGTATTTATGAATTTAACTAATTATGAAATTAAAATAATAAATATGTTATTCAATAGTATTTTTACAATTGAAAAAAGAAAAGAATTATTGCTTGCAACTGATACTAGTTTATACATAGATTTTGCAATCAATGGAGAAAGTCCAGAAAGAATAAATAATTTATTTGAGCAAGCCTTTGAGATTGAACATAAAATTGAGTTAATAATTGCATTTTACAAAAAATATGGTTTTGATTTTAAGGATATTCACGAATTGTTAGAAAATAGAAATGTCTTAATATTTAATTATTATGATTGCAGTTGGAGAAATAATACCAAAAACAGATTTAATAGGTATTGTTATTGCTAAAATATAAAAAATGCAATATGAGCCATTTATAGCTTAAATAGGCATATAAATTATTGACTGTTTCCTAAAATGGGAAAAGGTATAAAATAAATTTTGAAAGGTGGTTTTAGTTATGAAAAATTTAACAAGTGAGCAAGTTGAAAGATTAAATGAAGTTTATTATGGAGAGATATTAGCAGATACTGGGGAAGATGGTTTAGAAGATACCATTGAAGATAAAATAGATGGTATGTGGCAATATCTTGATTGTGCAGGTTTAGTTATAGAAACAGAAGAAAAAGTTTTACAGTATTTTGGTATATTATAATTGGCTTATTCCTAAAATGGGAATGTGAGGCATTTTAGAGCCAATAAAGGGAATAAATAAAAGCCCTTTTCCAAAAATAGGAATAGGGGCTTGAATACTAATTTTAAAATATTGTAAAATCTTCATCAGTTATTGCCTTTACTAATATATTGCAATAATCTTGTGCTTGTATAGCATAAGCATTATTGACATTATTAAAGAAATAGTATCTTGTTCCATCTATTATTTTGGTACTTATTTGGTCTTCCCAGGTATCAAAACCATATTCAGGTAAGCTACGAAGATGGTCTTTAGACAATTTATCCTTTTCTGGCAAGATTTTTATTCCTTTTCTTAATGCTGAAAGTAAACCATCAGAAGTATCTACATTATAAATGGAAGTACCTTTTTTTATTGTATAATAAAAAGAACAGTTTTGCCTGTTAATTGAAGAAGGATTTACTTTTTGGGCAATTTCGATTTTATCCTTAAATATTTCATTTTCAGTTTCAGCAATCTTTAACAATATACTAGCCATATTAATTTGTTCTTGTTTATCTTGCAATACTATTTTTTCTATCTTGCTATTATCTTGTTCAATAAAAAATGCTTTATCACCAATTAGATACATACCAGTTCCACAATCATTTTTTTCAAAATTTATTTCCATATATCCATCAGTTGTCATAGTATAATCATTAGTATAAGTTCCTAATATGAAAAATCTCACAAAAACTTCACTTGTTTTAGTTCCTTTTTGTAATACTGTTGGGGTGTCTTCTATTTTTAAATTAGAAAAAATAAAATAGTTTCTTATTTCTTCATCTAATTCTGTTTTATTATCAACTGTTAGTTCTATAGAATTTTTCAGTATAATCATTTTAGGAATAGTATCTCCTACAAAAACTATTTTGTCATCTTCATTTTTTAAGTTAATATGTGGAATATTATCTTTATAAGAAGTATTTAAAAAGAAAAAATTATATAATCCATAGAACATAGAGTTTTTTTCATTTGAAGTTTTAAAATCACTAGTTATTGAATTATTATTGTCATATAGATTATCAATAGAGGTTAAAGGATAAAATCTATTTCCACTCTTTATATAATATCCATTTGTCAATTCATTGGAAGTATAGCTTTTTATATTCTTTTTCCAACTAACCTCATTTCCTTTACTAGCAGTTGTTCCAACATTGACAGTATTTTGAGAAGCATAAAATACAATAAATAAAATACTACCCAATAAAATAATAAACAATACTAATAATAAGAACATTATTTTTTTCTTTTTCATAATAAAAATCTCCTCTTTTCTTTATTTTATATGATAAATTATAACAGATAAAATCATTTTATGCAACTAATTTAATTCACTTTATGAAACATATTAGAAATATACTATCTTCTCTAAAAATTATAAAATTGCTTTGATTTTAGAAACATTTTATAAATAGGTGGTGAGAAATATGGGCTTTAAAATGCCAAAGGGTATCTCAAAAGTACCAATGACAATTAGAGTTGAGGAAACAGATTACCAAATTATAGAGAAGATAGCAGAGGAAAGTAAAAAATCCCTTAATGAGGTTGTGTGTGCTATGATAAGGTATTCAATTGAAAATATGGATTAAGGGGACTTTTTATTCCTCTTTTTCCTTGTGCTTTTCATAAAAATAAGCAATTATGGCACTTATGATTAAAATTATGAAAAATACAATTGTAAACCACTTTTCAAAGGTGGTTAATTCTGCCCAATCTATACTATACAATGAAACCATTTTTGTTTCCCCCTGCAAAGATTATATAGTATTAAAAAGTTTTTTTCAATAGATTTGGTTTATTTTATGGTTTGATTTATAAACTATACATATTTTGCCCTTAAATGTACAATACTAATAAACTAAAAATGGTTTAAAGGTGGTGCAAATTATGGCTTTCAAAATTCCAAGTGGTATAAACAAAGTACCTTTTTCAATTAGAGTTGATGAAAATGACTTTGAAATAATTGATAAATTATCAAAGAAAAGCAAAAAGTCATATAATTATGTTGTAAATTGTATGATTAAATTTGCAATCCAAAATATGGATATGGAAGATATAAAAGAAATAAAAAGTAAATAATTAGAATAAGAACTTGTTATTGTTAGCTTTTAACAAGTTCTTAATTTATTATAAACTAAAATTATCATAGGCTTGGTCAATTTTATCTTGATTTATTCCAATATATCTCAAAGTAACACTTGGAGCAGAATGATTAAATAATTCTTGTAACAATGCTACATCTTTAGTTTGTTGGTAAAAGTGATACCCAAAAGTTTTCCTTAATGTATGAGTTCCTATTTCCTCAAGTCCTATTTTCTCTCCTGCATTATTTAAAATTCTGTAGGCTTGAACTCTTGTAATTGGTTGATTATTTCCTTTTCTACTTTGAAAAATGTAATCTTCAAAATCCATATTTAAAGTAAATTGCTTTAATTCTTCCACAAGTCCATTGTTTATCTTAAATTTCTTTTTCTTTTCTGTTTTTTCCTCAATTATATCAATATGGGTTTTCATTGTTCTATCTGAGTTTAAAATATCTTTCACTTTTAACTTGATTATGTCTGAAATCCTAAGTCCTGTGTTTATTCCCATATAGAATAGTAAGTAATCCCTTGTTCCAGTCTTTTTCAATTCTCTTTTCATTTCTTCAATTTTTGATGGCTCTCTAATTGGTTGCACAAAATTCATTTTTTAACTCTCCTTTGATTCATTTTATGCACCAATTATAATACATTAAATGTAACTTGTCAATACATTTTGTTACATTTGCTAAAATTCTTTTTTGCTAAAATCTTGCTAATGCAGTTGTACCAACGAAAACGTAGACTTTACCCAATGTAACAAAATATGTATTGTGTTACATTGGGGTTATAAAAGGTCTTTTATGGAGAAGGCAAAATCCTCTTGCTTTTTTTCCTCTTCCTCTAAACCTTCCCATTTTTGGGAAGGTTTACTTCCTTCTTTGTCTTTATTAGAATTATTTATTAAATTATTTATTTCTTTATTATTAGCCTTGATTTGGGAATTATCATTACTAAAATTGGAATTATAATTTCCCATTTCTGTTTTTAGTTCTTCCTTATTTTGGGAAAATGCTTGTCCTTCTGCTTGGTTGGCACTTTTCCCAATTGAGGAATTGGCTTGGTTGCTTGCATTTTCCTTATTTGGGAAATAGCTGACTTTTTTTATTGTTCCAGTTGGTGTAAGATACTCATTTTCTGAAATGGGATATAAAACTTCAATTGATTCAAAATTATTATGTATGATAAAACCTTTTTCACATAAACCTTGCAAAACTTCTGAATAATGATTTGATTTTATGTTTGCTATTTCGCAATAGTGCTTGACTGCCCATTTACAAGGCTTTCCTAAACTGTCTTTTTCTGCTTGTCCACTAATTGCTAAATAAAGTTTTAATTCTCTTAAATTTAAAGCCCTGCAAGCATAAATAAACACTAAACTTGGGAACATATAAAATCCATATCCATTTTCTGTCATCTGCTCTCCTTTTGGCTTTTTATTGATTAAAGCCAATGGAGTATTATATATAAACTTTGGCATAATTTCTCTCCTTTTTTCTTTTAATTTTTTTATTTTCATTTATTTTTTTCTTGTGAGTTTTCTACATTTTATCCACGTATATATTATTATTTTAAATTATTATTTAATTAAATAATAATTTAAGTTAATAATATTATTCTCTCTTTTTTGGGAATGTATTTTTGCAAAAAATAAAATCAATATTTTTGTTTTCACTGTTTCTATTTATGAGGGAAAACAAAAAATATATAAATAAAAATTATTTTTCACAAAACTATCCCCCTTCATATTTTATAATAAAAAATCTATTTTACCTCTTTCCTTTTGTATCTGTTCCATACTGTAGGTTTGCAATTCTTCTAATTCTTGAATTGCAGTTATACAATCTGAATATAAACTTGCCAAAAACTGTAGCTTTGCAGAATTTTCAATTTTATGTTCTGTATCTGCTTTTAATTTATTCTTTTCTTTTATTATTTCTTGTTTGGTATAATTAAGTAAATGAATTGTTTTTTCACAAGTCATTTTTGGTTGTAACATATTCATAAAATACATTTATCTTGAAACCTCCTTAATTCTTTTTTTAGTAATTCTTGTTTTTCTACAGAAATACCCTTTGCACCACTTAAAAAATTATAAAAAGAATTATTTTTTAAACCTATTTTTTTTGCAAAATATTTAAAACTTACATTATCTTGTTTATTTATTTCTTTTACTTCTGTCCTTAGTTTTTCATTTTCCATTTGCTTTTTTCCTCCAAAATATTAAAAATTTTTACTCTTTAAATTTAAAGAAAAAGAGAGTAAAAATCCAAAGACAATTTTTTTAAAATCATAATTAGATTTTTTCTCTCATTTTATATATAATACTCTCAAAATGGAGAGTAGATTTTTAATTTTTTCTTTAATTAAATTATAGTACAATTTGGACTAAAAATCAAAACTTTAATTTTTAAATTTTTAATGTTTTTCCAGTTGTTCTCCTTGTATTTGATAAAAAAGAAAATTCTTCTGCTTTATCTTTTATATCTTTTGAATATAAATTTGCATAGTTTCTAACCATTTCTAGTGAAGAGTGTCCTAACATTTTTTGTAAGCTGAATAAATCTCCACCACTTAAAATCCAGCTTTTAGCAAAGGTATGCCTAAATAAGTGAATTGATGTTTTTGTAACTTCTCTTCTTTGATTGTATCTTGCAATTGCATTGATTAGCCCATCTGCTGTCAATCTTTCCCCAAACCTGTTGCAAAATAAGGGGTCTGTTGAGCTTAAATCTTCGTTTTCCTCTAGGTTTCTGTAGAGTGCAATATATTCTTTTAAAATTCTTCTCATTTGCTTAACAAGTGGAATTGTAACAGGCTTTTTATTTTTTTGTACATTTACATTTATGTAACCATTTTCTAGGTCTATATCCTCAATATTTAATGCAACTATTGAACTTAGCCTGTTTCCAGTTGCTAACATATAATTTACAATTACCCAGTTTCTGTATTCTGTGAAATCACTTGTCTTTGGCTTTTTTAATAGTTTCTTTAATTCTTCTTCTGAATATACTTGTTTAATTGGTGCTTTACTTGTTTTTATGCTTATTTTTCTTAAAGGTATCCAACCCTCTTCCATACAATAGTATGCAAAGGCTCTGTATGCTCTGAAATAAGTGTTTACTGTTCTAGGATTGCAACCTTGTTCCTCTAAATGCCTTTTGAAACTAACTTCGAAATCTTTATCTAGCAATACACCTAAAGGCATTTGTTCTCCTGCTTTTACAATTGCCTCATCTGTTGCACCTTTTGGAAATTGGTCTGCTAGTTCTTGCTTTGCAATAAATCTGTTCATTTGTTTAAATGAACTTCTATAATATTTCAATGTGTCTTTTGAGTTTCCTTTTACTTCTTGCTCAATTAAAAATTCCTTTTGAACTGTTGTAATTTTAGTGGTCATTGCATTTCTCTCCCCTTTGCCTTTTAGGACAATTGGTCTTGCTGTAATTCCTTCTTTTCTTTCACTTGGTCTTTTGGTTAAATTTGCCATAATTTTTTCCCTCACTTTTTTCTTATTTTGAATTATATAATTGCAAAGTATGATTGTCAATAAACAACCTCACAAAGGCAAAGTATGATTTGAGAGGCAACAGGTTGACTAAATAAAAAACACAAAATCTCAAAACTTGCTTACTGCAACGGTTTTGAGATTTTACAACAACGTATGATTATCTTTTATACACAATATGATTAAGAGTCTGCTGCTCTACCAACTGAGCTAATAGCGCATAAATGTACAATACTTATTATAAGGTGCATGCGCCACTTTTGTCAAGAGATTTTAAAAAAATATTGCTACCTAATCCAGAAAGTAGTACAATAAAAAAGAAGGGGTGATTATTATGTTAGAAATATATCAAACAGATTTGAAAACAAATGAAACAAAGAAGACCACAGAATATGAAAAAGGAAATTGGATTAACATGATAGCCCCGACCGAAAGTGAAATCAAAACAGTCTGTGAAAAGATTAATATACAAGAGGACTTTATTCGTTATGCACTAGATTCGGAGGAAAAAGCTAGAATTGATATAGAAGATGAGGATAATACGATTTTATTTATTGTGGATGTTCCAATTCGAGAAAAAGATGGGGATAGTATGATTTATAGTACTATGCCAATTGGAATTATTTTTGTAAGAGATGATTATTTTATTACCGTTTCTTTAAAACAAAATTCCATTATTCAAGACATCACGAAAAGTAAAATGAAAAATATTATTACTTACAAGAAGAGCAGATTTTTATTACAATTATTATACGCAAATTCTTCTCTATATTTAACTTTATTAAAGAAAATCAATAAAGAAACAGAAATTGCAGAATCAGTTTTAAAAGACTCTATGAAAAATAAAGAATTGTTAAAATTATTAAGTTTAGAAAAAAGCTTGGTGTACTTTACTACTTCTCTAAAATCTAATGAAGTAGTTATGGAAAAAACGATGAGAGGAAAAATCATTAAGCTTTATGAAGAAGATGAAGATATTTTAGAAGATTCTATTATTGAAAATAAACAAGCTATTGAAATGGCAAAAATATATAGTGATATTTTAAATGGAACGATGGATGCTTATGCTTCTATTATATCAAATAATCTAAATAGAGTCATGAAATATTTAACATCGATTACCATTATTCTAGCAATTCCTACCATGGTTGCCAGTTATTGGGGAATGAATGTGCCAGTACCACTTCAAGAAAATCCGTGGGGATTTCCAATTATTTTGGCATTTTCCATTATCATAGCAATTATAGCAACTATATGGCTTAATAAAAAGGATATGCTAAGATAAAAGTTAAAAAAATACGTATACTAACAAAGAATCAAATTTTTATTTGAAGGAGGTATATGTAATGAAGGTAATAGATAAAATTGCACTAGTCTTAATCATTATAGGTGCTATTGTATGGGGCATTATTGGAATTTTCAATTATAATATAGTAGATGCTCTATTTGGAGTAGGTTCCATCATCAGTAAAATTATTTATATACTAGTTGGAATTTCAGGGCTATGGGCTATAAAAATATTATTTGATAAATAACAAGAAAAAATACAATTTATTATGAAAAATAATAGATTGTATTTTTTTCTCTAGCCATATTGGCTTTTGTATGATATAATGTGACGAAAGAATTTCAAAAGGAGGGAACAAAATGCTTACTGCAACAGGTGTAACAGTTCGATTTGGAAAAAGAACATTATTTGAAGATGTAAATATTAAATTCAATAAAGAATGTTGTTATGGAATTATTGGAGCAAATGGGGCTGGAAAATCTACTTTTTTAAAAGTATTATCAGGAGAAATAGAAGCAAGTAAAGGTGAAGTATCTAAAGAAAAAAATGAAAGAATTTCTGTATTAAAACAAGATCACTTTGCTTTTGAGCAATATACTGTTATGGATACTGTCATCATGGGAAATAGTGAATTATATCAAATTATGAAAGAAAAAGATGAGATATATGCTAAGCCAGACTTTTCAGAAGCGGATGGAATGAGGGCAGCTAAACTAGAAGAAAAATTTAGTGAATTAGATGGTTGGAATGCAGAAGCAGATGGTGCAGTATTATTAAATGACTTAGGAATTGAATCAGACAAACACTATAAATTAATGAGTGAATTAGAAGCAAAAGACAAAGTAAAAGTACTTTTAGCGCAAGCATTATTTGGAAATCCAGACATATTGTTACTAGACGAGCCAACGAATGACTTAGATTTAAAAAGTATTAATTGGTTGGAGGAATTTTTAATTAATTTTGAAAATACAGTTATTGTTGTATCACATGACAGATACTTTTTAAATAAAGTATGTACTCATATTGCAGATGTAGACTTTGGAAAAATCAAAATATATCCCGGAAATTATGATTTTTGGTATGAATCTAGCCAACTTGCCTTAAAGCAGATGAAGGATGCTAATAAAAAGAAGGAAGAAAAGATTAAAGAATTACAAGAATTTATTGCTAGATTTAGTGCGAATGCTTCGAAATCAAAACAAGCAACGTCTCGTAAGAAATCATTAGAAAAGATTGAACTAGATGAAATTAAGCCATCGAATAGAAAATATCCGTATGTAGACTTTAAACCTGATAGAGAGCCGGGAAAGGAAATTTTGCAGGTAAAAAATATTTCTAAAACAATTAATGGCGAAAAAATATTAAATAATGTGTCTTTTACAGTAAAACAAGATGATAAAATTGCATTTTTAGCAGATAATGAAAATGCAAAAACAGCGTTATTTCAAATTATAGCGGGGGAATTAGAACCTGATGAGGGAGAAATCATTTGGGGTACAACGATTACCAATAGCTATTTTCCAAAAGATAATAACTATTTATTTGAGTCAGATTTATCTATTACAGACTGGCTAAGACAATATTCAAAAGACCCAGATGAAACATATGTTAGAAGCTTTTTAGGAAGAATGTTATTTTCAGGAGAAGAAGCTTTGAAGAAGGTTAATGTTTTATCAGGAGGAGAAAAGGTGAGATGCGTACTTTCTAAAGTAATGCTATCAGGTGCTAACTTCTTAATTTTTGATGAGCCAACTAACCATTTAGATATGGAGTCTATCACAGCATTAAATGAAGGTATGAAAAAGTTTAAAGGTAATATGTTATTTACATCACACGATCATCAATTAACGCAAACAGTAGCAAATCGAATTATTGATATAAAAGCAGATCAAGTCATTGATAGAGAAGTAACATATAATGAATACCTAGGTGTAGAATAATTGGCGGGGACATAGTTTGTCTCTAAAGAAATGCAAAGGGGAAAAATGTGTCCCCGTTAGAGAAGAAAGGATGATAGTAAAATGTTTTGTAATAAATGTGGAGAAGAAATAGATAGTACTGCTAAATTTTGTAATAAGTGTGGAGCAACAATAGAAGGAGGAACAACAGGTACAGCCAATATTATTTTTAGAAGAGAAGGAGGACTTACGGCAGCCCTTGTACCAGTAAAAGTATTTCTAGATAATAACCTAGTTGGTTCGTTAGGAGTAGGAGAAGAAATGACAACTACGACCACTACTGGGAAACATCGTGTTGATTTCAATGTTATGGGGGGAAATGGTGGAGGAGAAGTGGAAATCACTTCAGAACACCCAAATGTAAAAGTACTTTTTAAAGTAGGAATGGGAATGATTACAGCAAAACCTAAAATTGTTAGTATACAAAATTTAGATTAAAATGCATGAGGGATTATGTTATTGGTAACTCAAGTCGTATAGGCTGGCATGGCACTTCATATGGCGGTAGCACTTACTGGCTCAATGATGCTAGATACGGTTTCATACGTGGCAACAATGGGATGTTCTCCTTCCACGGCAACAACAATACTTGGGCTGGCAACAACAACTGTGGTCGTGGAGTAGCGGTAGTAGGCACCGGACTCTAATATAGAATATCAGAGGGGAAAGTTTTAAGGAACTTTCCGAGTATAGCTATATTATTAAAGAAACATAGTTCCTTCCTATAGTGGTAAAATAGAAAAGAGGAATATATCGCAAGTAAGAAATGAAAGCGATATATTTTTTTATTTTCAAAAATTTAGAATGTTTGCTTGCATTTCTAAAAAACCTGTTATATAGTAATAACTAGAAAAAGAGAAGTTATCTTCAAAAGAAGATGACTTCTTAAAATGTAAGAAAGGAACTAAAGGAAACATGCAAGAAACTATGGAAAGAATAGCTACTAGAATAGCAGAAGAATTAAATATTAAATTAACACAAGTGCAAAAAACAGTGGAATTAATTGACGAAGGAAATACTATTCCATTTATTGCACGTTATAGAAAAGAAGTAACTGGAGGACTTTCGGACGAAACCTTAAGAGAGTTAGGAGAAAGACTTACCTACCTTCGTAATTTAGAAGCAAGAAAAGAAGAAGTAAAAACTTCTATTGAAAATCAAGGAAAACTAACAGATGAAATAGTAGAAAGCTTAGAAAAAGCTAGAACCTTAGCAGAAGTAGAAGATATTTATAGACCATACAAACAGAAAAAGAAAACAAGAGCAACGGTCGCAAAAGCAAAAGGATTAGAGCCTTTAGCAAATATTATTTATGAACAAACAGAAACAAAGCCTATTGAAGAAATTGCGAAAGAATATGTAAATATTGATAATTTATCAGAAGAAGATAAACAAAATAAAGATAAAGTGGTAGCAACAGTAGAAGATGCTATTCAAGGAGCAAAAGATATTATTGCCGAAATGATAGCAGATGACCCAAATTATCGTAAGGAAATCAAACGTATTTGTTATCGTGATGGTGTTGTTATTACGAAAGCAACAAAGCCTGAAGAAAAAACAGCATATAACATGTATTATGAGTTTAACGAAAAAGTAAATAGAATTCCAAGTCACCGTATTTTAGCGATTAATCGTGGAGAAAAAGAGGAATTTCTAAAAGTAAAATTAGATAAACCAGAAGAAAATATTTTACATCATATTGAACAAGACGTTATTAAAGGGAAAACACAATTTACAGCAATGCTAGAAGAAACGATAGAAGACAGTTGGAAGCGTCTAATTGAGCCATCTATTGATAGAGAAATTCGTTCAGACTTAACAGAAAAGGCAGAAACACAAGCGATTAAGGTATTTGGTAAAAATGCAAAACCATTACTTTTAGCAGCACCATTAAAGGGCTTAACTGTTATGGGATTTGACCCAGCATATCGTACAGGTTGTAAAATTGCAGTCATTGATGAAACGGGTAAACTATTAGCTACTACAACAGTATATCCAACAGAGCCACAAAATGATGTGGAAGGCGCTAAAAAAGAGTTAAAAGCATTGATTAACAAATATGATATTGATATTATTGCTATTGGAAATGGAACCGCATCACGTGAATCTGAAAGCTTTGTAGCAGAAATGATAAAAGAAATTGACAAAGATTTGCACTATGCAATTGTCAGTGAAGCGGGGGCATCTGTGTATTCAGCATCAAAACTTGCAACAGAAGAATACCCAGATATCAATGTATCTTTAAGAGGTGCTATTTCCATTGCTAGAAGGCTACAAGACCCTCTAGCAGAGTTAGTAAAAATTGATCCTAAAGCCATTGGAGTAGGGCAATATCAACATGATGTGGATCAAAACAAACTAACAGAGAGTTTAACAGGTGTAGTAGAAGATGCTGTAAATGAGGTAGGGGTTGATGTAAATACTGCAACACCATCACTTTTATCTTATGTAGCAGGAATTAACAAAACTATTGCTAATAATATTGTAAAATACCGTGATGAAAATGGAAAACTAAAGGAAAGAAAAGAACTATTAAAAGTACCAAAATTAGGAAAAGTAGCATTTGAACAATGTGCAGGTTTTATTAGAATTCCAGATGGAAAAAATCCAATTGAAATTACAGCAGTTCACCCTGAAAGTTATGAAATTGCAGAACAGTTATTAAGTAATATCGGCTATAAAAAAGAAGATTTATTGAATAAAGACAAATTAAAGGAAATCAAAGGTAAGCTTGCAGGAATTAATGTAGTAGAGACAGCAAAAGAATTAAATGCGGGAGAAATGACATTAAAAGATATTATTGATGAGTTATCAAAACCCGGAAGAGACCCAAGAGATGAAATGCCAAAACAAATTTTAAGAGCAGATGTCTTAAAATTTGAAGATTTAAGAGAAGGCATGGTATTAACTGGAACCGTTCGTAATGTAACTGATTTTGGAGCATTTGTAGATGTAGGTGTGAAACATGATGGATTAGTACATATTTCACAATTAAGTGATAGCTTTGTTAGAAATCCGTCAGATGTAGTATCAGTAGGTGATATAGTAAAAGTAAAAGTAATTGGAATTGATGAAGAACGTCAAAAAGTACAATTATCAATGAAAGAAGCATAGGGAATTCCCTATGCTTTATATTTATTCTGAATTTCTTGTACTTCGTTATAATGATTATCTAAAATGTCAATAAACACTTTTGCAATTTCTGGGTCAAATTGACTACCTGAGCAATCTTCAATTTCAGCTTTTACAACATCTAAAGGTAATGGATTACGGTAGGTTCTCTTTGAAGTCATAGCATCAAAAGTATCTGCAACTGCTGCAATTCTAGCCATATATGGGATATCATTTCCACTTAATTTGCTAGGATATCCTCTTCCATCAAATCTTTCGTGATGATGCTTTACAATTGGGATAATGTCTTGAAAGATAGCAGCATTACACAAAATGTGAGCACCAATAGAAGGGTGATTTTTAATTTCAGAATATTCATCATCTGTTAATTTTGCTTCTTTCAGTAAAATACTATCTGGAATACCAATTTTTCCAATATCATGGAATAACCCGCCGATTTCTAATGTTTTTAAATCTGTTTCAGATAAACCTAAATATTTTCCAATTAATACAGAAAAAGCAGATACTCTATCAGAATGGCCCCTAGTATATGGGTCTTTTGCTTCTACTGTATAACGTAAAGTTTCAATACTGTCTAAATAAGCCTTTTCCAATTTTTCGTAGGTTTCAGATAATTCATTATTGATTCTTTTAATTTCATTCATTTGCTCAATAGATTTAATTCCTGATTCAATTAAAAGTAACAATTGGTCAAACTTATCACTTTTTTCACAGTATCCTTGAATATCTAATTTACGTATAGTTTCAAGCGGTGGGGCTAAATCTTTATGTCCTGTTAATAATAAAATATATAATTCTTTATTAAACTTACGGATTTCTTCAACTACTTTATCACCATGAATAGGGGTCATAATAAAGTCTAAAACCATCAAATCAAAATGTTCTGTTTTAACACGTTCAATAGCTTCCATAGGGTCTGTAACACCTGTAAGATCATACCCAGAACGCTTTAAGAAAACAGATAAGGAATCTACAATTCCTTCTTCATCATCTACGGCAATAATTTTGTATCCAGTTTTGGCTGTTTCTTGCATATTTTTTCTCATAACATCACCTCTAATTTATGCCCATTATATCATAATTTGTCGGATTGTACATACTTTTTTGTCAAAATACAAAAAAAGTAGAAAGTTGCTATAAACAGAAAAATATGATAATATAGGAATACAAAAATACGGAGGTACAAAATGTTACTTGGAATAGCAGGTGTTACAGGAACAGGAAAATCCTATTATAAGGATAAATTAGTAGAAAGATTAGGCTTCGAAAAGGTAAAAATTATAACGACTCGTGAAATGCGTAAAGGAGAAAAGAATAACGAAGATAAGATATTTGTAAGAAAAGAAGAATTGCAGAATTTAAGAGACGAAGGCAAAATTGCATATGAATTTGACTTACTTGGATATACGTATGCTTATACGAAAGAAGAACTTTTCTCTGATAAAAATATGGTATTTGAAGTACATTATGATACCATATATGAATTTAAAAAGGTTTGTCCTAATATGCGAGTGCTTTATCTATTTCCTCAAGATCTTGAAATAGCAAAAGAAAAGACAAGAGAAAGACATTTGGCACCAGATGTAGAAGAAAAAAGACTTTTGGAGATTGACGAACATTATGAAAGAATGAAAACAGATACTGATTTAAGAAACATGTTCGATTATATTCAATATAACAACTATGACCAAGAATCAGAGGACAGAATTATTGATTTTATTGAAAAGATAATAAGAGAAGAAAAAGAAACAAAGTAAAATAAAAAGAAGCAAAACTCTAAAATAAAGTTTTGTTTCTTTTTATTAATTTTAAAAATAGATTGTAAGCAATACCTGCAAATTTTTACTATACTGGTAAAGTAATGTGAAATATGGTACCCTTTCCTTTTTCTGTTTCAAAAGTAACATTACCATTGAAATGTGCACGAATCGTAGAATAAGACATAAATAATCCAAGTCCAGTTCCATTTTTTCCTTTCGTAGTAATCATTTCCTTAAACAATTTTGCTTTAACGCTATCAGGAAGACCATTTGCAAAATCTTGTACAGAAATAATAATATTTTTTCCTGAAGGTTCTAAAATTAAATTAATTTCCTTACCAACCTCACCATTATATGCTTGAATTGCATTGGAAATCATGTTGTTAATGACTTGTACTAAACTATTGATATTTCCCTTTAAAATAGCATCAGGTTCTGCTTTCATTTGAATATTTAAATCAACTAAAGCATTTTTTAGTTCATGCCTCATTAAAATATTAACACGTTTTACTAATTCATCTAAGGTAAAGGTGACTGCTTGCTCTTCTGACATGGTAACTGCTTGTCCTTTTACTGCTGTGATAACATCAGACATATATTCTGTATAAGACCTGATTTTTTCAATCCAATCTTTCATGTCTTTTGCTATTTCGTGGTGGTCTTGAACTGTTACATCAGGGTCGCCAACAGACTTTTCATATTCTGTAGTTAAATCTGTTAAACCTTCAGCAGCACCTGCAATAGACATAATAGGAGTTTTTAAGTTGTGAGCAATACCACCAATTAATTGTCCTAAAGAAGCTAAACGTTCTCTTTCCATCAACATATTTTGATTATTTTGAATGGTTTGCATATCGCGCATGTGTTGTGTTACATCTTTTAACAAAATTAAAGTTCCTAGAAAGGCGCCTTTTGAGAAAATACCACTGGCTTCTATATTAAAATAATGGTCTAATATTTTCATTTCACGTTTTACCAAAATGGTATCTTCAGTTGCTTTGCTCTTTTCTAAAATTGGCTTTACTAAATCCTTATTTAAGTCTTCTAAGTCTTGTTTAGTGATGAATTCAATAAATTTTACGTTTCTTACCTCTTCAGAATGTAAATGGAATGTCTTTAAAAAGGTATCATTAAAATCAGTAATAATGCCATCTTCACTAACTACTAAAAAGCTATCGGACATTCTGTCTACAATTCTTTGCATTGCAATTGGTGTAGTACTTAAAAATTTAAACTTAAAAATAGCAATAGCATAAAAGAAGATAGTAACCGCAAAACAAATAGGCGTTACATAAATAGTCATTGGTATTACACCTAAAGCACCTAAAATATTAACGAAGATAGGAATGACGGAACCTATTAAAATAAAGATAGATTGTGTAGAGAAAAAACCGGCATTTTTAATAGGGAACTTTAACAATAAAATAATATCTATAATTAATAAAATATAGGTATAAATTTCATAAACATAGAAAAAGTTACCAAAAGTAGTTTCATTAATATAAATAGAGTAATGTACATAGAACAAATGATGTACATCATTTGTCCATAGTACAAGTAAAGAAAGAAGAGGTACAATAAAAAGTAAAGAATGCCATTTCTCAAATTTTATCTTTGTTTTTAAAAAGATATTAGCTGTAAAGAAAAGTGAGATAGGGAGAAAACAGCTTCCTATGTACGAAAAATAATCAAAATACATAGGGTCAATATTTAATTTTTCACTTAAAATACTTCCTAAAAAAACAGAAAAACATAAAATGAATAATAGGATAATATTTGTTAAAAATAAAGATTTTAACTGGCTTTTTGCGATATTTTTTGCTATGTAAAAAAACAATATACTAATTAAAAATAAAACAATTAATAATATAGTTGAATAAATGCTCATAATTTCCTCCTTTTAATTGATTGAAATATTGAAATAGCCAATATCAATTAAATACTGAAAATAATTTTTAATATAATGGATATCAATATAAGGCCATTCAAAACCAGTTTTATATAGAAATTCTTTAGTAAAATCAGACTTAATAGCAACATCTGATTGATAAACCAGTTTTTTATCACTATTTAAATCATTGATAATACCTTCCACTAATTGCCTTTTAGCTGGGTCATCTAAAATACATTGTATCGTAGTAGCAAATTCTTCTTCAGATACTAGCTTAGTAGGAATACCAATTTCAGATAACATATCAAATAATCTATCTAAATAAACTTGCTTTTCATTTAATAAATGGAAAACAGTATAATCTTTGTTAAAGTGACTAGCAATGTTAATAATAGCGTCACCGCAATAGTCAATCGGTGTAAACTCACAATATAGATGCAATAAATCTTTTGGGAATACACCAATTTGCAAAAAGGATTTTAAACGATTTACAAAAGCATTTTCAAAGTGATTTTGTTGAAATTTTCCTTCTGAAAATCTACTTGTTAAATTTCCCATTCTTAAAATACAAGCTTCAAGTCCTTCTGCAATAGCATCAAAAACCACTCTCTCCGCTTCGAACTTACTCTTAACATACAAATTCTCAAGGTTCTGACCAATATAGAAATTAGATTCATCATAATCCATTTCATGTTCAAAGTGATTTTCAATATTAGCACCTTCTGCTAAGTTATTTCCAGAAACACTAATAGTAGAAATATGTAATAATTTAGCATGAAATTCTTTTGCAAACTCTACCATATTCTTGGTTCCGTTAACATTGATTTCTTTAAACTCTTGATAGATGCCATAATGTTTTACAAGTGCGGCACTATGAATAACTGTATTGATAGAGTTACCAAGTGCGCTATAATCTTCATCAGACAATCCTAAGTGAGGAGAAGTAATATCGCCATCTACTAAAATAATTCTATCGTCTACAAGGATATCATACTTGTTCTCAAAATAAAAGTGTAAAACATTAAATAATCTTTCCCTTGCTGTCATACCATTTTTACCCCTAATTAAACAGTAAATTTTTCCACTTTCTTTTTTCATAAAGCTATCTAAAATATGAGCACCTAAAAATCCAGTAAAACCTGTAAGAAGAACATTTCCTACATCAGTAGGTGTACAAACAATTGGACTAGATAAAGTATTCTTAGCAGTTAAAGCATCATAACGAGTATAATCAATTGTATTTTCTTCACATTCCACTTTAGCAGTTGTATGTAATTGACGAATTAAAGCTTCCACAGTAGCATATTTGAAAATATCAGAATAAGAAATATTTAATCCAACACTAATTGCTTCTACTTGTAATTTCATAGCAGTTAACGAATCTCCACCTACTTCGAAAAAGTTATCTGTAATACCAATATGTTCATTATTTAAAATCTTTTTGAAAAGAGAAAGTAGTAAAGCTTCTTCCTCACAAGTAGGTTCTTTTACTTGTCTAGTATCGATAAAATGTTCAAAGTCAGTAGGTAAAGCATGTTTATCTACTTTTCCATTTTGGTTGATTGGTAATTTTTTTAATTTGACAAAATAAGTAGGAATCATATAGCTTGGCAAGTAATTACTCAAATAGTTCTTTAAATCATCAATATCAAAAGAGTTTTTTTCTACAATGTAAGAACAGATATATTTTACTTCATCTATCACTGTAATAGTAGTAAAAGCTTCTTTAATAGCACTATACTCTGAAATCTTTTGATTGATTTCACTAAGTTCAATTCTAAAACCTCTGATTTTTACTTGATTATCAATTCTACCCATAAACTCGATATTGCCATCAGGTAACCATCTTACTAAATCTCCTGTTTTGTAAATCATACCACTTTCAAATGGATTTGGAATGAATTTTTCTTTCGTTAATTCTTCATTATTCCAATATCCTTTTGCAACACCATCTCCGCCAACCCATAATTCGCCAGGTACACCAATAGGACATAAAAGACCACTAGGTGAAACGACATAGGCAGTTGAATTAGAAATTGGCTTTCCAATTGGGATAGAAGTATCGTAATCTTTATCAATTGTGAAACAACATGAAAAAGTAGTATTTTCAGTAGGTCCATATCCATCAATCACTGTTAAATTAGGACAAGCCTTTTTCACTTTACTAATATGCTTAGGTGAAACAACATCTCCACCAGTTAATAGCTTAGAAACCCCTTGAAACATAGCAGGATTTACTTCAGAAAGCTGATGGAATAATGGAGCAGTTAGCCATAAGGTTGTAATCTTATTTTTCTGTATGTAATTTTCTAACAAATAAGCATCTAATAAATCCTCTTTTTTCATAATATATAATTCAAAGCCATTTAATAAGGCTCCCCATATTTCAAAAGTACAAGCGTCAAATACAATTGATCCAGTTTGCAAAATACGTTCTTCTTTTTCAAAGGTAATAAAGTGATTATTTTTCACTAATCTAACAATATTTTGATGCGTAACAGCAACTCCCTTTGGGTTACCAGTAGAACCAGAGGTGTACATGATATAAGCTAAATTGTCTACATCATAAGAAACTCCTAAATTAGTATTTTCGTATTGTTCTAAAGGTTCTAACTCAATGCATAATGGCTGTGCAGTGCTATTGGTTTTATGAATTAGGTCTTTATTTGTAATAATAACATTGGACTTTGAATTTCTAATAATATAATCAATTCTCTCGTTAGGGTAGCTAATATCAATTGGTAAAAAAGTTGCTCCGACTTTCAAAATTCCTAAAATAGAAATCATCATTTCTAGGGATTTATCTAATAAAATACAAACAACATCTCCTAAGCCAGTATGATTAGCCATTAAATACCTTGCTAATTGGTTTGACTTTTCATTTAATTCTTGATAGGTTAATTTTTTATCTTCAAATACAACTGCAATTTTCTTTGGATTTTTTTGCACTTGCTCTTCAAATAAATCAATAATTGTTTTATCAGATGGATAATCTACCTTCGTATCATTAAATTCATATAATATTTGATTTTCTTCTTCTTGTGACATCATTTGAATATCTGCTAACTTAACATTTGTATCAGATAAAATAGCGTCCAATATATTCACATAGTGAGAGGATAAACGCTTGATAAAATTTTCATCAAATAATTTAGTAGCATATTCAAAACGTAGTGAATATTCATGAGCAATTGGAATGATTTCTAAAGATAAGTCAAATTTTGCAATATTACCATAAGGAATAAAATATTCCACATTCGTATCTTTAAAATTGATTTTTGGATACCCATTATTTTGATAAATAAACATGACATCAAATAAAGGATTTCTTCCACCATCTCTTTTAATATTCAAGTCTTTTACTAGCATATCATAAGGATATATTTGGTTGCTGAAACTATTTAAACAATTCTCTTTTACTAATTTGCTAAATTCTGCAAAAGAAGAAGTGCTATTTATTTTATTTCTTAATGCTAAAGTATTAACAAACATACCTAGAACATTAGAAAGTTCAGCCATTTCCTTTCCAACAATAGGAGTACCAACTACAATATCTTCTTGTGAAGTATATTTAGAAAGTAAGATATAGTAAACAGATAATAGAAGCATATATGGTGTAATATCTAATTTTTGAGATATTTGATTCACTTTATTAAAAACTTCTTTAGATAAAGTAGCATAATAATTGTTACCTTCAAAACTTTGAGTAGAAGGTCTTGGATAAGTTGTAGGCATATTTAATAAAGGTATTTCATCTTCAAATTGATGTACCCAAAAATCTTTTGCTTCTCTAAATTTATCTGTTTTAAATTGTTCTTGCTCCCATAAAGTAAAGTCTTTGTAATCAATTGCTATTTCAGGAAGCGGAGTATCATTATATAAATCGCAAAGTTCTTGTAATAAAATAGCAAGCGACGTACCATCACTAATAATATGGTGCATATCTAGTAAAAGTAGCATTTTATCATCTTTTAAAGTAACAACCTTTGCTCTTAGTAAAGGAGCTTTTGATAAATCGAAAGGCTTTACAAAATCAGCATAAATGCTATTTAAGTTATTAGTGGTATTGGTAGCTGTTTCTAAACTAAAATCTACTTCTTTATCAATTACTTGTACAATATCATCATTTTTTACAACAAAGTGGGTGCGTAAAGCATCGTGCCTTTGAATTAAAGTAGTAAAACAATTTTGTAATTTTGTAACATCTAATTGTTTATCTACAATAATACCACCAGCAATATTATATAAAATAGAATTGGTATCTAAGCTAGCAGTATAATAAATTCTCTTTTGGGCAGAAGAAAGTGGATAATATTCTCTTTCTTCCATCTTAGGAATAGTACTAGATTTACTTTTAGAAGCCATATCTAAATAGTCAGCCAAGCTGTGAATGGTAGGATATTTAAATAATGAGTTAATAGTTATGTTGATACCAAAAGTATCATTCACAAAAGCAATTAATTTAATGGCTAATAAAGAGTCACCACCTAGATGAAAGAAATTAGATGTAGTGCTAATTTTAGATAATTGCAAAACTTCTTGCCAAATGGCTAATAATTTTTTTTCTGTTTCTGTTTGAGGCTCAATAAAATTGCTATCTTCTTCTTCAAAAGAAATATCTGGAAGAGCCTTTTTATCTATTTTTCCGTTCAAATTAATAGGTAGAGCTTCCAATTCTATTAACTGATAAGGCATCATATAAGAAGCTAACCTTTGTGATAAGAAGGTACGAAGTTCATCAACTGTAACTTTAGCGTTAGTAGTATAATAACTTACAATATACTTCTTAGCATGATACTCCTTTATAATAGTACAACTTGAGGTAATATTAGGATATTGTAAAATGTTTTTGGTAATTTCATCAGGTTCAATTCTAAAACCATTAATTTTTACCTGAAAATCATTACGACCAATATAGTGAATGATATGATTTTCGTCAATAAATCCAATATCACCTGTTAAGTACATCGTTTGATTAGGGATAAATGGATCTTGGATAAATTTTTCTTGTGTCAAATCAGGACGATTCATATAACCATTACCTACACAATCACCACTAATCGCAATTTGACCTGTGACATTGATAGGGCATAAATTATTGCAAGTATCTAAAATATAAATCTGGCTATTATCAATAGGAGAGCCAATTGGTGCCACAGAAGCATTAAAATCTTTAGGAACAAGATAAGTAGTTGCTACATGTGTTTCAGCAGGTCCATAATGATTAAATAATTCAATATTATTTTCTAATAATTTTCTAATACCAGAGGTAATGAGTAAGCTTTCACCAGCTGTAATAATGTGCTTTACAGTAGAAGAAAGTAAAGTTACATTTTTTTCTTCTTCTACTAAAAGTCTTAAATAAGCAGGTGGAATAAATAAAACGCTAATTTTATGTGATACAATATAATCTATTAAAAGATCCATATTCTTTCTCTTCATTTCATCAATCAGTACAAGTGTTGCACCAGACAAAAGGGCAGAAAAGATTTCTTGATAGCTAACATCAAAGCTCATAGTAGCAAATTGAAGAATCTTATTTCCTAAAGATAAGAAATCATAATTTCTTTTTTCAAAGCATATCAAATTAACCATATTTTTGTGAGTTAAAGTTAAGCCTTTTGGTGTTCCAGTAGAACCAGAAGTAAAAATAACATAGAGGTTATCATTAGGCTGAACAGGATTAGCTTCAAAGTTTTTATTACATTTCACATAGTTGGAATAAGCAATGTCAATAATTGGCAAATGCATATCATTAGAAATAGGAGAACTACTTAAAATAAACTCTAATTTAGCAGTTTGTACCATATGTTCTATTCTCTCTTTAGGATAGAGAGGGTCAATAGGGACAAGAGTAGAACCTATTTTTAAAATAGATAAAATACCAACGATGGTATCAATGGTTCTATTCGTAAAAATACCAACATTTTTAGTTAAATGGAGGCTTTCTAAATAATTAGATAATTGATTCACACGAATATTTAAGTCACGATATGAAATTTTAGTATCTTCATATTCAACTGCAATGGCATCAGGAGTTTTAATAACTTGCTCTTCAAATAAGTCAACAGTGGTTTTATCAGTAGGATATGACATAGTGGTATTGTTAAAGTCATTTAGGATTTCATGTTTTTCTTCAGGTGTTACAATAGAAATATCTTTTAGTAAAAGAGTTTCTTGACTAATGACTTGTTCTATCATGGTTAAAATTCTATGATGCATATTAGTAATTTCTTGTGAAGTAAACAAACTAGATTTATAATCATAAGCTACTGTCATAGAGTTTTCATCATTCAAATCAAATAAATGAATTTGCAGTTCATCTGCAACGCTACCATTAAATACCCAATCAGTGGAATAGTGAACTTGATTACTATCCTCTGTGGTTTTGGTAATTTGGTAAGATAATAGAATATGATATAAATTAGGAATAGAAGAATCTCTTTTTCGAATATCTTCCAAAATATTTTGATAAGAGTATTTTTGATGTCTAAAAATAGACATAGTATTGTTGCTAATCTCTTTTGCAAAATCGATAAAAGAAGAACTTTCTTGAGCTGTTATTCTTAAAGGTGCAACACTAATAAACATACCCATAGTATGTTTTTGTTCAAAATTGGTTCTATTCAAAATAGGAGTACCAATGACAAAATCAGTTAAACTACTAATTTTGGCAATATATAAGGAATAAATTGCTGCAAAGAAATTATAAAATGAAATTTTATGAGAATCACAAAATACTTTTATATTGGCTAAATCATTGGAAGAAAAAGTGAATTTTTTACGAGCTCCTTCACAAGAAATATCTTTTTTATCTTCTTGCATAGGAACAAGAGATGCAACTTCTGGGATAGTAGTAAAAATTTCTTCCCAATAAGCTTTATCTTTCAAATATTTATCACTATTCTTATAAGCTTTTTCAGATTCAATATAATTTAGATAAGAAGGATAAGATTTGGTTTCGTAACAACCTTCTATAAGTTCAGAGTAAATCGTAGTAACTTCTTTCGCAATTAAACCTAAAGACCAAGAATCACCGAATTAAATGATGTACATTAACAATAAAACCGCCAGTTTCATCAGGAAGCTTAAAAAGTAAAAATTGAAAAAGAAATTCATTAGATTGCATAAAAGGTGTACTTGCCATTTCTAAAGCTTTTTTTTCAATATTTTCCTTCGTAGATAATTCCACAGTAGGAATGTAAAATGGCTCAAAATCACTTACATATTGTAAAGCACTATCATTTTTACTATTTATCTTTAGTCTCATGCCATCATTTGATTTTACCATTTCATAGATAGCTTTTCTTAAAATTTCAAGATTAACTACATCTGTGATAAAAGTATAACCACAAATTGTGTTAACTGATGTATTTGTAAAGTATTGCTCCGTTAGCCAGATTGGCTTTTGTGGATTAGTTAATTCATATAAATTTTGCTTCATCTTATGTCTCCCTTTGTTTTTCTTTTTTCTAAGTCGATTATATACTAGCAATATGTAAAAATCAACAAAAATATTGCTAAATTTTTCCTTTTAGTATAAAATGACAATAGAAAAAAGATTTACGGAAATAAGAAGGAGAGAATATGAAAGATAAAAGGGCTTCATATGAAGCAGATGCAGTAAAAGATTTTAGAGAATTAATTAGCAGAACAGAGAAACTTTATCCAGATTATATTGCTTATAAATATAAAATAAGGCATGCAAAAGATAATGTGGAATATGTATACAAAACCTATTCGCAATTTAAAAAGGATATTGAAGCACTTTGTACAAGTTTGTTTAGTATGGACTTACAAGGAAAGAAAGTAGCTGTTATTGGTAGTAACCGTTATGAATGGTGTACAACCTATTTAGCAGTTACCACTGGTGGAATGACAATTGTTCCATTAGATAAAGCACTTCCTGAACAAGAACTACAATCACTTGTACAAAGAAGCGGAGCAGAAGCAATTGTATGTGAAGCAAAATATATTTCTATGTTACAAAAAGTAAAAAATACAGAGAATTATAATTTAAAATATATTATTTCAATGGACGAAACAATAGAAAAAGAAGTTATCTTGTATTCAAATTTACTAAGCCAAGGCAGAAAATTAAGAGAAAACGGAAATAGAGAATATGAAGCAATTACAATTAATCCAGAAGAAATGTCTATCATTTTATTTACTTCAGGAACTACTAATATTTCAAAAGGAGTAATGCTTTCACAACGAAATATTTGCTCCAATTTACAAGCAATTGCTATGTACTCTCATATGTGGCCAAATGAGACATTACTTTCTGTACTACCAATACACCATACTTTTGAATGTACCATTACTTTCTTGTTAGGAATTTACTTTGGTTCTACAGTGGCATTTTGTGAAGGTTTAAAATATATTCAAAAAAATATGCAAGAGTTTAAAGTAAGCATATTTGTTGGGGTGCCATTAATTTTAGAAAATATTCATAAAAAGGTGTGGAAAAGTATTGAAGAACAGGGAAAAACAAAGCTCATCAAAACTATGATAGTAATAACGAAACTATTAGCTAAAATTGGAATCGATATTAGACGAAAAGTATTTAAACCAATTTTAGACCAATTCGGTGGAAATTTAAGAATTGTTTTTGTAGGAGCAGCACCGTTAGACAAAAAAATTATTAAAGGCTTTAATGATTTTGGGGTAGATTTAGTACAGGGATATGGATTAACAGAAACTTCGCCAGTAGTATCTTGTGAAAGTGATAAAATGAAAAAGCCAGGTTCTATTGGATTTCCACTCTCTAATTTAGAACTAAAAATTGAAGAAAAAGATGAAGAAGGGATTGGAGAAATCGTAGTTAAAGGTCCGAGTGTCATGTTAGGCTATTATGAGAACGAAGAAGCAACTAGAAAATGTATGAAAGAAGGCTGGTTTTCGACAGGAGATTATGGATATCTGGATAAAAAAGGATATTTATATATTTCTGGCAGAAAGAGCGACATTATTGTACTAAAAAATGGGAAAAATATCTATCCACAAGAATTAGAATTTTTATTGAATAAGATACCAGGAGTAAGCGAAACTATGGTGTTCGCAAGAAACAAAACTTCAATGGATACAACGCTTTGTGCTAAAATAGTATATGACAAAGAACAGGCAAAAGAAATCTATGGAGAAAAAACAGAAGAGGAGTTAAAGGAAGTTTTTTGGCAAAAGGTAAAAGAAGTGAATCAAACTTTGCCAGATGTAAAGCATATCAAAGAGATTATAATAACAGACGAACCACTAGCTAAAACAACAACACAAAAGGTAAAAAGGTATGAAGAAATAAGGAAAAGCTGATTAAAAACAACAAGAATGGGAAAAATAGTATTAATTCGAGAAGAATTGATACTATTTTTTTTGAGGGATATTACATGGAAGAATTTATTAAAAAACAAAAAAGACAAAGAATAAAAAACTATTTTCTAAGTGTTATCATTTGTGTTTTGCTTGTATTCATCACGGCTTTACTTTATTTACTCTACCAAAATATTTATCTACCAAATACGAGTATGTTAACACCACAAAAAGTAGAAGCTACTAGAATGTCTCAAACAGTAGAGCAAGTAAATCAAGAAAATAAAACAATAACACAAGTATTAGAGCAAATTAATGAATGTGTGGTAGGTATTTCAAAATTAAAGAATACAGGAAATACTGTGTTCTTAGAAAATGGAAGTACTAGTTTAGGGTTAGGAACAGGGATGATAGTAACAGAAAATGGATATATTCTAACCAATGAACATGTGTCAGGAGCAAAATATACGACTTGCTATGTTACATTGCCAAATGGTAAAAGCTATAAAGCAAACGTGGTATGGTCGGACTCTGATATTGATTTATCTATTGTAAAAATAAATGCCAAAAACTTAAGCTACGTGACATTTGGAGACTCTTCACAAGTAAAGGTGGGAGAAAAAGTATATGCCATAGGAAATCCCATTGGCTATGAATTCCAAAGAACAGTCACATCAGGAATTGTCAGTGCGGTAAACCGTACGATTACCATTGAAGAAGAAAATAAATCTTCTTATATGGAAGATCTAATTCAAACAGATGCTACTATTAATCCGGGAAATAGTGGAGGACCGCTAATAAATAGCCAAGGAGAAGTTATCGGAATTAATAGTGTTAAAATTACATCAGCAGAAGGAATTGGATTTGCAGTGCCAATTAATACCGTTAAAGCAATTGTACAGAAGTTTAAAATAGATGACAAATTTGAAGAAGCTACTTTAGGAATTTTTGCTTATGATAAAAATGTTATTCCATATTTAAACAGTAATTTAAGGTTAGCAAAAGGAATTTATGTGGTTCAAGTGAAAAACAACTCACCGGCTGCGAAGTCAGGGTTAAGAGAAAAAGACATTTTGTTATCCATAGATAATAAGATACTAGAAAAAATGTGTGATTTAAGGTGTTATATCTATGAAAAAAAGCCGGGAGACAAAGTAAGTTTGCAAGTTTTAAGAAATGGACAAGAAAGAACAGTGGAAGTTACATTAGGAAGGGGAAATTAAAAAATGAAATCATATTGGATAGAAAGTGTAAAATCAGAAAGAAAGCAATTTTCGAGTTTAGAGGAAGATACTGAGGTAGATGTATGTATTATAGGAGGGGGACTTACAGGTTTAACAACAGCCTATTATTTGTCAAAAACAAATTTATCAGTTGCACTTGTAGAAAAGTTTAAAATATGTGAACACGTAAGTGGAAATACAACTGCAAAAATTACGAGTCAGCACGGACTATTTTACGATTATTTAATTCAGTCGCAGGGCAAAGAAAAGGCTAAACAATACTTAGAAGCTAATGAACAGGCGATTAAAAACATAGAAAAAATCGTTACGCAAGAGGCTATTAACTGTGATTTTGAAAGAAAAAGCAATTATGTATATACATTAAAACTAGAAGAATTAGAGAAAATAAAAAAGGAAGTAGAAGTAGTTAATTCTTTAGGCTTTCCAGCGAAATTTGTACAAGAAATAGATTTGCCTTTTAGAACCCTTGGGGCTATTGAATTTCCGAATCAGGCACAATTTAATCCATGCAAATATGCTGATGGATTAGTAAAGGCTATTATGAAGAAAAAAAATATTTCCATTTATGAAAATACAAAAATAGTGGATGTAAAAAAGGCAAATCTAGCAGAAAAATTACAAGGTATTTCAAAAGAGGGGGGCCAATATAATGTTCTTACAGAAAATGGAAAAACAATAACTGCAAAATATGTTGTGTTAGCTACTCATTATCCTATTATTAATATACCGGGTTATTATTTTCTAAAAATGTACCAAGAAATGTCCTATTTAATAGGAATAGAGACTGAAGAAATATTACCAAATGGAATGTATATTAATAGTGAAAAGCCAACTATTTCTTTTAGAGTAGCTAAGGGCAATGAAAAAAATTTATTATTAATAGGGGGAATGGGACATAAGACAGGAGAAAGAAAGGATATTTCAGAATCTTACAAAAAACTAGAAGCGGTTGCAAAACAGTATTATCCAAACTGCAATATAAAGTATCATTGGTGTACAGAAGATTGTATATCACTAGATAAAATTCCATATATTGGTGAGTTTTCTAATTTAATGCCAAATGTGTATTTAGGAACAGGGTATAAAAAATGGGGAATGACTACATCAAATGTAGCTGCAAATATCATAGTGGATAAAATTTTAGGAGAGAAAAATCCATATGAAGAAGTATTTACCTCTACTAGATTAGAACCAATAAAAAACCATAAAGAATTAGGCAATATGGTAAAAGAAGTAGCAACTTCATGGACGATAGAGAAATTAAAAATACCAGAGGAAAAACTACAAGATATTAAACAAGGAGAAGGAGGGTTGATCGAATGGGAAAATAAAAAAGTAGGAGTTTATCGAGAAGAAAGTGGCAAAGTTTATATAGTTAAACCAATTTGTAGTCACTTAGGCTGTGAACTAACTTGGAATAATTTAGAAAAGACTTGGGACTGCCCTTGCCATGGTTCTAGATTTACGTACAAAGGCAAATCTATTTATGACCCAAGTATTAAAGATTTAGAAGTGATGGAGAAGAAAGTTTGAGAAGTTTATTTAGAGATATGAAAGTGATATCATACAAAGGTGAAATATTTTTTTAGATAATTGAAAAATAAATTTAGGTATGATATAGTGTATTAAGATTACAAAAGAAAAAGATAGTTGTAAATTGGTAGCAGCTATCTTTTTTTGTGAAAATTAAGATGAAATATAATAGGAGTAAAAGAAATGGTAAAAGTAGAATGGAAATTTTTAGATGATGGAACTATGGAGGTAAAAACTCCTGTATGGGAAGAAAGTCAAAGATTACCAAAGTACATTGCAGAGGTATTTCAAACAAAAGAAATTATAAGAACTCAGGAAATAACACAAAATGGGTACTCCTCTATTGATATACCTGAGCTAGACCAAAACACAAGATGGGGGCATCACATTATGGTAATTCAATTGATGATACCATTTGCCCAAAAAGTAAAGCGTATTCTAGAAGAGAATGATATAGAAGTAGATGAGGAAGAAATAAAAATTGCAGAAATGGTTTTTGCAAGCCATGATGTAGGACATACGGATAATTCTCATCAGTCAGAGGAAATTTTGAAATATTCTCATGAACAAAGAACAATAGATATCTTGTTAGGAGATACAGAACTTGGCAGATTGATGCGTAGCCAGTTTCCAAGAGATAAAGTAGCAAAAACAGTACAAATTTTGACTAAAATTGATATTGAGCAAGGAGATGTATCAAGAGAAAAACTAAGTCCATTTCTACAAATATATGCACAATTAGTATCTAGTGGTGGTGACCTAGATAAAGTAGCCTATACATTAGGAGATACTAGCTACGCAGGAGTAAAAAGTTCTTTAGATCCAAAGAAATTACTTTCCTCTTTTGGAATTAACGTAGATGCAGAAGGAAACTACATTCTTCAATGGAATGAAGAGGGACAAAGACAATTAGAAATCTTAGATATAGAAAGATTTCAGAATTATCGTGATATATATTTTAATCCTTCTGCTGAAGTAATGAGATACATAGAGCCCGTTATGCTAAAATTAGCAGAACAAGAATCTGAAGATATTAAGAAAAAGTTGCCTCAACCGTTTTTAGACAAAATAAGAGCCAATAGGAGTGAAGTTCGAGTTACTAGCCTAGCACAAGAATTAGCGATGACTGATAAGCCTATGAAGGAAGCTTGGGAAATTTTAGCACAGCAAGCAGAAAATCCAGTTTTACGTTATTTAGCAAATTTGAGTGTAAGTAGATTGGATTATCACTTTTTTGAAACGAAAAGAGAGGTTTCAGATATTTTAGCACAATTACAAGGAATTTTTAAAGATAAAGATTTAAGCAAAGCCAATTTTGTGTTCGAATATACTACAAAATGTAAATTAATTAAACCATCAGAGGATCCCTGGATTAAGAACAAAAATGGTGATTTACAAAAGGCTACTGAAAAAGAAGGATGTCTAATTAAGCCAGAGAACCTTGTACGTAGAAGAGTATTTCTTAACTTAGAATTGTTAAGATTAGAATTAGGAATGTCAAAAGAAGAATTTGCACAATACCAAACAGAAATAGAATGGCTTATAGATGAATTGGAAGCTAAGGAAGATGACTTTCAAGATAAATACATATTAATAGATAATACTATGACACCTGAAGATTTCATCACATTTATGCAAGAATATGGATTTGAATTTGAAGGGAGTAAAAGAGAACAAAATGAAGACGATTATCTGGAAAATTTGGATCTTAGTTTACTAAAGTCAGGTAGAGAATATAGAATTAGAAAAAATATTACATCAAATGGAATAACTAAACATTATGTGGATTATAAAGAAACAGTTGCACAAGGGATATTTTCTCACAAGAAGAATATAAGAAGGCCCTTGAAACAAGAGGTGCTTTTAGAAGCAACAAAACAGACAATAGAACAAAGTATAGGGCAGAGTATAGATGTGGAAGACAAGCCATTTATGCATATTTCAACAGATAGAACAATTTTATTTTTTAAGAAAAAAGGCAAAAAGCTTCGTGTTTCATGGGATGAAAGTACTTACGATAATAAATGGATCAATGAGACGGTACGAGATATTATGTTAGAAATAGGAGTAAGAGGAGAAAATACAGATAGACTAATTTTAAAAGGGGTACAACAAATAATGCAAAGCCGACCTGATAGATTTGAGCCATATAACGGCAATAAAATAGGAAGAGGAGCATATTTAACTTATAGAAAAAAACAACGAAGAGAAGGGGAAGAAATGGAACCAATAAAAGGAAAAAGTGAAAAAGAATTAAAATGCAAATTTAATATACAAGATAAAGAAAAGGTCGAGCAAATTGTAAGAGATACTTTAGAAGCTTATCAGATTATGCCTACAGGAGATGAAAAATTAAAACCACAGATAGATGAATATTTTGATACTCCAGATTACAGTTTAGCGCATAAAGAGCATTCCTTAAGAGTAAGGCAAATGAAAGATGGTGGGATAGAAGGCACTTATAAGCCAAATGGAAAACAAGATGGAACTATCTTTGATAGACCAGAGGCTACTATTGCAATACAAGAAAAAAGTGCTAGAGCATTAATACAAGGAGCACAAGAACAATATGGAATCATTCTACCAGAAGATATTATACCCGCAGTTTTGGTAGAAAATCAAAGAAGAAAACAAAATTATAATATAAAAGGCGTCGCAATAGAACTAGCATTTGACGATGTAATTAATGTAGATGCAAAAACAGGAAGAAGAAAAAAGGCTTCTCGTGATGAATTCGAAATAGAGTTCAAAGATGAAATAGCGCCAGAAAAGGCAGAAGAAATCATGAAGAGAATATGGCTTGGTATTTTAAGAAAATGTAGTGAGCAAGGAATTTGGATTCAAAAAAGCACACATAATAAATATGTGTCTGCTTTGATTGATTTAGGAATTATACCAGAGAAAGACAAGGAACAGGTAATAGATGAATAAAAAGAAAAAAGCAAGATTTTAACTCTTGCTTTTTGTGTGAAATTTTACTAGCATTCTTTAACACATCTAAATTATCTGATAATAAATATTTATCTATTCTATTAGTCCAATCTTCCATTGTCATAGGTATGTTATTAATAGCCTCTCTTTCTGAACTATTCAGAAATCCTCGGGAGTCGAAATTTTATCTAATTCCAAGTATTTATAAATATTTTTTTTAATGTAATGAAACATTTATTAGTTGCCATATCAGTCTCCTAAAAGCAACCGCTGATGAATTAATTATATCTTACTAAATAAAAAAATCAATCATATTTCAGATTGAATTAGCTAACATCGATTGAGGCAATAATTTTACCTATTGGTGCAGCTGGAGGGATTCGAACCCCCGACCTTCCGGTTCGTAGCCGAACGCTCTATCCAGCTAAGCTACAGCTGCAAATAAAAAAATAAGAAAAAATCGATCTACGAAAGACCATTTTTTCTTATTTTATGGTCGAGGCGACAGGGATCGAACCTGCGACCTCATGGTCCCAAACCACGCGCGCTACCAACTGCGCTACGCCTCGATTTTTCAACAACTGCTTATATACTATATCACAATTTTTTGTGTTTGGCAAGAACTTTTTGAAAAATTTATCACATAAAAAAATAAAAATAATATCTTATACTAGGTGATTTTTATGGAAAAAGATGGTGAAGAAGATATTATTCAAATAGTTCCCACTAATAGAAAATATGGTTATAATTTAATGAAACAAAATATTGAAGAATTAAAAAGAGCATATCCTTTTTTAGAAATAAAGATAGCAGGATATAGTGTACTTGGAAAGCCAATTCCATATATTAAAATAGGAAATGGAGAAAAAAAGGTCTTATATCATGCTAGTATTCATGCTAATGAATGGATTACATCAGTACTACTTATGAAATTTATTGAGGATTTTTGCAGAGCATATATTTTTGCTCAGACAATACAAGGACATTCGGCACGTGAGTTATTTCAAACTGTATCCTTGTATATTATTCCAATGGTAAATCCTGATGGAGTAGATTTAGTAACTGGAAATGTTAATAAGAAAAGTGAAATATATAAAAATTATGAAACAATTGCTCATAGGTTTGCTACAATACCATTCCCCGATGGTTGGAAAGCGAATTTTAATGGTGTGGATTTAAATTTGCAATTTCCTGCAGGTTGGGAGAATGCTAAGAAAATTAAATATGCACAAGGATTTGACTCACCTGCGCCAAGAGACTTTGTAGGAGAAGGTCCATTAACTCAGCCAGAAGCATTAATGCTTTACGACTTTACTCTTAGCCATAATTTTACCTTAACGATTTCTTACCATACACAAGGACAAGAAATCTATTGGGATTTTCAAAATAGTAATCCTCCTAGAGGATATGAAATAGGGCAAGAGTTTGCAAAAATAAGTGGATATAGCCTAGAAGAAGTACCATATAACTCTAGTTTTGCAGGATATAAAGACTGGTTTATACAAGAATATAATAGACCAGGCTATACTATAGAGGCAGGAATTCGGCGAAAATCCACTACCAATATCACAATTTAAACAAATTTATCAAGACAATATTGGTATTCTGGTGTATGGTATGATATTGGATTAACAAAGAGACCAACCTATATAACAGGTTGGTCTTTTTGTATCTTGATTTTTTAATATAAAAACCAAGATGATGAAAAACTATAGGTTTAATTGTAAAGAGGCAGGCAACCAGTAGCCATAAAAGACGTGGTCAACAAACTGAAAGCTTACAGGTGCTCTTCTAACATTACGATCCGAAAATTGGTGTTCAAATCTAATGTATTTTGGAGCATAATGATAAATTGCTCCCCATTGAGAATAAGTAGTATCATCTAACTGTAAGCCATATTTAGCATTTTGGAATTCTGTTACCGCCTTTAAAATAGTGTGGGATACTCTACTGCCTCGCAAAGCAAGTTCAACGGCTTTTTGGGTATCTTCTGAATAAGAGAGGATCTCCTTACCCTCACCATCATAAATATGGAGTTTGCCATTGGAATCTTCTTCCGCCTCGTAACCTTGCTTTAAAATGGCATTAGTAGAATTACCACGATAAGCACCAGAATAAACATGGCTAACAACACCTTCTGCTACAATAAGTTGTCCTAAGAAAGGCTGACTGTCAGACTCGCGGCATACAATGCGACAAAATACTTCCTCCAACTCAGCAGAACAATCATAAGCTATATTGGAGTCAAATGCGTGGCTTAAGTCTACTGCAACATCTTCATCAGATAACCTCTCTACCACTACTTCTGGAAAAGCAGAAATAGTGGGAAAGTGAGAAGTACGTGAATGCAAATAGACTACATCGGGAATACCCATTTCAGCATATTTCAGATGATGCATTTCCTTCAAGAGTTTATCTAGGGATTCTTTGATAGGTTGTATCCTATCTTTGAAACTCTTATAAACATCCTTTGAGATGTCTTTGACATCTATGGTCGTTAAAGGCTGAGTATGCATAGAGGTAGTATGAGAAGACTTAAGCCGAGAACTCTGCATAATAGAAAATGCAACTGGTGCCAACAAGCTTAAAGACATAAGGACGCATAATACAATTGCTATAAACTTTTGGCGAAAAGTGGAAGCCTGCTGTGTATTTACTGAATGCCGGTGTTTGCGCCTTTTAGCATGACGCTTCTTTTTGCTATGGTGTGCTTGTGCCATAATTTTTCATCCTTTCAGCAGTTTAATAAAATGTGCTAATTATGTAACGATATACCATTTTGGTAATCTTATCTATTATAACACATTTAGAAGGATTTGACAACTCTAATAAGCCAACTTTGTATTAAAAAAGCGATGTTAAAGACTTCTAAATGTTCAGAAGTTGTAACAATCGCAATAATTATTTTACTAAAGCATAACTTAGCCTTTAGCACTTAGAGTGAAATACCTAAATAAGAGAACACGAATTTTACAATATAGAAAATGCCCATAATTAAAGTGAATTTCCAAAAATAAGAATCATTTTTATCCTCTTCTAATAAATTTCCAATTGTAAAGAATAAAAGAATAACGGATAAAACATTACAAAATCCTGCAAAAGTAGAAGTGATTTTGATAAAGTGACTACTTACTAATACCAATAGATTAAAAGCATTAGCTATTACAACAGGGATTTTTGCAATTAAAATACTACTAACAATTGTTAAAAAAGACCTATTTTTCACTTTTTTAAATCCATAAACTAATCCTGAAAGTACTAAAATAGTAATCACAGGAGCAACTAGTGTTTTTACAAGATTAAAAACATTGTGGAATAGATTTTGCAAAAAGTAGGAAAAACTACCAAAAGTACCAAATAAATAAGTAGTAGCCATGCTTAAGACATTAGAAACTAAAAGAATAGTAAGCCAAACAACAAAAATAATAATGGCAATTTTCACAAATCTATTATCTGCACTAGAAGTTGCTTTCTTTATTTCACCAAGTGGATTTTTAAAAAAAGAGAAGAAAAATCCCTTTGCCTCTTTAGAATCCTTTTTGAAATCTGCACTTTTTATAGCATCTTTTACTTGATTTACTGCTTCGGACGTTTCTTTTTTTATTTCTTCTGCGTTTACATTAAAGTTATTTTTATTCTCATTTTCTTCCATATATATCATCCTTTCTTTAAAATCTAAAATGATTAAACTACAAAATTTTGAAAAAGTAAATAAAAATCATTAAATTATACGATAAGAATAGGTAGATTATTACAAAAAATACATAAAAAAATACAAAATGGGTATTCTAAAATTAAAATAATATGATAAAATGAAATCATCAAAATTAGGAAGGAGAAAAAATAATGGATAAAAAGGAAGCCGAAGACTTAAAGAAAAAGTTATTTAACCAAAAGGAAAATGGTTGGAAATCTAAAACAGCAGAAGAAAAAAATGCAATTTTAGATTATGCTAAAGGATATATTGACTACATGAATGTTTCAAAAACAGAAAGAGAAATTGTAGAGAACTCTAAAAAGATAGCAGAAGAACATGGATTTCAAGATATCAATCACTATGAAAATTTAAAAGTAGGAGATAAAGTATATTATATCAATCGTGACAAGAGTATGTACTTAGCTGTTATTGGAGAGGAACCATTAGAAAACGGACTAAATATTATTGGAGCACACGCAGACTCACCAAGATTAGATTTAAAACCAAATCCATTATATGAAGATACTGAATTTGTATATTTTAAAACACATTATTATGGAGGAATTAAGAAATATCAATGGACTGCTATACCACTTGCTATTCATGGTGTCATTGTCAAAACAAATGGTGAGAAGATAAAAATCTGTATAGGAGAAGACTTAAATGATCCTATTTTCACAATTACAGACTTACTACCACACTTAGCACAAGACCAAATGAAGAAAAAAGCAACAGAAGTAATAGAAGGAGAAGATTTAAACCTATTAATCGGCAGTATTCCATTTGATGCTGATGTAGGGGAAAAAGTAAAACTAAATATATTAACAATCTTAAATGAAAAATATGGTATCACAGAAGCGGATTTGTTAAGTTCAGAATTAGAGTTAGTACCTGCTATGCCATGTAGAAGCATGGGCTTTGATAATAGCATGATAGCAGGATATGGCCAAGATGATAAAATCTGTGTATATAGTTCATTAACTGCATTAATGAATATCGAAAAGCTAAAAAAGACAGCTATTTGTATTATTTCAGATAAAGAAGAAATTGGCAGCGTGGGTAATACAGGAATGGAATCACATGTATTTGACACTTTTATTTCTGAGTTATTAAATAAAATGGGAGTCAACAGACCAAATTTATTAGAAAAAGTATTTTGCAATTCTAAAATGTTATCAGCAGACGTAGATGCTGGATTGGATCCAATTTACAGTAGTGTATCAGAAAAAAATAATGCCTCTTTCTTAGGCAGAGGAATTGGACTAAATAAATATACAGGTGCAAGAGGAAAATCAGGAGCATCTGATGCTAATGCAGAATTTGTAGCAGAAGTAAGAAGAATTTTTGAACAAAATCATATTGCTTATCAAATTGCTGAACTTGGAAAAGTAGATGTTGGGGGAGGCGGAACAATTGCCTATATCCTAGCTAATAAAGGAATCGATGTAATCGATTGCGGTGTTCCCGTACTTTCTATGCATTCACCTTATGAAGTGACAAGTAAATTAGATTTGTATGAAGCGTATCGTGGTTATGAAGCATTTTGGAGAAATGTATAACTAATATTATGAGAAAGAGCCCCTACAGGGGCTCTTTTTGGAGTTAGCGCCCACTGTGGTCTTTCCAAATAGAACAAAGCCGATGAATACCATCACATTCTTTGGGCTTGGGACACACATGAGAGCCGTGTAGCGCACAAGGGATTTCCTGAGAGGTCTGCTTAGGTTGCTTCTTGTCCACAAAATTCACTCCTTTAAAATTAGATACTATTATTATATGCATAAAAATAAAAAATAGAACTAAAATAAAAGAGGTTGCCAACTTGGCAACCCTTTTTGATGTTACTTGCGTGAATGATGTTTCTTGTTAAAACAAGAAAGGTGAAGACCTCTGGAACCAGCATGTCTGCAGTTAAAGGGGTGTTCTGCAAAGCAGAAATCCTTGTAACGGCAGCTACCTCCGGAGTGGAAGCAGTCAGGAACTGCCTCAAGACTGGAGGGCATATCCTGACATTTAGACTGGCCAGAGCTGTGACATACCTCCTGATAGAGGCAAGGCACCGCATTCCGTGTTGTGTTTTCACTACTCACATCAAAAAACCTCCTGTAAATTTAGGTTAAATAATATTATACCACATTTTAAAGAAAAATGCAAAAAATGAGAAATAATTCATTGCATAAACTTTTTGTGGGAACACCACATTTGATATTAACCATACATTATTTTATTAAATGCTTTTCTTAAATCTCCATTTACGCTTTCATCTGCAATAGCAAATGAATAGTGAGATGTCTCTTCAACATCTTGCT
>CAPXSA010000027.1 GCA_948735595.1 uncultured Clostridia bacterium | reverse complement strand
TGTTCATTTAAAATTCTAGTATGTTCATCCAATGTCTTTGAATGTTCATTTAAAATTCTAGTATGTTCATCCAATGTCTTTGAATGTTCATTTAAAATTCTAGTATGTTCATCCAATGTCTTTGAATGTTCATTTAAAATTCTAGTATGTTCATCCAATGTCTTTGAGTGCTCATTTAAAATTCTAGTATGTTCATCCAATGTCTTTGAGTGCTCATTTAATGTTAAAATACATGTATTAAGTAACTTAGTATGCTCGTGTAGTATCTCTAAAATTTGGTCTTCTTTCGTCATAGAATTTCACCTCCTTCTCATAACGTAAATTAATTCTACCACACCCTAAAATAAAACACAATGTTTTACGAAGGAAAAATTAAAATATTTACCAACATGTAAAGTCGAAAAAAGTCGAAAAGTTCTAAAAAAACGACAAAACCTCTTATATTTTACTCTATTCAAGACTTAAAAAAAAATGTATAATGTGGACAAGCAAAAAATAAGGAGGAATACAAGATGAATATAGAATTTGATGAATTGGACAAGCTGTTATATATTCAAATAACAGAAGAAATTGACCATCATACTACAGAAAGATTAAGGAGGAAAATGGATTATGAAATTACAAGATTTATGCCTAGAGAAGTTGTGTTTGATTTTAGTAAAGTTTCTTTTATGGACAGTGCAGGAATAGGTCTATTGATAGGAAGATATAAGTTAGCAAAACTATTAGGGGGAAATACTAAAATTGTCAATAGTAGTAAGGCAGTGAAGAAAATGTTAGAAATGAGTGGAGTAGTAAGAATTATTCCAGTAGAAGAAAGTGAAAAAGTAAGCTAATAGTCATAAATAGGATAAAAAAGAAAGGAGAGTATGGTGTTATTTTAATATACCATGCAAGATAGATAATGAAAAGTATGTATGATAACGAAATGGAACTTAGCTTTATTAGCAAGTCCAACAATGAAGCGTTTGCACGTATTACAGTGGCTGCGTTTGCTAGCCAATTAGATCCAACAATCGAAGAATTGGCAGATATTAAAACAGCTATATCAGAAGCTGTAACTAATTGTATTATTCATGGATATGAAGATACGGAAGGGAATGTAAAGATAAAAGCAAAATTGCTAGAAGACACACTTGAGGTAGAAATATCGGACAATGGAAAAGGAATTGAAGACATAGAATTAGCAAGGAAACCACTGTACACAACAAAAGGAAATTTAGAAAGGTCTGGAATGGGATTTACCATAATGGAAAGCTTTATGGATGAAGTGGAAATACAATCTGTTGTTGGAATTGGAACAAAAATAGTAATGAAGAAAAAAATAAAAAAAGAAGAAAAACAAGAAGAAATAGAAGAAGAAAAAAATGCTCTAATCAATTAATATGAAGGAGGCATTTTTTTTATGCAGGAAGACTATGCAAATAATAATTTAGATGTGATAGAGGCACAATCAGGAAATCAAGAGGCAATGCAGAAATTAATTGATAGAAACAAAGGGCTTATTTGGAGCATTGTCAAAAGGTTTCAAGACAGAGGATATGAGCTAGAAGATTTATACCAAGTGGCAGTTATGGGATTTATTAAATGTATTAAAAGATTTGACGCAAGCTTTGAAGTTCAATTAACTACTTATGCTGTGCCATATATTTTAGGAGAAGTGAAAAGGTATCTTCGTGATGATGGACCAGTAAAGATTAGTAGAAGTATCAAAGAACTGGCAATGAAGGCTTTAGAAGAACAAAAAGAATACTATAGGAAAACAGGAAAAGAGATAAAAATAGAAGAATTAGCAGAAATATTAAATACTTCTAAAGAAGAACTGACTTTAGCAATGGATGCATTTAGACCAATGGAATCTATTTATCAACCTGCTTATGATGGCGATGAAGATGGAATTTGTTTATTAGATAAAATGGAAAGTGGGACAAATCAAGAAGAAATGATTAGTAATCGACTTTGTATTCAGGAGGCACTAAAAAATTTACAAGACCAAGAAAAGCAAATTATTGTTTTAAGGTATTATAAAGGAAAAACGCAGACAGAAGTTGCCAAGATTTTAGGAATTACACAAGTGCAAGTTTCGAGAATAGAGAAGAAAAGTTTGGAACGAATGAGGACGAAGTTGGCTGTTTAAATATATTAATTAATCTAATGATATGTATAATAACGTTTGTCCGTACTGTCCGTTGCTTTTATTATGCTAGATGCAAACAGAAGAAAGCAACGGAAGGCGCTCGCGAACTCGCCTTGCGCGGACAGCACTTATATTATACATATCATTAGATAAAAATGAAAGGAAATATTTATGAAAAAATACATAATTTACTTGCTTTTATTTCTAGCACTGTGCTTCTTAATTCCAATCATGTTTACCAAATCTTTTCAAAAGGCACAAAAGACTAATGTGCCACAAAATGAAGAGGTTATTCCAAAAGTAACTTATGATTACAAAAAATATAAAACAGTGAAGCTATATCATAAAAAAACAAAAAAAGTAGAAAAACTTTCTTTAGATGAATATTTGTATGGAGTAGTAAGCGCTGAGATGCCAGCGAGTTTCGAAGAAGAGGCCCTAAAGGCACAAGCGGTAGTGGCAAGAACGTTTACTTTATATAAAATTGTGCATAATAGTAAAAAACATGAAAATGCAGATATTTGTGACGATTCTACTTGTTGCCAAGCATGGATTAGTAAAGAGGATAGATTAGCAAGATGGGATGATAATAAAAAGACAGAGTACTGGAACAAAATTGTGAAAGCAGTCAATACTACACAAGGTAAAATGATAACTTACAATAATGAGCCAATTAATGCTTTTTTTCATTCTAACAGTGGAGGAACAACGGAAGCGCCTATCAATGTATGGCGGTGGAAGCGGGTACCCATATTTGCAAGCTGTTTCGACCGCAGGGGAAGATGCTTATAGCCAGTATGCGTCTAACGTAACAGTGACGCAAAAACAGTTTACAGAGACCATTCAAAAAGAACATAAAGACTTTAAAATTGACTTCAGCAAAAAAGATTGCATTAAAGTAAAAGAATATACAGAGGGAAATAGGATAAAAACAATACAAGTAGGGAATCTTTCATTATCAGGTGTTGAAATGAGAACTTTATTTGGACTTCGTTCTGCTAATTTTAAAATTACAATGGAAAAGCAGAACATTAAATTTGAAGTAACAGGATATGGACATGGTGTTGGAATGAGCCAAACAGGTGCAGATAGTCTAGCGAAGCAAGGAAAGACATATGAAGAAATTATCCATCACTTCTATACAGGTGTAGAGGTAAAAGATATTTAAAATTTATTTATTTGTTTTTGTATAATTTTCTCAGAATTGTCAATAATGCTACTAAATAGAATTTAAGGAGGAAATTTTATGAGAAGAGAAAATAGAAGAAGACCAATGGAGGATGGACTAGACGGGAAGAAAATGTTATATATTACGGGAAGTGTGCTAGCGCTAGCAGTTATTGTTTTCGTCATTGCCTTTTTAATTTATGGAAATAAGTTAAATAATAGTACACAAATAGCAAAGAAAAATAACAATAATACAATTGGAAATTTAGTAGCATCAGAAGAGACAAGTACCTCTATGGGAAAATCAGTAAATGAAATGCAAGAAGCAGAAGGAAATAATCAAAATACAGAAAAAATAGCTGTGAATACAAGTCAAGAAGCGCAAAATACTACAACAACTAACAAAGTAAATAACAATAAAGTAAATACAAATCAAGAAAATACCACAAAGCCCAATAAGACAACTGAACCTGTAAAAGATCCAGAGTTTAAAATGCCAGTGTCTGGTGAAATTGTAAAAGAATTTGCAAATAATAAGTTAGTATATTCTAGTACTTTAGATGTATGGGCAACACATAATGGTGTGGATATTAAAGCAGACAAGACAACAGTAGTAAAAGCATCAGCAGATGGAACAGTAGCTTCTATTAAAAATGACCCACGTTATGGTCTTACAGTAATTGTAGAACATGTTAATGGTTATAAAACAGTATATGCAAATTTATTAAGTACAGAGTTTGTAGTAGAAGGTGAAACAATTAAGCAAGGTCAAAGTCTAGGAACAGTTGGTAATACAGCATCTTTTGAAATTTCAGATGAACCACATCTTCATTTTGAACTATTAAAAAATAATGAACAACAAGATCCAGAATTGTATTTGAAGAAATAAGATAATTCAATAAAAAACAATCGACGAATTGATATATTTTAATTTGCCGATTGTTTTTTTGCCGAAATTATTCCTCGAGATTATTCAAACCATATTCAATAATTTGATTAATAACACTATTAAAACTTAGATGATTTACTTCAGCAAGTTTTGCAATTTTATCAAATGTACTACCATTTATACGAATAGTTCTAGTTACAGTATCCTTAGTTTTAGAAATAGTTTCTATCTTTAGTTTTTCCATTTAAATCACCTCTTAAAAAGTGTACACTAAAAAATAAATAAAATAAGTACACAAATTGTGTACAAAAATGAAATACTATGTTATAATTAAAACAAATCTAACAAATTGTTTTAAAAATGAAAAGGAGAGAAGAACAAATGAAGAAAGAAAAAGGTATATCCTTACAGGATAACTCATCTGTAATCGGCAAAGCCTCAACAGCTGGGATAACGCTTGTAGCGTTAGTAGTGACAATTGTAGTCTTACTGATTTTGGCAGGTATAACCATAGTCTATGTATTTGGAGATAATGGAGTATTTGGACAAGCATCAGAAGCAAAATTAAAAACGGATATTGCAGGTTGGCAAGAAAGATTAGAAATGGCAAAAAGCCCAGTATTTATAGAGGGCTTAGGCACATTTGATCCTGACAAATATTTTGATTATATAAAAGAACAAGGCATTATAAACAACAAAGAAACAGATGTGATAAACAATGGTGATGGCACTTATGAAGTAACCACGAAACTGGGATATGTGTTTTTAGTAACATTAATACCAACACCTGAAAAACCAACAGATGCTGAGATAGAATATTTGGGACAAGTTGGAAAATTACCACCAAGAATAAAAAGTATCAAAGTAACAGGAAAAACAGGAACTAGCATAGATATTGAGGTAGAAGTTGCAAGATTAGAAGATGGGAAAATAAGTTATTATTATAGAGAGGTAACAGAAGATAATTCAAAAGAGTATGCACCAGTAAAAGAAGATGTAACAGATTTAACAGCAACAATAGGAAGCTTAACAGATGGAAAAATTTATGAAATTAAAGTAGGAGTGAAAAACAAAAATGGGGAAAGCGAATTAGTAGTAAGGGAAGCAATACAACAATTAGTAAAAACAATTACATTAGATAAGACAACTGCTGCATTAAATCCAAATACTACGTTACAACTAAATGCAACAGTATTACCAGAAAATGCAGAAAATAAAACATTAGAATGGAGTAGTAGTAATGAAGCAGTAGCAACAGTGGACAATAATGGATTAGTAACAACAAAAGTAAGTGGAAGCGCAATTATTACAGCAAAATCAACGGATGGAAGCGAAGTACAAGCAACTTGCAATATTACGGTGAAAGTACCAGTAACAGGTATTACATTGAATAAGACAAAAGCACAAGTAAAGCCAAATGCAACAATAACACTTGTTGCCACAATTTCGCCAGCAAATGCAACCAATAAAAATGTAACATGGAATAGCAGTAATACAAGTATAGCAACAGTAAGTAATACAGGATTTGTAACAGGAAAAGCAGATGGAACAGTAACTATTACAGCAACATCAGCTGATGATACAACAAAATCAGCAAGCTGCGTAGTTGAAGTATCAAAGGAAGATGACTGGAATCTAATAGCGAAAATAGCAAAAGAAATAGCAGAAGGAAGAACAACTGCAACAGTAAGTAGAACTTCAACACAAGCTACAGTAACAGTAGATGGAAAACAGGAAACGATAACAGTAGGACAAGAATTTTATGTAAAACACAATAATATAGCAAGAAAAGTAAGAGTACTAGGATTTAAACATGATACTTTGACTAATCCAACAGCAGCCTATGGAAGCGGAACAAAAGCGACAACAGCGGGAATTAGTTTTGAATTTGCAGAGGTTATGATAGATACGACAAAACAAATGAATTCAAGCTTCACCAATGCAAATGGATGGGCAGCAACAGCTATGAGAACCTATTTAGAAGGCTCAGAAGGAATAGGAAAAATAAGTGAAGCATGTAGGTCGAATATTAAACAAGTAGATAAACCATATATTAAGACAAATAACAGTGCAAGTTCAGTAATAAATAGCGCAGACAAATTATGGCTGTTATCTTGTAGTGAAGTAGGGTTTTCTTCTAGCACATCAGGAGCAGCTTATGGATATGCCATAGCAAAAGAAGGAGAGACATATCAATACTATCAAGGAAGCGATAAGAGTAAAAGAAAAAAGGGCACAGATGTCTACTGGTGGCTCCGTTCTCCTCATTGGAAATACAACTACTTCTGCTATGTGAGCGATGGCGGAGATTGCCACACTTACGCTGCAGATAGCAAGCAGTGTGTTGCACCTGGTTTTAGTATTTAAGACCTGAAGTGTCGAAAAAAGTCGATGAATTTTTCTTGAAAAGTAATAAAATATGTATTAAGAAGATATATGTTCTAAGCAAGCACTTTCTTGCAAGTATAAGAGCATATATCTTTTTTATTTAATAGAAAGATAAAGGACCTCGTCAAATAGAATAAAGAAAAACGTGTGAAAAATAGGATTATTCACACGTTTTTGTAGATTAAAAATCCTTATAAATACTCCTTCATTTTTTCAATATGGTTGTTTTGAAGAGTAATAAACTCGTTTAAAATATCCTTAACAACAGGTTCCATTTCAGGACTATGATTTAATAATTTCTGGCTTTCAATCACACCCATTAAATTTCCTTGTATCATTAGTTCTGCAATATGAGAGTTACTACTATCCTTTAAAGTATTCATTTGAACACCAGTCCAACTCATCATTTTATCCATTAGTGGTTCTTCATCAGGAATTTCTCCATACTTCTCAAATTGAGTGTTTACTTTATCTAAAATTTTCCCATATTCTGCATATTGAGTACTTAAATCTTGTTTCATGGTTTCATCTTCTACCTTTTCAGAAACAAAGGTAATACTAGAAAGTCCCATTCTAGTAGCTTTTCCAATTTCATTTAAAATAGTTAAATTAATATTTTCATCCATTGCTAGTTTATGTTAGTCTTAAAGGCTAACATATCCTCCTTCCATAATATTTGTAAGCCTTTAAGACTTACATGAACTGTATGCAAATGTTACAAAATCTTAAAAATGTTATTTTTTAGATTTTGTTAGTTTGCTATTTTAGCCTCCTTAAAAATAGTATGACCAAAAAAAGAAAAATTATTTTAATCAATTATAATTTAAATCAATTCACATTCATTTCTTAAAAATAAAGCAAATGAAAACTTAAAAAAACATTGAAAATGAGCTCCCCATAAGATATAATAATCTTGAAAAAATGAAAAAGGAAGTTTATTTATGGGTGACGTAAAATGGACGACAGAACAATTGCAAGCAATTGAAAGTAAAGGTTCTAATATTTTAGTAGCTGCTGCCGCTGGTAGTGGTAAAACTGCTGTGCTTGTAGAAAGAATGATTCATAAAATTCTTGATGACAAAATTGACATTGATAAAATATTAGTGGTAACTTTTACAAATGCCGCAGCAGCAGAAATGAGAGAAAGAATTTTAGAAGCCATTTATCAAAAATTAGAACAAGACCCATCAAATGAACATTTACAAAGACAAATTACCTTGTTAAACAAAGCAAGTATTTGTACTATACATTCTTTCTGTTTAGATGTAATTCGTAATCATTTTTATGAAATTGACTTACCAAGCAATTTTAGAATTGCAGATACAACGGAAATTGATTTATTAAAACAAGAAGTGTTAGAAGATTTATTAGAGCAAAAATATATAGAGCAAGATAGCGATTTTTTAGAATTACTAGAAACTTATACAGGATATCGTGGAGATGAGCCATTACAAGAGTTAATTTTATCCATTTATCGCTTTATTCAAAGTAGTCCTTTCCCCGAAAAGTGGCTACAAGAAAAAGTAGAGCAATTTCAGGTGGATACTTCTTTGGACTTTGGACAAACTGTTTTAGGTAAGGTGATTTTAGAGGAAATACAAGAAGAGTTAGAAGGAAGTCTCCTAAAATTAAAAAAGGTGCAAAGGGAATTAGAGAAATTTCCTGAATGTAGTAAGTTTTATCAAGTGATTAGCGAAGATATTTTACAGCTAGAAGAAATGATAGAAGCAAAAAGTTCGTGGAATGAAGTATACCAAAAAGTCCACCAGATTAGTTTTGGAAAATGGCCAGTAGACAAAAAGGTGACTTTAGACATCAAAGAAGAAGCAAAAGGAATTAGAGATAGAGTGAAAAAAGACATCAAGGAAAAGGTATCAAAATTAATTCAAAATACTTCAGAGGAAATTGTAGAGGACTTTGCAACTCTTTACCCTATTTTGCAGAAGTTAGCAAAGCTCATTTTAGAATTTAGTGAAAATTTCAAAGAGAAGAAGAGGGAAAAGAACTGTATAGATTTTAATGATATTGAGCATTTAGCATTAAAATTGTTACTAGATGAGGAAGGGAACAAAACACAAGTCAGCAAAAAATATGAAGAAAGATTTGAAGAAATAGCCATTGACGAGTATCAAGATAGCAACTTGGTACAAGAGGCTATTTTAACCAGTATTTCTAAAGGAAATAACATCTTTATGGTAGGAGATGTCAAACAAAGTATTTATAAATTTAGGCAAGCAAGACCAGAATTGTTTCTGCAAAAATATGCAAGCTATCAAACAAAAGAAGACAAGCAAGAAAAGGATGATTTGAAAATTCAATTATTCCGTAACTTTAGAAGTAGGAATAATATTTTAGACATTACAAATTTGGTATTTGAAGCCATTATGAGTGAAAAACTAGGAGACATTACCTATAACGAGAATGAATATTTAAACTATGGAGCAAATTATCCAGAACCAGAAGAAGAAACTTCTTATGCAGGAATAACAGAATTAAATGTCATTGATATGAAAGAAGATGACACTATTACTGCTATCATTGGTGAAGAAGAGGAAGAAGAAAATACTGATAGAATAGAAGATGATGTATTAGAAGCAAGATTTGTAGCAAAACGTATTAAAGGCTTGCTACAAAGTGATTATCAAGTATATGACAGAAAAAAAGGATATAGACAAATTGAACCCAAAGATATTGTCATTTTATTAAGAGCAACAAGCACTTTAGCACCTATTTATGAAAAAGAATTATCAGATTATGACTTACCAGTATTTAGTGATAGTTCTACTTCCTATTTAGAAAGTGTAGAAATTGAAACCATTTTATCCATTTTAAAATTAATTAACAATCCAATGCAAGATATTCCACTCGTAGTAGTGTTAAGGTCTAGTATTGGGCAAATGACAGATAATGAATTAATCACGATTCGATTAACAGATAGGAATTGTAATTTTTATGAAGCCCTTATCAAAACAAGAATATCTTGTGAAGAACCACTAAAAAGCAAGATAGAAGCAATTTTAGAAAAATTAGAAAAATGGAGAGCACAATCAGAATATTTGCCTTTAGATGAACTAATTTGGCAAATCTATTTAGATACCGGATATTACCAGTATGTAGGACTATTACCAAATGGAGAAATGAGACAAGCTAATTTAAAGACTTTGTTTGAGAAAGCAAAACAATATGAAACAGCAAGTTTTAAAGGATTATTTCATTTTATCCAATTTATTGAAAAGCTAAAAAAACAAAATGGAGACTTGAGTTCAGCGAAATTAATTGGAGAAAGTGCTAATGTTGTTCGTATTATGAGTATACACAAAAGTAAAGGGTTAGAATTTCCAGTGGTATTTCTAAGCCATACACATAAGAAATTTAATTTAAGAGATTTAAATGAAGTTATTTTAATGCATCAAGATTTAGGACTAGGACCAACTTTAATTGATACTGCTAAAAAGCTAAAATATACAACTACTGCAAAAAAAGCAATTAGCCTAAAAATAAAACAAGAAACCCTTTCAGAAGAAGAAAGAATTTTGTATGTTGCTTTAACAAGAGCAAAAGAAAAACTAATTATCACAGGAAGAAGCAAGGATTTTCAAAAAGCTTTGCAAGAAAAAGAAAAAAACTTAGCTATGTATGAGGATGAAGCGTTTAAGATAGATTATAAGCTGATGAAAAAATGTAGTTCCTATTTAGATTGGTTAGAATATGTATATCTATTTTATCAAGGAAAAACGATATCTTTAAAAGGAAAACAATTAGAATTAAGTGATATCATAACTTTACAAACTTTTGCAAAACAAGATTTAATCAAGGAATTGCAAGTGACACAAGAGAAAGAAGAAATAGAAATTACAAAGGTAATTCAAGAAGAAGTAGAAAAGCAAAAAGACACCGAACTTTCTAAATTAAAACAAAGCTTGGAATGGAAATATGCTTATGAAGTAGATACAAAACTTCCAACCAAAACTTCTGTAACTAAGTTAAAACAAGAACAAGTAAATCAGCTTCCTTCTTTAGAAAGCCAAGCAAATTGGGAAGAAGATGGAAGTAGTACAAAAGAAAAAACTGAAAATTTAGAAGAAATGCAGACATTAAATCAATTGCAGTACATACAAGTAAAAGCATTAGGAAGTGAGGAAGTAACTAAACTAACCCCTGCACAAAAAGGAACTTTAGTCCACTTATGTATTCAAAAATTAGATGAAAGAAAAGAATATGAATTACAAGATATTCAAAATTTAGTTCAAGAATTAGTACAAAAAGAAATCATTACATCAATAGAAGCAGAAGCGATAGATGCTAATTTAGTATATAGTTATACAAAATCAGAACTATTCCAAAAACTAAAAAAAGCAAAACAAATATACAAAGAGCAACCATTTTATATCAATCTACCAGCTAAGGAAATTTTTAAAGAAGCAAAGGAAGCAGGCTCTGAAAAAAATATTTTAGTACAAGGGATGATCGATTTATACTATATAGATGAGCAAGAACAAGTGCATTTAGTAGATTTCAAAACAGACTATGTGCCAAAAGGAAAAGAAAAACAAGTAGCAGATAAGTATCAAATACAAATTGACATTTATCGAAAAGCATTAGAACAAGCATTGGGAAAGAAAGTTACAAGCGCAAAGATTTGTTTAGCAAATTGTGAGTGGCAATGTGTCAGTTTGGGGACGTTAGTTTAACTGACATCTGTCCCTTAACTGACACTTTTCAGAAAATATTGAAATAAGGAATAGAAATGGCTAATAATGAATTAGAGATACTAAGCAAGAAAAGTAGTGTAGAAGAGTTATAAAACTCTAATAGAGAATGGAAGTGAAAAAAGATGAGAATAGATAAATTTTTAAAAATGTCAACAGTCATTAAGAGAAGGACTGTTGCAAATGAAGCTGCAGATGGCGGTAGAATTTCTGTTAATGGAAAAATAGTTAAACCAAGTTATGAGGTTAAGATAGGTGATATTGTGGAGATTAGGTTTGGAGATAAGATTTCAAAATTTGAGATTTTAAGAATTCCACAAAGACAAAGTGAACCAATAGAAACATTAATTAAAATGAAGGGCTAAGAGGCTGTTAAAAGTAATAAAATTAGTTTTTATATGGAAATATAGTAGAAAAAATGATATAGTAATAAAAAATCAATAGGGGGCAAATATTGAAAGAAAAGGTAGGAATACTATGCCCCGAAGTTGTAGAGAAAATCAAAAATCTTATACAGGAGTTTATCATGTTATTCTTCGTGGTATCAATCAACAGGAAATATTTTATGATAATACTGATAGAAGAAAATTTTTAAAATGTATAAAAGAAACGAAGGAAAAATATTATTATGACTTATATGCTTACGTACTAATGCATAATCATGTTCACTTAGTGATAATGGATAAAGAAGATAAGCTATCCAAGGTTATTCAGTCATTGGCCATTAGTTATGCTTTGTATTTTAATAAGAAGTATAATAGGATAGGACATGTGTTTTATAATAGATTTAAAAGTAAGTATGTGGAAAATCTGCCATATTTACTGAATATTATTCGATATATACATTTCAATCCAGAAAAGTCAGGAATTTGCCAATATTCAAAATACTATTGGAGTAGTTATCACGAATATAGCCAATTTTCTCGACTAATTGAGACCGAGAAAGTATTGAAAATGGCTGAAATGAGTAAAAGGAATTTTGAAATCTTTCATATAGAATATGGGAAAGTAAAAGGTTATGAAAAGGATGATTTTGAATTTGAAAATGTGAAGTTGTCTGATGAACAAGCAATTAAAAAGATAAAGCAATTGCTCAATATTGAAAATATAGTTTCTATTCAAAACGAAAAAGTGGATAAAAGAGACAAGTTAATTGCACAAATAGCAAGGTTAGAAGGAATAGAAAGAAAACAATTAGCAAGAATTTTAGGAATGAATGAAAGAACAATTTATAGAGCAATGAAAAAAGAAGTAGAAGATAAATAGGAAAAGAAACTTAAAATGTCAGTTTAGGGACATATGTCAGTTAAACTAACGTCCCCAAACTGACAAAAGGAGAAAAAAGAAATGGCAAATTTTGTACACTTGCACATCCATAGTGAGTTTAGCTTACTAGATGGAGCAAATAGAATAAAAGACTTACCAGTGAGAGCAAAAGAATTAGGAATGGATGCTATGGCGATTACAGACCATGGTGCTATGTTTGGCGCTATTGATTTTTATAAAGCGTGTAAAGCAAATGGAGTAAAGCCTATTATTGGTTGCGAAGTTTATGTAGCACCACGTTCTAGAACAGATAAAGACCCTAATTTAGATGCTAGATATAGCCATTTAATTTTATTGGCTAAAAACAATGAAGGATATAAAAATCTAGCGAAATTAGTGTCTTTAGGTTATACAGAAGGTTTTTACTATAAGCCACGTATTGACCATGAAGCTTTAGAGCAATATCATGAAGGTTTAGTATGTTGTAGTGCTTGTTTAGCAGGTGAAGTCAATCAAGCAATTTTGGCAAATGATATGGAAAAGGCAAAAGAAGTGGCTTTGTGGCATAAGTCTATTTTTGGAGAGGATTATTACCTAGAAATTCAGCATAATGGTATTAATGAACAGGTGCTTGCTAACCAAAAATTAATTCAACTTTCAAGAGAACTAGATATTCCACTAGTAGCAACTAATGATGCCCATTATTTAAAAAGAGAAGATGCCTATAACCATGAAGTACTACTCTGTATTCAAACAGGAAAGCGTATGACAGATGAAGATAGAATGAAGTTTGATACAGATGAACTCTATGTAAAATCACCAGAAGAAATGAGTGAGTTTTTTAGCAATGTACCAGATGCAATTGAGAATACAGTAAAAATTGCAGAAAAGTGTAATGTGGAATTTGAATTTGGACATACGATTTTACCGAACTATGATGTACCAGCAGAATTTAAAACTCACTATGATTACTTAGAAAAATTAACAATGGATGGTATGAAGGAACGTTATGGGGATAACATCACAGAGGAAATGCAAGAGAGAATGAAGTTCGAATTGGGTGTTATTAATAAAATGGGGTATGTAGATTACTTCTTAATCGTGTGGGACTATATTCATTATGCGAAAACACATGACATACCAGTAGGACCAGGGCGTGGGTCTGGTGCAGGTTCTATTGTGGCTTATGCTATTGGCATTACAGATATTGACCCGATTGGATATGGACTTCTTTTTGAGCGTTTCTTAAATCCTGAAAGAATTAGTATGCCCGATTTTGATGTTGACTTTTGCTATGAAAAAAGAGATAAAGTAATTGAATATGTAGAGAAAAAATATGGAAAAGACCATGTTTCTCAGATTATTACATTTGGAACTATGTCGGCTAGAATGGTTATTCGCGATGTGGCAAGGGTACTGGATTTGCCATATGCAGAAGCGGATAAGTTAGCAAAGATGATACCAAATGAATTACATATTACCATTGATAAAGCATTGGAGAAAAATAGAGAATTAAAAGATTTATATGAATCAGATGAATCAATGAAAAAGTTATTAGATATTGCTATGGCATTAGAAGGAATGCCAAGACAGGCTTCAACTCATGCTTGTGGTGTGATTATTGCAAGAGAGCCAGTAGTTAATTATGTACCACTCTATGCTAGAGATGGTATTGTCTCTACACAATATATTATGACCACACTAGAAGAATTAGGACTTTTGAAAATGGACTTCTTAGGATTACGTACTTTAACAGTAATTCAAGATACCATTGATTTAGTGAAGAAAAATCAAGGAATTGATGTACAATTTGATGAAAAGATGAATGATCCTAAAGTATATAAACTGTGGCAAAATGGAGATTCTGTAGGCATATTCCAATTTGAAAGTCAAGGTATGACAAACTTTATGAAGGAATTAAAACCAGACTGCTTAGAAGATATTATCGCTGGTGTATCTTTGTATCGTCCAGGTCCAATGGACCAAATTCCAAGATATATTGCCAATAAAAAGGACCCAGAACATGCAGTATACACACATCCATCTTTAAAGCCAATCCTAGAAGTTACTTATGGTTGTATGGTTTATCAAGAGCAAGTTATGCAAATAGTAAGGGATTTAGCAGGATATTCACTAGGTAGAGCAGACTTAGTAAGAAGAGCTATGGGAAAGAAAAAGCTAGAAGTTATGGCAAAAGAAAGAGAAATCTTTATTCATGGACAAGTAGATGAACAAGGAAATATTATTGTTCCAGGTTGTGTTAGAAATGGTATTGATGAGCAATCAGCAGATAAGATTTTTGATGAAATGGCAGAATTTGCAAAATATGCTTTTAATAAGTCTCATGCAGCAGCTTATGCAGTAGTATCTTACAGAACAGCATATTTAAAAGCATATTATCCAGCAGAATTTATGGCAGCAATGTTAAATAGCTTTTTGGGAAATCAAGATAAAATTCCAGGATATGTAGAAGAATGTAAAAGACTAGCGATTGAGATTTTAAAACCAGATATCAATAAAAGTGATACTAAATTTACAGTAGACAAAAATCAAATTCGTTTTGGTATGGGAAGTATTAAAAATGTAGGAACTGATGCAGTAGATAACATTGTGGCAGAGCGAGAAAGAAATGGGGATTACAAAGACTTTAGTGATTTTTGTGAAAGGATTAAAGATTTAGGTGTCAACAAAAAATGTGTGGAAAGTTTAATCAAAGCAGGAAGTTTTGATAATTTAGGGCAAACAAGAAAAACGCTTATTGCATCTTTTGAGAAAATTATAGATATGATTTCAGATAGTGGAAAGAAGAGTTTTGAAGGTCAAGTATCTATGTTTGATTTAGGTGGTAGCAAAGAAGTAGAAGAAATGAAATATACTTACACAACGCTTCCTGAATATGAACCAAAAGATTTGTTATCTATGGAAAAGGAAATGCTAGGGTTATATATTTCAGGACATCCATTGGAAGATATGAGAGAACAAATTGAAGCAAAAACCAATATCAATACCTTCCAATTACGACAAATCAGCAGCGAAAATGAAATGAGCCTAGAAGAACAAGGAGAATTCAAAAGAGAGCAAACCTATGAAGAACATCAAACAGAATTCAAAGATGGACAAAATGTAACTTATGCAGGAATTATTACTAGTGTGAAGAAAAAGTATACGAAGAACAATAAACTTATGGCATTTGTTACCATTGAAGATTTATATGGACCAACAGAATTTATTGTATTTGATAGTTGTTATCAAGCTTGCAGCAGTAGTTTAATTGAGGAAAATATTGTTATTGTAGAAGGAAGATTAAGTATACGTGAAGATGAAGAACCTAAGATTGTAGCAAGAACAATAACTCCTTTTACGGAAACAAAAGCAAAAGTATTTGAAATTGATATTACAGAATTAGATGAAGAAATGCGAAATAAATTGAAAGGAGCAATTTACTTTTTCCAAGGAGATAGAAATAATATTCAGTTACAAATTGTCAATGGAGAAAAGGTAGATAAAGCAGGGGGAATTTATATGACACCAGAAATCTTAAAGCAATTTGAAGAATTGGTGGGAGAAGGAAAGGCTCAAATTAAGGAGGTTTAAAACATGGAAAACAAAATTGTTCGTATGAAAACATTTATTGTTACGATTAGCTTATTAGTATTACTCTTTTTAGTGGGAATAGGTGGACTTTTATATTATTATGAAAATAAGGTGGATGAATTAGAACGTATGTTAAATGCAAGTCAAAATCAATACACAGTTACTTCACCAAATGGCGGAATTACAATTCTTCCGGGGGGAGATACTAGCGTTAACAATGTTATTGCAAAATAAATCTTAAGATTAGTACCAATAACTTGACAGTAAACATAAAACATGATAAAATCTAGGCGGAAAGGGGCGTTATTATGAGATATAAAAAACAAATTGTATCAATTATGACTCTAACAATTTTACTATTACTAATGATGAGTACAGCAATGCAAGCAGTAAGCTTAGTAGGAAATATTAGTGATTTAAAAGCTAGCTTAAATGGTAGCCAAATGAAACTTACTTGGTCTTCTGTTTCTAATAGTGCTGGATATAATGTATATGTAAATGGAACTAAAATTGGTTCTGTAAATTCAAATGAAGCAACTTTGATTAATTTTTCAGAAAATACTACTTATCGTTTAAAAGTAGCAGCCTATGATAATACAAAAACAGAAATTGCATTTTCAAATGAAATTAACTTTACTACAACTTTGCCAAAAAATTTAGAGCAAGTACAAAATTTAACTGTAACACAAGCAAATGGTTATGTCACGTTAAATTGGTCAAAAGTGAATAATGCAGATAAATATCAAGTATTCGTAGATGTTCCGGGACTTGGCAATATGAATATCGGGGAAGTAACCACAACAAATGCAATACTACAAGGTTTCTCAAATGGTATGACATATGGTTTTAGTGTTAGGGCTTGTAAAAATTTAAATACAGATAATGTAAGTTATGGTGAAAAATCAGTAGCGCAATATATAACTATTGACTTTAATAAAGATGATAATAACAATGAGAATAATGACCCAATAAAACTAGATAAAGTAACAAATGTAACAGTTTATGATGTGGAAAAAACAACAGCAACTGTAACATGGAAAGAAGTAAATAATGCAGATGGCTATGATGTTTTATTATCTAAAAACTACGGAAGCTATCAAAATATTACTTCAAAAACAGGGAACAGAGTGTATTTATCTAACTTGACTTCAGACAGCTATTATAGAGTAAAAATAGTTGCTTATAAATGGGATAAAAATGAAAAAGTATATGGAGATGAATCAACTTATGCTTCTTTCACAACTAAAACTGAAAAAATAACAGTTGGAGATATTGATGAAGTAGAAGTGTATGACATTGGTACTACAACAGCTAGAGTATCTTGGTCAAAAGCAAATAATGCAGATGGCTATGAAGTCTTACTATCTAAAAATAGTGGAAGATATGAAACAATTAAAGATACAAGCAATAGAACAGTTGCTCTATCAAACTTAGATGATGACAGTTCTTATAGAATAAAAATAGTTGCCTATAAATGGGTAAATGGAAAAAAACAATACGGTAATGAATCATATAGCTATAGATTTAATACACAAGAAGACAAAATTACTGTTGGAAATGTTAGAACTATTTATGTAGATAACTTAACTAAAAATAGTGCTAAAATTAGTTGGACAGCTGTAAGTGGTGCAAATGGATATAATATTTATTTTGCTCAAGGCAATGGAAGCTACCAATATAAAGGTTCAACATCAAATAGAAGCTACAATTTTAGCAACTTAAAAGCAAATACTTATTACAAAGTAAAAATTGAAGCATATAAAAAGGTAAATGGAAAAGAGTATACCAGTGAAAGCGCAACAATTAAAGGATTTACAACTTCAAAAGAAACACTTGTAAAACCTGCAACTCCAACACATCTAACAGCTGAAATTAGAAACAGAAATGAAGCATATTTAGTATGGTGGGAAGTAGAAGGTGCTACAGGTTATGAAGTGGAAATTTCTAAAAATAGTGGAGCATACAAACATGTAGATTATGTGACAGAAAACCATATGATTTTAACCAGTAACATGTTGGACTATTCTACTAATTATAAGGTAAGAGTAAGAGCATATAAAAATCAATATGTAAATGGAAAATATGAAACAGCTTATAGCAATTATTCTAGTGTAACAAGCTTTAGAACAGAAAGCTATAACAAAACAGAAAACAATACATCTATTAGCAAAGTAACCGGATTAAAGTCAACTATGAACAAAACGACTGTAACTTTAAAATGGAATAGAGTAAGCGGTGCAGCAGGATATGAAATTGATTTAACAGTACCGGGAATTGGTCATGTGCCAATGTATGCTAATAATAGTAGTACAGAGATTTCAGGAATTACAGGAAAAAATTATGATTATACTGCAAGAGTTAGAGCATATAAATATATTAATGGTGTAAAAACATATGGACCATACTCAGAAGTAGTAACATTTAAAGAGAAATAATAAAAATGTCGTACAGGGGACGTTAGTTTGTCTGACATCTGTCCCTAGTACGACATTTTTGTGTCCAAAAATTCACAATGAACTTTAATAAAGGAATTGAAAAAAGGAAAAAAGTGGAATATACTATTACAGGAAGAAGTGAGAATCTTAAGTGGAGGAAATATGGCATATATTGAATTTAAAAGTGTAGTAAAAGCTTATCAAATGGGAGAAGTTTTTATACAAGCATTAGATAATACCAATTTTGAAATAGAAAAAGGAGAACTAACAGTTATTGTTGGTCCTAGTGGTGCAGGAAAGACCACTGCACTTAATATTCTAGGAGGAATGGATACTGTAACACGAGGCAAAGTAATCATAGATGGAAAAGAAATTAGTTCCTTAAAAGAAAAAGAACTCATCAAATATCGTAGAGAAGATATTGGGTTTGTTTTTCAATTCTATAATTTAGTACAAAATCTAACTGCGATTGAAAATGTAGAACTTGCTACACAAATTTGCAAAAATCCACTAGACCCAAAGGCTATTTTAAAAAAGGTAGGACTAGAAGAAAGAAGGAATAACTTTCCTTCTCAGTTATCAGGAGGAGAACAACAAAGAGTAGCAATTGCAAGGGCTATTGCGAAAAATCCAAAGTTATTGTTATGTGATGAACCAACAGGTGCATTAGATTACAAAACAGGAAAGCAAATTTTGCAATTGTTACAAGATACTTGTAGAAAAGAGGGAATGACAGTTGTCATTATTACTCATAATCAAGCATTAACACCAATGGCAGATAGGGTAATTCATTTTAAAAATGGAACTGCTTATGATATTCAAAAAAATAGCTATCCAACACCAATTGAACAAATTGAGTGGTAAATACATAGAAAAGAGTATAGAAAAATGAAGAAAGCCTTAATGAAAGATACTGTGAAAGAAATAACCAATACTTTTAAACGATTTCTCTCCTTGTTATTAATCGTTCTATTAGGCGTGGGATTTTTTGCAGGAATTCGAGTAACTAGCCCTGATATGAGAAACACCCTAGATAAAACTTTTGATGAATATGAAGCAATGGACATTCAAGTTTTATCCACACTTGGAATTACTGAAAAAGATATAGAAGAGTTAAGAAAAATAGAAGGAGTAGAAAAAGTAGAAGCAAGTTATGCGACTGATGCTATTGTTAATATTGGCGAAACAGAAGAAGTAGTAAAGCTAATGACATTGTCAAATGAAATTAATAAAGCAAAAGTGGTAGAAGGAAGACTTCCAGAGAACAACAAAGAATGTGTAGTAGAACCTAGATTTCTTGCAGGAACAGAACAAAGGATAGGAGACAAAATTAAAATCGAAGTAGAGGATATTCAAGATGAGGATGGCAAAGACCAACCGCTTTTAAAACAAAAGGAAGTTACCATTGTAGGAACAGTACATTCTCCACTATATATTTCAAGTGATAGAGGAACGACCAAATTAGGCTCAGGAAAAATCAGCTACTATATGTACATTCCACTTGAAAACTTTGATACAAACATCAGAACAGTAGCATATATCACCGCCGATGGAGCAAAAGAATTAAAGACATATTCTTCTAAATATGAAGATAAAATAGAAGAAGTAAAGCAGAGTATTGAAGATATTTCAGAAGAGAGAAGACAAGCAAGATATCAAGAAATTTATGATGAAGCAAATGGAAAAATACAAGATGCACAAAAAGAATTAAATACTCAAAAGGCAAAAGCAGAAAAAGAAATAAAAGATGCCAAACAAAAAATAGAAGATGCAAAAAGGCAAGTAAGAAGTGGAAAAGCAGAACTAGAAGATCAGAAAACAACGACCAATGCTCAGTTGGCACAGGGAAAAGCAGAATTAGATAAAGCAGAAAAAGAACTTCAAGAAAAAGAAAAGTTATTTGAAACGGAAAAGAAAAAGTTGTTAGCAACATTAGATTTTGTAAGTCCAGAACAGAAAGAACAAATTTTAAAGCAATTAGAGGAACAAGAACAGTTATTAAAACAAGGAAGGAACACTTTAAATACAAAAAAGCAACAATATGAGACAAGCAAGAAAACAGCAGACCAAGAATTTGCAAAAGTTCAAAGAGAATTGACATCAGCAGAAAGCGAAATTCAAACTAATGAAACAAAACTACAAACAGAGCAAAAAAAAGCAGACAAAAAAATAAAGGAAGCCCAAGAGAAATTAGAAGATGCTAAAATCAAATTAGCGGATATCAAAAAGCCAGAATGGTATATTTTAGATAGAAACCAAAACGTAGGGTATGTTAGCTATTTGCAAGACTCAGATAGAATTGACAATATTGCAAAGGTATTCCCAGTAGTATTCTTTGTAGTAGCAGCACTCATTAGTTTAACTTCTATGACAAGAATGGTAGAAGAGCAAAGAGTCCAAATTGGTACTTTAAAGGGGCTAGGTTATAGTAAAAGACAGATTGCTAACAAATATCTAATTTATGCAACTTTAGCAACTGTGTTAGGAAGTATCATAGGAGTTAGTATTGGCTTCTATATGATACCTAAGATTATTTGTAACATGTATGCTATGATGTATAACATAGGAGAACCAGTATTAAGTTTTGATATAGGACTTACACTTGCAGGTCTTTTAGCAGCATCGATTTGCACAGTAGGTGCAACAGCGTATTCTTGTATCAAAGCATTAGCTACTACACCTGCAACTTTAATGAGACCCAAAGCACCAAAACCGGGGAAAAGAGTATTGTTAGAAAAAATACCATTCATATGGAAACATTTAAACTTTACTCAAAAAGTAACGATAAGAAATATATTTCGCTATAAAAAGAGATTTTTAATGACAATTATTGGTGTGGCAGGATGTACTGCCTTAATTGTAGCAGGCTTCGGTCTTCGAGATGCTGTGGGTAGCATGATACCAACCCAGTATGGCGATATTTTTAAACACCAAGTAGAAATTACATTAAAAGATAATTTAAGACAAGAAGAAAGTAAAAAAGCTTATGAAAAGATAGCCAAGAATAAAGAAATTCAAGATACAATTCGATTAAATAGACAATCTGTAGAAATTGTAAAAAACGAGAATAATCAGAGTATTCAACTAGTCGTGCCTGAAAATGTAGAAGATTTAAAAGAGTTTATTGTTCTACGTAATCGAAAACAAAAAGAACAAAGTTACACTTTGGATGAACAAGGGGTTATTATTACAGAAAAATTGGCAAAATTATTGGAAATTCACGATGGTGACGAAATTACCATCAAAAATGCTGATAAAGTAGAAGTGAAAACTAAAGTAGTGGGCATTACAGAAAATTATTTGCTACATTATATCTATATGTCACCAAAGCTTTATAAGCAGTTATATCAGGAAGAAGCAAAATTAAATACAATTTTTGCGAATACGGTAGAACTATCAGAAGAACAGGAAAATACTTTAGGAAAGTCAATTTTAGCAGATAAAGATAACATCTCTAGTGTAGAATTCAATTCAGTAGCTACAACTATCTTTTCTGAAGTAATGGATAATATGGCTTTAGTTGTATGGGTTTTAATTATAGCAGCAGGGTTGCTTGCATTAGTAGTACTATATAACTTATCGAATACCAATATTAGTGAAAGAATACGTGAACTTGCAACTATTAAGGTATTAGGTTTTTATGACCCAGAAGTATATGAATATGTAGGGAAAGAAAGCCTTTTACTAACACTAATAGGAATTTTAGCGGGATTACTAGGTGGTAATTTTTTAACTACTTTTATTATCAAAACTTGCGAATTAGATGCTTTTATGTTTAATCCACAAATTAAATTAGCAAGCTATGTGTATGGAATTGTGATTACTTTGTTATTTGCAACAATTGTCAATATTCTTACTTATTTTGCACTCAAAAAGATTAATATGATAGAGTCGCTTAAAAGCGTAGAATAGTATGGGTTTGCTTTAGTATGCGCAATATGATATAATATGTAAGGACACCTTTTATAAAGTTGTTACTTTTGGGAAAGAAATAAGGAGGATACAGTGGTGGATGTCGATACGTTGCGGAATGTTTTTCGTGAGAATAATGCTCACAGAGAACAACTTTATGATCAACGAGCAGACCAGTTTATTAGCGAAGTCAGGCAGTATCTACAGAGCCTATATGGCAAAAAAAATTGGATAAGCTTTAGTGAAGCTACCCAATTAGGCATTACTTTGCGGGTGGAGAATTTCATGTTTGACTCCTTCAAATTTGGCATAGATTGGATTCTTTGCAAACAGGATTTGGCAAAGGATTATAAAATGCCTAAATTCAAGGAATTCTTCGCCAAAGCCGATTTTAAGAAAAAACATTACACGTGCTGTATTTTCGAGGGAAGAGCGATTGTCACTTATCTAATGCCCTTTATTGAAGCATTAGAAAGGAAAGGGTTCGATGTTTACTTTGATAAGGAAAACAGCGAACTTGTCGTAGCCTTCAACATCGTAGAAGACCGAAAGTAAGAAAAGCAAAAGGGGCCGCAGACTGCGGCTTCTTTTGCGTGTATAAAGTAGATTGTAAAAATTGAGGAGGAAAACAAGCTAAAACACTTGACAGCGTAAAGCAAAATATGATATACTATCTAACTGTAAGCCGCCTGAGTCGGGCAACTAAATATTACTTAAAATAGAAGTAATTGCCTTGTTATTTATGCTTAGCGAGTATACAAATATAGGAGGTGTACGAAGAATGTACGCAATTATTGAAAGCTGTGGAAGACAATACAAAGTAACAAAAGGAGATGTTGTATTCTTCGAAAAATTAGATGTAGAAGAAGGTAAAAAAGTAACATTTGATAATGTTGTTTTAGTATCTGATGACAAAAAAGTAGAAGTAGGAACTCCTTATATAAAAGATGTTAAAGTAGAAGGAAAAGTAGTTTCTCATGGTAAAGGTAAAAAAATCTTAGTGTACAAATATAAGGCTAAAAAGAATTATAGAAGAACACAAGGACATAGACAACCATATACAAAAGTAGAAATTACAAATATTAAAACAGCTAGCGCAAAAGCAGAAGATAAAGCTGAAACAAAAACAGCATCTGCAAAGCCAGCAACCAAAAAGGCTGATACAGCAAAAAAGGATTAAGTTAGCTGTACGAAGCAAGGCGAGTTACAGCTAACTAATGCAATCGAACGTATGTGAGATTGTAAACCGTAGAAAAGAGATAGAAAAATTCAGGTATAGAATACCCTAATAAAGATGTGAAGGGAGTGAGATAAAGCATGGCTCATAAAAAAGGTCAAGGTAGTGTTAAGAACGGAAGAGATAGTGAATCAAAACGTTTAGGTCTTAAAAGAGCTGATGGGCAAGTTGTTCCAGCAGGAAATATCTTAGTAAGACAAAGAGGAACTAAAATTCATCCGGGTACTAATGTAGGTATCGGAAGTGATGATACGTTATTTGCAAAAGTAACAGGAAAAGTAAAATTTGAAAGACTTGGAAGAGACAAGAAAAAAGTTAGTGTTTATCCAGTAGAAGAAGGAAGCACAGCAAAATAGATGAAAAAGAACTCTATAGCAATTAGCTATAGAGTTTTTACAATTTATACCTTGTAAATTATAGGAAAATCCAGTATAATAGATATGCAAGAAAAATAAAATGAGAATAAGGGATGATAAAATGGAAGAAAAGAAAAAACGTATGTTAACAGGTGATAGACCAACAGGAAAATTGCATATTGGTCACTATTTCGGTTCACTAAAAACAAGAGTAGAAATGCAAAATAGTGGGAAATATGATCCATATATATTAATTGCAGATGTGCAAGCATTAACAGATAATTTTGATAATCCTGAAAAGGTAAGAAAAAATGTAAAAGAAGTAATATTGGACTATTTATCCATTGGTATTGATCCCGAGAAAACAACCATATATATTCAGTCTATGATACCTGAAACTGCAGAACTAACAGTATTTTATTCTAACCTAGTAACAATTGCTAGGCTAGAAAGAAACCCTACTGTTAAAACAGAGATAGCACAGAAAAAAGAAGTTTTTGGAGAAAGTGTTACTTATGGATTTTTAGGATATCCAGTAAGCCAAGCTGCAGATATTACAGTGGTGGAGGGAACAGTTGTACCTGTAGGAGAAGATCAACTACCATTAATTGAACAATGTAGAGAAATTGTAAGAAAATTCAACAGTATTTATGGTGAGATTTTAGAAGAACCTGAGCCAGTATTATCTCAATACAAAAGAATCAAAGGACTAGATGGCAATGACAAGATGGGAAAATCTTTAGGAAATGCTATTTATTTGGCAGATACAGAGGAAGAAGTAAACAAAAAAATTATGAGTGCAGTAACAGACCCTGCAAGAATAAAAAAGGATGACCCAGGGCATCCTGATGTATGCATGGTAGCATATTATCATAAACTATTTAGCACAAATGAAGAAGTAAAATGTGTTTGCGAAGAATGCAAAGCGGGAGCAAGAGGCTGTGTAGCTTGTAAGAAACAATTAGCCAAAAATGTAAATCAATTTCTAGAGCCAATTAGAGAAAAAAGAAAATACTATGAAGAACATCCAGAACTAGTAGAAAAGATTTTGAAAGAAGGAACTGAAAAGACAAGACAAACTGCAAAAGAGACTATGAAGAAAGTAAAAGAGGCAATGAAGTTAAATTATTTTGAGTGATTTAGGTATATAGAAAGGAACTAAAACAGTGTTTACAGATTACGTGAAAATAATTGCAAAAGCAGGAAATGGTGGCGATGGTGCCGTTTCTTTTCGTAGAGAAAAATATGTGGCAGCAGGTGGACCTGATGGTGGAGATGGTGGGAAAGGTGGAAGTGTCTATTTTGAAGTGGATCCAGATAGAAATACTTTAATTGATTTCCGCTATCAAAAGAAATTTAAAGCTGAAAATGGAAAAAGTGGAGAGGGTGCTCACAGATTTGGAAAAAGTGGTGAAGACTTGGTAATTAAAGTACCTTTAGGAACGATTGTAAAAGATAGTAATACAGGAAAAGTATTAGCAGACTTATCTGAATTAGGACAGAAAGAACTAATATTAGCAGGTGGTAGAGGAGGTAAAGGGAATTCTCATTTTGCCACTTCTACTAGACAGGCTCCACGCTTTTCACAAGAAGGCGAAAAAGGAGAAGAAAAAGAATTCATTTTAGAATTAAAGCTATTAGCAGATGTAGGATTACTTGGATTTCCAAATGTAGGCAAGTCTACTTTATTATCAGTAGTAACAGATGCAACTCCTAAAATTGCAGATTATCATTTTACCACCTTAGAGCCTAATTTAGGAGTAGTAAAAGGTGAATATGGTGACAGTTTTATTATTGCCGATATTCCGGGTATTATTGAAGGAGCAAGTCAAGGAATAGGGCTTGGCATCCAATTCCTACGTCACATTGAAAGAACTAGATTATTACTTCATGTAATTGATGTATCAGGAATTGAAGGAAGAAATCCAGTACAAGACTTTAATACAATCAATGAAGAATTAAAGAAATATAGCGAAAAATTAAGCAAAAGGAAACAAATTGTAGTAGCCAATAAAGTGGATAGTATGCAAGATGAAACTTTATACCAAGAATTAGAAAAAATGGCGAAAGAGAAAGGTTTGGAAATTTACAAAATATCCGCTGCAACAAAACAAGGCGTTAAAGAATTAATGATACGAGTTTCAGAAGTACTAAAGACTTTACCAAAAGAAGACTTAGTAGAAATTCAAAAAGAAGAAAAGATATATACTTTACAAGAAGAAGAGGAAATCAGTGTCAAAAAAGAAGAAGGAGTATATGTTGTTTCAGGATTAGCAGTAGAAAAATTAATGAGGACAGTCAATCTAGCAGATAATGAATCTTTACACTATTTCCATAGAAGGTTAAATGAAATGGGAATTAATCAAAGATTAAAAGAGTTAGGGATTAAAGATGGAGACTGGGTACAAATTTCAGATTATGAATTAGAATGGGAAGATTAGAAATTAGCTAATCTTCCTTCTTTTTGAGGGATCTTCAAATAATTTTTCAATAGGTATTTCCAAGGCTTTACTGATTTTCCATAAAGTAATCACACTAATACCTTGCGAAATTTTTTCGCTCTCTAAATTGCCAATTAAAGCAGTTGAAACATCTACTAATTCGGCTAAGTTTTCTTGTGTCATTTTCCCATCAAATGAAAAACCAACTATGCAACAAATAGTAGAGGAGTTAAGAAATGACGGAGAAAAAATAGAGCAAGTGGCAGTAAGTGCTAATAAAATCACTGGTATATCATTAGATAAAGAAAGTATGGACTTAGGAAAAGGCAAAACAAAGCCTATAAAAGTAACCTTAGAAGGACCAAGTGAACCATATACTTATTACGCAGTAGTAGAAGGAAAATATTATAAAATGAGTTTTAATGGTGGAGGAGTAACAATAGACAGAACACCAAGTGAAGTTTCAAATGATGGAGAAGGAACGACAATAACCTTAACAGCAATCAGTGAAAATGAAGAAATTGCAACAGTTATAGTAGATAATGAGACAAACACAGTAAATGTAACAGCAAAAGAGCAAGCTGGAACAGTGGCAATAACAGTAACTTATGGAAGTTATTCCAAAACATGTAATGTAAGAGTATCTGAGGTAGCAACAGAATTAGAAATTAATTCAGTAAGAGCCAGAATAGCAAAAGATTATACAAGGTGGTTAACTGCAACAGCAAAACCAGAAGCAACAGCAAGTCAAGAATTTGAATGGAGCAGTAGCGATACAAGTATTGCAACAGTAGATAATAAAGGAGTGGTAACAGCAAAGAATGCAGGAACAGCTACAATAACAGTGAAAGCAACGGATGGAAGTAATTTAAGTAAAACATGTGAAGTAACAATAGTAGAAAATGCACCAGATGTAGCAACACTAATGGATTTTCAAACACAAAATACAGTAGCAAAAGATGAGAATGGAAATTTAATTACAGTACCAGGAGATTTTAAAGTACTAACCAGTGAAGGAACAAAAGTAACACAAGGAATAGTAATACAAGATAGAGAAGAAAATGAATTTGTATGGGTACCAGTAGACTCAGTCTCAACTGGAACAAGTAAGCCAGCAGATGATATTAGGCTTGGAAGGTATACATTTGATACAAAAAATGGAACACCAACTAAGCACCAAGATGCAGATGAATTTAGAAAATTAGTAGATGTTTTTTTTGATATTAATGGGTATAATTATATACAAGAATTGACACAAAGTGACACATTAAAAGACTCGATAGCAAAGAATTTAGAGCAATTTATTGAAAACACGAAAAAAAATGGTGGGTACTATTTGGCGAGATATGAAGCAGGAGAAGGACAAAATGGAAAGGCATTATCTCAGACTAGAAAGCAGGCACTACTTCCAACACACCCCAAAGCAGCCTATTATGCAAGGAATATGTATAATAGTCTCTATATAGAAAGTGACCTAGTTAATAGCTATGCATGGGATACAGCAATTGTTTTTATTCAAAAATTTTCTAAAAATAGTAATTATGCAAATAAACGGAATTTCAGGAAGCCGGAGTAGCTAATCTTATTGGAATGGATAGTGACGAAGAATGTCATATCAATGGAATGGCTTCAAACTGTTATGAATATACTACAGAAGTTTGCTATAACAAGATTCTAAACGAGCTTTTCCTGGTAAATCGTGGCGGTTGCGGAGCTAAATACGGTGTCTCTGATATTGAAACGTTTCTTAATAAACATTATGCAGCTCAGCGTCGAATGAATGGTTTGAGTGAGAACGGCAATTTGTCACGGTTTCCGAGTTTTACTCTATATTAAATAGTGAGATTTAATGATAAGAGAGAAATAGCAAAATATAAAAAAAGATTATTAGCTCTATTTGAAAGTTTTTATAATTTTGAAAGCTAAAGATAATATGCAGAAAACACGAAAAATGTCGAATTTTGTATGATGATTTTTCTTGAAAAACAATAAAATATGTATTAAGATAAATATATGTTCTAAAAGTAAGCAATTTTTTACTAAAACAAGAACATATATCTTTTTATCTATTAAAAGAATATCTTTAACATTTGATATCTAATGAATTTATATCAATTAGAATCTAGTAATATCCTAAAATAAGCTCATAAATTAATAAAATCCCTTGCAACCCAAAAAACAAACTGTTATAATAGAGGAAGAACACCTATGGAAATATTTATGTATCGAGATTATTTGAAATATCAGAACTTTTTAAAAGAAAATCAAAAGGCAGAAAATGGAGTACATGAAGAAAATGAACCCTATCTTCTATTGGATAAGAAAGTAAATCATGAACATGATAAAGTATTTAGACGATAGAAAAGAAGTAGTGAAGTTCATTAACAAAAATTAAAGGGGAGATAGTGATATGTTAGCAGCAAAAATACCAATAGAAGTAATTATAGATGCTACTGGATTAACAGAAAAGGAAGTTAAAAAATTAGCGAACGCATAATAAAAATGAAAAAATGTCAAATATTTGTTTGACATTTTTTTGTTTGTATGATATCATTATGTAGGATAAAAAATGAGATTAAGGAGAGATGAAATATGCCAAGAAAAGCAAAAGACCCAACAGCAATTAATAAAAGAGAAAAAGCAATTTTAAAATTTATTGAAAAAGAAATGCAAGCTAATGGATATGCTCCATCAGTAAGAGAAATTGGAAAAGCAGTAGGGTTAAAATCAACTGCAACTGTACATAATTATTTAGCACAATTAGCAGAAAAAGGCTATATCAAAAAAGAAGAACAAAAAGGAAGAACTCTAAGACTACTTAAAGGTGGGAATGGAGAAGACATGACAAAGAAACAAGAAAATAAAAATTATTATACTGGGAAAGAAATGGTTGAAGTTCCTGTTATTGGGAAAATCACAGCAGGTGAACCAATTTTAGCAGTAGAAAATATTACAGATACTTTCCCAATTCCAATAGATTTTGTTGGCAATAGTGAAAGTTTTATGTTAACAGTACGCGGAGAAAGTATGATTGAAGCAGGTATTTTAAATGGAGACTATATTTTAGTAAAAAGACAAAATACTGCTAACAATGGACAAATTGTAGTTGCTTTAATTGATGACTCAGCAACTGTTAAAACATTTTATAAAGAAAAAGACCATATTAGACTACAACCTGAAAATAGCACAATGGATCCAATTATTGTTCCAAATTGTGAAATTTTAGGAATTGTAGCTGGTGTATTTAGAAAATTATAATTTAAGAAGGTTTGGAAGGAGCGAATTTTATGAACTACTTAGATATTTGGATTTTTGATAGACGTCCTAGGATGAAGGTATTCTTTTGTTATTTACTCATCTTTGTATTTTTCTTCATCTTTTCGGATATTATGATATACAACTATACAAAAGCCATGTACCAACCAATGACAAGTTATGAAGTAAATGTTACCTCTCCAAAGGTTACTGTAGAAACGGCAGAAGCATCAAATGCAAATGGTAATGTGAAAGGAACAATTAAAAATACAACAGAAGAAATGATTGAAAATCAATATTTAAAATTTGACTTTTATACACCAAGAGATATCAATGTAGGAACAAAATATATTAAAGTTCATAACTTATATCCAGAAGAACAAAAAAATTATGAACTAGGATTTCGTTATGATAATGTTAGTTATGTAAAAGTAAGTATGGTAGATGAAGAAGAAGTGGAAAAAGCTACTCCTGAGGAATTAAGAATAGATCCTACATATGGACCCGCAGGTTTAATTAGTGCTGTAATCTTAGGATATTTCTTTTTATAAAACTGCATAAAATAGCAAAAAATAGATAAAATAAGAGTATATTTCTATACTCTTATTTTTATGTTTATACAAGATTTTAAAAATGAAAAATAAATTAGAAAAAGAGATTGCTATTTTACACGAACTGTAATATAATCGTAACAAAGTTGTAAAGAAAGCGTAATAATAATTCTGAAAGGAAAGATGACGATGTTTAAGTGCGGACAAGATATTGGAATAGACCTAGGAACAGCTAGTGTTATTGCTTACACGAAAGGAAAAGGAATTGTTTTAAGAGAGCCTTCTGTGGTAGCAGTAGATAATAACACAGGAGATGTTTTAGCAGTAGGAAAAGAAGCAAGAAGAATGCTAGGAAGAACGCCAGGAAATATAGTAGCAACAAGACCACTAAGAGATGGTGTTATTTCTAATTATACAGTGACTGAAAAAATGCTAAAGTATTTTATTAATCGTGTTTGTGGCAAGTTTATTTTTGCGCCAAGAATTATGATATGTATTCCTTCACAAGTAACAGAGGTAGAGAAAAAAGCTGTTATTGATGCTGCATCACATGCAGGGGCAAGAAGGGTGTATTTAATAGAAGAACCAATTGCAGCAGCTATTGGTGCAGGTCTTGATATTTCAAAACCTTGCGGAAATATGGTAGTAGATATCGGAGGAGGAACTACTGATATTGCGGTTATTTCCTTAGGAGGTTCAGTAGTTAGCACTTCATTAAAAGTAGCAGGTGACAAATTTGATGAGGCAATTGTAAAATATATTAAGAAAAAATATAACATTATCATTGGAGAAAGAACAGCAGAAGACCTAAAAATTAATATTGGTTGTGTTTATCCAAAAATTCAAGATATGGAAATGGAACTCCGCGGAAGAGATTTAACAACAGGACTTCCAAGAACTATATCGGTTCGTTCTAGTGAAATGTTTGAAGCATTAATTAAGCCAGCTATGATGGTAGTAGATGCTGTACACAGCGTTTTAGAAAAAACACCACCAGAACTTGCAGCAGATATTAGTGATAGGGGAATTTACATGACAGGCGGAGGATGTTTAGTAGATGGACTAGATAAACTCTTACAAGAAAAAACCGGAATCAATGTAATGATAGCCCAAGACGCAGTTTCTTGTGTAGCATTAGGAACAGGAAAAGCACTAGATAATTTAGATGTATTAGACGCGAAAAAAAGAAAATAGGAGAAACATATGAATAAAACAAAAAGAAAAATATTTGAAACATCAATGAAACTATTTGCAGAAAAAGGATATGATGCAACAAGTATTGAAGAGATTACAGCAACGGTTGGAGTAGCAAAGGGAACACTATATTATCACTTTTCTAGTAAAGAAGAGATATTTAATTTCTTAATAGAAGAAGGGGTAAAACTTCTTAAAAATAGTATTGCTATTAAAACAGAAAGATTAGAGAATTCTTTAGATAAAATAAGAGCAATTGTATTAATACAAATTAAAGTATTAGTTAAATATGAAAGCTTTATGACGATTATCTTAAGCCAAATATGGGGGAATGACCCTCGTAGTCAAATGTGTAGAAATTATGTATTTGAATATATTCAGATGATAGAAGAAATTATCAAAGAGGGAATTCAAAAGGGAGAAATTATAGAGGGAGACCCTAATGTAATGGCTTCAGGAATTTTCGGGTTTACTTGCTCGAGTTTGATATATAAATTACGTTATCAAGAAGATGTAGATATGAATGCACTAGATAAAGAAATTAATAGAATATTTATTAAAAAGCTAAAAAAATAAAAGGGGTAGAGTGATGAGGGGACTAAGAGACTTTAAAGTACCAGATTTTAAATTTCCAAAATTAAAAATGAAGGATATTCCAGAAATTGACGAAGTAAAGGTGGATTATGAAGCACTTCAAAAAGCGCAGGAAAATCAAAAGAAAAGGGAAGCTAAAAATTATGATGCAACAGCTTATGCAACAATTCAAGAAGTTTTCTATAAATCTATTAAATTATATGGAAATAAGGAATTCATTTTAGAGAAATTTGATCCAAAAGGAAAATATACAGAAATTAGTTATGAACAATTTGGAAAAGATGTTATTGGCTTTGGAACAGCATTAACTAGAAAATTAGATTTAGAAGATATGCCAAGAGTATTGATCATTAGTGAAACTACCTATGAATGGTATGTTTCTTATATGACGATGCTATGTGGCAAAGGAATTGCAATTCCAACAGATAAAGAACTACCAGACAATGAATTAGAAAATGTGGTAAGAAGATCAAGAGCAGATGTTATTATTTATTCTGAAAAGAAGGCAGAAGCTATTAAAAAAATCATGGAGAAAATTCCAGAAGTCAAATACTTTGTGAAAATGTATTCAGATGAAGGCATCAATGGTAAAAATGTAGGAATGAAGTATTTAATAGAAGAGGGAAGAGCATTAGTAGAGAGTGGAGATGATTTTTATTCTAAAATAGAAATCATACCAGACGAATTTAAAGTATTGTTATTTACATCAGGAACTACCTCTAATGCAAAAGGAGTAATGTTATCTAGTCGTAACTTGGCAGAGAATATTAATGCGGTTTCGGCTTATGTAAAATTAATGCCAACAGATAGATTTTTCTCAGTACTTCCTTTACACCATACATATGAATCTTCTATCGGATTTTTATTGCCAATGGCAAATGGATGCTCTATTGCAGTGTGTCAAGGCTTAAAACATATTGTACCAAACTTTAAAGAAACCAATCCAACAGCATTACTTGCTGTCCCACTTTTAATTGAAAACTTATATCGTAAGATAAATGCAAATATCAAGAAGAGTAAAAAAGATGGTTTAGTAAATTCTATGATACATGTGACCAATGCTTTGAAAGTGGTAGGGGTGGATGTAAAACGTAAAGTGTTTGGTGAAATTCATGAAAATCTAGGTGGAAAATTAAGAATTATCGTGTCTGCTGCTGCACCGATTGATGCAAAAATTGGAAAATGGGTAGAAGATATTGGAATTGTATTTTTACAAGGATATGGTTTAACAGAGACTGCTCCAATTTCAGCTTTAACACCTGAATTTCAACCAAAGGTAGGTTCGGCAGGAAAAGCCATTTTCCAAGCAGAACTTAAAATTGACAATCCAAACCAAAATGGAGAAGGTGAAGTATTAATCAAAACACCTACTTTAATGCTTGGCTATTATGAAGATGAAGAAGCAACCAAAGAAGCTATTGAAGTAAAAGAAGGACAAAGATGGTTCCATTCAGGAGATGTTGGATATTTAGACCAAGATGGATTTTTATACATTACGGGTAGAAGCAAAAACGTAATTGTTACACAAAATGGTAAAAATATCTATCCTGAAGAAATTGAACTTCTATTGGGGCAAATTGCAGAAATTAAAGAATGTATGGTTTATGGAAAAGAAGCACCAAAAGAGGAGGCTAACAAAGAACTTATTATTTCCGTAAAAGTCATTCCTAATATGGAAGAAATTGAAGCACAGTATGGAAAAGATGTATCAGAAGAAAAGATAAAAGAGATTATCTGGGAGAAAATTAAGGAAGTAAATAAACAATTAACATCCTATAAAGCGATCAAAAATTTAGAGATTAAGCATGATGAATTTGAAAAGACTACAACCATGAAAATCAAGAGATATGCGGAGTTAAAAAAGGAACAATAAAATAAAAACAAAAAAAGACAAATTATTACAAAATGTCCTTGACTTCGTAAAAATGTTGTAATAAAATTGTAACAGAAATGTAAAGATATTTTAAAGGAAATCCTATTGTAGTTTTCGAAATATCAGTGTATAATATCAACATAAGAGAAAATAACGTAGGACAAAGGAGGGAAAGTTTACAATGTCTAGATCCGGCATAGTAAACGTGAGAATGGTAATCACGGAAGAAAAAATATTATCAAATATTGACAAAGTAGAAAAATTAATTAACCCTAATAGTAAGAAACAAATTGTTCAATTAGAAGAGGATGCTTACTTTAAGGATTTAATAGAGTCAATTAAAACATATTTAATTGAATATCCAAAGAAAAAGAATTTCCCAAAGAGTGTATATAAAGCAGCTTACGGATTAGTGGAATTTGCAACAAATCAATTTGAAGAAAATACCAAAAGAATTGAAGAGTTAATTCGCCAAAGAGAAAAAAATATTTCTCTAGCAGGTTCATTAAGAGAAGCTTTAGATGCTGTTGAAAATAAAGAAGAAGACTGGAAACAAACTGTTAAAAATATTTCAAATGATTTTCCAGAAGATATTATTGACACATTACATGCAATTGGAAGAACAAAATCTGATAAATCTCAAAATTATCAAGATGCTGTAAAATTAATTAATGCAAGGATTGTTAATTTGGAATCTAATTTACATATTGAAATTGATATGGAAAGAATAGAAGACCGTTCAAAAGCTTTAAGTTATATTGGTATTGAAGTAGCAGATGCATTAAAATTAATTCCAACTCCACAAGATGTGGAAGAAGAAGTAATTACCACAGCTACAGAGCAAGTAGAACAAGTAGCTGTAGGAGGAGTACCTGAACAACAAGCTTACTTTGATGAAACTAGAGTAGAAGTAAAACCTTCTCTATGGCAAAGAATTAAAAATAGCAAAGTTGTTAGAGCACTTACATATGCCTTCAAAGTTAAAATTGTACTTCAAACTCCTGCACTTACAGAAGGAAGAGGAGAACAAAACCAAAACTAGTCTGAGGATGATATGAAAAGCGGTTAGAATTAAAAAACTAACCGCTAAAGTATTGACTTTTTGGACAAAATGTTCTATACTAAATACTGCATTTATTTGATATGCGCCATTAGCTCAGTTGGTCAGAGCAACCGGCTCATAACCGGTGGGTCCAAGGTTCGAATCCTTGATGGCGCACCAATTATATTTTTATGTTAGTAAAAAGTAAAGGGAAAAGCTTGACAAAATACTAGCATAAAGGTATAATAAAAAAGTGCAAAAATTAAATATATGGGCAGATGGCCGAGTGGCTAAAGGCGGCAGACTGTAAATCTGTTCTCATACGAGTACGATGGTTCGAATCCATCTCTGCCCACCAAATCATAACAACTTGCGAACTATAAAGTTTGTAGGTTGTTTTTTTAATATATAGACTCAAATTTGCAATTTATTCAACCAACTGAATATCTAATTACATATCCATCTACTCTTACTATTTACGAATATAAAGTAAATGAAATTGCTAATAAGCTATTCTATATTAAAGAACATAAGGAAAAATATAACCTAAAAGAAATTAAGCAAATTCTCATAAAGTTAAAAATTTAACCTTTTATTTTGTGAATTTATAAAAAAATTTAAGTTTTTTTCTAAATTAGGGGGCGAAAATGCACTTTTTTGAGCAAACATATGAGAGGATAAAATTTAAAAGTTTTTTACAATTTTGGTATACAAAACCTTAAAAAATTCACAGGAATAGTAGGAGGTAATATTTTATGAGATGTGGAATTTATGTAAGAGTATCAACAGATGAGCAAAGAGATAATGGCTATTCTATTGATTCACAGTTGCGAATGATAAAAGAATATTGTGAGAAAAACAGTTATGATATTGTAGATGTATATAATGATGCAGGACATTCTGGAAAAGATTTAATGAGACCAGAAATGCTAAAGGAGTGAGAAAAAATGAATATTCTTGTAAAGATAATCTAGAGTTACAAAAATTTATATTTACAATAAACAGTTCTAATAGCATATTAGAGATATATGAACATAAAGATAATAAAAAATTATTTAGCCTTAAAAATTTAGGAAATTAATTTTATTTATTATGATAGCAAAGAGCAAAATTATAAAGAATCGCTATTGCTTATTTTACAACAAATGGTTATATCAATATATATTATACCAAGGGAAAAAATAAAAAATAAAACTACTCTAAACTTATGTGATAGTTATGAAGAATATAAGATAAAATAAACGAAAAATGCCAATATCAAAATTAGATATTGGCATTTTTGCAAACAAAGAGTAGCTTCTCATACCACAAGCGATTCTTTACAATTTTGCTTGTTATCCTTTGGATATGGTGTCATATCATCAGTACGATATAGCAAATAATCAACACTAGTATGGTAATAATCTGCCAATTTTGCCAATAATTCTAAAGGAATATTCCTTCGATTTAGTTCATAATAAGAATAAGCAACTTGTGAAATATTAAGAAATTTACTTAATTCTTTTTGAGTAAGATCATGGTCTTCCCTTAAATCTTTAATACGAGTTTTCATATTTTAGCCCCCTAAAACATAACAATAAAATATTACTAAAGAAATTATAAGGTATAACAAAATGTTATTGCTAAAATCAAAACAAATCGTTATAAAGATTATAGGAAAAATTTAAGGATAAACAAGAAATAAAATGAGACAAACTCGTAATGACAGTATTGTATTGCATTTCTCTTTAAATATGATACAATAGAAACCATAAAAGTCGAAAGTACCAAAATATTATAGGAGCGATAAAAATGAAACAAATAAATAAGAAAATTGAATCAAAATGTGATGGATTAGCTTTAGCAATGAAAATTATGTTACCAGAAAGCAAAGAGATAAAAGGAATTGTGCAAATTTCACATGGGATGGCAGAACATAAAGAAAGATATTATCCTTTTATGGAATTTTTAACGGAAAAACGGATATATAACAGTGATACATGACCATAGAGGACATGGAGATAGCATAAAGGCAGAAGAAGATTTAGGGTACTTTTACGATTCAACTGCAAGTTATATTGTAGAGGACCTACACCAAGTAACACAAGTCATAAAACAAGAATATCCAAACTTACCCGTTTATCTTTTTGGACATAGTATGGGGTCTATGGTAGTAAGATGCTATCTAAAAAAATATGATAATGAGATTAATAAATTAATTGTTTGTGGAGCACCTAGTAAAAATATAGGGGCTAGTTTTGGTATTTTCTTAGCAAAAATAATAGGGAAATTTAAGGGAGATAAATATAGAAGTAAGTTAATGCAAAAATTAACTTTTTCTTCGTATCCTAAAAAGTTTGAGAAAGAAAAAGAAGATGAAAATTGTTGGATTAGTAGTGAGGAAGAAAACAAAGAAAAATACAACCAAGACAAAAAATGTGGGTATGTCTTTACCTTAAACGGTTTTCAAAACTTATATAAATTAGTACAAAAGACTTATTCGAAAAAAGGATGGGAAAGGAAAAATTTAGAACTTCCAATATTTTTTATTGCAGGAGATGAGGATCCTGTAATTGGCAATTTACAAAAATGGATTAATGCGTATGAATTTTTAGAAAAAGAAATTGGATACAAAAATATGTCTCATAAATTGTATAAAGGAAAAAGGCATGAATTATTAAATGAAGATATTAAAGAAAAAGTATATTATGATATTCTAGATTGGATAGAAGCATAATGTTAGTTTAGGGACGTATGTTCATCTGACGAAAACGAAGTTTTTGTTGGATGAACGTATGTCCCTAATCTGACATAAACATATTTATTTGTTAGGTAACTTAAAATCATCTTGTTGCTTAATTAATTCGTCAGCCTGTTCTTGAGAAATATATTTATTTTCTACCATAGTAGAAATTACTTTTCTTTGTCTACTTAAAGCTAAATCCATATTAACAGTAGGCGCATATGCGCTTGGAGCATTAGGGATACCTGCCATCATAGTAGCATCAAATAGTGTTAAATCTTTAGCATCTTTTTTGAGGTATCCTTGACTTGCTTCTTGGATTCCATAGTAGCCATCTCCAAAATAAATAGTATTTACATATAATTCTAAAACAGTATCTTTTCCATAAGCATTTTCTAAGTCACTAGCCATAAATACTTCAGCAACTTTGCGGTGCGCAGCATTTTCATCAGGTGAAATGAAATATAAATTTTTAGCAACTTGTTGTGCAATCGTACTACCACCTTCTAGAAATTGCTGATTTTTGAGATTAGTATAGAGTGCTCTAGAGATACCAATTAAATCAATAGGACCATGGTTATAATAACGTCTATCCTCAACAGAAATAACTGCATCTTTGTAATCTTTAGGTAAATCTTCTAATTTTATGTAATTTTCATCTTTTTGAATTTTATCTACTTTATCAGAAAGACTAACTGTATTTAAAGCGTTTTGATATAATTCATGCCCATTATAAATAAAAACACCAACTATAATACCTACTATGATAACTAAAACTAATAAAATTCTCAAAATCCATTTCTTCATAATTTATCTTTTTACCAGTTTTTAAAACCGATATTCTCCTTTCACACTTGATAATTTTATTATACTGCTTGTACTTTAAAAATGCTATTAAAACTTTATTAATTTTTCTTTACGTTTTTGTTAATTTGTTTTTTATAACTCTTGACAAAATTCCGCAAATATTTGTATAATTTTTTTATATGATAGAAATTTTTAATAAGGTGATAAAGTGGAGACAAAAGAAGAAAAAAATGTAAGATTATTTCCCATATATAAAGCAATTTCGTGGGATTTACTATTTTTTTATACAATATTATTTTTATTTTTAACGCAAGTTAAAGGTATTAGCGCAGCTGATGTCTTATTAGCAGATGCGATATATCCAATTTTTAAATCAGTATTATTGATGCCATTAACGATTTTGATTGAAAAAATAGGGAAAAGGAAAAGTCTTATTTTTGCAAACTTAATTAATGGCGTTTCTGTAGCATGTTTTATGATGAGTTCTAATTTAATGTATTTAATTATTGCACAATTCTTTTCAGCCATAGCCTTTGATATTAAAGGCGTTGCTGAAACCAATTTATTATATGACTCTTTACCAAAAGATGAAAAAAGAGGAAGTAGATTTTCTAAAATAGATGGAAAAGGATTTTCATGGTATTATTATTTAGATGCTATTTCTTCTGTAGTAGCAGGTTTTTTATATGTAGTTAATCCATATATACCATTATCATTAGCTTTAATTAGTTGTGTCATATCTGCTTTTATTGCATATCAATTTGGAGAAATAAAGAAAACAGAAAAGATACAAGGAATGAAAACATATATAAAAGAATTAAAGACTTCATTCCGATATATGTTCCAATCTAGTAGATTGAAATATTTATTAGTTTTTGGAGCAATGTTTGCAGGATTATTAGGAACTCTAACTAGTTTAAGAAGTGGAGTTTTGCAACAATTAAATGTTCCAGAACAATATTATGGTGTGATTTTTGCTGCATTAGGCTTAATATCAGGAATCGCTGCTAAAAATCAAAATAGACTCCATAATCGTTTTCATAATAAAACATTAGCAGTCCTATCATTTCCAACAGCAGTATCATGTATTTTAGTAGGAATAACGGTTGCTTTAAAATTACCATATACTTTTACCCTAACAGTTATTGTCATATTATATATGATACAATTTGTAGTAAAAGGACCTTTTTACACTTTAATTAAAAGATATTTAAACAATTTTACAACTTCTTCTTTAAGAAATAAAATATCTTCTTGCTATAACTTATCAGAAAGTATAGCAAGGTCACTCATTTCGTTATTTGCATCTTTTCTACTAAGAAATATCGATTCGGCAGGAACCATGTGTATTATAGGGTGCTTTTTAACAATAGCTTTAGTGTTATTACTAGACCGAATGGATAAAAAAGTAGGATTAAAACCTGAAGAGTATCAAAAAAGTGAAATTGAATTTTTAGAGATAAAATAACATGACTAAGATAGTATAGTCATGTTTTATTTATCGATTAATTTGGCAAAAAATTTATAAAATCTACTCAAAAATCAATTGACAAATTTCCTATCTTAATAGATAATATAAAAAGAAAAATAAGAGACAAAATTACAAAAGAATTATCAAAAAGTACTAAGGAGGAATTAAATATGTATGTATTTAATCGCATTACAGTCAATCCACAATTACCCAAAAGAATTGAAAAACTATCTGAAATTAGCTATAACCTTTGGTGGTCTTGGAACACAGAGTTTCTAAGATTATTCAAAGAAATTGATATTGACTTATGGGAGAGGTCAGAGAAAAATCCTGTTAAGTTCTTAAAATCTGTATCACAAGAAAAGTTAGAAGAAGCAGCACAAAGTGCAAACTTTTTAAAAGAATATGACAAAGTTGTAGAAGATTTTGAAGATTATAGAAAAAGTAAAAATACATGGTTTGCCAAAAAATATCCTGATAATCGTAACAACTTAATTGCCTACTTTTCAGCAGAATATGGTTTGGATCAAGTTTTGCCTATTTATTCTGGAGGTCTTGGTATTTTATCAGGTGACCACTTGAAATCTGCTAGTGATTTAGGGATTCCACTAGTAGCAGTAGGTTTACTATACAAAAATGGATATTTTCACCAAAAAATTAATGGAGTAGGACAACAAGAAACTGAATATTACGATATTGATGCAGAAAGTTTACCATTAACAAGAGTAAAAGATTGTAATGATAAAGATATTTTAGTAGCTTTGCAACTTCCAAAGAAAAAGTTGTATTTAAAAGCATGGAAAATTACGGTCGGTAGAGTAGATTTATATTTATTAGACTCTGATATTGATGAAAACACAAAAGAATATCGTGAGATTACTAGAACGTTATATGGTGGAGACCAAGAAATGAGAATTCAGCAAGAAATTGTACTTGGCCAAGGTGGCGTTGCCTTACTTAAAGCATTAGGGCTAAATCCAACCATTTATCATATGAATGAAGGACATTCTTCTTTCTTAATATTAGAGCTAATTTATACATTAATGAAAGAAAAGAAAATTTCTTTCCAAATTGCAAGAGATATTGTGTCAAGTAAAACAGTATTTACAACACATACACCAGTTCCTGCAGGAAATGATATATTTCCATTAGAATTAGTAGAAAAATATTTTAAAGGCTATTGGGACAAACTAGGAATTACAAAGCAAGAGTTTTTTGAAATGGGAATGAAACCAAATGCTCAATTAAATAGCGGATTTAACATGGGAATTTTAGCACTAAAGGTAGCAGGTAAAAAGAATGGAGTTAGTAAGTTACATGGTGCTGTTTCAAGAGAGTTATTTGGCGAAGTTTGGCCAGAAATTGCAGCAAACGAATCCCCTATTACCTATGTAACAAATGGAATACATACTTGCTCATGGCTTGCTCCGGGACTTAAGAAGTTATATAACAAATACTTAATTCCATATTGGCAAGATAAAATCTATGATGATGAAGTATGGAAAAAAATACAAGATATTCCAAATGATAAATTATGGCAAGCACATCAAGAAAGAAAAGAGAAGCTATTAGCTTTAGTAAGAGAAAATACAGTAAATCGTTTAAGAAGATATGGCTATCACTATGATGATATTATGAATATGGTAAATAGCTTAGATCCAAATGTATTAACCATTGGATTTGCCAGAAGATTTGCTACGTATAAAAGAGCAACTTTAATTTTCAAAGACTTAGAAAGAATTACACAAATTTTAAATAACCAAAACCGTAAAGTTCAGATTATATTTGCAGGAAAAGCACATCCGGCAGATAAAGAAGGACAAGATTTAATTAAATATATTCATGAAATTTCTATGAAACCACAATTCAAAGGAAAGATATTTGTATTAGAAAATTATAATATTGCGATGTCTAGATATTTAATTAGTGGTGTGGACGTATGGCTTAATACTCCTAGAAGACCGATGGAAGCTTCAGGCACAAGTGGACAAAAAGCATCAGTCAATGGTGTTATCAACTTTAGTGTATTAGATGGATGGTGGGCAGAAGGATATAACTCTAAAAATGGTTGGACCATTGGAACAAACGCAGAATATCCTGATTATGAGTCGCAAGATAGAGCAGACAGCCAAAGTATTTACGAAACTTTAGAAAACAAAATCATACCAATGTATTATGAAAAAGATGAAAAAGGCATCTCAGATAGATGGATGCAATACATGAAAGACTCTATTATCTCCACAGGTGGTAGATTTAGTACCTCTAGAATGCTAACAGACTATGTAGATCAGTTATATATTCCATTGTGTAATCTATATGACAACTACTATACAGACTTAGAAAAAGTAGGTGGATTTAATAAATGGAAAGAAAGCTTACAAAATACATGGAAAGATATTCAAATTACACAGGAAGATAATTTAGATAATATTACTATTGATGCAGGAAACAATATTGAGGTAAGATGTAAAGTGAAATTATCTAATATAGATAAAGACAATATTGAAGCACAAGTATATTATGGAAGAATTGACGAAAATGGTGTAGTAGATGATATTAGTATTATTCCATTAACGTTAGAAAATGCAGATGAAGAAAATAGGACCTATACTTATAAAGGAAAGGTAAATTTAGTTAATGGTGGAAACTATGGCTATACCTTTAGAGTAATGCCAAGACATGAGATGATTTTAGATTCTGCTAACTTGAATTTAATTAAATGGATTACAAAATAAGTGATAAGGGGAAGTGAATTTTTACTTCCCTTATTTGTAATAAATAGCCTAACTTAAAGAGAAGTTATACAAAGGGGAAAGCAGTACATGGAGAAAATGAACAAAGAGCAATTAATAGAGTGGTTTGTTGGGAATTATGGAAGTCATCCATTACTTGCTCAGTTTATTTCTGTTACAGAAATTAGGAAACGATTAAATGAGAATATAAGAGAAGTTACTTATGAGCCAGAAAAGGAAAAAAATACAGCAGGTGGTTATAATAATGAAAACGGAATAATAAATATAGATTTTGAAAGATGTAATCAAGAACAAACTATTGTCCATGAGATATTGCATGCATTGACTTACAGTAAAGGTGAATATAGTAAAATAGGATTACTCATTCAGAAAACATCAAACCATCCTTTTGAAAATATAAGAGGTTGGAGTTATCTCAATAGTGAAGAAGAAAGTATATATTATAAAGAAATAGGAAGAGGAATTAGTGAAGGGATTACAGATTGGTTAGCAGAAGAACTTACGGGAATAAAAAATAGTGGATATAATAGAGAAAAAACAACTGTCAACATTTTATTTGGATTAATAGGAAAAGAAACTGTATTGGAAAAGTTCTTTGATCAAGATTTGATACAAGAGGTTACAGATGATTTTACATTAGAAGAACTTTTTAGTACTGAAATTGATAGAAGATATGGAATAAGAGGAGGCGAGATTAGCACAATAATATCACAGCTGATAGACTTTCAGGATACATTAACAATATTAGAAAAGGTTATAGCGGGAAACGATGAGGAATTTGTAAAAGAATATAGAAAAATGCACGATGTAGCAAAAGAAGAAATTGTGATAGTAGCTAATGACCTTGTTACAGTAGCACTAGAGTGTACAGGGGATGTTTTACTAAGAAAGGAATTATTAAAGATAGCTGTGTTAAATTCTAATCTTACATGTATGTTTCCTCAAACAGAAACCATACAAAAGGTTTTTATAGAATTTCTAGCAAACCAAGAATTGAGTACAGAAGAGAAAATGGAAATAATAGAGACCATTAATGGAAAAGATGTGAAGATACGCTTAGAAGGATTTGAGCAGATAGCAAATTTTTTATTACATTCTCAAGCTATTTCTGAAATATCAATGAGTTATAGATTGCATCAATGTTTACAGATTGCTGGGAAAGAGAATTTTGAAGAATTTTGTATCAAAGAAGGAATTGTAAATAAAGCGGATTTTTCGAAAGCAAATATGATAAATGATTTTTTAAAGATAATGGATTTAAACAGAGATATTTATGGACAAGTAGAAGGTCTTAAACATATATCACTTGTAGATGTTCAATATCAGAGAATAGGAAACCACTATGAACTATCAATTCAAAATGTTGATACAAAATATACATATTTATTAGAGGGAAGAAGATATGATAAAAGAGGAGATGAAATATCTAATAGTTATGTTTTGGTAGGAGAAGAAGGAGAGATAACTTGTTGGGGAAAGGGTATGGAAACTTCACAGTGGAAAAGAATAGAGGAACAAGTTGGAAGAATTCAAACGCAAAGAAATGAGAGTTTAGAAAGTGTGGAAATTATTGGAGAAGATATTACTATGAGGTTTGTTACACAAGATGAAAATGGAAAAAGTCAAACAAGTAGAGAATACTATATAATAGGAGAAGATGGACAATTAGAGGTGGCACAGGTAGGAGAAGTTAGAAGACTAACTGATGATATGAGCAAATTAGATATTCAATTGATGGAAGAAACTGCAAAAGTAGGAGTGACAACAAGTCAAATGATGCAAGTGGCAGATGTAATGAAAGCTAACCTAAAAGTAGGAGAAATAGAGCCAAAAGCACCTACAGAAAAAGGAGATGACTAAGTAGTGAGAGAAAAATTACAAATTGATGGGCAGGAATTAATGGTGTTATTAACCATTGAAGATAATGACTATGGTGAAGTAAAGAAATGTTTTAAAGGAAAGCATAAAGTATATGTAATAGATGGCAAACTTATAACAGACAAAGAAACAATTGAGATATTAAATGATAGATATGAAGTGAAAATACCAAAAGAATGGATTAATAAGAATTAAATAGGAGAAGGATAATGACATATGAAATGCAAAAGGCATATGCAGAAGTATATGAAATTTTACATCAAATGCCACAAGAGTATATAAGGAAAATTCCTAAAAAAATGATAGAAATGTTAGGGAAAGAAAAATTAAAAAATTATGAGATAGAATTGAACAAAGAAAATCTAGTAGATGCTAGTAGGCTAACAAAAACAACAATGGCAATACTTGCTATGTTTCAATACCAGTATTGGTGTCCAAATGAAAAGATAAAACAAGAGTTATATCAAATATATCTAAAAAATGAAGAAATTTATCAAAAAGAACTAAGAGAAAAATATAATCCTAATGAGATATTTAAAGAAAAGAAATTAAATCAGCCAAGAGAAGAGTTACAAATAGTACCATATAAAGAAAGTATATTTACAAAATTAAGGGATTTTATTCAAAGAATATTTCATAAAAATAAAACACATTAATTTGACATTAATGTGTTATTTCTCTTTATCTTTCTCTTTCTTGCTTCCCTTGTTTATCAGCTTTTTCAGCTTCTAATAAAGCTTCATATTCTCTTTTTAAAGTATTATATTTTTCACAAATAGCATCAAACTCACTTGGAGTAGCTGTTTGACTTTGCTTTTGAAGTAAGTCCATTTCATATTTTACTACATCACTGGTTCTAGGAGTAGAAACTGTACACCTATATCTTTCAAGACGTTTTATTCTAGCAGAAGTATTTTCTTGTAAATGAGGCTTGCCAGTATAAGGGTTTTTCCCCATCATGATATCTCTATTAGCACGCATATGGTCTGCTAAAGTTCCATGACGTTCTAATCTCCAAATTCCTTTTATAGTTTCCCAAAGTTCTCCCATATTAGATACCTCCTATTAATTAATCTAATACCAAAATCTACCTATAGTATAGCATAAAATAGGAAAAAAAAATCAACTTTATGTAAAATAAGTATACTGAAGTTAACGTAAATTTCAATATAATAAAAAGAATATTCTAAAAAATAGTAGCATTTTTTGAAGAAAAGTGGTAATATATATAAGCTAAAAAATGAAAAAAGCGAAAGGAAGGAAAAACAAAATGAAAAAAACAAAAATTATTTGTACAATAGGACCAGCAGTAGATGAAGAAGCAGTTTTAGAAAAATTAATATTAGCAGGAATGGATGTTGCTAGAATTAACTTTTCACATGGAAATTATCAAGACCAAGAAGCTAGAATTGAAACAGTAAAACAAGCAAGAGAAAAAGTAGGAAAGCCAGTAGCTTTGATGCTTGATACAAAAGGACCTGAAATTAGAATAGGTAAATTCAAAGATGGAAAAATTGAACTAAATGAAGGGGATATCTTTACTTTAGTAACAGATGAAATATTAGGTGATAAAGAAAAAGTATCGATTACTTACAAAAATTTATGTAATGAAGTAAATGTAGGTACCATGATTTTAATTAATGATGGTTTAATTAAAGTAGAAGTAGTGGAAATTCAAGGAACAGATATTAAATGTAAAGTAATTGATGGTGGACCATTAACTAATACAAAAAGTATTAACATTCCAGGAATGTACATTAATTTACCAAGCCCAACCGAAAAAGATATCGAAGATATTAAATTTGGAATTACAGCAGGTTTTGACTATATTGCAGCCTCTTTTATTCGTACACCACAAGATGTATTAAATATTAGAAAAATATTAGAAGAAAATAACGGAAGCCACATTAAAATTATTTCTAAAATAGAAAATAGACAAGGAATTGACAACTTTGATGAAATTTTAGAAGTATCTGATGGAATTATGGTAGCAAGGGGAGACTTGGGTGTAGAAATTCCAATGGAAGAAGTTCCAATCAGACAAAAGGAATTTATTAGCAAATGTAATAAGGCAGGAAAACCAGTTATTACAGCGACACAAATGCTAGAATCCATGATACATAGTCCACGTCCTACAAGAGCAGAAGTAAGTGACGTAGCAAATGCAGTATATGATATGACAAGTTGTGTAATGCTTTCTGGAGAATCTGCCATGGGAGAATATCCTGTGGAATGTGTTCAAACAATGGTAAGAATTTGTGAAGCAATAGAAGGTTCACTTAAATATTGGAAGAGATTTAAGAACAAAGAAAGAGATTATGGAAATGAAGATTATGAGTATAACTTAAATTATTCTACTTGTTCTACTGCTATGGACTTATGTGCAAAGGCAATTTTTGCCTACACAGATACAGGAAGAACAGCAAAAATGCTTGCAGGATTTATGCCACAATGCCCAATTTATGTTATTACAGCTAATCAAGAAGTATGCAAACAATTGTCTATGATATGGAATGCAAATGCTATTTTAGTAGAATCAAAAGAAAGTATTGATGATATGATAGATGAGGGAATTAGAATTGCAAAAGAGAAAAAATATATTGAAAGTGGAGATATTGTAGTGATTGCAGGTGGTGCTTCTATCCTAGCAGGACATAAGCATGCAAAACTAAATAAGACCATTGGTGGAGTGCTAAAAGTATAGCACTCTTCTTTTTTGCACATTTTTCCTCATTTTGTCATAAAATGTAGTATAAACGAAAAATAAGGAGGAAAAGAAAGATGTTTAATCGTTATAGAAGATGTTGTTGCCAAAACAACTACAATCCACAAGTAATCGAAAACATTTGTAATAATGTTGGAACAACAGCCGAATATGCTGACTTTATGCCAAGCGCAGCTGTTGGTTGTGGTTGTAATTGTGGTTGCAACTGTGGATGTCATTGTGGACAAAGCGATATGACAGATAATTGTGGTTGCGGATTTGATGAAGTAGCAAGCCCATTTCCAGAAAATCCAATGTTAGCACAAAGCTATGTGCCAATTCAAGAAATGGATAAAACTTTTACACCTTGCTGTGGATTAAAAATGGGAACAATTTTCCCAGAATTAGTAAGTCCATATATGCCAGGTCAAAGTATGGCAGAAATCGAGTATTTAAAACAAGCAAATGAAATTGGAGAGGGGTGTAATAAATGTTGTTAGAAGATAGAAATTGTGGTTGTATGCAAGACAATCAAACAAATTGTGAATGTATGGGAAATAACTTAGAAAACTGCAATTGTGACTATATACCTCAAGGAATTAATGCAGCTTTTGGTTATAACACTGCAAACATGGTTCAAAATGACGGATGTGGTTGTCAAATGACACCAGAACAATGTTGTGATGAAAGAAAACGAGTAAGAGAAGAAATGATAGGTCAAATCAAATGCTTAAATTTTGCGGTTATTGAGTTAGGTCTATATTTAGACACACATCATGATGACCAAAAAGCACTTTGCTTACACAGAGAATATACGAAACAATTAAAAGAATTAAAAGATCAATACCAAAGAGTATATGGACCTTTAAGCATTTATTATCCATGTAAAAAATGGAGATGGCTAGAACAACCTTGGCCATGGGAAGGAGGAAGAGACTAGTATGTGGACTTATAATAAAGTATTAGAATACCCTGTAAAAATAAAATGCCCTAATGCAAAATTGGCAAAATTCATTATTTCTCAGTATGGAGGACCTGATGGAGAATTAGCAGCTTCACTTCGTTACCTAAGTCAAAGATTTGGTATGCCAGATCAAGTATCTAAGGCAATTCTTAATGATATAGGTACAGAAGAATTAGCCCATTTAGAAATTGTGGGAAGTATTGTACACCAATTAACAGATGGATTAAGCGCAGAAGAAATGAAAGAAGCAGGCTTAGGCGCTTATTACACAGACCATGGTGTTGGAGTATATCCACAAGCTGCTGCTGGATGGCCATTTAGTGCATCTGTATTAGCAGTAAAAGGTGACCCAATTGCAGATTTACAAGAAGACTTGGCTGCTGAACAAAAAGCCAGAGCAACTTATGAAAAATTAATCGATTTATGTGCAGATGATCCAGATGTTGTAGATCCACTTCGTTTCTTAAGAGAAAGAGAAGTAGTACACTTCCAAAGATTTGGAGAAGCCTTAAGAGGCGTTCAAGATAAGCTTGCAGAAAAAAGATTTTTCATGAATGATAATAATTATATGAACAACAACATGATGCAAAATAACATGTCAAACAATGACTGTGGTTGTGGAAGATAAAAAAATGTGGTATAATAGAAATAGCTCTTTATTAGTTACTCCAAGGCATCTGTGAGAAAACTGTAGAGCGAAATGAATATTTCGGGAGGAAAAAAGAGAATGGCAAGGCAACAAAAAGAAGTCATCAAAAGAATTGGCGTGGAAACATGCCGAATAAGTGACGGGCATATCAAGACGAAGATCACCGTGCTCTTTGAAAGCGGTAAGCGCTATGCGACAAGCATTTTGGGGTTTGACGAGCGGTTCGAAAAGTTCTCCATTGGGGAGGAAGTTTTGACCAAGAGAATTGGAGACAGTGTTTTGGATATGCAAAAGGCCTAACCAAAAAAGAAGGGGAGAAGAATAATATTCGACTCCTTTTCTTTTTGCTATTAGGCGATATTTCGTAATTGAGAATTTAATATTTTTTCAAGAAAGATAAAAACATATGCGAAAAAGGGAGAATTTATAAAAAACTAGCATTTTACATAAAATAGTGTTATAATAGAAAAAGGTCTACTAATATGTAGAATTTACTATACTTCTAATCTAACCATATAAATGGAGGCAGAATAATGGATTATAAAATAGAAATTGACTTGGAGGAATTACAAGATTTTTTCAAAGAAATGAATAAAATCCAAAAAGCGTGCCCAGAAAGTATTCCTACAGAACGGTTAATATTACAAAGAAGAAAAACACCAGATAATATTTCAACGAAATATGCTATGTTATTAAAAGAGACGAAACAAGAAATTGGCAATGTGATTCTCGTTTATGATGGTGAGATTTGGTATAAAGTATATGAGCCGTTTAGAAAAAGAGGGTATGCAACAGAAGCAGTGGCTAGAGTAATGGAAGTAGTCAAGACAGATATAGACTTTTTTCTGTCAATAGAGTCTAAAAATACAGCTTCGAGAAAAGTAGCTAAAAAGTTAGACTTTGTGTGCAAAAGAAAAATACGTGACAAAGATGGAATAACAATGATTTTTGAGAAAAAGTAAGAAAAAAGCTTCTAGCATTTTGACGTGCTAGAAGCTTCTTTCTGTCAATACAAAGATTAAAAAAATTTAAAAAATTGGAAAAATAAAAATAAAAAAATAAGACATAATAAATAGTGAAAATAGAACGATTAGACTATTTTTAAAAAATTAAATTTGGAAAGGAGTTAAAATATGAAAAAATTATTTTCTATTTTTACAATTTTAATCTTATTTTTTACAATTATTTCTGTTTCAAGCGTTACTTCAGCTGCAACTCTTGACAATGTAAAAGCAGAAGTAAGTAAAGCAAAAATAGCACCGGGAGAAGAAGTGAATTTGACAGTTAGCTTTGGAAAAGACCTAGGAGCATATACTATTCATGCTGCTTATGATGATGCTGTCTTTGAATATGTACGTTCAGAAGGTGGAACAGATAATGACACAGGAGATAAAGTAATTCTTACTTATCATGATACAACAGGAGGAACTAACCCAAGAACAAATGCAGTGATTACTTTTAAAGCAAAAACAGGATTAACTGCTAGCAATCCAACTGATTTTTCTGTTACACTAACAGGAATGTCAAATCCTGATGCTTCAGAAACTTATGACGATATTACCACACCAATTATTAAAGATGTATTAGTAGAACCAAACTATGTAAACTATTCTTTAAGCCTAGATTACACAGGAACTATAAAAAAGAACGAAGCAAAAGATATGAAGTTAACAACAGCTTCTACTATGGGAAAAAATTATGATCATGTTAGATTAATTGCAGAAGTAACTGCAAAACCAAAAGATGACGCAACAGCAAAATTACTTGCCACAGATAATGCAGGAACAGAAATTGATATACTTCAAAGCGGATGGGGAGAAGCTGATGGATATGCCATTGGTGGAAAAGATGTTAAACAAGAATTACTATTAAAAGGTGAATTCAATACAGATGGGAAATATACAGTTCATATCAAATTAATTGATAGAGAAAATTCAGATGCAGTTATAGCAGATAAGAGTTTTGATATTACAGTAGGAGAAAAGACAGCAGAAAAGCCAACAACTACTACAAAGCCAAGTACAGATGAGAAATTACCAACCACTTATCCACAAACAGGTACAACTCAATATGTATATATTTTATTAGCAGTCTTTGCACTATTAGTATTATATTTTGTTTTAAGAAGCCAAAAAGAAGCAAAACGTTATAAATTATAAATTAAGGTAAAAGTACAAATGAACAAAGTATTAAGATGGTTAATACTCATCATTCTTTTTCTGATTTTACTTTTTATGCTAAAAGGAATTTCAGGAGAAGCACAAATAAAGACAGGGGAAGAACCAAAAAATATACAAGAAGAAACACCAACAGAAGAAAAAGAAAAGGTGAAAAATAAAACGAAAGTAGTTGCAACGCAGTATAAAGGACACAAAGTAACAGCCAATTTACAAATAGAAAAACTAAAGATAGATACTTGTGTTTTAGAAGATTATACTAAAAATGCAATGGAAATTTGTGTGACGAAATTTTTTGGACCAAATCCAAATGAAGTAGGAAACTTCTGTATTACAGGTCATAACTATATCACAAAGAATATGTTTGGATATTTATATACTTTAAAAAATGGAGATGTTCTTACTTTAACAGACAATGAGAATGGAACTATAAAATATAAGATTTATGACAAATATAAAGTAAAGCCAAATCAAACGTACGGCTTGTCACAAAAAACAAATGGAAAAAGAGAAGTAACTTTAATTACTTGTTGTAATTATTCTAACGAAAGATTAATTATTAAAGCAAGAGAAGTTTAAAAAAATTCTAAGATTAGAATCTTCACAGACTGTTAATAAATTAAAGTTTATTAACAGTCTGTTTGAAATTTAGGATATTATAATTATTGGTTGGTATATTATTTTATTCTTTTTCCTTGAGAAACAAACCATTCTCCACTCTCAAAATCACTATGTGAACATGCAAATCTAATATCAAGTCTTATATTTATATAATTGGTGTAATCTAGATAAACAGTTTTAAAAATATTTTCTAAAGAATTAAAGTAAGTTCCTTGACCTTTAGGAAAAAGTGTTTCTACTTCAGATTTTGACAAATCTGTTTCAATATCAATTTGAATGGTTACTATATTAGTATAGTCATCATAAACTATTTCAAATCGAGGTTCTCTTAGTATTGTAAAATTATTAATTTCATTTAAATTTTCATCTGTTGTAGAGGGTATTAAAAAAGGCCAGGGTTCCCCTGTCGGATAATTATATAAATTACTAATAGAAGCAAGATATTTTAATAAAGTATTCCAATCTTTTTTGCTATACAAACTACTAGGAAGATTAATTCCTGTATGGTCAACTCTTTTTATATGTCCTTTCAATCTTTTTTTAACATCTTGAATAGGTAATTTTGTGATTGTTTCATCCTCACTATAGGTGCTATTTTTGTTTAATAAATTTAGATATTTTGAATTTCCAATATCCAATTGTAGAACAGTAGTAGTATCATCCATCCTAAACACTGTTTTAGGCATTAATGAAGAAGAAATTAAGTTTATTTCTTTAGTATCAATTGTTGCATAGGGAATGATCTCAAATAAGGTAGCAAATAAATCAAACAATTGAGTATTTATCTTATTATTAGGAAAGATATATTCTATTTTTTCTAACATAAATTATTTTCTCCTTTTGGAAAAGGGGACGGTTCTGTTTTCCAACCCTTAGCTTTTTAATTGAATAATTGCATGTAATCTGTTATCTTGTGCATTTTTCATTACAATAATGTGGGTATTCTCTTCTTTAAAATAGAAGCAATTTACAGATTCTCCAAGTTTAGCCCCATTTTTATACATAATTTCAAATTCATTATGATTTTCATTTTGATAAACTTCTTCAGGTAGAGCTTCTACTGCATAATCTAAATAATAAATGTTATGCATATGCTGATTCATATCAATGTCTCTTCTAGCAACTGTAAAAGTATAGCAAGGATTTATTGTATCTATAGCTTCAGGTTCTCTTAACTTAGCAATTTCTACTTCTTCAAAAACATTTTTGTTATCCTCAGGAGAATAGCGACCAATAATTTCAGGAGTAATTTTTGTAATTCTTCCTGTTTGTGTGTCTACTAAACTCCACTTGGTAGAGGCAATACCAATTAATTCGTTATTCTCATCATACATTTCAAAATCACGATAGGTTAGACATTTATTAGCAGACCTTGCCCAAGTTCTTACAAGAACAGGAGAGTTATACAACACTCTTTTCAAGATTTTAACTTTCCATTGTAATAAAACCCAAGAAAGGTGGGTTTGTTCCATTTGATTAATTCCAAAACCTGCCACTTCTGAATGACTACAAGCAGCATTTTCTAATAAATTTAAAAAGCCCTCATTTGTTAAAAAGCCACGAGAGGCAACATCTTTTACTTCTACATAACATTTTTTTTCAAATACACTCATTTTATTCTTCTCCCATCATCTTTTCCATAACGCTATATATATCAGGAAATTCTTTTTTTACATTAATAATGTGAAAATCTTTACTACTGACTAATGCATGTGTTGTAGTTCCGCATGCAAATTGGCTTATTCTCATTTTCTAAAAATACTTCATAATAAAATTCTATTTTGACCCCAGATAATTTGCTAACAGTAGCTGTTACAATTAATTCATCTTCGTAATGGACAGGCTTTTTGTACTTACAACTAAGTTCTACTAATGGTGTCATAACGCCTACTTGCTCCATTTTAGAATAAGGGAATCCAGCTTGTTTTGCTAAATCTGTTCTAGCAAGTTCAAACCAAATTGGATAAACACTATGATGTGCAATTCCCATTTGGTCTGTTTCTGCATATCTTACAATCACTTTACTTTTTGATATCATACATTTCACTTCCTTAAAATGGAATTATATCAAAAAAATGAAAAATGTCAATTAGTAGTTGACGAGGGTAAAAAAATGGCATAAAATGAAGCAGAAAATATGCTTGAAATAAAGGAGCAGATACGGTTAGTATCTTAAATAAAAAATGAATTTAGAAAAATGTAACATATGTCCAAGAAATTGCGGAATAGATAGAACCAAAGGAATAGGATATTGTAAATGCAATGATAAAATAAAAATAGCATTAGCCTCTATCCACCGTTATGAAGAACCGTGTATTAGTGGTGAAAACGGTTCAGGAACGGTGTTTTTTAGTCATTGCAATTTAAACTGTATTTATTGTCAAAACTATGAGATTAGTCAGCAAGGAAAAGGAAGAGAGATTACAATAGGAGAGTTAGCACACATATTTTTAAAGCAACAAGCAAAAGGGGTGCATAATATTAATTTAGTAACTCCAACGGCGTATGCCAAACAAATAAAAGAAGCACTGATTATAGCAAAGAAAGAAGGACTTTCTATTCCGGTTATCTATAACACCAATGGATATGAAAATATAGAAACATTAAAAGAATTAGAAGGATTAATAGACATCTATTTACCTGATTTAAAATACTATTCCAATGAATTAAGCAAAAAATATTCTAAAGTTGATAAGTATTTTGAAATAGCAACTGAGGCGATTCAAGAGATGGATAGACAAGTAGGAAGACCAATTTTTAATGAAAATGGAATGATACAAAAAGGGGTCATAATTAGACATTTAGTTTTACCAAATCATTTGCAAAACACCAAACATATTTTAAAATGGATAAAAGAAAATATGCCAGAAGGAACTTATGTGAGTGTAATGGTACAATATTTTCCAACCTATCAAGCAAAGGAAGAAGAAAGCCTTAACCGAAAGCTAACTAAAAAAGAATATCAAGAGATTGAAAATTATTTGTATACGTTAAAATTGGAAAATGGCTATATGCAGGAATTAGGAGAGCATGAAGAAGAATATGTACCTAATTTTGATTTGTCAATTGAAAATTAAATGGTACACAGAAATAACTAAAAAAAGAGGTTGAAAAAGGTTTCAGAGAATGATAGACTAATAAACAAAAAGTAAAATAGGAGGAAATAAATATGACACAAGCGGACCAAAATTTTATCAATACTTGTAAAGAAATATTAGAAAATGGATATTCTTCAGAAGGAACAAATGTTAGAACAAAATGGCAAGATGGAGAAGATGCAAATTATATTTCTATTGTAGGAGTAAGTAATAAATATGATGTGGAAAAAGAATTTCCAATGATTACTTTAAGAAATAATACAAAGACAGTGATAAATGCCATAGATGAGATTTTATGGATTTGGCAAAAAAAATCAAATAATGTTCATGAATTAAATTCTCATATTTGGGATCAATGGGCAGATGAGAATGGTACCATAGGAAAAGCATATGGGTATCAATTAGGTAAAAAGTATTCTTTTAGAACGAAAGATGGTATCAAGGAAATGGACCAAGTAGATTATCTTCTTTATCTATTAAATAATGAACAATCTAGTAGAAGAATGATGACAAATCTTTTTAATCATGAAGAATTAAAAGATATGAATTTAGAACCATGTGCGTTTGGAACACAATGGCTAGTAAAAGAAGGAAAATTACATTTGATTTTAAATCAACGTTCACAAGATATGTTAACAGCTAATGGTTGGAATACGATGCAATATGCAGCTCTTCAGCATATGTTTGCACAATGTGCAGGATTAGGAGTAGGAACATTAACTCACAATATTGGAGATTGCCATATTTATGATAGACACATTCCATTAGTAAAACAATTAATAGAAGCAAAGCCTATGGAAGTATGTCCTAAATTAAAAATTAATAATCCTACTAAAAACTTTTATGAATTTAAAGTAGAAGACTTTATAGTAGAAGGATATGACTATAATAAAGAAATTAATTTAGGAAGAATACCAGTAGCTATATAAAAAGGGAGAAAAATATGTTAAGTATTATTGTAGCTGTTGCAGAAAATAATGTAATAGGAAAAGATAACCAATTAATTTGGCATTTGCCAGAAGACTTAAAACGATTTAAACAGCTAACAACTGGTCATACTATTATTATGGGAAGAAAAACTTTTGAGTCTTTAGGAAGAGTATTACCTAACAGAAAACATATTGTTTTATGCAAGAGTAATAGATTAGAAATACAAGATGAAAATGTAGAAGTGATATCAGACATCAAGTTATTGGATAAATATATTCAATCAGAAGAAGAAAACTTTGTCATTGGTGGTGCTAGTATTTATGAATTATTAATGCCATATGTCAATAAAATGTATATTACCAAAATTTATCAAGATTTTGAAGGTGATGTGTATTTTCCAAAAGTAAATGAAGAAGAATGGAGAATAACATTAAAAGAAAATGGTCTCAAAGATGAGAAGAATCCATATGATTATGAATATATTAATTATGAAAGAATAAATAAGTAAGAGGTAAGAGCGAATTTCTTTTTAATAGAGATTTGCTCTTATGTTTGTCATATACTCATTTCATATTTTTCATAATTAGGCATATAAGTTTTCATCATTTGCCAAAAGCCTTTGCTATGTGTTTTGTATTTTAAATGGCAAAACTCATGTAAAATAATGTATTCAATAGTTTTTCTATCATATTTTACAATATCAGGACTAATTACAATTTTCTTTTCATCTGTATAGCATTTAGAAATTTGCCCATTTTTAAATCTTTTCATAGTAAAATCTTCAGGAGCAAAACCTAATAACAATCTTGTTTTTTCCATTGCTCTTTCAATTTCTTGTTCTGCAATTTTATCATATAATTTAGCAACTACAATTTTTAATAAGTCGTTTGTTTTAGCTTTTTTAAATTTATTAGGAAGTATTACTTCGATAATATGGTTGATAAAGTTAACAGTAGAAGCTTTTACATGTTTGTAATATAAACGAAATTCACGGATAGTTCCTAGAATAGAAATAGTACCTGTATAACAACTCCAAGGTGCAGTGATAGCAGCTTCTCCATTATTAATAGCAATGTTTAAAATATTCATAATTCATACCTCCTAACAAATTATTGTTTTACGAATCGGTGTTTGCGTATAATATACAAAATATTGTTCGGCTTGTCAAGAGGTTTTTTGAAAAAATTGAAAATAATTTTATTTCTAATAGTTGTAGAAAAATAATAGTTTTGAAAAAATATTTCCAAAACTAGATTACAAATAGAAAAATCTTCCAAACCCCTTGACAAATCTAAAAAAATGGTGTAAAGTATATTAGCATTACAAAAAAAGTAGTGCTAATATTATTTTTTTGAGAATATTTTGAAAACCTAGGAAAAAAGAAGAGGTGAAGTCATTGGAAAAAAATGTGAAGGTTAGTCTATTATGCCAAATTTATGGAAAAATGCTAACAGACAAACAATATGAAGTAATCAATGATTACTATAACAATGATTTATCACTCTCTGAAATTGCCGAGAATCATCAAATTACAAGACAGGCAGTAAGAGATATTATCAAAAAGGGGGAAAATAAACTTTTCGAATTAGAAGAAAAGCTAGCATTTATGGAAAAAACATTGAAACAAGAAAAACAATTACAACAAATACTAGAAGAATTAAGCAAAATTGAAGAAACATCTTCTGATAAAAAAGTGGAAAAGATCTTAAACCACGTTAGAGAAGAGTTAAGCTGTTTAGCGTAACCTCTCAAAACAAAATGCTTAAAAGAAAACGAAAGAGGTGTAAAGATGGCTTTTGAAGGACTGAGTTCAAAACTTCAAGATATTACAAGGAAATTAAGAGGTAAAGCAAGAATTACAGAGTCAGACTTAAAAGAAATGCTTCGTGAAGTAAAACTTGCACTACTTGAAGCGGATGTTAACTATATGATAGTAAAAGAATTTATAAGTACCATACAAGAGAAAGCTTTAGGACAGGATGTATTAAAATCTTTAACACCAGGGCAACAGGTTATTAAAATTGTAAAAGATGAAATGGTTGAATTGCTAGGAGGAACAGAAAGCAAAGTGAATTTTACACCAAATCCTCCTACTGTTATTATGTTAGTAGGTTTGCAAGGTTCTGGTAAAACAACTACCGCAGGAAAGTTAGCAAATTTACTTCGTAAACAAGGAAAAAGGCCATTATTAGTTGCATGTGATATTTATAGACCAGCAGCTATTAAACAATTACAAGTAGTTGGCGGACAACTAAATATTCCAGTTTTTAGCAATGAACAATCCAAAGATGTAGTTCATATTGCAAAACAGGCAATGTCAGTTGCTATGAGTAAATTAAATGATGTAGTAATCTTAGATACAGCAGGACGTTTGCACATTGATGAAGAATTAATGACAGAATTAAAAAATGTCAAAGCCAATGTTAAACCACATGAAATCTTATTAGTTGTAGACAGCATGACGGGTCAAGATGCAGTTAATGTTGCGCAGTCCTTCAATGAAGAACTAGGAATTGACGGAGTTGTACTTACAAAATTAGATGGTGATACACGTGGAGGTGCGGCATTATCTGTTAAAAAGATTACAGGCAGACCAATTAAATTTGCAGCAACTGGTGAAAAGTTAAGCGATATTGAAGTATTCCATCCAGACAGAATGACACAAAGAATTTTAGGAATGGGTGATGTACTATCTATTATTGAAAAAGCGGAAGAAAATTTTGATATGGCAGAAGCTGAAAAATTAGAGAAACAGCTTAAGAAAAAGGAATTAGATTTAGATGATTACTTAGCACAGCTAAGGCAAGTAAAAAAAATGGGTTCTTTTTCTTCCATATTAAAAATGATTCCGGGTATGAACCAACTAAAAGATGTACAAGTGGATGATAAAGAATTTGTCAAAATAGAAGCAATGATTTGTTCTATGACAAAAGAAGAAAGAAAAAATCCGCGTTTGCTGAATGGCAATAGAAGACTTAGAATTAGCAAAGGTAGTGGTACAACCGTTCAAGATATTAATAAATTCATGAAATCTTTTGAAATGACTCAAAAAATGATGAAGAAAATGCAAAGTGATAAGGGCAGTATGAAAAGACTAATGAATGGTTTAAATGCTAATGATTTAAAAAAATTTAAAATGTAAAATGTGTATAATAAAGTGCAGTCCGCGCAAGGTGAGCTTGCGAGCGCCTTCCGCTCATTTCTTATATTTGCGTTTAGCTTTTGAAATGAGCGGACAGCAAGGACAAACGTATTATAAACATTTTACATAATAAATAGTTTTTAATTTTTAATATATATAATTAAAATATCAGGAGGTGAAATTAAATGGTAAAAATCAGATTACAAAGACAAGGTGCTAAAAAGGCTCCATTCTATCATATTGTTGTAGCAGATTCTAGAAGAGCAAGAGATGGAAAAATCATCGAAAAAATTGGTTCTTATGATCCAATGACAGAACCTTCTACAATTGTGATTGACAATGAAAAATTCGAACAATGGATCAAAAATGGTGCAAAACCAACAGATTCAGTTAAGAATTTAGTAGAAAGAGCTTCAAAGTAATTTTAAAGAGGTAAACCAAGATGAAAGAAATTTTAGAAACCATTATTCTAAACATGGTAGATAACAAAGAGGCAGTAGTTGTTACAGAAACTTTAGAAGAAAGAAAAGCAAGTTATGTAGTAAAAATAGCCGAAGAAGACATGGGAAGAATTATTGGAAAACAAGGAAAAACGGCTAAAGCAATTCGTATGATAATGAAATCTGTAGCAGGAAAAGAACATAAAAGAATTGAAGTAGAATTTGTAAATTAAGAGGAGTTTTGATGAAACAGCAATATTTTGAAATTGGACAGATTGTCAACACTTTTGGAATTAAAGGCATGGTAAAGGTAAATCCTTTTACAGATGATATTTCTCAATTTGAAGAAATGGAAACGATTTTAGTAGATAAAAAGGGAAGTCTCCAAGAAATGCAAATTGAAGAAGTAAAATATAGTAAAAACCAAGTATTATTAAAACTAAAGGGAATTGAGACTGTCAACGATGCTGAAAAATATCGTAATTGTTATTTAAAACTTCCAAGAGAAAAAGCAAGAAAACTTCCAAAGAATACTTACTTTATAGCTGATTTGATTGGCTTAGAAGTGTACACAGAGGAAGGAAAGCTACTAGGGAAAGTAGATGATATTTATAATACAGGTGCTAGTGATATCTATGTTATCAAAGATACACTTGGCAAACAAATTCTATTACCAGCAATCAAAGACGTTATCAAACAAATTGATTTAGAGCAAGAAAAAATAGTTGTCCATTTATTAGATGGATTAGTGTAGGAAGGAACGCGCTATGCGATTTGATGTATTAACTCTTTTTCCAGAAATGTTTGAGCCAATACAGCAAAGCATTTTAGGAAGGGCTAGTAAAAATCATATTTTAGAATTTAATTTTATTAATATGAGAGACTTTTCAAAAAATAAACATTTGAAAGTAGATGATACTCCTTATGGTGGAGGAGCAGGAATGGTAATGATGCCAGATGTGGTATATGACGCCTATTCTTCCATACCCAATAAAGAAAATGCAAAAGTCATTTATTTATCACCACAAGGAAAACGATTGAATCAGGCAAAAGTGCAAGAACTTTCCAAAGAAGAACATTTAATCCTATTATGTGGGCATTATGAAGGAATTGACCAAAGAGTACTGGATGAGATTGTAGATGAGGAAATATCGATAGGAGATTATGTATTAACAGGAGGAGAACTTCCTGCCATGGTATTAATTGATAGTGTAAGTCGATATGTAGAAGGAGTTTTAAAAGAAGAATCCACTAAGGAAGAATCTTTTTCAAATGGACTTCTAGAATATCCACAATATACAAGACCAGAAGTATTTAGAGGAAAAAAAGTACCAGAAGTATTGCTTTCTGGACATCATGAAAATATACAAAAATGGAGACAAGAAAAGTCTCTAGAGATAACGAAATTAAAAAGACCAGATTTATTAAAGTAGAAAGGAGGATATTCAAATCATGGATATCATAAAATCAATTGAACATGAACAATTAAAAAATAAGATTCCTGATTTAAAAATTGGTGATACTGTAAGAGTACATCAAAAAATTAAAGAAGGAAACAGAGAAAGAATTCAAGTATTTGAAGGAATTATTATTAAAAAACAAAACGGAGGAGTAAATGCTACTTTCACAGTAAGAAAGCTTTCTTATGGTGTAGGTGTTGAAAAAACATTTTTAGTACATTCACCATTAGTAGAAAAGGTAGAGGTAGTAAGAGTTGGTAAAGCTAGACGTGCAAAGCTATATTACTTAAGAGACAGAATTGGTAAAGCTGCTAAGACAAAAGAAAATACAGGTGCTAGAATTGAAAATGTAGAAATTACTGTAAAAGAAGACTTAGCAGAAGAGTTAGCTACTGAAGAAGTAGTAGAAAACGCCCAAGCAACAGCAGAAGCTACAGAAGCTGCTACTGAAGTAAAAGAAGAAGCAGCTGTTGAAGCAAAAGCTGATGAAACACCAGCTGAAGCTGCTCCAGAAGAAGCACCAGCTGTTGAAACAGAGAATCCAGTAGTACAAGAAACTGTAGATACTGTAAAAGAAGAAGCTGTTGAAGCTGTAAAAGATGCTCCAGTAGAAGAAGGAAAAGAATAAAAATAAAAGCCGACCCCCTAAAAGAGAGTCGGCTTTTGCATGAAAAGGTTATACTAAGAATTGCGCCTTTGTTCGTCTAAGAATCTGGTTGCTTTATCAAGCGACATAGGCTTGATGTGCCCAACATATATGCCAGACAAGGTGTATATATCCCATCCAAAATGAGGATTACCTGCAACCAAACATTGAGCATAGGCAAGAATGTCTACATAGGAATAATTGGCTTTTGCTCGGACGATTATTTTGCTACAATTGGCATTACAAATTCCCCAATTGCCCGACCAAAGGAACTTCCGAAAGCTGTAATGAGTGCCAGAAGACTGCTCAATTACAGTGGTGACAGGAGTAAAATGTTCAGCCATTTTCAAAGTAACACTGTGGTCAAAGCTTCCAATATCTCCTCTTGCTGAATATTCCATAGCTGCCCTTCCCTTCAAAAATATTATAGTATAGTTACTATGTTTAGGTATTATACCACGTTCTTCTTGAAATTGCAAGGATAGAAGAAATTTTGAAAAAAACCTCTTTTTTCGTCGATTTTTCTATTAAATTTTCTTTACAAAATAAAGAACTTGGGATAAAATATGCTATAGAAAAAGAAAGGGATGTGAAATGATTCGATTTATTTCAAAATGTGAACAAGATACCATTGAATTTGCCTCAAAATTTGCATCAAAACTAACCAAAAAGGACATTGTGGTTTTATCTGGAGAACTTGGCTCAGGCAAAACGAAGTTTGTTCAAGGGGTACTTAAATATTTTGGATTAGAAAATGAAATTTCTAGTCCTACTTTTACGATAGTCAATGAATATCATGCAAAAGATACTAGTATTTATCATTTCGACGTATATCGCTTAGCTGATACAGATGAGTTTTATGCAATAGGTGGAGAAGAATATTTTGAACAAGGTATTTGTCTCATAGAATGGGGAGAAATGATAGAAAATATTTTGCCAAAAGATTATATCAAAGTAACTTTCCAAAAAGATAACGAAAATGAAGAATATAGAGAACTTCAAATAGAACCTTTTGGAGAGAAATATATTAGTTTGTTTCAATAGGAGAAAAGATGAAAATTTTAAGCTTAGATACTTCTTCTAAAAATGCAATTGTAGTAATTACACAAAATGAAGAAAAAATAATTGAATTAAATAATGAAGAAGAGAAGACACATTCACAAAAATTAATGCCTATGATAGACGAAGCATTTCAAAAAAGCAAACTATCTTTAGATGATATTGGACTAATTATATGTTGTCTAGGCCCTGGTTCTTTTACAGGAGTAAGAATAGGAATAGCAACAGCAAAAGCTTTTGCGGATAGTAAAAATATTCCAGTGGTTGGGGTAAATTCACTAGAAGCCTTAGCATATAGTTTAGAAACAGAAGGAAAGATATGTGCTATTATTGATGCAGGGCATGAAAATGCTTATGTAGGATATTATGAAATAAGAAAAGACGAAAATGGTAATTTAAAAACGGTGCAAGAAGACTTGACATTTTTGAATTTGACGGATGAGAAATTAAAAGAAATACAAAAACAATATAAAATTGTAAATGAGCAAAATGATGGATTAGGAATAACTATGGCTAAAATTGGTTATACTAAATATAAAAATGGAAAAGCAGGTAATTCTTCTATTTTATCTCCAGTCTATTTAAGAAAATCTCAGGCAGAACTAGCTTTAGAAGCAAAAAATAATAGCTGAGGGAATAAGGATGGAAATAGAAATAACAAAAATGCAACTGTCTGACTTAGATCAAATAAAAGAGAAATTAACAGAAGACTTTGATGATTTTTGGACAGTAGGAACTTTGCAAGAAGAATTAGAAAATAAAAATCGGTTTAGATTCTTACTACATAGTTGCAAAACAAAATCAAGAAATTGTAGGTTTTGCAGGAATATTAAAAATAATAGATGAAGTCAATATTATGAATATTGTAGTTAGAAAAGATAAAAGACAAAAAGGAATAGGCACAAAATTGCTAAATAAAATCTTTGAAGTTACTAAAAGACTAAACATACAAAGCATTACTTTAGAAGTAAACGAAAAAAATCAGTCAGCTATTAATTTATATCAAAGATTTGGCTTTCAGCAAGTAGGACTTCGAAAAAAATATTATCACAACATAGATAATGCGATTATCATGTCAGTTAAACTAATGTCTCAAAACTGACATACTAAGGAGGAAACAATGAAAAAAACAAATGAATTAAGTTATAAAGAACTAAAGATGGTATGTAATCCAGATAGATTTGAATTTGCATCTACTGCAGATCTAGATCCTATTGATACTGGAATTGGACAAGATAGAGGAATTAAGGCACTAGAATTTGGACTTAATGTAGATGTTAGAGGATATAATTTATATGTAGAAGGACCAAGCGGTGTTGGAAAGACAATGTATACTAGAAATTATCTGGACATTATTTCTAAAAAGAAAAAAGCGCCACAAGACTGGTGTTATATCTATAATTTTGATAATCCAAATGAACCAGTAGCAGTATCACTTCCTGCAGGTGGAGGGAAAGAGTTTCGTGATTTAATGGATCACTTTATTGATGATGTAAAAATAGATATCAAATCTACTTTCAATAATGAAGAATTTGAAAAAGAAAGAGCCTTAATTAAACAAGAATTTGAAGATAAAAGAAATCTTTTAATGGAAAAATTAAATAAAAAGTCTTCTGAATATGGTTTCCAAGTAAAAGCCTCACAAACAGGAATTTATATGATGCCTGTTATGAATGGAAAAGCTATTGCAGAAGAAGAGTTTAATAAATTAGACGAAAATATTAGAAAAGAATATGAAGATAAATCAGGTATTGTACAACAACATATTATGGAAGCAATTGGAGAGATTAAATCTATTGAAAGAGAGTCAGCACAAAAAATAGAGGAATGGCAGTCTAATGTTGCTTTATTAACAGTAAATACGCATATTAACTATATTAAATCAAAATATAAAAGAAATAAAAAAATTAATCATTTCTTAGATAGCATTAAAAAAGATATTCTAAAAAATATTTCACACTTTATTGTAGAGGATAAAAATAATCAGCAACAAACACAACAAGCGCAGGTAAAGCCAGAAGTGGTAAAACCATGGCTAAATTATCGTGTTAATTTATTTGTAGACAATAGCAAATTAGAAGGTGCACCAGTGATTATGGATTCTAATTATTCTTATCACAATATTTTTGGAAAGTTAGAATATGAGAACTATTATGGAGCACTTAAAACAGATTATACCATGCTAAAACCGGGTCTTTTACATCAAGCAAATGGTGGATATATCATTTTCCAAGCAACTGATTTACTAAGTAATGGTTTATGCTATGAAACTCTAAAAAAAGCTTTAAGAACCAAAGAACTAGGAATTGAAAATGCAGCAGACCCACGTTCTTCTATGGTAATGATTTCTTTAAAGCCAGAGCCAATTCCTTTAAACTTAAAAGTGATTATCATTGGTGAGGAAAATATTTATCAAACATTACTTCAAATGGATAGTGATTTTAGAAAACTATTTAAAATCAAAGTAGAGTTTGAAGATGATGCACCACTTACCACAGAGAATATGAATAAACTAGCAAGGTTTATTGCAGGATATTGTATGCAAGAGGAATTACCACCACTTACGAAAGAAGCAGTGGCAAAAATGATAGAATATGCTTCTAAAATTGCAGATAATCAAGAAAAACTTTCTACTCGTTTTAGTGACTTAGCACAAATCATTGGAGAGGCAGCAACTTGGGCTAGAATGTCACGTTCTAAAACAGTAAATGAAGAACATGTAGACAAGGCATTAAAAGAAAGTGTTGAAAGAGTAAAAAAATATGATAGCCGTTATATGGAAATGATAGAAGAAAATACTCTTTTAATTGAGACCACTGGATTTACTACTGGACAAATTAATGGACTTACAGTTATGAACATTGGAACATATAGTTTTGGAAAGCCTGTTAAAATTACAGCAAATACCTATACAGGAAAAAGTGGTATTATCAATGTTGAAAGAGAAGTAGAACTTTCTGGTTCTTCACACTCAAAAGGTGTACTTATTCTAAGTGGCTATTTAGGAGAAATGTTTGCACAAGATATTCCACTTTCCTTGACTGCAAGTATTTGTTTTGAACAATTATATAGCGGAGTAGATGGTGATAGTGCATCTAGCACAGAACTATATGCTATTCTATCTAGTTTAGCAGGGATACCAATTAATCAAGCAATTGCCGTAACTGGTTCAGTCAATCAAAAGGGGGAAATTCAACCAATTGGTGGAGTAAACGATAAAATAGAAGGATTTTTCCAAATCTGCAAAATGCGTGGACTAGATGGAACACATGGTGTTATGATACCAAAGCAAAACATCAAAAACTTGAATTTGTCAGATGAAATTGTACAAGCAGTAAAGGAAGGAAAATTTCACATCTATGCTATTACCACCATTGAAGAAGGAATTGAAATATTAACAGGAGTGCCAGCAGGTAAAAAAGATAGTGAAGGTCATTTCCCAGCAGGAAGTGTAAATTATTTGGCTTATGAAAAGTTAAAGAAATATGCACAAATTAGTCAAAAATAAATAACTAAATAAGAAATAAGGAGAAGAAGTTTTAGGGATTAAAATTTCTTCTTTATAGTTTTATCCAGTTTCATAGCCTTAACCCCTTGACGATATAGTATAAAATGCAGTAAAATAGAGTAAGAAATAAAAGGAGAGGATAGAATTATGGGAATAGCATCATTTATTTTAGGTATAATTTCTATTGTAATGGGATGGTTACCATTTATTTGCTTTTTAACTTTGATGACAGCAATTATAGGGCTAATATTTGGAATCATAGATACCATAAAGAAAAGTAAAACTAATGATAAGAATAAAGGATTTAGTATTGCAGGACTCATTATTAGTGCAATTTCTATTCCGATTATTTTAATTATGTCACTGGTTTCTATTGCTATCATAGTAGATGATACAGAACCAGACGATATCTACAATAGGTATTATGATGATTATTACGATGATGACGACGATTGGCTAGATGACTGGTATGACCAATATTATCGCAAGAATAGAATAAATGATTATAAATCATTTTAAAAATAAATGATTGTCTTACCGCTTTAGCGGTTAGAAATCATTATATGCTTTAGTATAATGAAGGCAGTTGTTTGGCAACAATTGCTTTTTTTTTTCGACTATGATAGAATCTAAACAACAAAGAAAAAGAGGAGGATATCTACTTGCAAGACAGAAAAAAGTTTATTCGTAATTTTAGTATTATTGCTCATATTGACCATGGGAAATCTACTTTAGCAGACAGATTAATTGAAATGACAGGAGTATTATCTCGAAGAGAAATGGAAAGTCAAGTGTTAGACAATATGGATATCGAAAGAGAAAGAGGAATTACCATTAAATCTCAAGCAGTCCGTATGAAGTATCATGCCAAAGATGGACAAGATTATGAACTAAATTTAATAGATACCCCGGGGCATGTGGATTTTAATTATGAAGTTTCTAGAAGCTTAGCAGCTTGCGATGGGGCTGTTTTAGTTGTGGACAGTAGCCAAGGTGTAGAAGCCCAAACTTTAGCGAATGTATATTTAGCAATTGACAACGATTTGGAAATATTGCCAGTCATTAATAAAGTAGATTTACCAAATGCTAGACCAGAAGAGGTTAAAAAAGAGATTGAAGATATTATTGGTATTCCTGCTCAGGATGCTCCTTGTATTTCAGCAAAATCAGGACTAAATGTAGATCAAGTATTAGAAAGAATTGTAACAGATTTGCCTGCACCAACAGGAGATGAAAAGGCTCCTCTCAAAGCCCTTATTTTTGATTCTATTTACGATAATTACAAAGGTGCAATTGCTTATGTACGTATCAAAGATGGAACTGTCAAAGCAGGAGACGAAATGATACTAATGTCTTCAGGTAGAACTTTTACTATTACTGAAGTAGGGTATTTCGAACCAGGAAAATATGAAGAAGCCGAAGAATTAAAAGCAGGAGAAGTTGGATATATTGCTGCAAGTATTAAGAGTTTGTCAGATGTACGAGTAGGAGACACCATTACTTTAAAAGAGAACCCAGCAGGAGAGCCACTACCGGGATACAAAAAAGTAAATCCAATGGTATATTGTGGAATTTATCCAATTGATGGTAGCGATTATGAAAATTTAAAAGTAGCATTAGAAAAACTAAAGCTAAATGATGCAGCGTTAGAATATGAACCAGAAACTTCAGGAGCACTAGGTTCAGGTTTTCGATGTGGCTTTTTAGGGTTACTACATTTAGAAATTATTGAAGAAAGACTAGATAGAGAATTTGACCTAAGTTTGATTACAACATCTCCTTCTGTTATTTATAAAGTACATAAAACAAGTGGAGAAGTCATTGAGTTATATAATCCAGCAGATATGCCACCATCTACTGAAATTAGTTATATGGAAGAACCAATTGTACAAGCTGAAATACTAACACCAAAAGAATATGTTGGTGGTATTATGGATATTTGCCAAAATAGACGTGGAACCTACATCGATATGAAATATTTAGATGAAAACAGGGTAACATTACACTACGAATTACCACTTAATGAAATCATTTATGACTTTTTCGATACCTTGAAATCAAAAACAAAAGGTTATGCTTCTTTTGATTATGAGTTTAAAGAATATCAAAGATCCGACTTGGTAAAATTAGATATCTGGGTAAATGGAGAAGGCGTAGACGCTTTATCCTTTATTGTTCATAGAGACAGTAGTTATGAAAAAGGAAAAAGAATGGTAGAAAAATTAAAAGAGGTAATTCCAAGGCAATTATTTGTCATTCCATTACAAGCAGTTATTGGCGGGAAAATTATTGCAAGAGAAACTATTTCGGCAATGCGCAAAGACGTTTTGGCAAAATGTTATGGCGGAGATATTACAAGAAAGAAAAAATTATTAGAAAAACAAAAGCGTGGTAAAAAGAAGATGAGACAAGTCGGAAATGTGGATATTCCACAAGAGGCATTTTTATCTGTGCTCAAGTTGGATGAGGAGTAAAACTTGAACGAAAGAGAGTTTTTGAAAGAAATTAAGTCAAAAGGAAATGAAGACGGACATTTTACACCTTCTATAGTCAATGCATTAATACAACAAGGTAGATCATTGCAAATAGTGAAAAAAGAAAATATATTTGCAAGGCTACTAAGAAGAACTAGAAAAATAAAAAGTACAAGTCAAATTGTAGAGGATAATATAGGAATCATTTTAGAAAGAACTGCAGATAATCAACTAGCGGTTTTATTAAGTATATTATTAGACAACGAAGAAATGCTAGGAGTAGTAGAAAGTAAATTTGGTGCTATTATAGCAAGACTTCAAAAGCCACAAAATATAGAAGACAAAGAAATGAAAATCATGAATAGTGCAAGAGGCAGGTTCTTAAGGAAATTTAGAAAAACAAAAAATGCAGAAGCTGTGCTAATAGCAAATATAGACGAAATTCTACAAGGAACAGTTACGATAGAAGATATTGATATACTACAGGGATTGTCAGAAGAAACAAATGAGAAAATAAATGAAAAATTAGAAAGCGAAAAAGAAATTGTAGCAAGAGAATTGCTAGGAAATATAGTGTTTAGTAGAATTAATGTAAAAGAGCAACAACGATTAATAGATGACTATGTTCCAATGGTTACCAGAATATTAGAAGAATTGTTGGCAGACCAACATGCAGAAATGAAGGATATGAAGTTAATAGGAAGAGGTAGCTATAGTCGAGTGTATCAAGTAGGAGAAAAAGTATTAAAGATAGGTCAGCCAAGAGGAACTTATAAAATTCCAAATCATCCTAGACTTTTACAACCATTAACGAGGACTAGTCTGATAGATGAACATGATGGAAATAGAGTTTTTGCGTGCATTGAAATTAGTGATAGAGCAGATAAAATAACTGGAGAAGATTTACAAGTAGAAAAATTATATCAATTATATAAAGAATTAAGAGACAGTGGAATTGTTTGGACTGATGCAAGATTTGCGAATGTTGGAAAACTAAGAAAATCAAATAGACCAAGTTTAAATGGAGAAACAATGAGTGTAGACCCAGTAGCGGTAGGAATGGATAAAGAGACAGAAGGAAAAGCGTTAGAAGTGGGAGAATGGGTAATTATAGATCTTGACTACATTTATAGACAAGAAGATAGTTTTATTGACTGGAACATAGAAAATTCTTATTCAGAAGGTTTTGATGAAAGATGGAAGCAGGAAAAGCAAGGAAAAGTGATAGCAACATCGTATGAGATGGGAGCAGAAGAAAAAGAAGAACGTACTAAGAGTTATGAACAAAAAAGTTGGGAAAAAGATAAAGCGCAGGAGGGAGATGAAAGATAGAAAAAATGGAAAAGCAAGAATACCAAGACCAAGTAGAAGGAAGAAACAGTGTTTTAGAACTATTAGAGTCTGGAAGAGATATCAATAAAATATTAATAGCAAAAGGTGAAAAACACGGTTCTATTCATAAGATTATAGCAATGGCAAAAGAAAGAAAGATTTTGTTAACAGAAATAGAACGAAACAAATTAAATCAAATAGCACAAACAGAAAATCATCAAGGTGTAATTGCTATTGTTCCACCTTTTGATTATTGCGAAGTAGAAGATATCCTAGAAGTAGCTAGAAAAAGACATGAAATGCCATTTATTTTAATATTAGATGGAATAGAAGACCCACACAATTTGGGTTCTATCATTAGAACAGCAGAAACAGCGGGAGTGCATGGTCTTATTATTCCGAAAAGAAGAGCGGCTTCGGTCAATAGTACGGTAAGCAAAGTATCGGTTGGTGCAGTAGAACACATGAAAATAGCAAGAGTGAATAACATCAATGAAACAATACGCTTTTTGAAAGAACAAGGAATTTGGATTTGTGGAACAGATATGGATACACAAGTTGTCTATACAAAGCAAGATTACAAGATGCCTTTAGCACTTGTGATTGGAAGTGAAGGATTTGGAATGGCAAGACTAGTGAAAGAAAATTGTGATTTTTTAGTGAAAATTCCAATGAAAGGAAAAATCACTTCACTCAATGCGTCTGTATCAGCAGGAATTGTGATGTATGAAGTGGTAAGACAAAGAAATAAATAAAAAGGAGAACAAAGGATGAAGAAAAAAACAGGATTTATTATTGGCATTATTGCCATTTTAATTGTATTAGTAGGAGTTGGGACTTTTGCTTTTTTATATTTTATGACAGATATTTTCAAAAGCAGTCAAGAACTATTTTGGAAATATGCTTCTAATAGTAATCAATTAGTAAAAATGATATCCAGTGAGAATGAAGCTAATCAAAAAAATTGGAAGGAGAGTCATTCGTATACTTCAAAAGGTGACTTAAATATAGCAGTTACTAAAGAGACAGGAACAAAGGAAATTAAATTAGGAACAACAGAAAAACATAATCAAAATACGGGCAGGACTTATTCAGATATCACACTATATAGTGGAGAAGCAGAACTTTTAAAAGCTTCTTATATTAATAGTGGTGATATTTATGCATTATATTGCAAAGATATTTATGAACCATATTATATTGGATTTCGCAATAGTGACTTAAAAGAATTTATATCTAAAATGGAAATAGCAGAAGACCCTACGCAATTTTTAGAGATGTTATCCATAGAAAATACAAATAGCTTCACAAAAGAAGAAATGACATATTTACTAGAAACGTATTCCAAAATAGTAGTAGATGGCATTTCAAAAGAAAAATATACAAAAACAGAAAAAACAACTATGAATATCAGCAATCAAAACTATGAAGCAGTTGGATATAGATTACAATTAAATCAAGAAGATTTAAGAAAAATTTTAATAGATATTTTAACCAAAACAAAAGAGGATACACAAATAATTAGTATTTGGAATAAAGTACTAGCGAATACAGAAAATGTAGATATGGTTAACATCATAGAACAAGTAATTGTAAAACTTCAACAGAGTACTTTAGAAGAAATGAATTTGACTATTACGGTATACAATGTAGGAAGAGGTCTTACCAGAATTCAAATGAATTATAACGAAAAAGTGGAACTCGTTTTAGATATAGATGATAGTAAAGAAAATAAAAAAAATGTAACGATAATGATGAATGGCATAAGTAGCCAGAATGCGGAATTGACAACAGGTATGCAAGTATCTATGGAAAAGCAAATTTTAGACAGCATGACTATTTATACAACCAACATTATGGATAACAAAGGCGAATCTCAAATTACCATAAATACTTCATTGGGAAATATTGTAAATGATAAGATAGAAAATAATAGCAAAATTACAATATTGGATAATGATGCAACAATAGAAACATCTTACTATAAAACAATGCAAGTAGCAACAGAAGAAGTAGATATACAAGAATTAACAAACTCAAGTGCAGTTATTATCAATAACTATCCAAAGGAACAATTAGATAACTTCTTTACAGGTATTGGCAATAAGATAGAAGAAGTTATTTCTGAGAAAATAGGACAATTAAATATTCAAATGACAGATGCCCGAGACGGATTATATTATCTGGAGGGAATTGTATCTTCTGCTTTTACAGTAATGAATGCAAATGGTATGCCACAAGTTGTTAGTACAACGGGAATGACTATAGCATCAACCTTAAAACAAATGGTACTATTAATGAATAATAGTGTACAAAATTCAATAGGAAACAGTGCTACTTCTTTAGCTGAACAAGAAAAGCAGATATTTAATCAGAAATTTGAGATATATAAAGGCGAAGATATTAATGGAACGTTAGTTAAGACATTGATTTCTAGTATTATTACAAGTAATACTAGCTATGCAACGGATAATGAAAAAATAGTAAAAGTTAGATTAGATGGAAATAAAATAAAGAAACCAGAAGGTTGGAATGAACAAGGAGAAAGTAATAATACAAAATTATCTCAATTAAGAGAAAATATTAAAGCAGGGAACAAATATAATGTTGTAATAGAATATAATACAAAAGGATTTGTAGAGATTATTACAATTACAGAAATTTAAAATAAAATTGCAATTTATAGTTAATTAAATTAGCAAAGCATAATAATATGTTTTTCTTGTTTTTTCAAAGCGGTGAAAATACATATGATTATGCTTTTTATTACAAAAATGGAATGGATTAACAAAAGAAAAATTCATTGATAAATAGCCACTTTGAAAAGAAATAAAAAAAGTTTTGAAAAAAATTTAAAAAATGTGTTGACTTTAACAAATTGCTGTGCTAAAATGGGTATTGTCTTCAGCGAGAAACCTCGTCTGAAGATTTAAAAATAACAAAGCATTAACAATTTCTAAATAACAAATTATTAAGAAATTATAGAATGCTTCATAACTATCTTCTACGTCAAGTGCTAAAGCACTTTCCTAGAATATAGAACAAGCACATTGAAAAGTAAACAATAAACCTTTGAGAAAAACCAAATAATAAAGGAAGATGGAAGCAAACCATCTATAAAAAAATAGGTCAGTATAAATGATTAAGAGTCAAAGAAATTTGATTGTTTAATTTGAGATTATTGACAGAATGAAAAGAATAAGGAACGTAGAATTCCTTCGGAATTCTGCATAAATT
>CAPXSA010000026.1 GCA_948735595.1 uncultured Clostridia bacterium | reverse complement strand
TTAGAATCTATCAACGAGTTTATTAATGCTAGCTTGAAATTCGCCATAAAAAATTTAAAAGTTATGGAAGAAGAAGATTCTTAAGTATATAGACATGTCTTTTTCTCATATAATGAAAAAAAAGGATGTGAAATTATATGAGAAAAAACAAATTAGCCATTGTTGGCGCTACTGGACTCGTTGGTCAAACTATTTTAAAAGTTCTAGAGGAAAAAAAGTTACCTATTGAAGATTATACTTTCTTTGCTTCTAGCAGGTCTGCTGGAAAAAAAATCAAGTTTTTAAAAAATGAATATGTTGTTCAAGAATTAACTCCCAATTCTTTTGACGAGGAGTTTACTTATGCTATCTTTTCGGCAGGTGCTACCATTGCAAAAGATTTTGCACCTATTGCTGCTTCAAAAGGCTGTATTGTAATTGATAATAGTAGTAACTTCCGAATGGATACTAAAGTGCCTTTAGTCGTTCCTGAAGTAAATCCCGAAGAAATTAACCATCATCATGGTATTATTGCCAACCCTAACTGCTCTACCATTCAAGCAGTTGTTGCTTTAAAGCCATTAGATGATGCCTATCATATGAAAAGGGTAATTTATAGTACCTATCAGGCTGTTTCTGGTGCAGGGCATAAAGGCGTTGTAGATTTAGAAAGTGGTATTAAATCTAATAGTTCTTATGGATATGAACTACAAAAGTTCCCTGTACCTATTTTTAATAACTGCTTGCCACATATTGATAGCTTCTTGGAAAATGGCTATACCAAAGAAGAAGAAAAAATGATAAATGAAACAAGAAAAATTTTGAAAAAGCCTAATTTGGCAATTACTGCTACAACTGTTAGGGTTCCTGTTTTGAATAGTCATAGTGAGTCCATTAATGTGGAATTTGAAAAAGACTTTGAATTATTGGAGTTAAAAGAAACTTTGCGCAATTCGCATGGTATTGTTGTAAAAGACGCTCCTGAATTTGATCTTTATCCTACTACTTTAGATACTAATGGCAAAGATGAAGTTTTTGTTGGTAGAATTCGTAGAGATTTTAGTGTGAAGTCTGGCGTGAATTTATGGGTGGTTGCTGATAATTTGAGAAAAGGTGCTGCTAGTAATGCAGTGCAAATCTTGGAGAAATTAATTAATTGTTAGAAATGTATTTTTTAGTTCTTGATAAAATACATTGAGGGTGTCCTAAAATAGGAACTCTCATTTTTTGTTGTATTTTCTTGCATTTTATGTTAAAATTGATTTGCTAAAAAAGGAGGTCATATGTTAGAACTAAATGATATCTCTTTTGCAAGAGATAACAAACAAATATTAAATCATATTAATTTAAAAATAGATAACAGCAAGCTAGTTGCAATTACTGGTCCTAATGGCTCTGGTAAATCTACACTTGCCAAAATTATCATGGGTATCTTATCACCTGATTCTGGCACCATTTTATTAGATGGACAAGATATTACTCATAAAAATATTACAGAAAGAGCCAAACTTGGTATTGGCTTTGCTTTTCAGCAACCAGTTAGATTTAAAGGTTTAACTGTAAAAGACTTAATTGAAATTTCTGCAGGAAATAGTTTAAAACTTTCCGAAGCTTGTGACTATTTATCTGATGTTGGCTTATGTGCTAAAGATTACTTAAATCGTGAAATCAGTGGTTCACTTTCTGGCGGAGAATTAAAACGTATTGAAATTGCAATGCTTGCAGCTAAGAAATCAAAGCTTACCGTCTTTGATGAACCTGAAGCAGGAATTGATCTTTGGAGTTTTAATAGCTTAATTAGTGTGTTTGAAAAAATGCACAGTGAAATTCAAAATTCTTCTATTGTTATCATTTCACATCAAGAAAAAATCTTAAATATTTCTGATGAAATTGTGTTACTCGCTGATGGAGAAATTACAGCTGTTGGCCAAAAAGAAGATGTATTACCGCTTCTTCTTAAACAAACGGCAAGACCTTGTAAAGTTATGCTTGATAAAGGGGGTAACAAATAATGAGTGACGAAATTGAAAATAAATTGGATGCCATTGAAATGAATTTACTAAAATCAATTGCTGATATTGAGAAAACACCTATGGGTGCTTACAATATTCGTGAAAATGGCAAAGGTATTGCTAGAAAAACAACAGCTAACATTGACATTATTACGAAAAAGGATAAGCCGGGTATTGATATTATCATTAAACCTAATGCCAAAAATGAAAGTGTCCATATTCCAGTTATTTTAACTCAAGGTGGTTTTAATGACGTGGTATATAACGATTTCTATATTGGTGAAAATGCAGATGTTGTTATTATTGCAGGTTGTGGTATCCACAATACCTCTTGTGAAACAGCAGAGCATGATGGGATTCATACTTTCCATCTAGCAAAGAATAGCAGAGTAAAATATATTGAAAAGCATTATGGTGAAGGCGAAGGTACTGGAGACAAAATTTTAAATCCTCAAACCATTGTCTATTTAGAAGATGGTAGTAACTTAGAAATGGAAACTGTACAGATTAAAGGAGTTACTTCAACTATTCGTGAAACAAAAGGGGAACTTGGACCTAATAGTAATTTAGTCATTACCGAACGTATTATGACAGCAGGTAATCAAACAGCTAAAACTATTTTTGATGTAAACTTAAATGGAGAAAACTCTAGTGTACATGTTGCTTCTCGTTCTATTGCTCGTGACCATTCTGTGCAAGAATTTATTTCTAATGTAAATGGTAATACAAAATGCTTTGGTCATGTAGAATGCGATGCTATCATTATGGATAAGGCAAAAGTAATCTCTACTCCTCAAATCATTGCTAATGATATTGATGCTAGTTTAGTTCATGAAGCTGCTATTGGAAAAATTGCAGGAGAACAAATTATTAAACTCATGTCTCTTGGTTTAACTGAAGCTGAAGCTGAAGAACAAATTATTAATGGATTTTTAAAATAGCATTACACTTGGAACTTGTGTAACAAAAAGAGAACACCCGCCATATTAGCTGATGTTCTCTTTTTGCTTTTCCTTGTTACTTTTTTACTGCTGCCACTATCTTTTTAATCCAGCAGCATAAGGCACATTCTTCATTTTTTGACATGTAGACGATATAGTAACCAGGATGTGTTTCTCTAATACAAAATGCCTGGTTTCCTTTTTTGGTAATCATCCCCATCTCTTCTGGCATTGTTCCCAATTCAAAGTATGCTTTAAATTTTCTTTGCTTTTTCTCTGAAAAGCATCCTGCCTTTCTAGTCAAAAAATAGAAGAACATCCTAACTTCTGCTTTGCTCAAGTTGGCTACTTGTTCTACTTCAATTGTCCGCCCCTTTTCCGTATAAGTCGCCATCTTACCACCTCTTTTATTCTTTTTAGTAACCAAGTTTCTACTTCTGCACATTTGCTAGTAGATTTTTCTACAGAACGCTTTTTATATTATAACATAATTAGTTTACATTTTCAAGGTTAGTTTTTGATTTTCGCCTCCACCCTATATTTCTTTCAAAATTCTCTTTATTTCTGTCTTCGGTGTTTCCGATATTTCACCTATCTTTACAGCATCTAATACATACCATTCTATTAAAACTTTTAAATAGTATAACAAATATTTATCTGTCTTTCGGAAAGCCTCCATTTTTTCTCTATTACAATTTAAACAGCTTTGATATATAGATAAATCAATTCCTGCTATTTTCTTATCAGTTTGTAAAATAATTCTTGCCCAGTCAAAATCTGGGTCTCCTACAAAACATACTTCAAAATCAATTGGAAATACTTGATTATTTTCTTTTTGGTAAACAATATTTGCTCCCTTTAAGTCAGCATGAACAAAAGTAGTCTTTACTTCTTCTAGTTCTGATCGCAAACTTTCTATAAAGCCTTCTATTTTTCTTTTTTCTGCTTCATCTAAAAAACCAATTTCCACTATTTTAGTTAAATACTCGTCATATTGATTTTTTATTAATTTATACCAATTAGAATATTGTTTTTGCTCTTCAATATCATAAGGTACATATTCAATAGAATGAATCTGTTTTATCTTTCTATACAAGTTTTCTCCTATTTTTGTTACATCATTAGGTTGTATTTCTGTAGTATTATTCAAGGTCTCTCCTTTTATAAATGGTGTAATCATTAAACCGTTTTCATCTTCTGTTGTAATGATTTTTGGCATCCAATCTTGTTTTTCAAATTGTTGTAAAAACTGAAATACTTTTATCTCTTTTTCATTTTTTTCTTTTTCTGTCTTAACACGATATTGTATTTGACTTTCTAAATCTGTCACTAAAAATGTCCAATTTAAGTTTTGAATTTTTTGTAAAGGTTTTATTTCTATTCTTTTATTTTGAAAAAATTTGCTTCTTCTAATATATTCCTCAGCTTGATTTCCTCTCATCTTCTTTGTACCTTCCCCCTTTTGTAAGTATTTCCTTTTTTAATTTTATTGATTACATTATATCATTCTCTTTACTATAAGTATATCAAAAAAATAATTATCATAAAACCACTTTATTTCATATTATACATTAGTTTAGCTATTTTACTTTAAATATAAGGAGGTTTTATTTTGAAGAAAAGTCTGTTTATTGGTTGTGGCACTGCTTTAGTTACCCCTTTTACAAAAGATGGTGTTAATTTTGAAGAATTGAAAAAACTGTTAGAATTTCAAGTGGATCAAGGTGCTGATAGTATTATTATCTGTGGTACTACTGGTGAGTCCTCTACCATGTCTTTAGCAGAAAAGAAAAAAACAATTGAATTTACAGTTCAAACTGTACATAAAAGGATCCCTGTTATTGCAGGTACTGGTGGAAATAATACAAAAGAGGCTATTTTTCTTTCTCAGTATGCTGAAAGCGTTGGTGTGGATGGTTTATTATTAGTCACTCCTTATTACAATAAAACCACACAAGCAGGTCTTGTTGCGCATTACTCAGAAATTGCCAAAAGTGTCACCCTTCCTATTATTCTATACAATGTGCCAAGTCGAACTGGTGTAAATATTCTACCAGAAACTTGTTTAGAACTTTCTAAGATTTCCAATATTATTGGAATAAAAGAGGCTAGTGGTGATATTTCGCAAGTAGCCAAAATTGCTCATTTATGTGGTGAGAATTTATGGATTTATTCGGGCAATGATGACCAAACCCTTCCTATTTTGTCTTTAGGTGGTATTGGGGTCATCTCTGTGCTTTCTAATCTTGCCCCTAAGTTTGTTCATAATATGGTATTTGATTACTTAAGTGGTAATTTTACTTTAGCAAAAGACTCTCAAGTAAAGGCTATTCCTCTTATCTCTTCTTTATTTAGTGAAGTAAATCCTATTCCTGTAAAATTCGCTCTGAATAAAATGGGATATCAAGTGGGCTTACCTAGATTACCTCTTATTCCTATGTCAGCTACTAATGGGCATCATCTAGAAGATGAATTAAGAAAATTTAAGCTAATCTAGTTTCTACATAAACCTTAAAATTTCCTTAAATTATTTCTATTTTCGAGATAATATGATATAATGAAGTAAGAGTTTAAAATATTTATTTTAAATTCCTATCCTAGAAAAAGGAGTTTAAATTGATGTTAAACCATACATTGGAAAAAAATTTAGAAAATAACGATACTAAAAATAATATATGTCGTTATGATGAGTTTATGAATATTATTCAAGATTTAGCAGAACACCCAACAGTGAAACAAATGAAAAATTTTAATCAGCATGCTGATACTTCTTGTTATAGGCATTGTATGCAAGTTTCTTATTATACCTACTTAACGTGTAAGTTTTTCCATTTGGATTATGTCTCTGCTACTCGTGGTGCTATGTTACATGACCTATTTTTATATGATTGGCATAATCATGAAAAGCCTGATAAAAAGTGGACCAGTCAACATGCTTTCTTACATCCTAAAGTTGCACTAAAAAATGCCAAAGAAATTTTTAATTTGAATGCAATTGAGCAAGATGTTATTGTCAATCATATGTGGCCTGTTACCATTCAGTTTCCTCATTTTAAAGAAACTGTGGTTGTAACTTTTGCGGATAAATATAGTGCTTGTAGAGAAACATTTTGTTATTTGAGAAAATTATTACATACTAAGAAATTATATAAATATGCTTATGTGTTTTTAAGTTTGATTATCTTTAGAATTGTTTAATGATATTAAAGCCTATATGAATTTTTTTAATCATATAGGCCTTTAATTTTTCTTTGCTTTCTGCACATATTTTATCAGTTCATATGCAGAAGAGCATCTCATATGTATACATTCATATATTAGCATATTACAACATATGATATAACCAAGAAGGTGTAAAAAATGATAAATGTTTTAATCAATGGTATTTGTGGAAAAATGGGAAATGAAGTTGCTAAACTAGTTTTACAAGAAGAGGACATGAATTTAGTAGGAGGATTAGACAGTCACCCCAGATCTAATTCTTCCTATCCTATCTATTCTGATATAAAATTGTTTTCAGAACTGCCTAATGTAATTATTGACTTTTCTGCTCCTGAATCTACCATTTTTCTTTTGCCTTATTGTATGTCTCACCATATTCCTATGGTTATAGCCACTACAGGGTTTACCAAAGAACAGCAAAATGAAATCTTAGATGCCTCTGTGCAAATCCCTATTTTCCAATCTAGTAATATGTCTTATGAAATTACTCTTGTCAGCCAAATCATTGCTGAACTTTCTCAAAAATTACCAGAAGCAGATATTGAAATTGTAGAAACACATCATAATCAAAAAAAAGATAGCCCAAGTGGGACTGCTCTTTTACTAGCAAATAGTATCAATGCGGAAGGTTCCTATATTTATGAGTTTAATCGTATGCAAAAACGAGAAAAAAGAAATCCAAGAGAAATCGGATTTTCTAGTATTCGTGGTGGAAATATTGTTGGTGAACATTCTGTTCTTTTTTTCTCTCCTAATGAAACTTTAGAAATCAAACATACTGCTCATTCTAGAACTATTTTCGCAGAAGGCGCTATCAAAGCCACAAAATTCTTAGTAAAGCAGAAGATTGGTTATTATACTATGCAAAATTTAATGTAATTTATTAACTCAAAATATATTGACAATTTTTAAAGCACTCTTATCCTTAATATGCTCAAGAATAAAAATACAACTTTCTAAGTTTTCCACTCCTTGAGCATATTCCTCCATATGAATATCTGCTTTTAATTTCGTAAGTTCTGTTTGCACTTTTTCTAATTCATTGTGCTCTATATAAAATGCCATTTTCTCATATTTTTCTTCCCATACCTCTTCTACTTTTTTCATTTGTTTCCTAGATTTCTCTTGGTCTGCATTTTCTTTCTCCATTTCTTGTCTTAGTAGCGTTAATTCTCCACTTATTTGATTAACCGCTTCAATTGTATTATTTTGCGTAATAATATTACCTATTACTACTAAAGCAATGACAATAATACTAATTACCAATTCTTTATACATTCCTTTCACCTCTAATTCATATCCTCCCACTTCTTAAGATTGTTCTTTTGCTTGGCAAAAAATTTGTCCTTTTCCATCATAAGTAACAATTAAAGCATTTTCTGGACTAATATGAAATTTGCTTACTTCTTTTCTAAGCCAATCCTCATCTTTTTCTATTTTTCTCAAATTTTCTTTCATAATTTTTCCATCTACCACTAAGTCATAGGCAATTCCTTCATATTCTGGCATGATGTTGAAATCTTCTGGAATAGTCGTTCTTTTATTTGGTTTTTGAATAACTGTTACTTGACCACTTGTCTCTAGAATCGCATATTCTACATCACCCAAATTAAAAACACTATTATCTCTTAATCTTTCTTCTAATTCATTAATGGTAAATCTTTCCTTCTTTAAAGCTTTCTCATCAATTCTTCCTCGATAGATTAAAATAGTTGGTCTTCCACACATTAATTCTCTCATTTTAACACTTTTCATATTAATTAAAGAAATTAATAAATGCATGATTAATAATCCTAAAATGGGAATAATACCATTTGTAATAGGAATTCCTGTATCTGACATAGGAATAGCTGCTAAGTCTGCTATCATAATAGAAATAGCAAGTTCAAATGGTTGCAATTGTCCGATTTCTCGTTTTCCCATGAGCCTCATAACAATTAAAACAATTATGTATAAAATAATACTTCTAATTAGTGTAATTAACATTTTTTTCTCCTAAAATTTTATTAAAACTCTTCATTACTGATTTTAACCCAAAAAAATAAAATCTATTCAACTTGTTTTGAATAAATTTTTATTTTTTGCTCATAATACAATTAGAAACACAAACATCATTGTTCTTTACACTTAAATCAAGGAGGTTTTAATTATGTCAGATAATAATACAAACACACAAACCAGATCCAATTCAAAAGGAATGGTATGGCAAATTATTGGTAGATTAGTAACAGCTGCCGTTGTTCTTGCTATTACCGCATTCTTCACACCAGGATTTCAAATTAATAACATATGGTCATTAGCAGCTGCTGCTATTGTTCTTACTGTTATTGATTATTTAATCACAAAATTCACTGGTTTACATGCAAGTTCTTTTGGTAAAGGATTTGTAGGTTTTGTACTTTCTGCAGTTGTACTATATGTTACTCAATACTTCGTAGCAGGTTATACGGTTTCTTGGATGGCTGCTATTATTGGTGCATTAGTATACGGTGTTGTAGATTATTTTCTACCTGGCGAACAACAATAACACATTATTTCGTTCGCGTCAGTTTAGGGACGTATGTCTAACCAACAAAAGCTTCGCTTTCGTTGGTTAGACATACGTCCCCAAACTAACACTTATTTTCCTTGGTTCCATCTTTCTTTGTTGGTTTGTCTTTGTCTTGCAATTCCTAAACTCTCTGCTGGTACATCTTCTGTAATCGTTGATCCTGCTGCAATTAATGTATGGTCTCCAATATTAACTGGTGCCACTAAGTTAACATTTGAACCGATGAAACAATTGTCACCAATTTTTGTTTTATGTTTATTTTTTCCGTCATAGTTGCAAGTAATGGTTCCACAACCAATATTACATTTTGTTCCAATTTCACAATCTCCCATATAAGACAAGTGTGGTACTTTTGAACCTTCTCCGATAATAGCTTTTTTGATTTCTACAAAGCTTCCTACTTTCACTTTGTTAGCTAGCTTGCAGCCTTCTCTAATATAGGCATTGGGTCCAATGTTACACTCTTCTCCAATAATAACACCTGATTTAATAGTCGTATTAGGATGAATGACTGTATCTATTCCAATTTCTACATCTTCATATATGTAAGTACTATTGACATCTTCAATGGTAACACCATTATTCATATGCATGGTGTTGATACGAATTCTTAAAATTCTGGTAAGCATCTCTAATTGGGTTTTCGTATTTAAACTTAAAATTTCAGTATTATCTTCTACTAATACGCCTCCTACTTTGAAGTCCTTAGTATGGAACATTTTAATAACATCTGTTAAATAATATAGCCCTATACTACTTTGTTGTAATTTTCCGATAATTTCCAATAATTTTGAAATTTCAAAACAATATAGCCCCGCATTTACTTCCAATATTTTTTTCTCTGCTTCTGTGGCTTCTTTTTCTTCTACAATTTCTTCTATTTTGTTATCTCTTCTAATAATTCTTCCATATCCTGTTGGTTCACTAATGATACCTGTTAAAATAGTAGCAGCTTCTTCCTCATTTTCTGACTTTTCTACTACTGTTTGAATTGTTTTTGGGGTAATAAGTGGAATATTACCATTTGCAATTACTACTCTTCCTTGTTTGCCTTCTAAATAACTAACAGCTTGCATAATCGCATGCCCTGTTCCTAAACATCTTTCTTGATGAAGATAAGTTACTTCATCTTTTAAAATATTTTCTATTTCTTCTTTATTTTCTCCTACAATAACTGCTACTTCTTCAATTCCTGCTTTTTTGAAAGAATCTACTACTCTTTTAATAACAGCCTTTCCATATAATTCTTGTGCTAATTTTGATTTTTTAGATTTCATTCTGTCATCTACCCCTGCTGCCATTACTAAACCAATTACTTTTTCCATTTTCACACTCTCCTTCTTTATTCTTATTAACCTCTAATCATTTAACAGTAATATTTGTTATACAAAGCTGTTGCCGTTTCAGGGCTATCTACCCCTGTCCTATTCTTTACTGGTGCAAATTCTTCTTCTCTTTTTACACGTAAAATAGTCATGTCATCATAACGGGTAAATGCATCAAAAATAAAGGCTTCAAATTTATACACATTCGGTTCTTCTGGTTCAATATATTCTCCGCTTTTCATTTAAATAACCAGACTTTTTAAATGCTACATGATAAGGAAGTTTCACATCTGCTAAGTTTTCTAAAACACTACGATGAAATAGATGAGTAACAATATTTACTTCTCCATATAATAATTCTCCATTTTCGTCTCTTTCTTCTGCCATTTCTTCTGGAAGTTCTATGTATTCAATTACTTTAGGCTTTCCATTCATTTTGCAAAAAACGCCCACTTTTTCTTTTGGATATGCTTTTACTACTGACTTACTGGCAATTTTATGTTTTTGCATTATGGTAAGTCCTACTAGTAATGGGTCAACAAAGTTAGATAGTATATTATCAATTCCATTTACAAATATCCATTCAACTCCGCTATGCTTCAGGTCCTGTAAAATCCCATTTCTAATAATTGCTTCGTAAATTCCTCCATTACCATCTGCTGCTTCTTTAATTTGTTTTTCTTGATTTAAAATCATTTTTCCCTTTGTACTTAATAATGGTAATTCACCTTGCATAAAGAATTTTATCTTGGATTTGTCATAGCCAAAGTATTCTTTGTCTTCAAAAAATTCTATAGTATCTTTATGATTTTCCTTACTTGTCATGATATACCATGGAAGTTCTATCCCATATTCTTTTTGTGCTCTTTTTAAAGTATCAATCATAATTTCAAATATATATTTAGGTCCATTGACAGTATCTAAGCAATAAGTTCCTTTTGGCCCTGAATGTCCAAGTCTTGTTCCTTGTCCTCCTGCCATAGTAATGACAGCATATTTGCCACTGCCAATTATCTTTTTCCCTATTTCTTCTAATTCTTCTCTTTTCTTTTCGTCTAATTTTTCTTTATCTACATAAGGAATATGTGAAATATTTTTTTCTTCCATATATTGCTCTTGTTTTGCTAATTCATACAATTGTTGTAATTGTTCAAAATCAATTGCCTCTACTTGCTGTTCTAACTTTTTTTGCTCTTCTTCTGTTAGATATGGTAAATACTCCATCAAATGTTCTTGAGAGTACTTTTTTAAAGTTTTTATGTTTTCTTCTTTCATCTTCAAACTCCATTCCTCTTTACAGCTTTATTACTTCTATATTGTATGCAGACTCTCTTTTTCTGTGTAAGCCTTAAATTCTCTTAAGTTATATCATAAATGGAATAAAAATGCAAATTCCTCGTAGCCATTCAGCCACAAGGAATCTGTTGTTCTTTTGGTTAGCAACATTTATTTTTGTTACGTTCACATACTAATTGAATAATTCTAATGATGATGAGTATGACAAGTATGACAGCTAAAACAATTAGTGTGGCAATTGCTGCAAATAATATTGCTCCAATAACTGGAATAGATGCAATAATTAATCCAAGTGTTAGTGCAATTAAAATAGATAAAATATAGATAATTAAATCTACACAGCATCTATTTTTTCTTTGTTTACAACCAGTATAGTAGCAATTATTGTTACATTTGTCTTCTTCGTACATGTTCCTACACCTCCTATTAGTGCATTAACTAGCACTAATATATATTATGCAAAACTTGTACAAAACTTTCCATTTTTCGACACTTTTCAATCTTTAAAGTCCATCATTTCGTCAATTTTCATCTTACCTGCTCTAGTTACTGCATCATAACCATATTTCTCTTTTAATCTGTCCAAAGTCTGATCTAACTTTTGTTGTTTCTCATTCTTCGGAGTATCAAATAAAGAAAGTTGTTGTTTTTCTTTTGTTGTTAGTTTATCTACTTTTATTCCAATTAGCCTAATAGGCTCTCCTTGGAACATTTCTTTCAAAATCTGTTTGGCTGTTTCATAAATAATTTTCGTGCTATCTGTATCAGTCGTCAAACTCTTTTGATGTGAATACATTTTAAAATCTTTATTTTTGATTTGTACTCCTACTGTATGGGCTAATAGCTGATGTTTTCTTAATCGATAGCAAGTTTGTTCTGTTAGAGCCAATAAAATTTCTTCTATCTTTTCTAAGTCTTTCATATCTTGTGGCAAAGTAGAAGAATTGCCAATGCTTTTTGGTTCTTCTGGCATAGAAATGACTTCCGAATGGTCAATACCATTGGCATATTCCCAAATCATTTTACCAAACTTTCCAAATTGATTTTCTAATAATTCCTTTGGCGTATGTGCTAATTCTCCTATCGTTTTGATCCCTAATAATTCTAATTTTGGCAAGCTTCTTTTTCCTACCATTAATAATTCAGAAACTGGTAACTTCCACATCTTACTTGAAATTTCATTTGCATACAAAGTATGAACCTTATCTGGCTTTTCAAAATCAGATGCCATTTTGGCTAATACTTTATTTTGCGCCACCCCAATATTTACTGTAAAACCTAGTTCTTGTTTTACTCTTTCATGAATTTCATAGGCAATTTGCAAGTCTGTTTTTCCTTTTGGAATAAAATCAGTAATATCCAAAAAGCATTCATCAATAGAAAAACGCTCTATTTTGTCAGTATATTCATGAAGTAACTCATAAAGTGCATTGGAATAATAGTAATATACTCTGAAATTGCTTTGATAAATTTGTAAATTTGGACATTTCTGTTTAGCAAAATAAATAGGTTCTGCTGTTTGTATACCATATTTCTTAGCTGGAATACTTTTGGCAAGAACAATTCCTTTTCGCTTTTCTTCGTCTCCACCAATAATAGCAGGGATAGTTCTAATATCTATCTTTGCTCCCTGTTTTAACATATCTACTGCTGTCCATGACAAAAAAGCACTATTCACATCTACATGTAAAATTTTGCGTTCCATATTTTTCACCTATGGATATTATAAAACAAGCGTTTTTAGATGTCAATTCAAGACACATACTTTTCTACTTCCACTCTTAACTTTCCTTTTGAAGTTTGACTAATAACTTCCCCTATTTTAAATTTTCCTTTTCCTCGTATGGTCAGCAAATCTCCTCTTTGCAACATAGCCGCATTTTTAGTTTTAATTTCATAATTGACTAGCACTCTTTCTTGTGAAATTACTTCATTAACTTTTGTTCTAGAAGTATGTAATAATTCTGAAATCATGACATCTAGTCTTAATTGTGGTACTAAGATTACCATTTTTTCCAATTTAATTGGTACTATTTCTAACTTATAAATTTCTTTTGCAAAAATTTCTGCTTTTTGAAATCTAGTTAGTTCTGGTAAATTACTTAAAAGGTAATTTAAGATGTCCTCTTGAACTAAAATATCTGCTCCATTTTCTCTTACCAAAATATCTCCTATTTTTTCCCTTTTAATTCCTAATTTCATTAACCCACTTAGATAATCTCTATGTTGGTACTGCCCTTTTAAATCATTTGGAAGCTGAATAGTGATAGCTTTCATTTCTTTTTGTATCATTTTGTCGTTTTGCAAATCTTCTTCTATTAAATCCATCAGCTTTTCTGGAAAGAAATATAGCATTTTTCTTTCTGCTTCTTCATATCCTCCATAAAAAATAGCTGTTTTATGCTTTATTTGCTGTAACATCTTTTGTGCTATTTTTTGTTCATAACCATCTAAAAAGTCAGTTGTTTGAATTTGATTTTTTTGACTTACAAACTGCACTTTATCTAACAGTTTTGCAACTAAGATTCTATCTTCCTCTTTACTATATTGTTTTAATATTTCTTGTTTATTCATCCTATTTTTTACTCCGTTATCCATATTTTTCGATTTTATTGTAGCATAATTTGTTAAATTCTGCAAAAATTGATAAAACCCTTGAAAAAGAATTATTCATACGTTATAATAAAGTGGAATAAATTGAATAATAAGGAGCGATTAATTATGAAAAAAAGTCTAATTCGTGTTATAGCATTTTTAGTTATGATGTTACTTTGTACTTCTCCTGTATTTGCTGTAACAATTAATACTGGAAATAATGGAAACAATGAAGAAAATTCTAACAAAGTAATTCCTGGCGTAACTACTTTAGAATTAGTAGAAAAAAAGCTTTGTGAAATTCCAATTACAGATCCATCTAACGGAGATAAAATTGGAGAGTTCACAAAAGAGTTAACAAGTTTTGATGCAGAGAAAAAAGAAGCTATTTTAACTTTAACTGTTAAAAATTTAATGGAAAATGAAGATTTAACTAAAAAAAATCTTGAGGTTTTCTTTGTATTAGATAATTCCTATAGTATGACCAAAACATATAATAATAAAGTGAAAACAGACTATGTAGCAGAAGCTGCTAATGACTTTACAAAATCTTTACTTGAAAAATTTGAAAATGCTAAAATTGGTCTTGTATCTTTCTCTAGTGTAAAAGTAGCTGAAGGTGCAGTTTATGGTACTGAAAATGATGCTAAATTATTATCTGGTTTAACTAATTCAGAAGCTGATTTAAAAGCTAAAATTGAAGATTATAAAAAAGACCAAGGAACCTATACTAATATTGAAGCAGGACTTAGCGTTGCAGAAAAGAATTTCTCTCAAGAAGAAAATGTTGCAAGATATATTATTGTGTTATCTGATGGTGTACCAAACTTATGCTTAAACACAGAAGATACTCTTCATTACTCAGGTGCCATTGCAACAGCTACTACTAAAAAGTTACAAGATTTAAGTGCTAAAGGAATTCATATGTATTCTATTTTAATGGGATTAAATGAAACTAACAACAAAGTTCCAGGTGCTTCTCTTCCAAATGGAGCAGATTCTAATACAACTTATGGTCAATTAGCAGAAGAGATTTTTGGAACACCTGAAAATCCTATTGTTCCAAGTGTTGGTAAGTTCTTCCATATTGATTATGAAAATCTATATGATACAATGAATGAAAGCATTTATGAAGATATTGCTAATCAAAAAGATACTTTTATTAAAGATTTAGTAATTAAAGATTACTTCCCTAAGGAGATTATTGAAAACTTTAATTTTGAATATGTAAAATCTCCTAATATTGGAAAAGTATCAGAAAAAGTAGATTATTCAGATAATAGCATTACATGGAATATTGAACTTTTAAATGCTGGTGAAGTTGCTACATTAAGCTACAAACTAACATTAAAAGATGATTATAATAAAGAAATTGTTGATAAAATATTACCTACTAACTCTAAAGTAGATTTAGAATACAATTATGAAAATCAAAAGAAACAAGAAACAGAAACCGAATTTTCAAAGGTTCGTGTAAGATATGTAGAATCTGATAAAGATGAAACAATAAAGAAAGATCCACTTCCACAAACGGGAAATTACGCTACTATAATTGTTGTAGTTTCATCTATTATAATTGCAATATTTGCTATTTCAAGAGTATACTTCTTTAAGAAAGTAAAATAAATAATGACAACCATGTAAAAAGCGCCATTTATGGCGCTTTTTTGGTTAGTTGAGTGTAAGATTTGCTCTAAGGGCACTTTGTCTCAAAATACATTTTTAGTTTTTATCACATTTTTTTGAAAAATTGCTCCTATTATTTTGCTTCTTAATATTTATAAAAGTGGGAATTGTTTGTCCGTCAAAATCTATATTATTTCTTATAAACTCTTGAATGTAGTCATTATAAGTTTTTCCTAACTCTCGCTCATCTGTTGCTACTCGTGAATACCATTGAACTTCTGTTTTGTTTCTCGCATATCTTATTTCTTGCCCAAAAGCAGTATAACCAAAATTGAAAAATATTTTATATAATTTTCCTTGTTTTAATACGCTTTTTATTGCGTCTTTATATTTTATGCGACAAATTGGTTTCATATCATTGGTAACATCTTCTGCTTCTTCTTCATTAAAATTTAAAATTACATCTTCATACTGGTAGTTTTCGCTTTTCATCTTTAAAAATCCTCTCCATAATAGTTTACATCAGTAAAACAATCCTCGCACATACACTCATTAAGTTCGTACTCTTTTTCTGATATTCTTTTAAAACATCTTTCACAATAAAATTCTTCTTTTTTGGAAATGAAATAATCATGTTCTATTTTTGTTTTAGAAGATTGAGAACTATTATATTTTTCTATTATTTTATCTATATCAGTTTGAGTTGTTTTATAATGTTCTTTTGTAATAGGTTCTTTTTTTGTAGTTCTCTTTTTATATTTACATATAATAATTAAAATTATTATATAAATGAATTCACCAATATAATAAAGTATGCCTGCAATTATTGTTGCTCCTAATATAAATAATAATATCAAAAATCCTAGAGCCCCTCCCATTATGAAATCCCCTTTCATAAATTCATTTTAGTAATTCAAGTATTTTTTCCTTTAGTATATTTTTTCTTTTTTCGTAGAATTCTCCAAAACTTTCAATCTCTAATGATGTGTCTTGTGGTATCATAGCTTGTTCAAAAAATATCTTTTTTTGTTCATCATTCATATCGTTACAGTAATCAATCAGCCTTCTATTATTTTTGCTTTTGTTTTCAAACTCATCTAATAATTGTATATTAGGTAAACGATTACGATTGATATACCAGTTTTTCCATTCTTCAATAGAGATAGAAAAAGGTTTTGGCTCACTAAATCTACTTTCAGGGTGTAAATGGTCTTGCTCATAACTTATATTTTTATCTATCCAATCTCTGCCAATAAAGTATAAAACTTCTTCTGCTAATCTGCTTCCTTTTTCACTATTCAAAATATCTTCAATCTTACTTTCTGTGATTTGCAATTCTGCCATTGTATCAAGCATATCAATAGTTATTTTCATTCCATTATTATTGATATTATTTCTTAACCTTTGCAATTTTCCAGGAGTTCCTGAGCGAAAATATATAAAAAATATTGTTCTTGTTAAATATACACGAATTGATTGTAAATCATTTTCATAAGTGTTTGGGTTATTATAAATATGATAGAGAATAGGAACAAGTTTTGTATAATCATTTACAAATCGTTTTATATCAATATTTAATTTTTCAAAAGCATTTTGCATATTTTTAAATGCAATTTTAAAGTCGCTCCAATTATTTTTTAAATCATCAGCTACTTTTTTATTGATAATTGTTTTTGTTACATCCCCATATAACATAAGAGCTGTTCTAATAATTAAATCTGTATTAAATTCTTCATACGCTCCAGATAGAAGAATAGAAAACTGCTCTCTTGCATTTGGCCAATAAACTTCAAGAATTGACATTGTGATTTCGTGTTTACGAAGTTTTTTTCCACCATTATTAAATCGTATAAACATTTCTAATGCATCATCTTGCGACATATTTCTTATTTCTGTATAACGAATTAACTTTTCACCACAAACTTTTTGATATAATTTCAATAAAATATTTCTAGCATATTCTTTGCTATTTTCAGGAATATCCTTTATTGTATCTTCAATTGTTTGTTCTCTTGTTTCATCATTTTTGAATCCGTCATTTAATATATTTTTAATTTCAAATTGTGTTGAACTTGAATTGATACTCAAACCTTTTGTAGTGAATTTTATATCATATTTTTTACTATTATAATCTTCTTCATCATTTTCACTTTTATTTTTGTCTAATTCAATAAAAAGTTTGTAAACATATTCAACACCACCTTGTCTTTTGGAGAATTTAGGCTTTATATAAGTATCGCCCATTAAAGACAAATATAATGATGTCAATCTTTGTTGTCCGTCTAAAATTGCTATATCAGTATAATTAAAATTAACACTATTGATTGGAAAGTTCATACCAATTGCTTGTTTACTGCTATTAAAAGTTACTCTCTTCAAAAAATTACAAAAATATGTATCCCAAGTAACATTGCTATCGTCAATATGCCAAAATAAAAAATTTGAAATAGGATAGTCTAAAAGAATTGAATCCCACAATTTTTCAATCTGTTCTGAACTCCAAACATATTCTCTTTGAAATGCTGGCATTACATATTTTCCATTTTCTATATTTTTGATTGCTTCATATATGGTTACACTATTATCAATTAAATTACTCATTACTAAAATTTCTCCTTTCCATAACAATGCTACTTAAATAAAAAAATATATAAAAAAATAAGGATATGGCTCAGTCCCCAATCCCATAATAAATGAAATCAAACAATCATTTATCACATATAAAAGTAATAATCCCTTAAAAAATTAAAAGTGTTCATTTAAGGGATGTTTGGTTGGGGTACTGTGATTCGAACACAGGAATGTCGGAGTCAGAGTCCGATGCCTTACCGCTTGGCGATACCCCAATTTATGATATTTATTTTATCACAATCTTATATAATTTTCCACTATATTTCAAATTTTTTCTTGACTAGATGAAAAAAACTGTAATAGAATTTCTATCACAGTCTTTTTCGATTTTTCATCTTATTTTATAGCTTTTCTACCTCTAAAGATTGCTACGTCTCCTAATTCTGCTTCAATGTTTAATAATCTATTGTATTTAGCAACACGATCAGTTCTGCATGGCGCACCTGTTTTAATTTGTCCTGCATTTGTTGCAACTGCTACATCCGCTAAAGTAGTATCTTCTGTCTCTCCACTTCTATGAGAAACTACTGCAGTGTATCCATTTCTTTTAGCAAGTTCAATAGCATCTAATGTTTCTGTTAATGTACCAATTTGATTTAATTTAATTAAAATGCTGTTAGCTGTTTTATTGTCAATTCCTTTTTGTAATCTTGTTATGTTTGTTACAAATAGGTCATCTCCTACCAATTGTACTTTATCTCCAATACGCTCTGTTAGCTTTTTCCAGCTTTCCCAATCTTCTTCTGCTAAACCATCCTCAATTGAAATAATAGGGTATTTTTCTGCTAAGCTTACTATGAATTCAACCATTTCATCTTTCGTTTTGAATTCATCTGTTTTCCAGAAATAGTATCCATCTTTTCCAATTTTCTTTGCTTCGTCATACATTTCTGTTGCTGCAACATCTAGTGCTAAGCATACATCTTCTCCAGGAACATATCCAGCCTGTTTAACTGCTTCTAAGATTAATTCAACTGCTTCTTCTTCGCTTCCTAAGTTTGGTGCAAATCCACCTTCATCCCCAACACCTGTTGAATATCCTTTTTCTTTTAATACTTTCTTTAAATTATGGTATACTTCTACACCCATTCTCATACAATCACTAAATGTCTTTGCTCCAACTGGCATAATCATAAATTCTTGTACACTTAAACTACTGTCAGCATGTTTTCCACCATTCATGATATTCATCATAGGAACTGGTAACTCTTTGCTATTAACTCCACCAATATAGTTATATAAACTCATTCCTAATGATGCAGCGGCAGCTTTTGCTACAGCCAAAGAAACACCAAGCATTGCATTTGCTCCTAATTTTCCTTTATTTTCTGTTCCATCTAATGCAATCATAGCTCTGTCAATTTCAATTTGTGCATATACATTCATACCTTCAATTGTTGGCGCAATTACTTTATTTACATTTTCTACTGCTTTTAACACACCTTTTCCTAAGTATCTACCTTTATCTCCATCTCTCAATTCTACTGCTTCAAAACTTCCTGTAGATGCTCCTGATGGTACCATAGCAACTCCACAAGACCCATCAATTGTTACAACTTCCACTTGAACTGTTGGATTTCCTCTTGAGTCTAATACCTCCAATGCTTTTACACTTTCAATTTCTAAATAATCTTTCATTTTAAAACTTCCTTTCCTTTATTATTCTATAATACTTTCACCTGTCATCTCATCAGGTTTGGGTATTTCCATTAAATCTAGCATAGTTGGTGCTAAATCTGCAAGCTTGCCTGCCTTTAATTGCACCCCTTCTACTCCAATTAAAACAAGTGGCACAACATTAGTGGTGTGAGCAGTATGCGGTTCTCCTGTTTTGTAATCTATCATTTGCTCTGCATTTCCATGATCAGCTGTCATAATAATGATACCATTTTTCTCTTCAATAGCTGTTACAACTCTTGCTACACATTCATCAATTGTTTCAATTGCTTTAATCGCTGCTTCTAAATTTCCTGTATGACCTACCATATCTGGGTTAGCATAATTTAGAATAATGCAATCATATTTATCACTTTTAATTGCATCTACCACCTTATCAGTTACCTCTACTGCGCTCATTTCTGGTTGCATATCATAAGTTTGTACTTTTGGAGAAGGTACTAAAATTCTATCTTCTCCTGGATATTGCTTTTCCTCTCCTCCATTAAAGAAGAAAGTAACATGTGCATATTTTTCTGTTTCTGCAATTCTTAATTGCGTTAAACCTTGATTTGAAACATATTCTCCAAAAGTATTTTTTAAACTTTCTGGTTTGAAAGCAATATGAACATTTGGAATTGTCTCATCATATTGGGTAAAACATACATAATATAAATTCAAAGGTTTTGTTTCAAAACCATCAAATTCTGGATCTACTAAACTTCTTGTAATCTCCCTTGCCCTATCTGGCCTATAATTAAAGAAAATAACAGAATCATTATCTTGAATAGTAGCTAATGGCTCATTATTGTTATTGCAAATAACAGTTGGCAAAACAAACTCATCAAATACTTCTTGCTGATAAGAACTTTCGATGGCGGTAATTGGTGACGTAGCTGTTTCTCCTTCACCTTTTACTAAAGCATTGTATGCTTTTTCTACTCTATCCCATCTCTTGTCCCTATCCATGGCATAAAATCTACCCGAAATACTTGCTATTTTTCCAACTTCTTTTTCTTTCATTTTTTCTTCTAGCTGAGCGATATAGCTTTCTCCTGATGCCGGTGGAGTGTCTCTACCATCTAAGAAACAATGCACGTAGACATCTTCAAAGTCTTTTCTTTTAGCAGCCTCTAGTAGCGCAACTAAATGACGAATATGGCTATGTACTCCTCCATCTGATAATAAGCCCATAATGTGTAATTTTGAATGATGTTTTTTACAATTTTCAATTGCTTCTGTGATCTCTTTAATACTGAAAAAATCACCATCTTCAATTGATTTTGTAATCCTTGTTAAATCTTGATATACAATTCTTCCTGCACCAATATTGGTGTGCCCAACTTCTGAATTTCCCATTTGTCCATCAGGAAGTCCTACTTTTAGTCCACTTGTATAAATTTCAGTAGTTGGCCATGTTTTCATTAGATTATCTATATTAGGTGTATTGGCTAATTTTACCGCATTTGCTTTTTCATTGCTATTTATTCCAAATCCATCTAAAATCATTAGCATCATCGGTTTTCTTCTCATTGTTTTTACTCCTTCTCAGCATTAATTTAAGGTCATACCTTAAATTAATCTTTTTTCACATCTTCTTCATATACAATAAATCCTGTAAGTTCATCATTCATCCAGAAACTATTTTCTTTTATAAATTCTCTGATGTTGATTTTGCAACCTGATAAGGTTTTAACAGGCACTTCTTCTTTTGTTAAATCATATGTTTTTTCTACTTTATAAAAACCTTTTTCGTCTAAAATATATGGTGTTACTATCATATCTACTGGGTCTAAAATCCAATATTCTTTTACTCCATATTTTTGATATAAGTTCATCTTCTCTAGCCTATCTTTTCTACTAGTAGAAGGCGATAAAATTTCAATAACAAAACTTGGTGCATCAGTTATTTTTCTTGGATCTCTTAGTTGTTCTTCATTACAAACTACTGATATATCTGGTTGTACGACATTATATATTTTGTTATCCTGTTTATATTTAGAGAATGTTACATCTAATGGTGCTATAAAAGGCCTACATTTTTTACCTTTTAAACAATCTCTTAATTGTGCAAAAATTTCTCCTGCAAGTACTTGATGTTTTATTCTTGGACTACTCATCAAATATAGCTTTCCGTCAATGATTTCATAACGATTTTCGTCATCCATTTCTAGTAAGTCTGCATAAGTATATTTCTTTTCTTCTAATTTCTTTGCTGTATTTTCTTCCATCTTTTTGTTCTCCTTATCCATATTTAATTTTCGCCCCCTTTTTTATTAATGTCAGTTTAGGGACGTACCTTAAACCAACACTATTTTGCTAAATTCGTCTACCTTTAAACTTGCTCCTCCTACTAAGCCCCCATCAATGTCTGTGGTAGAAAATAATTCTTTAGCATTATCAGCTTTAACACTACCACCATAAAGAATAATCACTTCATCTGCAATTTCTTTTCCATAAAGTTCTTCTACTTTATTTCTAACCCACTTAATACTGTTATTCGCATCTTCTGATGTTGCAGTTTTGCCTGTTCCTATTGCCCAAATTGGTTCATAAGCAAGAACTATATTTTTCATTTGTTCTTTACTTATTCCTTCTAGTGCAAGCATAGTTTGTTTTGTAATAACTTCTTCTGCCTTTCCTTGCTCTCTTTGCTCTAATGTCTCACCGATACAAATAATTGGCTTTAATTCATTTGCTAAAGCTGTTTTTACCTTTTTATTGACTGTTTCATCTGTTTCGGCAAAATATTGTCTTCTTTCAGAGTGCCCTATAATAACATATTCCACTCCAACAGATTTTAGCATTTGTCCTGAAACTTCTCCTGTGTAAGCACCTTTTTCTTCCCAATGCATATTTTGGGCTCCTATTTTGATATTAGTATTTTGGGCAGTTAGTAAGCTATAAAATAAATCGGTATATGGTACACAAAGTATTACTTCATTTTTGGTGTCTTTTATCAATGGAGTAATTTGTTCAATAAAACTAATTGCTTCATTAGGAAGCATATTCATTTTCCAATTTCCTGCAATTACTTTTCTTCTCATTCTCTTCTCCTATCTTTCATAATCTTCTTGCTCTCTTCCGCATTTCCTCTAGTCTTTTTCTTTCTTCTTGTTGTATGGATACAATAGATATTCCTTTAACTTTAATGCCTTCCATTCTATAAAGTATTGATTTCTCTTCCGTTATTCTTTTGTGTTGTATTCTCGTGAGAATTTTCGTTATTTCTTTTCTTCTGCTCTCTATTTTGAATTACTGCAATTCCCGGCAATTGTTTTCCTTCTAAGAATTCTAAAGATGCTCCTCCACCTGTTGAAAGATGAAATCTATCATCAAATTCGCTCATGTCTTCTCCGTTGTCTCTTGCTTCGTCTAAGAATTTATTAACAGCTGCTACGGAGTCTCCACCACCAATGACACATTTTGCTTTTGTTTTCTTGGCAATGTATCTAGCAACGGTTTCTGTACCAACGCTATAGCTTGGGGCTTCTGTATAACCTAAAGGACCATTCCATACAACTTTTTTAGCACCATCTAATGCATTTGCATAACTATCTAGAGTTTGCTCTCCAATATCAAAAGGTTGGTATCCCTCTGGTATTCCTTCTTCTATATTTACTACCATACTTGGCGCTTTTTCTACAACTTCTGGTGTTAGTTCTGTATCTTGTGGAATTTGAGCAACTTTTAAATCTATTGGAAGAATTAACTCTTTTCCTTTTTCCACTGCCAATTTCATAATCTCTTCAGCTGTCTTTAATTTGTCTTCTTCGTAACTTGAATCCCCAATGTTGTATCCTCTAGCTTTTAAGAAAGTATTTGCCATTTTTCCACCAATTAAAATTTTATCAACACCTGCATTTTCAATTAAGTTTGTAATCACTCCAATTTTATCAGAAACTTTTGCTCCACCTAAAATAGCTACAAATGGCTTATCTGGACTTTCTAATACTGCCCCTAATTCTTCTACTTCTTTTTCCATTAAGAAGCCTAAAGCAGTTTCTTTTCCTTGCTCTTCCATTTTTTGTGCAACACCTTCTGTTGAACTGTGTGCTCTGTGGGCGCTTCCAAAAGCATCATTTACATACCCATCTGCTAAATCTGCAAATTCTGCTGACAAAGTATCTTCGTTTTTGGTTTCTCTAGGGTCAAAACGGGTATTTTCTACTAAGCCTGCTTCTCCCTCTTTTAGTTCACTAATCATTCCCTTAGCACTATCCCCTGTTGTATCACCAGCAAATTTCACTTCTTTTCCCAACTCTTCTGATAACCTCTCGGCTACTGGATTCAAAGAATATTTTGCTTTCATTTCTTCTTGAGTCATTTCTTTTGGCTTTGGTTTACCTAAATGTGAACAAAGAACTACTTTTGCACCTTGGTCCATTAGGTATTGAATTGTAGGAATAGCTGCTTTAATTCTTGTATCATCTTGGATTTTTCCATCTTTCATTGGCACATTGAAATCACAACGAACTAGAATAGTTTTCCCTTTTACATTCATATCTCTTACTGTCTTTTTTTCCATAAATTTTCTCCTTTAATTTTTATTTTTGTTTTATATAAACTATAATGAAAGTGTAGACCGCGTAAGGCGAGTCTTTAGCCGAGCGCCTTCCGTTGCTTTCTTCTATCCGCGTCAGCATTTGAAAGCAACGGACAACAAGGTCAAACAGAATTATAGTTTATATAAAACATTAAACATTAAGATTACTTATTTGAAATATAAATTGCTAAGTCTACTAATTTGTTTGAATATCCCCATTCATTATCATACCAAGCTACTAATTTTACAAAGGTATCTGTTAAAGCAATTCCTGCTGTAGCGTCAAAGATAGAGGTATGTTCATCATGAATAAAGTCTGAAGAAACTACTGGCTCTACTGTATAATCTAAAATTCCTTTCATTTCATTTTCAGATGCTTTTTTAACTGCTGCACAGATCTCTTCATATGTTGCTGGCTTTTCTAAGTTAACTGTTAAGTCTACTACTGAAACATCAACTGTAGGTACTCTAAATGACATACCTGTTAATTTTCCATTTAAAGATGGAATTACTTTTCCAACTGCTTTTGCAGCCCCTGTTGAAGAAGGAATAATATTCGCTGCTGCGGCTCTTCCACCTCTCCAATCTTTCTTAGATGCCCCGTCTACTGTTTTTTGTGTTGCTGTTGTACTATGAACTGTTGTCATTAAACCATCTTTAATTCCAAAATTGTCATTAATAACTTTAGCAAGTGGTGCTAAACAGTTTGTTGTACAAGATGCATTTGAAATAATATTCATATCTGGTGTGTAAGTGTCATTATTAACTCCCATAACAAACATAGGTGCATCTTTAGATGGTGCAGAAATGATAACCTTTTTTGCTCCTGCATCTAAATGTGCTTGTGCTTTTTCTAGAGTTGTAAATACTCCTGAACATTCTAATACATAGTCAACCCCATCTTTTCCCCAAGGAATATTCTTTGGGTCCATTTCGTTATATACTTTAATTTCTTTTCCATTAACAGTCAATGTATTTTCTGTAGCTGATACTTCTCCTTCAAATTTTCCATGTACAGTATCATATTTTACCATATATGCCATATAATCTGCTGTAATAAATGGGTCATTAATAGCTACAACCTCAACTTCCTTTTTATTTAGGGCTGCTTGAAAAGATAAGTTTCCAATTCTTCCAAATCCATTAATACCAATTTTAATACTCATAATTTTTATCCTCCTAAAATTATTTTTTAGTAAGAATTTTCTTACTATTTGTTTAGTATATCCTAAACAATGTAATTTTATATCAACAATATGTATTTTTCAAGTATTCTAGCTTAAATTTTAACTTTTTTCTTACACAACAAAAACAGAGATACCTTTAAAGTATCTCTGTTTATTCCATGATTAAAAAACTCTTTTCTATAGAGTAATATTATCAATTATTTTTATTTCTTGAAAAAAAAAGTCTTTTGCGTCTTGATGCCAGAAATCATGTACTTCTTGTAATACTTTTTCTTGTTTTGGTGTCATTGTTACTGTTATTTCTTTAAATAAGAAATTTCTAATTTTGCTCCAAGTACTAATTTTAGTTGGTACACCTGCTGGTTTAAATTCTGTAGGATTTTCTGCTAAATTTACTCCACCATAAACATTTCCATTTTCATTATTTTCCATTTGTTTTTCCTCCTTTGTGAGTCATTCAAACATTTACTGCTCTATTTATACTATAATATTTCAAAATAATCAAGTACTTTTTTGCTTTTTTGTGTTACATTTTTATTACAAGAACGTAATATTGTTGTAATATACTAGATTTCCATTTGACTTCCCAAAAAGCTTGCTGCCGATTGCGCTACTTTTTGTTCTATTTCAGACATCTTTGTGCTACTATCTTTGGATAATAAAATAACACTACCAATGACATCACCATCTGAAATAATTGGATATACAATTTGTGAATGATATCTTCTTTCTTTATTATCATTTTTGGTAATTGGAACTGCTAAATCATTATTTTCTTTGCTAGTATATTTTTCTTTGTCTTCCATAATTCTTTCTAATTCTTCACTTAAATCTTGCTCTAAAAATTCCTTTTTAGATCCTCCTGATACTGCAATAACAGTATCTTTATCTGTAATACAAGCAATATGTCCTGTTGTTTTAGCCAATGTCTCTGCATATCCTGTTGCAAATTCTGTTAATTCTCCTATTGGAGAATATTTCTTTAAAATAACTTCTCCTTCTTTATCTGTAAAAATTTCTAATGGATCTCCTTCTTTAATACGTAAAGTTTTTCTAATTTCTTTTGGAATAACTACTCTTCCCAAATCATCTATTCTTCTTACTACACCTGTCGCTTTCAAAATGTTAACCTCCTTTTAAACTCAGAGCGCCAAAGGCTCTTGCAATTTATATTTTCATACTATTTTAAGCATGATTTTCTTGATATTCTTATTATTGCTTTAAAAGGAAATTTTTATACATTGAAAAATAAGAAAAATTGACTTTTTTATGTAGATTGGGAATATAAGTTCAAATTTGCATAAAAGCAAGGCAAAGCTAACATTTTTTTGCTAGCTTTGAACCTCTTTGTCTATTTTCTTCCATCTCAACTGATTAACAATGACAACAATTCCACTAATGACAACAAACAAATAAAAGTTGATACCTCTACTTAAAAGTACACTACTTGTCATCATGTCTTGTGGATATACATTTCTAAATATCTCTGTAAATGCTCCTTCACTAACACCAACTGCTCCCGGTGATGGAATTCCTGATACTGTTGCATATAGTACAGATTGCATTGTAATAATCTCTAAAATACCATGTTCACTTAATCCTAATGCCCTATAAGTCCAATAAGAAGTACTATAATACAGTAAAAACTGCACTGCTGTTGTGGCAATTATTTTTACCATTAAAGATTTATGTTTCTTTATGTATACAGCACTCTCTTGGTATTTCGCTAATTGTGCTTCTATCTTTTCTTTTTTCTGGTCAATATTTCTAATTTTAAAGCACTTCATTATCTTAATCGCAATATGAACTAGGCCTTCTGACATTCTCTTGGAGAAAATTCCGATAATCAAAAGTGCTAATGCACTCATATTTAAGCATACACCGATAATAAAGAAAATAATTAATACTTTGTTCATATATTGATAGTTAAATAGTAAACTAATAAAAGCAAAACTAAGAGTAATAACTTGCATTCCGCTTAAATTTAGTAAAAGTGCTAGTGTAGAACTTGAGATATCAATATTATCTTTATGCATGTAATAAATTTGCATTGGCTGTCCTCCACTTGCTGCTGGTGTAATAGAACTAAAGAAGAAGCCAATTAATGCATATTTAAAATTTTGCTTGAAAGACGACTTCTCATTTAACACTTTTAAAGTTCTCCCTATATCAATTGCTTCGCAAGCTAGGTATAATATCATACAAACAATTCCTATTAATAAATATTCTACCTTAGCTGAGCGAATAATTTGAAATATCACGGTAATATTTTGGTCTTTTAATAAAATGTAAAGTGTTATACCAATGAGTAATATAAAAAATAGAAAATTTCTAATTAACTTTGATTTACTCTTCACTGTCATCATCCCATCTCTTACTGCTGTAATATTTCTCTATGCTCTTTAAAAATTGTGGCCTTGTGTCTACCTGCTCTCTTTCCTTTGGCTCTTCTGTTTCTTCTAAATCTTCTGCTATTTTTCTTTGATCTTCCACTTCTTCGTCTACTTCTTCATATTCTGTTATTTCTTCTCTATCAATTGGACGTTTGATTTCTATTTTTCGTTTTTCCTGTTCTATCTCCCTTAGTGTTGTTTCTTCTATTTCATCCTCTTCCTCAGTGTCTTCATATTCAGTTAATTCTTCTTTTTTTATCTCAAAATGTTTTGGTTCTCCTCGGCTTACCATCTCATGTCTTGGTCTCATAGGCTTTTCTTCTGGCTCTTTTTCTATTATCTCTCCTTCTTCATAAAGTGATAAAATATTACCTAACTCATGAGAGAAGTCCTCTAATAGAACAATTTTAATACTTGGTAATTTTCCGTCAATGTAGTCATCCATAATGCGTTTTAATTTTGCAATATTTTTCATTTCAGGAGCAATTTCTTTCGTATATCTCTTTGCTCTATCTGCCAATTTTTCCTTGATACTTACCATATCTTCATTGCTTGCACAGGAAATTCTTTGGAACATTTGGAAAGAATCATAGTATTTGAAAATAGGAATATTCATACATTCTTTATCAAATCTATCATAGAACTGTTCCATTTTCATTGGAATACATTTGAAGATATCTTCTGCTTGTTCACGATACATTTTATCTTTTAATTGTGCATTGATTTCATTAAAGTGTTTTAACACTTCTTGCATTTCATCCTTAATTTCGTCTACAACTGCTACTGTTGAAAGTTCTTCATCCACATTAGCACAATAACTTGATGTTAAAGATGCAATATTCATTCCATTGAAGAACACACTTTTAATGGTTCTAATATCATACTTAATCAAGTCCTTCTTGATAAAGTAGATAAAGTATGCAAACAATTTCACAATTTGAATTAACTCAATTCTACCATTTTTTACATCTTCTAAAGTTTCATCAATAACTCCTTCAAATTGGTCATCTGGTATTTTCCAATATTCTTCTGTAAGAAGCCTCTTATACCCCGGTAGTTGGCTAGTGTCAATTGTATTACGGATAACTTCCATATTGTCTTTAAATACTTTCATATCAAAAATACGAGTACGTACATAAATTTCAATAAATTTGAAGAAACGATATTCTGCTTTAAAGTTATAATAATAGTTATTATCGAATTCTTTAATATAGAATTGTCTATTATCCATAAATACTCTGGAAGATACTAAAATTGCCTTATACTCTTCGTTGCTGTCAATGTTTACAAATTTATCTTTTGTAATCTTACCTGCTTTAATTTCAAATGAAATAGCAATAGTAAAGATAAGCATAGTTTGTAAAATACGATGGTTGGTATTAGGATATGCTTTTGTTACCATATCAAATATTTTCTTAAAATTGTTTAATGCATGTTTTAAAATACGTAAATTTCTTGTTCCACTCTTGTTAAAAGTAGAGGTAATTAAATTAGTATTTTCTCTTAAAAAGCGAATTAAGTCTGCTTCATTTTCATAACGCATTAGAAGTCCATTAATAATGTAATTGAATTCTGGAGCATATTCAAAGGTTTCCCCTATTAATTTTTCTTTAATTCTTTCATAATCATTTGCTTTATCAAAAACATATTCAATGGTATCACGAATTCTTTCTACCATTGGTTTGTCTGTTTTCATGGTTAATTTATTTTGCTTATCTAATAAATAAGTTGCAATAAAAGTTTTCATTTCTAAATTACTATTTTTTAGTTTGGTAGATAATTCTTTTTCGTTACAAATAATGATAGTTTTTATATGGTCATGTTCTACGAAGTTGTTGATATAACCTAAAATATCAATAACATCTACATTAGCTCTCTCTAAGTCATCAAAGCACAATACTTTGTCATCTGTTGAGAAAAATTGGCCATAGTCTAATTGGTTTCCATTTTGAGTAACACCAAAGAAGTTAGCCATATCTAGACCAGTTTTTGCATATTCTGGAATATTTGCTACTCCACTAGCATCCATATATTTCTTTAAGTTTCTATCCATTAATTGCGTTGTTTCAATAAATATCTTTTTACTAATTTCTTCTAGGTTAGAAATTCCATACAAAGACATGTAAATGGCTGTTAACCTCTTTCCATTTACTTGCATAGATTCTATTTTTGGTTTGATTTTGTGATTCCAGAAATAAGTCTTTCCACTTCCCCATTCACCATTTATCATAATGGCATAGTCTGTATACTCTGCTCTAATATAATCTAAGATACTTTCTACTAAATCGTCCATTTTCCTATTCCTTTCTCTTTTGATATTTCTCTAAGTCACTTGCAATTGTTAAAATTCCTACTGTTTGGCAACCTGCTTGTTTAAACATTCTTGCACATTCATTTGCTGTTGAGCCTGTTGTATAAATATCATCCAAAAGTAGTATTTCCTTATTTTGTATTTTAAGTTCATTTTGTACTTTATATACATTTTTTACATTTTCTCTTCTTTGCTCTTTATTTAAACTACTTTGTGGCTGATTATGTTTTTCCTTTTTTAACTCTTGCATTTCTATTGGAATACCTGCCATTTTGCTAACTTTTCTAGCAAGTAATTCACTTTGATTATATCCTCTTTCTCTTTTTCTAGAAGAAGATATTGGTATCGGAATCATTATATCATACTTTTTTAAAAATCTATACAATTTTTCATTATTCATAAAAAATTCATAAATGGTATTTGCCAAATATGCTTTATCTTCAAATTTATACTGTAAAATTTTTCTTCGGATTGGTTCCTCATAGGAAAATAGATAGAAATGTTCATCTATGAAAGTATCTTTATTTTGATAAAAGTCTAACTGATTGAAATAAAAATTAGAATTGGTTATTTTTTGTTTGCAATCTTGGCACAAATAACCTTCCCCTATTTTGTTACAAAAACCACAAGTTGGTGGAAAAATATAATCGAGGACAGTTGCTAAAAGGTTCATTTTCGCCCCTCCTTTTTAGATTTACGCGTCCCCGATTTCATTTTATATGTCTAGTGTCATTTTCAAGTTCAAAGTTTTCATAACTGTTTCTAAGTTTTTGAAAAGAATTCTGTCATGTAATGATGCATCTGCAGCATCTCTATCTATCTTAGCATCTACTTTTTCTACTTTTCTGTCTAGTAATAAAAGTCTATCTTCCATTACTACCATTTTCTGCTTCATTTCTGCCATATCTACTTTCATATATGCTATATCATATTTTAGTTCTGCTACATCTCTTTTCAAAGTGGCTACATCTTGCTCTAATTGTGCTACCTTTTGTTCTAAAACTGTCATCCTTTCCTCTAGCTTATCCATCCTTTGCTCTAATGCTGACATTCTTTCTTCTAGCACTGTTACTCTATCTTTCAACTCCACTACATCTTTTTGTAATACCTTTACAGTTGCATTCGTTTCTTCTGTTAGTTTTAAAATTTTCAATAACATTTCTTGTTCCACAGTTTCTCTCCTTTCCTTATATAATTCCCCTTTCGTTATTTTCTTCCTCTATATCTCATTTTAATTCACATTTACATATAAGTCAATACTATGCAGGAAATTTTATCACATTTTGTTTTACTGTGTTAAAGTCTTTAATTTAAACTCTAAGCCTGTATTTCTCTTTTTGCTATCCGCATTTTGTATCATAAACTCTACTACATTTGGATTTCCTACTAAAATTAAAAGCTTCTTCGCTCTAGTCATAGCAGTATATAATAAAGTTCTAGTCAACAAAACTGGTGCTGCCTGTATAATTGGCATAATGACTACATCGAATTCGCTTCCGTTGTGCTTTATGCACGGTAATAGCATAAGCATGTTCTATTTGTTCTAATTCTTCAAAAGCATACCATACAATTTTATCATCATCAAATTTAATTTTTACTCTTTTCTCATTTTCATCAATATTGCTAATGGTTCCATATTCCCCATTAAACACACCTTTTCCCATTTCTAAGTTCGGCTCATGCTTTTCCCAATAGATATCATAGTTATTTTTGATTTGCATGATTCTATCACCTTCTCTAAAAGTACTATCCATCCACTTACGTTCTTTCTTCTTTTCATCTGGCGGATTAATGGCTCCTTGTAAATATTTATTCAATTCTTTGGTTCCTAAAGTTCCTTTTTTGGTAGGACTGATAACTTGAATGTTATTAAAAAAATCATAGTTTCCATATTTTTGTAATCTACCATTACTTAAAGAAATTACATTTTCTAGCACCTTTTCTTGACTCTTTTCGGCTATAAAGAAAAAGTCATCTAATAATTCTTTATTCTTTTCAGCTGTCAAAAAGCTATTACCTTCATTTACTTTATGGCTATTAATGATGATTTTACTTTTAGCTGCTTGTCTAAAAATCTTATTTAATGTAATGACTGTGATTTGCTCTGAGTTAACAATATCTTTCAATACATTTCCCGGTCCAACTGAAGGAAGCTGATTGCTATCTCCTACTAATACTAGCTTTGTTCCTTTGTAAATAGCTTGTACTAAATAATTCATCAAAAAGATATCCACCATAGACACTTCATCTACAATAACAATATCTGCATCTAATGGTGCTACTTCTACATTCGGATCCATAGATTGCATTTGGTCTGTATCCATTTTTCCAATTTCTAATAACCTATGTAAAGTCTTTGCATCTTCTCCTGTTGCTTCTGTCATTCTTTTAGCCGCTCTTCCTGTTGGCGCACATAGAACTACCTTTAATCCTTCTTGCTTATACAACTCAATTACTGTTTTAATAATCGTTGTTTTACCTGTACCCGGTCCTCCTGTAATAACGCAAACATTATGTTCTTGAATTGCTTGTACTGCTTCCTTTTGCTTTTCTGATAATTCCTTTTCTGCATTTTTCTCTATTTTATTCAGTTTCTTTTCAAAGCCACTAATGGCTTTTACATTTTTATATTCATCTAATGCAATGAGAGTTTCTGCTACATTTTTTTCTGCTAAATAATAGTTGGTTAAATATATCCATTCCTGTGTTTCTCTATCTTCAATAACTATTTCTTTTAGTGCTTTTAAATTAATGAGGCTTTCTTCAATGATTTCTTCTGAAACACCTAATAATTCGCACGCAAACTGTAATAAATTTTGATAAATAACACAACAATGTCCATTATTGTTAGCGACTTTCAAGGCGTATTTAATTCCACTTCTCACCCTTTGACCACTCTCTTGGTCTAGTCCTAATTTGAGTGCAATTTGGTCAATTTGCCTAAAGTCTGCTTTTTGCACTAAGTCTACTAATAAATATGGATTTTCCTCAATTAAGTCAATGGTATTTGCTCCTAAACTTTTAAATACTTTCTCTGCACTTTTTGGACCTATTCCATATTTTTGCAAGTATTCTACAATACGCCATATTTCCCAATTTTCATTAAAACTTTCTGATGCCTCTATTGCTTTTTCTTTAGTAATTCCTTTGATACACACTAATTTTTCCGGCTCAAATCTTAAAATATGGACAACTTCTTTGCCAAACTCTTTAATCATTTTCTGGGCAGTGGCAGGTCCTATTCCTTTTAATTTGCCACTCGACAAATATCTTTCTAACCCTTCTAAAGACTCAGGCATTGTTTTTTCAAAAGTTTCAATTTTAAATTGCATACCATATTCAGGGTGCTCTACAAAATTCCCAGTTGCCTTGATAGTATCTCCTTTGTTGATAAAAGGAAGATAACCTACAACAGTAGTCTCCTCCTCCTCTGTTTCAAAAGCAGCTATAGTATAACTATTTAATTCACTACGATAAATAATCTCTTTAATTTCGCCTAATATTTCCAAAACATTTCCTCTTTTTCTCTTAATGCTTCCTCTATTCTACCTTTATTTTGCTATTTTTTCAAGATAATTCATTAGAAATTTATTTCACTCCATCTACGCTATCTAAAATTTCTTTGCAATCTCTCCAATTGGAAACTTTAATATTATCATAATCATCTCCTAATTTTTCTAATATTTCTTTTGTTTCATCTGTTGAGTTCAAGTCTACCACAATCACATCTTTCACATTTTCTTCTTTTCCATAAATTAAGCGAAATAGAAATGAACGAAGGAAACCCTCAATTTTCTTTTCTTGATTTTTCGCAGCCACAATGACATAAATGCCATCTGGTTTTAAATTGGTATAAGTATATGTATAAATAATTGTTTTTATCATTTCAAATAAGCCATATAAGGCTAATACCCATAAAATGCCATTCCACAAAAATTCCATTGTTTTTTCTTCCTTTCTTTGGTATTTTATGCGCTTTGATTTTTTTGGTGACTTTGACAAATAAATGAACATGCAAAAAAGCGATATTAACAACTTCTAAATGCTAAAGCATTAAGAAGTTGTAACAATCGCAATAATTATCTTCTACGTCACTTACACAAATCGTTAAAACGATTTGGTGTAGTTTCCTAGAATATAAAAAAGACTAGAAATAAAATTCTAGTCTCTTCTATAAAATTCATATTAAGCAACTTTTCCTTCATAATTTACAATTGTTACTTCTGTAGCTAATTGTTTTAACTGATTTACAATCTTCTCAATATTTTCTGCTGTTTCATCATCAAAGTATTGCTCTCCACATTGAGTACATACTTTTGCTGGAACACCCTTAATAATAATAATTGTATTTTCCAAGTCCACTACATAATTTACTTTCTTTTTCTCTAAGTTTCCTTTACACATAAAACAATTCATCATTCTTCCCTCCTTGTTTTCATATCTTCTTCCCATCTTTTAGTGTCTGGATAATATGCTGTTATCATGTGAACTATACCTTCACTAACTCCACATACTATATGTAATATCTCATTATTTATGCTATATCCTAGTATTAGGCAACTTGGATATGGATAATCGTCATAGTAGTATTCTATTATTCTTCCATTATTGACTGCATTTTTTACATCAGATATTTGTATATTCCTTTGATTTAATCGATTTAAGCAATGTTTCGTCCAATCTATTTTTCTTTTTGATACGTATTCTTTTATAATTTCAATATTTAGTAAATCTTTATCCAATTTTTTGTCCTCCTTTTTTATTTTAACATAAAACTGTTGATTTATGCAATTCTTTTCATAGCTTTTACCGAAGATATTTTGACATCATACCCAAAAATGTTGTATACTATGGCTATGAAAGAATTAATTGTAGATGATAAATATAATGGGAAGAAATTAAATAGTTTATTATTAGATACTTTTGATGGCCTAAGCCTAAATGTGCTATACAAAGCACTTCGTAAAAAAGATATTCGTGTGAATGACATACGAATAAATGAGAATGTTGTTGTACATACAGGAGACCAAATAAAAGTATTTATTTCTGATGATTTATTAGAAACAAGTTCTCATATTGAAATAGATATCATCTATGAAGATGAACATATTTGTGTTGTAAATAAACCTTCTAGGATTGAAGTAACTGGTGAAAATTCTCTAACTACTTTACTTGAGAAATCATATAGTTTTATAAAGCCTTGCCATCGTTTAGATAGAAATACGACTGGTCTAGTTTTATTTGCCAAAGATGAAATTTCTTTGAGCATTTTATTAGATAAGTTTAAAAAACATGAAATAGAGAAGCATTACAAAGCCAAAGTAGTTGGTATTCCTACTAAAAAGCAAGCTACTTTAACAGCTTATTTATTTAAAGATGCGAAAAAATCTTTGGTATATATTTCTGATACTCCTAAAAAGGGGTATGAAAAAATTATGACTTCTTATCAAGTTGTAGAAGAGAATAAAAAAGAAAATACCAGTATCTTAGATGTTATCTTGCATACTGGTAAAACACATCAAATTCGTGCTCATTTAGCCCATATTGGTCATCCTATTTTAGGTGATGGCAAATATGGGAATAATGAAATTAACAAAAAGTTTGGCTTTAAAGTTCAACAATTAACAAGTTGTTCTCTTACTTTCCATTTTAAAAATGAGAGTGGAATCTTAAGTTATTTGAATGGAAAAAGTATCTTAATATCAAAAAGTTGATTGCAATTATGGCAATAATTATTGAGGTTCTATTTTTATATAATAATAGCCACCTTTTTTTCCATCGTTTGGAAACTCATCTACTAATATACTTTGAACTACTCCTATTTTTGTTCCTTTTGTTTCTATTGGTTCATCAATAACTTTAGGATTGTAACGTTTTATGTCCCAACCTGCAATACTTCCATCTGAATTCTCAGTTTTTTTATTCAATACACATTTTTTCCACTCTTTGGCAAAATACGCATAATAAGTTAAGCCTATATATCCATTATCCTTTGTAAATGTAAACTCACCAATCCCTTTAATCTTTCCTGTTGATTTTTCTATTTCAACCGATTTATAAACTTCTTTAGCTCCTGCTGCACCGATTATACCACTCCATACTACTATAATCCCAAGATCCGTATTTTATAGTCATGTTCAACTTCTATACTATATTTTTCCCAAGTATAAAGCTTTGTAGTTCCTTGTTTAATCATTTGTCTAGCATTTCCCGCTAAATCATATACAACTACCTTACATTGGTGATTTCCAACGTTTAAACCTGTTATTGTTTTATCTCTTGTCACTATTTGTGTTGTCTTTTCACATATCTCTGTATCCATTAATACATCATCTATATAAAATTCAAATCTAACTATTCCTAAACTCATATCTTGTGCTGTTGCACTCATACTTATTCCATCAACCGAAAATTTTTCAAAATTAAAAGAGATTATATTTGGTCCTTCATTATCAAAATTAAATCCTTCACTTCGACATATATTTTTCTTGCCACTTTCTGTTTCTAACAATGTCCATAAATAATAGGTTCCTGTCATTTCTCTTCCTGTTATTATACTATTATTGCTACAACTCTCTATAAATGTATTTTCTCTCGGTTCCGTCAGACTATCAGTCCACTGATATTTTATAGATTTTACTCTATCACTGTCTTCTTTTACTATTACTTTACTAAAATGTTCTTTTTTATATTCTTCATTTCCATTTGGACTGTATTCTACTGCCATTACCAACTCTTTTACTTCTACTTTGGCTATTCCTTTTAGTTTTGAATATACCTTGATTGTATATGTCCCATTTTGTTTTACTATATATTCCCTTGTTATTTCCGTTTTAACATTTTCATATGTAAAACTGTCTACTACTTGTCCACACTGTATAATTTCTATTTTAGAAATCCCATTATTTTCTTCTTTGGCTGTTATTGTAAATTTTGCTGTTCTGTAATCCACTTCATATTCTAGTCCACTTATACTCACTTTTGGAAATATTAACTCCTCTTTCTTTCCTATATATTCTCCTATTTTTGGTACACTTCTGTCTAATTCAAATGTATATCCATCTACAATCGCTATATCATCAATAACTGCTACTTCTTTTATTTGGCTAGTAATATATTCGTCTAAATATTCATTTTCATTATATTTACTATTGGTATGTTTCTCTATTTTTGCACCACTTAATACAACTTCTATCTTTTCTCTAGCTTTTGCTATCTCTGTTTTCAATTTTGCTTCTGTTGTTTTTTGGAATATACTATTATCTCCTAGAACATAATTAATAGTAATCCCTACTAATATTAATAAAACTATAACTGTAACGACTAAAGCTACTAATGTGATACCGATTTGTTGTTTTGTCTAAGTTCGGTTGTTTTAGTTTTTCTTTTTTCTCATTTATTGCTCTTTTCATACTTTATTTCCTTTCTCTTTTGAATTTCTCAATCAATATTATACTGGTTATATAGCCAGTAGTCAAGTAGCCATGTGAAAATATATAATTTATTTTATTAATTATAGGAGAAAAGATATGATTAAGTTAGAAATGGAAAATGGTCACTATCTCTTTAAGCTAGATGACATTTTAAAAGAAAAAAAGGTCAGCATCAATAAATTAATGCGTGATACTAATACAGATTTTAAAGTATTAAAAAGAATGATGTCTGGTGAACTAGTCAGATTTGATATTTTTGTTATGGCAAGATTGTGTGATTACTTCCATTGCTCTATAGAAAATATTATTGAATATATTCCAAATAGCAAAAAAGATAGATAAAATCTTCTTGATTTTACCTATCTTTTTTATATTCTATTTAATTAATTCAGCAAACTCTTCGCTTGAAATCACTTCTTTTTCCATTAGAGCCTGAGCCACTTTATCCAATTTTGCCATGTTGTTCTTTAAAATCTCTTGTGCCTTTGCATAACTGCTGTCTAGCATAATCTTAACCTCTGCACCTATTGCATCACTAAACTTCTCACCAAATAGCTGTAGTTGATATGGGTCTTTTTCTGTATCAACTGAAATCGGCCCTAAATTATCACTCATTCCATATTTGGTAATCATATCTTTTGCAATTTGTGTAGCTACTTCAATATCATTACTTGCACCAGTTGAAATATCACTTAAAGCAACCTTCTCAGCAGCACGCCCACCAAGTAAAGCAATTAATTTTTCTTGCATTTCTGTTTTAGAAATATAGTATTTATCCTCATTTGTTTTGTACATAGTGTACCCACCTGCAATACCACGAGGAATAATAGATACCTCTTTAATATCTTTTTGTGTTTCTAAAGTGCTACTAACAATAGCATGTCCTGCTTCATGATAAGCAGTTAATTTTTTATCTTTATCTGAGATTACTCTACTTTGTCTTTCTAATCCAACCGTTACTTTTTTCACAGCATCTTCTACATCATCTTGTGTAATTGCCTCGTGCTTTTTGATAGTTGCAATAATTGCCGCTTCATTTAAAATATTAGCAAGTTCTGCTCCTGTAAATCCTGCTGTATCTCCTGCAATGTCTTTTAAATTTACTTCTTCTGCAAACTTTTTTCCTTTTGCATGAATTTTTAAGATCTCTTCTCTTCCCTTCATATCAGGAAGTGCAATTGTAATTTGTCTATCAAATCTACCTGGTCTTAGTAATGCTTTATCTAACATTTCTGGTCTATTTGTAGCTGCAAGCACTATAATCGTTTCTTCTGTATCAAAACCATCCATTTCCACTAACAACTGGTTTAATGTTTGGTTATTTTCAGACTCTGCTCCACTTCCACTAGACCTTCTCGAACCAATCGCATCAATTTCATCAATAAATACAATACATGGAGCAACTTTTTTTGCTTTTTCAAATAATTTTCTAACACGAGATGCACCAAGTCCTGCAAACATCTCAATAAATTCAGAACCACTCATAGAAATAAATGGTACTTTTGCCTCTCCTGCAATCGCCTTTGCAATTAAAGTTTTACCTGTTCCTGGATTTCCACAAAGAAGAACACCTCTTGGAACTTTCGCTCCCATATCTGTAAATCTCTTTGGTTCTTTTAAGAAATCTACAATTTCAATCATTTCACTTTTTTCTTCTTCTAATCCTGCAACATCATCAAATTTTATTTTAGATTTCGTTGTCTCTGCATCATATACTTTTCCCTTATCTCCTAGTCCTTGCATTTTAAATAGCACAATGACTAAAGCTACTAGTATAATAGTTGGTAATAGTGAGAATAACGTCTGCATGACTCCAATTAATGGATTTTGCTTTTTTTGTACTAATTCAATTTGATTTCCTTTTAGTGTTTTCTCTTGAATTAACTCAATAAAAGCTTGTGTGTTTGGCACAATTGTCTTTTTCTCATTTCCTTCTTCGTCACCTTTTAGTTTTACTTTAACAGAAGTGCTCCCCACTGTCATCTCAACTTTTTCTACTTGTCCTTCATCTACTTTTTTGATTAACTCTGTGTATGCTAATTCATTGTCTTTTTCTTTTTGACTATTCGTTGTTAAAAACCAAATGGATACTCCTACTAATATTACTATTAATACTAGAATAGCAATCCCGAAGATACATTTTTAGTTTCTTATCTTTTTCTTTCTGATTTTGATTTTGCTCACTCATAGTAGTTTACTCTCCTTTTCCTTTTTGCAATTGAATTTATCCCTCTCTAATATTAGCCTCTGGTTGAGGATGATTTTCATCTCTTGCTTTTCGCTTTTCTTCTTTTTCTTTTTTCTCCTCTTGCCTCTTCTTTTCGTCTTCTTTACGAACTCTTTCTCTTTCCTCTTCTTCCTTTTTCTCTTGTTCTTGTCTTGCTAATTCTTGTTTAATTTTCTCTTGTTCTGAAATAATCTTGGATAATTCCATTTGTTGTTTTATCATATCTGATTTAATCATCAAAATAGAAGTAATAATATAAATACATGTAATTGCCATATACATAATGTCAAAATATTGAATCGTATATCCTGTTAATTGATTTACTATCATATATACAAGATTTAGAATAATAGGAAGTGTTAAGCTATGGACTGCAATGTTATATGTCGCGCTATACTTTAATCTTAATCTTGAAAAAATCCCCGTAATATATCCTAAAACAGAATATAGCAAAGCATCTACTAATACCGTAGAAAAATAGATAATAAATAAGTAAATTGCCATAGTAATAAAAAATGCAATATAAACTGTCCATATCATGGTTCCTGATATCATATTCATGATGTCCTGCTTGTCCAATTTTACAATATGATATCTTTGGCTAATGTCTTGATAAGGAATGGTTGTTGACATAGCTGTTATCCCTGTTTTAAAAATCATTTTATCTTTTAAAATAATAACACCATTGCTATATCCTTTTACTGCTTCTTCATATTTGGTTACTTGTTCCTCATTTAAATCTCCAGTATCTATGATAATTTTGCCATTTAATAACTCTGTATCTTCTACAATAATGGCGCCTGCATTTTCATCTTTCGACTTTACCATTAATGTATCTTCTGCAAAATGAATTTCTGCAATTTCATTTTCGATATAGGAACTTACCTGATTCACAACTTTTCCAAAGTTCCATGTAATCACAAGTGAAATAAGGAAAACAAAAATTAACATTAATTTTGCTAAATATCCAATAGAGCTTCCTACTTTTTGCACTGCTAATTTTTGATATTCTTCTAATCCAAAAATACTAATTTTTATCTTCTTCCAAAATGAGATTTTGTTTTCCTGTTCCACTTTTCTTACTTCCACCTTTCTAATAGGCTACATCTTTTCTACTGTCATTCCTTCTTTTGTATCTTTTACACTATATCCTTTTTCTTTTAATTCATCGCGAATTTTATCAGACATAGCCCAATCTTTATTTTCTCTTGCTTGTTTTCTTTTTTCTAATAATTCTGCAATTTCTTCTGGTAATTCTACATTTTTGGCTTCTTCTAAATATTGTTTACTATTTTCTAAATCTAATCCTAAAACCTTATCAAATTTTAATAAAAGTTTTGCATATTGTTTTGATTTTTCTTGATTTCTAATAATTTCCCATACAATTCCCATAGCTGCTGGCATATTCAAGTCATCATTTATTGTTGCCAAAAATTTATCTTCATATTCCTTTATTTTTTCATCTGAAATCACTTCTGTTCCTTCTTGATGTTTCAAAAAGCCTTCTCTTAAACGGTTTAATGCTTTTTGTGTAGATAAAGCGGTATCAAATGTAAAATTTAATTTTGTACGATAATGTGCTGTAAAACAAAATAGTTTATATGCTAATGGCTCTATTCCTTTCTCTTGCAATTGGTCTAAAGTATAAGTATTTCCTAATGATTTGGACATTTTTCCACCATCTACTTGTAGGAATTCCACATGCATCCAACATTTTGCAGGAACCTTTCCTGTTAGCCCTTTACTTTGTGCAATTTCATTTTCATGATGTGTTGGAATATGGTCAATTCCACCTGTATGAATATCAAATTCATCACCTAAATATTTTCTTCCCATTGCACTACACTCAATGTGCCATCCTGGATAAGATAATCCCCAAGGACTTTCCCATTTCATAATATGTGTTTCTGGTGCTTTAATCCACAAAGCAAAGTCATATGGATTTCTTTTTTCCTCATCTACATCTACTCTTGCACCTGCAATTTGTTCATCAATATTTCTGTTAGATAATACTGGATATTTATCTAATTTTGAAATATCAAAATAGATACCTCTACTAGTTTCATATGCATATCCATTTTTTACTAATCCTTGTACGAATTCTAACATTTCTGGAATGTGCTCTGTTGCTTTAGCAATTGTTTCTGGTCTTTGTATTTGAAGTCTTTCCATATCTCTAAAGAAAATTTCTGTATAGTATTTTGCAATTTCATATGGGTCCTTATTTTCTTTTCTTGCAGCCTTTTCCATTTTGTCTTCGCCTTCATCTGCGTCTGACTCTAAGTGCCCCACATCAGTAATATTCATAACATGATTTAATTCGTATCCATTGTATTGTAGTACTCTTCTTAGAGTGTCCATAAAAATATATGCCCTAAAGTTTCCAATATGGGCATAACTATACACGGTTGGCCCGCATGAATAAATGCGGACCGTATTTCCTTCTAATGGTTTAAATTCTCCCTTTTGTCTTGTTAGGGTATTATAAAATTGAATTGGCATAAACTAATTTCCTCCCTCTGGCGTCGTTGTATTTCCACTTGGATTTGTTGTATTTTCTCCTGGACTAGTTGTATTTCCGCCTGGTGTAGTTGTTCCACCTGGATCTGTTGTTGTTATTTTATTTACTGTAATGGTAATCGCTACTCCCTTTTCTACTTTTGTTCCTGCTTCTAGACTTTGTGTTAATACTACTCCATTTGCTAATGTAGCATCATGACCTTCTATTACTGTAATAGTAAGCCCTGCTAATAAGGCTCTTGCTTCTGTTTCAGTCTTGCCAACCACATTTTCTACCACCACTTTATTCGTTTCTTCATTATGTTTTGTACACTTTTCAGTAGGAACACTATATTTATCTTTTCCTACTACTTTCCAACCTGCATTTTGCTCTTTTTCTGGTTTTTTAGCAAATACTTTTTCTTCTACCTCTGGGCAATATTGATTTGCTAATTTTCCTGTTTCTTTACAGATTTTTTCTGCTTCATGTCCATCACAAGTCTTTGGTAGATTATCCTCTGTAAAGTACTCTGTATAAGTGCTACCACAATTCTTTGTTGCTAGCTTTCCTGAAGTTCTACATACACTTCTCGTTACTACATTGTCTGGCTTTTTAAATCTAGCTGCTTTTTTATTTTTATGAACTGATTTCATAACATTCGCCCAAAGTTTTCTTGCATTACCAACATTGTATAATGGAATACTATTACTTTCTGGAAATCCATTCCATGTTGCTGCTGCATAATATGGTGTAATTCCGCAAAGCCATGTATCTCCATCATTTTCTGTTGTACCAGTTTTAGCTGCCACATCAAAATTCGCCATGTAACATTCATTTGCTGTTCCTTGTGAGCCTGTTACAACATCCATCATAATTTGTTTTACAATATACGCATTTGCTGCTGAAATGACTCTATGTTTTTCTTGTTCTGGTTCTAGTACTGTTTCTCCATCAGAATTTACTAACTTGTTGTAAAAAGTAGGTTCAATATATACACCATCATTAGCAAGTGCTGCATATGCCGCTGCCATTTGTAAAGTACTTGATGTACCATTTGCTCCACCAATTGCTAAAGATAAAACAGCATCATTTTCCATAGTATAAGTATCTAAACCAAAAGCATGTAAATAATCAATAACTGTTTTAGCTCCAATATTCGAAAATATTTTGATATTAACAATATTAGAAGAAACCTCTATTGACTTTCTAACAGTGCATAATCCTTGATATCCTCCTGCATTTTTTGGTCTATAACTTCTACCACCATTAACTCCTGCAAACTCAGTTGTTGTATCTTCATACACGGTAGAAGCTTGAATTACCTTTTCTTCTAATCCTGTTGAAACATTTGCTAAAGGTTTAATAGAAGAACCTGTTTGCCTTCCTGTCATAGCATAATTGTTATTTGTTCCTACATCACTACCAAAAGCACCACCCATTGCTACTACTTTACCAGTTTTGAAATCAATAATTGTCATTCCTGCTTGTGTTTGAACTTTTTTGGTAACATTTTTCTTTCCATTGTTCCATGTAGCAGTTCTTGACTCTACATAACTCTTTTTAGCCATTTCACTCACTACTGTTTTTTGTATAGCAGTATCTTGTGTTGTATATAATTTATATCCTCCACCTCTAATAATATTAACTGCTTCTTTATAATCAATATCTTTTTGTTTTGCCAAGTCTTGTGCTGCTTCTCTAACTGCTTGTTCTACAAAATAAGAATTTGTGTTTTCAAAATCAAACTTTCCTTGCTTGAATTTAAAGCCCTTTTCTATTTTAGCTAATGCTTCATTATAAATTTTTTCAGCTTCTTCTGGGTTGTCACTAATTTTATTTTGTTCTTTCATTAAATCTAATACAAATTTTGTTCTTGTTTTAATTTTCTCGCTATTGTCTAGTTCTTTATTATATGGGTTATACGCATTTGGTGAATGGTTAATACCTGCTAAAAAGCAAGACTCTGCTAAATCTAAGTCTTTTGCTGATTTTGCAAAATAATATTGTGCACCATATTCCACACCACAAAGTTGACGTCCACCTATGAAAATGACATTTAAGTATTTTTCTAGAATTTCTTGCTTATTTAATATTTTTTCTAATTGATATGCTCTTGACATTTCACGGATTTTTCTTTCAATTCCTTCTTTGCCACTTCCTGCATCATCTTTCATTAAATTCTTTACTAATTGTTGGGTAATAGTACTTCCTCCACCAACACTAGAACCATCTGCTTTATGTAATAAATAACTAATTGTAGCTTTTCCTGTTCTTAAAATATCTACCCCATCATGTTCATAAAATCTTTTATCTTCTATTACTACATAAGCATCTGCTGTATATTTTCCCATTTTATCAAAAGGTACTATTTTTCTATTTGCATCTCCGTCTTTTGCTGAAAGAACTGCAATTTGTTTTTCTTTTGAGTCTAATACAACTGAATTTTCATTTGCGATTAGTTCTTCCCTTGTTAAAGTCCATTTATCACTTAGGAAAATTCCTGCTACAATTCCTACACCTGTTAGTCCTACTAAAACCATCAAAATAAAGCAAATTAAAATTGCCTTCTTAAGTTTAGAGTGCTTCTTTTTCCCTTTTTTCTTTCCTTCTTTATTTCCCTTTGTTTGTTTTTCTGCTTTTACTTTATATTGCTTTGTTTTATCACTCTCTTTATTTCCCATTAGGATGTCCTCCTATCCTTATTTCATAAATATACGATATTCTCAATTCCTTTAGAACTGGTCAATTCGTTTTTTACAGCCTTATTATATACTATATTCAGCAAAATGAAAAGTATTTTAAGAAATTTTTAAGCTATTTTGCTTACGGTTTTAAGACTTTTGTGTGTCATATAACAAAAAATCACTATTTTCCATTGTAATAGTGATTTTTATTATCTAATTCTATCAAATTATTTTTGTGAAAATTAGAAGCCTCTTGAGCTTCCTCCTCCTCCCGAATGTCCTCCACCTCCGTGGAATCCGCCACCACCTGAGAAACCGCCTCCGTGGAAGCCTCCGCCTCCACCAAAGAAAATGAATGGTCCTCCTCTGCCTCTAGATATGGCTCGTAGTATAAATGAAAGTATCATAATAATTAAAATTACGATATATATATTATTATAAGTTTGGTTCGATATTCCCTTTTGAACAGCCCTCTCTGAACCAGTAATGGTCACACCATATTCTTCTGCAACTTCCTTTAAAAAAGCGCTATACCCATTTTTAATACCTTCATCAAAGTCATTTTGCCTTAAATATGGAATAATATATTCATCTTGCATTCTTCCTGTTTTACCATCTGGTAGCTTTCCTTCTAATCCGTATCCTACTTCTACGCGAAACTCTCTATCGCCATAAGAACACAATAGTAGCAAGCCATTATCCTTAGTTTTATCTCCAATGCCCCAACTATTAAATAATTGGTAAGCATAGTCTTCTATGCTCATTCCTTCTAATGATTTGACTGTTACTACCGCAATTTGAGCCCCTGTCTTTTTTTGAAGTTCTATATTGGTATTGATAATATATTGTTTGGTACTAGAAGTTAAGACCCCCGCACTATCATTTACATAGAAGTCAGATGTAGGACTTACTACGGCAGCAAGTGTTACACTTGTCATATTACTCAAAATCAAAATAAATAGTAGCAGAAAAAAGGCAAAATGAATTCTTTGCCTTTTCCTACTTTGATTTTTCATTTTATCTATTTTTAAAATTTTCTTAATCAAAATTAACCTCCGGAACCTTATTACTTCCTTCTTCAGCTTCAAAATATGGCTTCTTGTCAAAGTTGAACATACCTGCAATGATATTAGTTGGAAATTTACGGATGCTTAAATTATACTCTTTGACAGCCTCATTATATTGTCTCCTTGCTTGACTAATTCTATTCTCAGTTCCTGCTAATTCATCAGATAATTGCATATAGTTTTGAGAAGATTTTAAATCTGGGTAGTTTTCAACCACTACTAATAAACGATTTAAAGCATTGGTTAATTCTGTATTAGCATTTGCTTTATCTTCTATACTTTTTGCTCCTGCTAATTTACTTCTTGCTTCTGTGACAGAGTTAATAACGTCTTGTTCTTGTTTGGCATATCCTTTGACAGTATTAACTAAATTAGGAATTAAATCTGCTCTTCTTTGTAATTGATTATCAATGTCTGCAAATTTTCCATCTACTTCTTCACTTTTTGTAAGCATTCCATTATATGCAGAAACTACTGTAATTCCACCAATTAATACAACTACTGCAATTACAATTAAGGTAATTAAAAGTCCTTTTTTCATAATTCTTTCCTTTCATTTTTTATTTTTCAATTATCACTATAAGAAAAGTGAAGACCGCGCAAGACGAGCTTGCGAGTGCCTTCCGTTGCTTTCTCTAATTTCATTTATAATCAAAAGCAACGGACAGCAAGGTCAAACGTTCTTATAGCAATAATCAAAAACAAAATAATAATTTTATTAATGATTATCCAAAAATCCCCTTTTTCTTTACTGGCGGTTGCTCATTCATAGTTTTAGCAAGCTGCAATAAAAGTTCACGTTGCTCAGCAGTTAGCTTCTTAGGTACTTGAACTTGAACTGTAAAGACAAAATCTCCTTGCCCATTACCATTAATAGCTTTAAAACCTTTATCTCGAATAATAAACTTCGTTCCCGTTTGCGTGCTATCTGGTATTGTATACATTTCTTCTGTTCCGTCCACCATTGGAATTCGAAGTTCTGCTCCTAGTGTTGCTTGTGTAAAGGTAATTGGAATTTCACAAAGTACATTGTTACCCCTTCTAGTATAAAATTTATGTTTTTTTACATGAATGGTAAGGTATAAGTCTCCTTTTGGTCCACCGTTTTCTCCCGGCTCTCCTTCTCCTCGTAATACAATCGTTTGATTATCATCTACTCCTGCCGGAATTTTAACAGATAATCTTACTTGATTACGTACAGTGCCTTTTCCCTTACAAGTTTCACAAGCTTCTTTAATGATTTTTCCTGTTCCATGGCAGTTAGTACAAGTTCTCATGGTTTGCATTTGCCCTAAAATGGTAGTCTGCACTTGTTTAATTTGACCACTTCCGTGGCAAACACTACAAGTCTCTGGGTGTGTACCCGGTTTACTACCTTCACCATGGCAAGTGTTACAAGTTTCCTTACGATTAATCGTTACATATCTCTCTGTTCCTAAAAAAGACTCTTCAAAACTAATTTCTAAATCATATTGTAAATCTGTTCCCTTTTTAGGACCATTTTGTCTGCTACCCCCTCGGCTGCCTCCAAAACCTCCTCCAAAGAAAGAAGAAAAGATATCTCCTAAGTCTCCAAAGTCACTAAATCCGTCAAAACCAGTTGAATATGTATAGGTACCATTTCCATATGGGTTACCCCCACCAAAACCTTGTGGTCCATCTGGTCCAAATTGGTCATACATTTTTCTTTTTTGGCTATCAGATAATGTTTCATATGCTTCATTTACTTCTTTAAACTTGGCTTCTGCTTCTGCCTTATTGTCAGGATTAGCATCTGGATGATATTTTTTTGCTAAGCGACGATAAGCTTTTTTTAACTCATCGTCACTTGCATTTTTATCTACACCAAGTACTTCGTAATAGTCTCTTTTAGACATTATTTATTCTCCTCATCTACCTTATACTCTGCGTCATGGATATCTCCATTTTCATCAGTATGTGGTCCTTCTGTTCCCGCATCTCCACTTGCTGCATTTGCGTTATTAGCTTGTGCTGTTTGTTGGTATAGTTTTTCTGAAATAGAATAGAATACTGTTGTTAGTTTTTCAGTTGCAGATTTAATGGCTTCTACATCAGAACCTTCTAATGCTTTTTTCACATTAGCAATTTCAGTTTCAGCTTTTGCTTTTTCTTCTCCACTGATTTTATCTCCTAAATCATCTAATGTTTTTTGGCTGTTATATACTAAGCTTTCTGCATTATTTCTAGCTTCGATTTCATCTTTTCTCTTTTTATCTTCTGCTGCATGTGCTTCTGCATCTTTTACAGCTTTTTCAATATCTTCATCTGATAAGTTTGTACTTGCTGTAATAGCTACTTGTTGACTATTTCCTGTTGCCATATCTTTTGCAGATACATGTACAATACCATTTGCATCAATATCAAAGGTTACTTCAATTTGTGGTACACCACGTGGTGCTGCTGGAATTCCTGTTAATTGAAATCTTCCTAAAGTTTTGTTATCAGCTGCCATTTCACGTTCACCTTGTAATACGTGAATTTCAACACTGGTTTGACCATCAGCTGCTGTTGAGAATACTTGTGATTTTTTAGTTGGAATAGTAGTATTTCTTTCGATTAATTTAGTTGTAACTCCACCTAATGTTTCAATACCAAGTGATAATGGTGTTACATCTAATAGTACTAAATCTTTAACATCTCCTGATAATACACCACCTTGAATAGCTGCACCAATAGCAACACATTCATCAGGATTAATTCCTTTATCTGGTTCTTTTCCTGTAATTTTCTTAACAGCCTCTTGAACAGCTGGAACTCTAGTAGAACCACCTACTAATAGGATTTTGTGCAAATCATTTGCTGTAACTCCTGCATCTTTCATAGCTTTTTCTACTGGAATTTTAGTTGCTTCAATTAAATCACCAATTAATTCTTCAAATTTTGCTCTTGTTAAAGTAATATCCATATGTTTTGGTCCAGTGCTATCAGCTGTAATGAATGGTAAGTTGATTTGTGTTTGTTGCATTCCTGAAAGCTCAATTTTAGCTTTTTCTGCTGCTTCTTTTAATCTTTGCATTGCCATTTTATCAGTTGTTAAATCAATAGCATCTGATTTCTTAAATTCTGCTACTAGGTAATCAATAATTCTTTGGTCGAAGTCATCTCCACCAAGTTTGGTATTTCCGTTTGTTGCTAATACTTCAAATACACCATCACCAATATCTAGAATAGATACGTCGAAAGTTCCTCCACCTAAGTCATATACCATAATTTTTTGGTCTTGGTCTTCTTTATCCATACCAAAAGCTAAAGCTGCTGCTGTTGGTTCATTAATAATTCTTAATACTTCTAGACCTGCAATTTTTCCTGCGTCTTTTGTTGCTTGTCTTTGGCTATCGCTAAAGTAAGCTGGTACTGTGATAACAGCTTGTGTTACAGGGCTTCCTAAATAATTTTCAGCATCTGTTTTTAATTTTTGTAATGTCATTGCTGAAATTTCTTGTGGAGAGAATTCTTCTCCTTCGATTTTTACTTTTCTGTTTGTTCCCATATCTCTTTTAATAGAGATTACTGTGTTATCTGGATTAGTAACTGCTTGACGTTTTGCAATTTGTCCTACTAATCTTTCTCCATTTTTTGAAAATGCAACAACAGATGGTGTTGTTCTGTTTCCTTCTGCGTTAGGAATAACAACTGGTTCTCCTCCTTCCATTACTGCTACACATGAGTTTGTTGTTCCTAAGTCAATTCCTATAATCTTTCCCATAATAAATCTTCCTTTCTTAACATTAATATATATTGAATTAAAAATAAAATCTTTTTTAGTTGGCTACGACCACCATAGAATGGCGTATTACCTTATCACCTATCATATATCCTTTACGATATTCTTCTTTAATTTCTTTTTCCCCTAGGTTATCATCTTGTATTAAGCTTACTGCTTCATGAAGTTCTGGATCAAAAGTTTTTCCTACTGCTTCAATTTCTTTTACTCCATTTGCTGTTAATACATCTTTAAATTGTTTTAATACCAATTCTACTCCCTGTTTGTAATTTTCATCTTCTGTTGGGCTAGATACTGCTTTTTCTAGATTATCTATGACTGGTAATAAACGAGAAATGACATCTCCCATTAAAGATTCATACATTCCTTCTTTTTCTTTTAGAGTTCTTTTTTTGTAATTGTCAAATTCTGCTGCTACTCTTTTCAGCCTATCCTCTGTTTCATCTAGCTGAATTTTTAAGGTTTCATTTTGCTTTTTTATTTCTATCACTTCATCAGTGTTTTCTATCATTTCTTCTTTTTCTTCTGTTAATTCTTCTTTTTCACTCACTCTTTTCTCACTTTCCTTTCTTTCATTTTCTAAGCTTTACAATTTTGCATTACTTTTCCTCATGACTATTTTCTAAACTTTGTTGATGTTTATTAATTTCTGCTATTAGTCCTGCTTTTTCTTGTGGAGGAATATATGCTCCTCTTATAGCATTAACATTCATTTGTGCAATATCTTTTAATGTTAAATCTGTATTTTCCAAAACATATTGATATTCTTCTAGTATGTTTGTATTAGACACGGTATTGTTATCTGTATTAATTGTTGTTCTAATCCCTCTTTTATAAATTTTATCAATTGGATGTGGCTCTTCCACTGCTTTGGTTTGTAAATTGCTAATTGGACATACTTCCAATGGAATTTCTTTATAGGCTAATTCTGCCATTAAAGCTTTATCTTCTATACATCTTACACCATGTCCAATTCTAGTTGCTCCCATTTCAATTGCTTTTCTAATACTTTGTGGACCATCAGCCTCTCCTGCATGCATAGTAAATGGTATATCTAATTGTTTTGCTACTTTAAATACATCTTCGTAGTCTTTATTTGGAAATAGCGCTTCTGCTCCTGCTAAGTCTAGTGCTACTATTCCTTTTCCTAAATACTCTTTTGCTACCTTTACAGTTTGTAAATTGCTCTTTTTATTATCAGGTCCCCTCATACAACATAAAATAAGGTTTCCTTGTATAGCAAATTGTTCTTTTGCTTTATTCATTCCTGCTGTTGCAGCTTCTACAATTTGTGCATAGCTTAACCCTTTTTCAGTATGTAAGCTTGGTGCAAATCTTACTTCAGCATAAATTACATTTTGCTTTGCTAAATCTTCAAATAGTTCATATACAGCTTGTTCAATATGGCTTTCGCTTTTAAAACACTAACTGGTAAACTAAATTTTTCTAAGTATTGATTTAAGTCTCTACAGTTTCTATCTACCATTAGTTGTTTTCTTACTTCTTCTAAACTAATATCTATTCCTTGTTCCTTTAGCCATTTGTACACTGTCTCCGGTCTTAGCGATCCATCTAAATGTATATGCAAAACAGTTTTTGGCATTTGTTGTATTTGTTCTAACATTTCCTGATCCATATATTCTACCTCTTTCGCTAAAATTTTAAATTTCGCCATTCAACTTTTTACTAATATATTTCATAACAGAAATTACTTTGGAATAGTCCATTCTTTTTGGCCCTATAATACCAATAGTTCCTAAGTCTTTATCTTGATAACGGTGTTTAAATGTAACAATACTAAAATCTTTTAATTGTTCATTTTCTTGTTCGTCACCAATATACACATTGATATCGTTCGCAAATCCTGTATTCAATAAATCTAACACAATTTCTTTGGTATCTATTAAATTAATAAAATTTCTAGCTACTTCTAGACTTCTAAACTCTGGAAGTTCAAAAGCTTTGTTTGTACCTTCTAGATATACTTTTGACTCTTCATGAATAACTTTGTTTAATTGTTCCATAACTGGCTTTATTACTTCTAAACTATAATTCATTTCAGAAAAAATATACTCTTCTAATGGCTTATCTATTGCTTCTAATGGTTTTCCTTTTAGCTTGTTATTAAAGATAAAATTCAATGTGTTTACTTGGTCTTCTGTAATATCTTCATCAAATTTAATAATCGTTTCTTTGACAATTCCAGTGTCCGTAAGAATAACTGCCATCAACATTCTTGTCCCTAACAACACAAACTTTACCTCTTCAATGTTTTGAATTCCTGTTCTTGGTCCAACTGCTACTGAAGTGTAATGGGTAATTTCTGATAAAGTGTTAGTAGCAATTTTAGTTAAGTCTTCTATGGCATTTACTCTGGTTTCCATTTTTGACTGAATATATCTAATTTCCTCTAAACTGATATCATCTTCCTTAATTAATTCATCAACATAGAAACGATATCCTCTTGCTGAGGGAATTCTTCCGACTAGAAGTATGTGGTTTATCTAAGTAGCCTATTCTTTCTAGTTCAGACATTTCATTTCGTATTGTAGCGCTACTACAGTCTAATCCATATTTGTTAACTAAAGCACCTGAACTGACTGGTTCCGCAGTGCTGATGTACTCATCGATAATTGCCTGTAATATTTTTTTCTTTCTTTCTTCCAATGTTCCCCCTTTCCTTAGGGATACTTGAAACTTATCTCCTAATTAGCACTCTTTGTTTTTGACTGCTAAACTTTCTATATATTATATCCAATTTTAGCAGTTGTCAATATCAATTGCTAAAAAAACTATGAATTTTTTGTGAACGTATTTTTCTAGAACAAAAAAAGCGACTGATATTGAAATCAGCCCTTTTCATTTTTTACTTTCTATTCTTCTTATAACAATGCAGATGCTTGAATAATGATATTAAGAACTACTGCAACTATATCAATAACACCTACTACTAAACCTGCAATAGCAAATCCTTTTCCTTTTTCTTTTGTAGCGTCAAATTTAACAAGACCTACAATACCTAAAATAACAGCTACAACTCCACAAGGTAAACCTGCTACAATAAGTCCAACTAGTGCAAGAATAAAGCTAGCTAAAGCCATAGAATTTTGTTTTCTTGGCCCCATATTTTGTGTTGTTTGTGCTGTATACTCCTCTGTTTTTACTCCTGGCTCTTGAATTGGGTTATTATTTTCTTCCATTTTCATTCCTCCAATATTTTCTTTATTTTATTCTTATGCTTAGAGCAATTTTATTATACATAAATTTGCTAAATATTACAAGTACTTTTTCTAAATTTATACAAACTCTTCCCATACCAAGTTTGCTAGGTCAATTCCTTTTTTCGTTAATTTAATATTGTTTCCATCTATTTCTACTAAGTCTTCTTTTGTTAGTTTCTCTAGCTGTTCATGATATAAATAAATAGGATTTGCAACAAATCTACTTTTAAATTCTTGAATGCTAACTCCATCTATTTTTCTAAGACCTAATAGCATAAACTCCTTTTGCACCGCTTCTTGGTTTTGCTTTTCGTGAAAAACAAAATTATTTTCTACTCTTCCTTCTTCATAATTTTTAATATATTCTTCAATTTCTTCTCTATTAGAATAGCGAATTCTGTTTGTATAGGAATGAGCACCTGCGCCAAACCCTATATATTCCTTTTGTTCCCAACAGTCACTATTATGTTTTGACTGATATCCCTCTTTTGCAAAGTTTGAAATTTCATAATGAATGTATCCACTTTCTTCTAATAATTGCTTTGTTTTCCAATACATTTCTCTTTCCACTGTTTCCTCTGGCAAAGTCAATTCTCCACTTTGTATCTGTTTTTCTAGCTTTGTTCCTTCTTCTACAATTAAAGAATATAGTGAAATATGTTCTGGTTCTAGTCCGATCACTTCTTCTACCGAGTTTTGAATTTCGCAAATAGATTGATTTGGCAATCCTAGCATTAAATCAATATTGATATTCTCAAATCCTACTTGTTTTACCAAATAATAGGTATCTAAAAACTCTTGATAGTTATGTATTCTTCCCAATTGTTTTAACAAAGTATCATAAGTAGATTGTAAACCAATACTAATACGATTAATACCACTTTCAAAATAATCTTGCAACTTCTCTAGAGTCACAGTTCCCGGATTTACTTCTATTGTAATCTCTGCTTCCTTTGCTACCTCATAGTTCTTATCAATAACTTGCATAATCTCTACAATGTATTTACTATCCAGTACCGAAGGGGTTCCTCCTCCTATATAAATAGTATTCACTAAAAAAGGCTTATCCTTTCCTTCTATTACATCTTGTTTATTAGCTTGTCCTACTTCCTCAATTTCTTGTTTCAAACATTTCATATATCTTGGAATATAACTGTCTTTTCCTTCATAAGAACAAAAATCACAATAATGACATTTTCTCTTACAAAATGGTATGTGTATATAAATTCCTATTTCTTTCATCAATATGTCCTTACCTTTCTGTAATAATTTCCTAATTCTTTTTCTCTTTGGTAAGTAATTCTTCTGCCACTTTTTCAATAGTCTTTAATCTATGGTTTACACCTGATTTTCCTAATGGCTCTTTTAACAAGTTGCCTAATTCTATCAAAGAAGCCTCTGGATGTGAAATTCTAAGCTGTGCAATTTCTTGTAGTCCTTCTGATAGTTTCTCTAGTTCTCCCTTTTGTTGTAAGAATTCAATAGCTTGTATTTGCTTTAAAGCTGATTCTACCGTTTTGTTTAAATTTGCTGTTTCACAATTCACCTTTCGATTCACATTTCCTCGAATCTCTCTATATATCCTTATTTCCTCAAATTGCAATACAGAATGATTAGCACCTATAAAAGCTAAAAATTTTGAGATTTCCTCTCCATCTTTGGCATAGATTCCATCACTTTGATTTTTCACTACTTGTTTAAAAGCAATTTGATATGCCTGTAACTGCTCTAAGATAAAATCTGCATATCCTTTTTGAGAAAAAAGCACTTCTAAATGATAACTTTGCTTTGGATTACTGATAGAGCCACTTCCCAAAAAGCATCCTCTCACCAATGCCTTTTGCAACATTTCTTGTTTATCTATTTGTTTTTTTATCTGTTCTAAATTTAGCATTAAATCTTCCTGTATTTCTTCTAATTCTGGGATTGAAGTAGTAATAGAAAAAGTTTTTCCTACGATTTGAATTTCATATTTGGTTTGTTGTAAATTATTTAACAACTTGCTAAAGCGATTAATGTTATATTCATTTTCTGTTGAAAATTTCATTTTGTTTTTTTCTATTGCAATATGATTCGTCATGAAATAGCCTAAAAATTCATATTTAACAGCATCTTTATTTGCTAAATTAGATAGCTTATTTAATTCTTCTTTTACTTCACTTGAAAATGACATCTATTCACCTTCTCTTATCTTTTTTGAAATATCATAACACGATCATTATTTCCCAAATCTTTAATAGGATTTTTAGTAATTAGTACTAACTGGCAAACTTCTTTTAAGTCTTTCCATAGTTCTTCAATTTTTTCGCCTTGGTCATATCCAATCTCAATTAACACATATCCATCTTTTTTTAGATATTGCTTTGCATTTTCTAAAATTAATCTATAAAACTTTAATCCATCATCTCCACCATCTAAAGCTATTTTAGGCTCTTTTCTTACTTCTCTGCTTAATGTTTGTATTACTTTTGTCTCTATATATGGTGGATTAGATACTATGACATCAAATTCTTTTTTCTTCAAATTAGAAAACATATCAGATTGTAAAAATTGAATTTGTTTTTGCACTTGATTTTGCCTTGCATTTTTTTGCGCTACTTTTAATGCCTTGTCACTAATATCTGTTGCTACTATTTGATACTCTTTTTCTTTCCCATGTTGTCTGGTAGCTTGTAGTTGTTTTTCAATAGAAATAGCAATCGCTCCACTTCCTGTACATAAATCTAATATCTGTATTTCTCTTCCTTCTATACTTTGTATCTTCGCTAAAGCTTGTTCTACCAAAACTTCTGTATCTGGTTGAGGAATTAATACGTTTTCATCTACATAAAAATCTATCCCCATGAATTCTTGTAACTGTATAATATATTGTAATGGTTTGCCTTCTATCATTTCATTTAATTTCTCTTGATATTCCTTTTCTTTCTCTTTTGAAACTTCTTCTAACGAATTTCTAATTGTTTCCGCTCTTGATTGCTGCAACACAAATTCTAATAACCTTTTTGCTTTACTTTCCGCTTCTTCAATATTTTCTTGTTTTAGTTTTTCTTTTCCTAATTTTAATAATTGGCTTTGATTCATTATTATATATCCTTTTAGTTCTCTATTTTCGTTAACATATTATCATATTTATTGTCTGTTGACAATAGCAACAAATCTGTGTATAATAAAGATAGGAAATGGAGAAACCACAAACGTGGTTTGCCTATTGAGATATGTAAAAACACATCGGCAACGGTCAAATTACAGATGTGTTTTTTTATTGGTCTATTTCTGTTTACACAAAATTATTGCTAACGCTATAATTAAGGCAACAGCTATGATAGTTACTCCGATTAGTGAATAATATAATATGTATATTGTTGCTATTAATGCTTGTATTTCTACCATAAGCCTCACCTCCTTTTTGGAGGCAAACCACATCTGCTTATTCTCATTTCCTATAGCATCTAGTATAGTATACTTTTACACTTTTGTTTAGTATTTTAAAAACATTTTTTCGCTTTTTCTAATCATAAAAGCCCGTTTTAGCCGTAAGGTGAATGAAATTTTAAGAGCCTACTTTTATACTTTGTTCTTAAAATTCATTTTTCAAAATATCATTTAGAAAATCTATTATACTAACTTTCTTATTTTGAACGACAAGTTTATTTACATTTTCATGATTTACTAATAATTTTCCTTTTAGCAACTCATATTCTATATGGCAATTATCTCCAATAGAAATCTCCTTATTCTCTAGTCCAATGTCTGGAATATCCCAAATCATTGCAAACTCATTCCCTATATTTCTCTCCTTTACACTAAATAAATGTCCACAGTATTGGCATAAATGTGTTCTATGAGGAGTATATGCAAATTTCCCATTATCGGAATGGTAATGATTGCAATAATTACATTTCACAGTTTCTAAAGATATTTGATTCATCTTTGCTAACATCATTCCACCTAAATCTTTATAATTTAATACAGAATTTCCAAATACCAATACTCCCTTAAATAAATTATTATTGACAAATATATCTGGTACTACATTATCCAAAATATTGTGATAAATAACTTTTATATTCTCTATTTTATTTTGCTTTAAGTCTAAACACTCGTTAAATTGCTCCTTATTAGTGCATAAACATTCTTCTAGTCTATTTCCCTTTTCATCACAAGCAAAAGCTTTATGATTAGTACAATAATATTGTGGTATTTCATTTTCTGACTTTCCAATATATTCTATATTACACTTCATGATTTTTTTCTCCTTTCACTTTAATATTTTCTATTCTAATATTACCTTCTATATTATCCATTCTATATAATTGGGTAATAAATTTCAATCGATATATAGTAATTCTTTAATATTTGTAATATAATTTTTACTAAAGTATATTAATGAGGTGACCAATTATGGAGTATGGAACTTTTTTACAATGTACAGAATGTAACAAAACAAATAATTGTTGTTGTAATTTTGAAAAAATTGATAGTCCTATTATCTCTTTGGAAGAAAAGAAAAAAATCGAATTGTGTTATGATACTATTAATAATAAAAATTCATTTCAAGACCTAACAAATGAATGCTTTAATATAAATATAGTTAACAATAAATGCATTTTTTATGAAGGCAAATGTAAAATATATAATAATCGTCCATATGATTGTCGATTATATCCATATGATATAAAAAAGATAAATGGAAGGTTCTTTCTTGTACTATATAAGTTAGACTGTATACAATATAAAAATTTTTCCGAAAATGTAGATTATCTTATCGAAAAAATCAAACCATTTATTGGCACTTTTACTGATATACGCTATAATAACAAATTAAACGAATTAGAATATATAATCATAAAAGAAATTGATATATAGTTTTTGCATAAAAAGCCCCGCTTTAGCCGTAAGGTGAATGAAATTTTAAGAGCCTGCTTTCACAGGTGGGTGTCTTGTTGAATGTTCCTGGGTTTCTTACTACTAACTAATGGTGTAAGCATACACGCCACATCCAAAGGCGGACTCCCTTTAATCATTTGTTGGTTCTAAAATTCCAGTCTACACGCACTATGCAGGGAAAAATAATATCTATTTAATTTCTATTATTATCTTATCATATCTTTGTTTTGGTTGCAACTACCTTATTGATTTTTCTTATATTTTATGATATCTTAATTTAAAACATTACCTTAAAAGAGGGAAAATACTATGGAAACAAAAGAAAATGTAAATAATACCAAATCAAACTTTTTTAAAACAAAAGGAGTGATATTCCTTCTTGTTTTCTTAATCGTTATTTTTATCCTCTCAGCTAGCTTTGCTTTTCTTTCATCTCGTCAAGATGAACAAACTTCTAAAGAACGCCCTTCCACTTCAAGAACCACCACTGATTATTCTATTGAAAAAATAGTTTGTTATAGTAGTGCCTATGGAATCAATAATGCAGAAACACAAGCTAGGTGGAATGTGAATCTAAGCCAATATACTGACATTGCCATATACTTAAATCTTCAACATAATATTAGTTCTCTTTATCTTGATAATATTACCTTTTCAAATACAGAAGGAACTACCTATCATTTAATAAACTTACCAATGGAAGATTTCGGGAAAACACCTACTGATAATTTAGAAGTTCAACCTATTGAGAGAATTGATTTTGATGCATCTTCTCCTATCACACTTCGTTATCTTAATCAAAACGTTAAAGAGAACTGTATCATTACAGATATCGAAGCTCCTCTCGTATTTGACGGAAGCCTTTTAAAAAGAGGAAAAGTTACCCTTTCTTCTTTAAAAAATACCGTTTCCTTTACCATTCATTTAACTGATACATCTGGGCAAGAATTTACTTACCCTATTGAAGTTTCAATCCCTTTGGAAAACAAAGGAACTAGAGAAACTATCTATTCTGGAAGTTATATGCAAGAGAACTTTCTTACAGATGCCTACTTTTATGTAGAGCATCCATAATTACTCTAAAATTTCTCCTATCAAATCGTATTCTTTGATATCTGTTATCTTACAAGTTACAAACTCACCAGTTTTTAACCTTTTTGTATTAGGAATATAGATAACTCCATCAATTTCAGGAGTATCCATATAGCTTCTACCTACATAGTACTTTCCATTTTTAGTCATGCCTTCTAGCATTACTTCATAGTTCTTTCCTACTTTTTGCTTTAGATTTTCCTCAGAAATTTCTTGTTGCAGGCTCATAATTTTATGATATCTACTTTTCTTTGTTTGCGAATGAACTTGGTTTGGCATTTTTTCTGCTGGTGTTCCTTCCTCTTTAGAATAAGCAAAAGCACCTAATTTATCAAATCTTGCTTCTTTTAGAAAATCATATAACTCTTGAAACTCTTCTTCCGTTTCTCCGCGGAAATCCTACCATAACTGTTGTTCTTAAAATACTATTAGGAAGTTCTTTTCTTAGTTTTGTAATTAACTTGCGAATAGTTTGTCCATTACTATGACGGTTCATTCTTTTCAAGACTGTATCTGAAATGTGTTGAATTGGAATATCAAAATAGGGACAAATTTGTGGATGCTTTTTTATCGTGTCAATCAGTTCTTCTGTAATGGTTTCTGGATAAGCATATAGAAAGCGTATCCACTTAATCTCAGGAATTTTGCAAAGTTCTTCTAGTAATTCAGCCAATCTTGGCTCACCATAATTATCTATTCCATATTTCGTGGTATCTTGCGCTGTTAAAATAATCTCTTTGTAACCCTTTTGTGCTAAATCCTTTGCTTCTTGTATAATACTCTCTATTTTTCTGCTTTTCAAAGGTCCACGAATTTTTGGAATAGCACAATAAGTACAATAATTACTACAACCATCCGCTATTTTTAAATAGGCATAATTGTCTCCCGTTGTAATTACTCTATCTGTTAATTCGCCAAAGCTTTCTTCTCGCTCTGTCGCTTCGTTTTCAATTAACTCTTCTATTTTATTCCATAACTTATCATATTCACTATATTTAATATATAAATCTACTTCCGGAATTTCCTTTTCTAACTCCTCTTTGTATCTTTCTACTAAACACCCCATTGCAATTAAATATTTACAATTCTGGTTTTTATACTCTGCCATTTCTAAAATTGTGTCAATCGCTTCTTGTTTTGCTGACTCTATAAAACCACAAGTATTAATCACAATAATCTCAGCTTGTTTTGCATCATTAATAATTTCATATTGATGATTTTTAAATAATGCTATTGTCTTTTCTGTATCTACTAAATTCTTATTACATCCTAGTGAGATAAATCCTACCTTCATTTTTGCTTCCTTTCATGTCAGGTTGGGGACGTTCCTTTTTCTGACACTTTTGTCAGACTAGGGACATACCTTTTCTTTTTAATTTTCAAGGAGTGTCCCCTATATGACACCTTTGTCACAAAAAGGAACGTCCCCAACCTGACAAACTGACACTATTTTTCAATTACTTTTTGTAATAGTTTTAGTCCATCTAGTAATTTGTTGTATGTTTCTTTGCTTATATTTGTTTCCTCTCCACTTGCATATCTTTTTGCTACCCCTTTCATATCAATTAGTTCATAGCGATTTTGTGCATCTTGACCGTTATCTAACATATAAATTGGTGTATAGTCTACTTTATTTAATGTAACTTTGCCATCTTCTCCACTTTTGCGAAGTTCTATATTTAACACTAATTCCACTTTTGATGTATCGTTATTATCAGCACAAATATAGTTTCCTAAAGAATAAGCAATAAAGACATTCTCTCCTTCTTTATTTTTTCTTACTTGCATTGGCTGGATTGCTGCTGAGTGATTTCCTAAAATAGCATTTGCGCCATTGTCAATTAAAAAGTCTGCTATTTTTTCTTGTTCTTTGTTTGGTTTAGTAGCGTAAGCGTCTCCCCAGTGCATAATGACAAATGTAAAATCCGCATTTTCTTTAGCATAGTCTAAATCTTCTTTTGCTATTTTTTCATTATATAAATTTGCTGCTTCTAATTCATTCTCTTTTTTCTTATCTTGTTTTTCCATGACACAAGTATAGGATAAAAAGGCAATTTTAGTTTCTTTTATTGTTTTAATAGTTACTCTGCTATCCCCTAAATTATCTCCGACTGTGTCATACCCTATATCTTGTAAATATTCTTTGGTTTGTTTTAGTCCACTGATGCCATAATCTAAACTATGGTTTGTACTAATGCTAACTAAATTCACTCCTGAATTCTTAACTGCATCTGCAAACTCTTTTGGGCTATTACGTAATCCAAATCCTGAATATTCTTTATCTACAAAATTCGTTTCCATTGTACCTAATACAATATCACTACGTTTTAGAAATCCTGTAATATTCTGGAACATGGGATTAAAATTATATGTTCTTCCTTGCTTTGCATCTTCTATTAGTTCATTTTCGCATAAAATATCTCCTACTGCTGAAAGAGTAATAATGCTATCTCTTTTTTTACTATTCACATCTGAAATATTTTGGACTGTATCAGAAAAGATGTCCTCAATTTGTTTATCTAGTTCTTCTCTTTGCTGTGCTAGTAATTTCTTTTCTTGACTTGTACGATATATATTGCTTCCTAAACAAGCCGCAATTATTACAGCTAAAATAGATGTAACAATAAAAAAAGTTTTCCAACTAATTGCTTCTACAATTCTTTTAAACACTCTTTTATTTCTTCTACTTCTTGCCATCTTTTGTTTTTCTCCTTTTTTTGTTAATACCTTATCATAAAAAACAAGAATTAGCAACTAAAATAATAACTTTACAAATTATAAAAGAGGCTCATACATGTGTGAAACCCCCTTAAATATTTTACTATCAAAGTAAAAATCTCATTTCTATAAAATCTCAAAATCTAGTAATAATGGTAAATGGTCTGAGGCATTGCTTTGTATCACTTTGAAATCATTTACCTTTATCTTATCATTAACAAATATATAATCACATACCACATTTCCTTTGTCTAACCCATCATTAAAGTTAGGTCTTGTACTTTTTATATTGTATATATCAATTAAATTTTTCATCTTATGATTTATCATTTGAATACTTTGTGTATTGGGCAATAAATTGAAATCCCCCAAAACTATACAAGCAATATCCCCTCTCATTTGTGATAAAATAAACTCTGATTGCGCAACAGTTCTTTCATCTCCCAATTTATCTCTATTCCAAATTCCATGTACATTAATTATTTGAACTTTCTTATCCTTAATATTGAATATCGCATTTTGAATAGAACGACACCAATCTTTTTCACGAAAGTTAGTAGCATCATATTCATATCTATATTCGTTATAGTAAAATTGATTATAATGTTCACAAATATCATATTTTGATAAAATTAAAGATCCTTGTTCTGCTTTTCCTCCAAAATCTCTTGTTATCACCCCATCTTTTGAAACCCCTTTTGCTATAAATAGTGGAGCAAATTCGTAAAAAGGATATTCTTGTATTTCAACAAGTTTATTTTTAGACTGGTACATTTCAAAACAGCTTTGTTCTGTTCCATTCATTGCTTCTTGAAATGTACATATATCAGGTTTTAGTTCTTTTACCAAGTCAATTACTTCATTGTTATTATCCAACTTTATACATATATTCAAGTTTAATAATCTCATATTATTCCTCTTATTCTTAATGGACTATTTGTAAAGTAGTTTATCATATTTTTTCAAACAAGTAAACACAAATTAATAGATACCATAAGAAAAGTTTAAGCTTTTTTTAAAGGTTTCTTAAAACACTTTTTTCATTTATTTTATATAATATGGACAAGCTTAAAGGAGGCGATATTTTTAAATGAAGAAAAAAATAATAGTATTTGTTTTATTAATTGTTGGACTTATTATTTATTTTTGTAATAACAAAGATACTCTTACTTCCAATCTATTTGGTCTTTCTAACAGTTACGAAATTATTAAATTAGATGAAAATATAAATTATTCTGGAATTGGACAAGAAAAGATAAATAATGCAGATGGTTATTTTACAACCTTTACTACAATAAATGAGTATAAAAAAACTTATAAAGAATATAAACAAAACGGAAATGCTTCATGGAGTGATAATCACTATTGGGGTGGTACTATGGCTAAAAATGGTTGTGGTATTGCTGCACTGGCTACCATCTTAAGTGGATATAACCAAGACTACACACCAGAAGATCTAAGACAAAAGTATTTCCCTGTTTTAAATTATGACTTGCTATCAGACGAGTTAGCCCATACCTTTCATATTAAAAACACAGACTTTTATTATGATGGCATACATTTATCAAAAGACAAATTACAAGAACACTTAAGAACAAATAGGCCCATTTTAATTTGTGTATGGAATAGCCCTCATAATAATCGTTGGACTACTACTTCACATTACTTAGTTTTACTAGCAACAGATGATAAAGATATGGTATATGTCTCTAACCCAAATCGGTGGTGAAAATGATAGTAAAAGTTCTGGTTGGTACCCATTTGACGAGGTAACTCCCTACATTGCTAAAGCTTTATATATAGAAAGTTATTGATTGAAAAAATAGCACCCAAATGTTTAACATTTTTGGTGCTATTTTTTTAATACATTTACCTTTTATTTTACATATTCATTTAAAGGCTTTGACTTGTAATTTAGTTCTCCAAATTTTTCTGTTGTTACATATCCCGCTTCGCTATTTATAACATCTGGAATACGGTTTACAACACTTGCACATGTTAATTCTACTGTAGCAGGTCTTGCAACTGTGATCGTAGTTTCTGGCTCTCCATAAATGGTCCATTCATTTTTGTCATAGTCTTCCTTAGAATATACTTTTCCAATACATTCACTTTCAATGGTAACTCCCTCTTTAGTAGTTGTTGTAACAACTGCACTCATTCCTGTAGCATCTCCTGCTTTTACAGTTGTTCCTAATGTTTCTGAATGGATATCCTCTTTGTAAGTTTGTGGTACTGTTTTTTGTGTTTGGCTTTCTACTGTTAATCCTAATTTTGAACATAGCCATCCATTTACATTCCACATATAAGATGGTAAGTATTCTCCACTTTCAATTACTTTTTGTCTTTCTTCATCTGAAATTCTATCTACTGAAGCTACTTCTTTGTCAAACTCTTCTAAAGTAAGTCCTGAACCATGTGCTTTTGCTAATGCAATACCATAGTCTTCTACGTTATAGCTTGAACTTCCTTTGATTTTTGTAATTTTTTGAGTAGAACCTGCAATAGAACTAATTAATTGTCCCCAATAAATATCTTGGTATCCGCTTCCTGTTATAGTACATCCTGTTTGTTTTGCCATCTCATCTAATTCTTTGAAGATATTTGGATTTGAATTTTGTGGGTAAAATGCTTCTTCACAAGTTGTAATAGCATTTACTCCTAATTTTGCACAAAGCATTAAGGCATCTCTTACATCAGAGATTAAGCTCATTGTAGTAACAATTGCAATATCTGGCTTTACTTGTTTCATCATTTCTTCTGCTTGTTCTAATGCTGTTACAACAACGTTTTTCTTTTCTCCTCCCATTACTTCGCCTATATCTTTTCCAATAACGCTAGGATTTACATCAATAGCTCCAACTACTTCTCCACCTTTTTCGTAAACATAGCGCATTGTATATACTGCCATTTTACCTGTTCCGAATTGTACGACCTTCACTTTTCTATCCATAAATTTTCCTCCTTTAAAAATTTAATCTTTCGATTTATGAATAAATTATACACTAATCTCTATTTTTTATTCAATAGTTATAGATTGTTTTTTATTGATTGTAAGTTTATCATAACTACCAAAAAATACCCTATACTTTTTGTATAAAGTATAGAGTATTCTGTTAACAACTTATCCTTCTTAATTTAAAAATTTATTTGGATCCATCGCATTCATATCTTTATCTAACACTTCAAAATGTAAACATACACCTGTTACCATTCCCGTTTGTCCTGCTTCTCCTATCTTTTCATCTTTTTTTACAGTATCTCCTGCTTTTACATTTAGTTTAGATAGATGTGCATATTTTGTATAAGTAAATTCACTATTATTATGTTTTACAAGAATATAATATCCCATTTTTTGATTATACTTTGCTTCTATGACTTCTCCTTCAGCAATAACCAATACTTCTTCGCCATATTCTGCTTTTAGGTCTACACCATTGTGCTTTATTTCTTGTTTTGAACCAATTTCTGAATTTACTTCACCTACATTGCTCGTTATACCACTTTCTCCATAATTCATGGTGATATTCTCTTTATGAAAAAGCTTACTGATTGTTTTTTCTATGTTTTTCACTAACTCATTTCCTGTCATAGCATTTACAGTGGCAAAACTACACATAATGCAAATAATTGAAATACTAACGATAGAAAGCATTTTCTTTTTCTTATTTATCATTGTTTTTTCCTCCCATTCAAAATTGGATATCGCTATCTTATCTTTGATTTTATTCATCAGTTTTTCATTTTCCATAGCTATACCCCCTTTTCATCAATTCTTTTTTCACCTTTTTTCTAATTCTATGTAATGATACCTTTACTTTGGTAGTAGAAATTTTTAAATAACTAGCTATTTCTTTTATCATCTTATTATTGTAATAATATAAAGTAAATATTGCTTTTTCCTCCTCTTGTAAATGGTTAATCGTATTAGATATGATTTGTTTTTTCTCATCATTTTCTACAATTTGACTAATATCCATTTGTGATGCAATTACGTTTTCTAAATCGTCTGTATCACAAGTAGAAACATTCTTTTTTAAGTCTCTATATTTCTTTTTAATCAAATTTTTTGTTATGACTATCAAATATGGTTTTAAATCCGCTTCTTCCTGTATTTTCTCACGGTTTTGCCATAAGGCTAAAAAAACATCTGATACAATTTCCTCTATATCCTCATTGCCATTTATACTATTGTTTACAATTGTATAAACATAGGAGCCATATATTTTTACAAGATTTTTCATATTAAAAAGGTTATCACTTTTTAAATACTGTTTTGCATTTTTATTCACTTTGGAATTAATCCCCTTCTCAAGTATACTTAACCAATATAATACCAATTTCTCTAAAAAGGTTACAAGGTTTTTATGAAAAAAGCAGATAAATTAATCGCTTAATTATCTGCTCGTTTTTTTCTCTAAAACCATCCCTTAAAAGGACTAAAAATAAGTAATAGAAAAATTGCTAATATATGTATGGCAAGTAAAAGCCAAAGTGCTACTCTTATACTATATTTGTTTTTTTCATACCTTATATAATATATGTCTAATACGCTAAAGGCAATTATACAATAAATAATCACTAGAATGCAAAATGGGTTTCTATATGGATACCTATCGAATTTATCAAGTCTAATAGTCCAGAGTATAAAACCACAACAATATTGTAACAAACAGTAGATTACAAAATGAGGTATTGATAAGATAACAGTTTTACGTTTTTCTTCTCTGTCTGAACGTATAAGCGATATACTTCCTGCTACTATTAAAGATAATATTACTATTGTAAAAATACTAAAATCTAAAATTCTTCTCATATTACCTCGTTTCCAGTTTGGCATTTTCTAATTCATTTTTTATGGTTTCTCTCATTTTGTCTTCAGTCTGCCCTGTTCCAGTATAAATATTTTTTAGCCAAATATCTTCTTCTTGAAGGTAAATGTATATATTGAGTGGAACCCTAAAATATTCTTTTGACCAATGTGGCATATTGATAATTTTATGTTTTGAATTCCATTGCTCTGCATATACGATAAAGCTAATAAAATCTTCCGTTGCTTCCTCAATGGGCTCATTTTCATTCACAGTAATATAATTTTGATATACTAAAAGCCCATCTTCTAATTCTTCGTTAGTAGAAAATTTTTCTTTTCTATCACTTTCCCAATGCGTAAAAAGATATTTTTGATAGTTGTCCTTAAAATCTGTTTGGATATTTCCCCAACGTTTCTTGGCAGTAAATTGAATTTCAGGATACCCTTCAGGGTTAACAAGATATTTTCCATTTCCTTTTTGATCAGCTTCTTGTGAAATAATCTGCACTTCTACTCCATAAAAATTTAGCATAGAATAGATATCAGCATTCACAAAATTTCTTACAGAAGATAACCAGCCAACAAAGATAATAAAAGCCAGAATGCCTATAATAGCTGCAAGAATTATCAAAACCTTTTTTACTTTTACTAAAGTTTGATTTACAGGATTTAATATTTTATCCATTTTCTTTCTTCTATTTTGTAATTCCTCAATTTCATTTATATCTATCTTATAGGTTTCTATATTACTTTGTTTCTTGCTTTCTTCCCATTTTCTTAGTTCTTCCCAATCTTGTTTATTCTCCATTTTTAATTATCTTTCTTGTTTTTCCATTACAATTTCCTTATCTTGGTTGTCTACTTCAAATTTATGATTATCTACTCTAATTAAAGTTGTTCCTATTGGTAAATCTAAATATGGAATAATATCAGGGTCATAATTACAAATTGTATTTAGTGCAAATATATGTACATTTTCTGCATTATCATTATACTCGTCACTTTCGTCACCTTTCATAAATCTCCAACCACTATCTGGGACCCCTTTATCAGGTTCTTCTCTATACATATATCCTACTTTCCAACCTTCTTTTGTAATTTTATCAGAAACTAAACAACCTTCCGGTCCTTTTCCTTTCCAATCTAATAGTTCTTTAATTTCAATATCAATAAATCCATTTTGTGTCATACTGAAACTTCCTTTCTTTTTATTATCCTATTAAATCTGTATAATACATAACTTCTTTATCTAATGATTTTGCCAATTCTATTTCACTTTTTGTACTACTTCCTATATAGTTATTTACATTAACAACTAATATGGCATCTGATAATTTTATTTTTTCTTTGTGCATTTTATCAATCATTAAAGCTTCCTCTTGTGTATAATCATTTTTATCAGATTTTGCTAATTCATTTGGAGTTAACATGCAATTTCCCTTCAAGGTCATTTTTTCTGTTATTTCTGCCATTTCTTTTTTAAATTTATAACTCCCACATACCGTTATTATTTTCATTTTACATTTTCTCCTCTACTAATTGTAATTTAGCGAACTAATCTCTTTATTCTCTCAACATAATCATCTGCATGATTTATGCTAATATCCCCATGATAATATCCTTGTAGTACATCAAGTTCACTATTTGGTATTAAATTAGCAATTTTAGTTGCCGATTT
>CAPXSA010000025.1 GCA_948735595.1 uncultured Clostridia bacterium | reverse complement strand
TATCAAGTGTAACATTAAGTGAAGATACAAAACTAACATGGAAAGTAGATACAACAGTATTATCAGCAGTTGTAGAAACATATACAGCAGTATATGCAGGAAATGACGAAGTAGAAGGAACAGATGTAGAAGTTCCAGTAGCAGTATCTAAGAGAGCAGCAGTAGCAGGAACAGACTATGAAGTTCCAGAAGACTTAACAGGAGTATCTGGAAATGTACTATCAACAGTAGTATTACCAGAAAATACAAACTTAACATGGGAAAATGGAGAAGAAGTATTATCAGCAGTTAAAGAAACATATACAGCAGTATATGCAGGAACTGACGAAGTAGAAGGAAAAGAAGTAGAAGTTCCAGTAGCAGTAAGTAAGAGAGCAGCAGTAGCAGGAACAGACTATGAAATTCCAGAAGGATTAAGTGGAGTATCAGGAAATGCACTATCAACAGTAGTATTACCAGAAAATACAAACTTAACATGGAAAGTAGATACAACAGTATTATCAGCAGTTAAAGAAACATATGCAGCGGTATATGCAGGAAATGACGAAGTAGAAGGAACAAATGTAGAAGTTCCAGTAGCAGTAAGTAAGAGAGCAGCAGTAGAAGGAACAGACTATAACATTCCAGAAGGATTAAGTGGAGTATCAGGAAATGCACTATCAACAGTAGTATTACCAGAAAATACAAACTTAACATGGAAAGTAGATACAACAGTATTATCAGCAGTTGTAGAAACATATACAGCAGTATATGCAGGAACTGACGAAGTAGCAGGAACAAATGTAGAAGTTCCAGTAGCAGTAAGTAAGAGAGCAGCAGTAGCAGGAATAGACTACATTATCCCAGAAAATTTAAGCGGAACAGTTAGACAAACATTATCAACAGTAACATTACCAGAAGAAAGTAACTTAGTATGGGTAGATGAAAATGAAGTATTATCAATAGATAAATCTTCATATACAGCAAAATACTTAGGAACAGACGAAGTAATGGGAGTAGATAATGTAGATGTAACAGTAATTGTAAACAAAATTATAATTGACACAAGTTCAATAGAATTTGAAACAAGCTTAGTATATAATAGAGAAGCACAACAAGTTAAATTAAAAGAAGGAACAGAGTTACCAGAAGGATTAAGAATTACAGACTTCGGAAAAACAAGAACAAACGTAGGAACAGCAACTGGAGTTGTAGTAACCTTTGAAGTAACCGATTCAGAAATTTATACAGCAACATCTTTAACAAGAACATTAAGCTTAACAATTACACCAGCACCAGTAGAAATTAGTAGTGATGACTTTGTAACAGAATTAACATATAATGAACAACCACAAACTATTCAGTTAAAAGACGGTGTAACATTACCAGATGGATTAATCATCACAGACTTTGGAAAAGCAAGAACAAATGTAGGAACTGTAACAGGTGTAACAGTAAGATTTGGTTATGCTGAAGATTTCACAGGCTTCAAGAACTATATTGTACCAGAGGCTATGACAGGATTATCATTTACAATTACACCAGCACCAGTAGAAGTTAGTAAAGACATGTTTGAAACAAGCTTAGTATATACTGGAGAAACACAAACAGTAAGACTAAAAGAAGGTGTAGAATTACCAGGTGGTTTAACCGTTACAAGTTATGGTGAAGGAAGAATAGACGTAGGAACAACATCAGGAATAACAGTAACATTTGGTTATGCAGACCCTGAACAACAATTCAAGAATTATATAGTACCAGAACCAATTACTGACTTAAGCTTAACAATTACAAAAGCTGATCAATCTAATGTAAGTATTAGCTTTAACCCAGAAACAATTACAGTAGGACAAACAACTACAGTAAGCGGAAATGGAATGGGAGATGTAACTTATACAAGTAGCAATGAAGAAATTGCAACAGTAGATGAAAACGGAATAGTAACAGCATTAAAAGCAGGAACTGTAACAATTACAGCAAGTTATGCAGGAAGCGATAATTACAATGCAGTAGAAGTAAGCAAAGAGTTAACAATTGGAAAAGCTACTCAAACTAATGTAACTATCAGCTTTACTCCAGAAACAGTTGCAGTAGGACAAATAACTACAGTAAGAGGAAATGGAATTGGAGCAGTAACATATACAAGTAGCAATGAAGAAATTGCAACAGTAGCAGCTGATGGAACAATTACAGCATTAAAAGCAGGAAAAGTAATAATTACAGCACACTATGCAGAAAGCAATGATTACTTAGCGACAGAAGCAAGCAAAGAATTAACAATCGGAAAAGGTACTCAAACTAATGTAGCTATTAGCTTCAATCCAGAGACAATTGCAGTAGAACAAACAACTACAGTAAGCGGAAATGGAATTGGAGATGTAACATACTCAAGCAGTAATGAAGAAATTGCAACAGTAGATGAAAATGGAGTAGTAACAGCACTAAAAGCAGGAACTGTAACAATTACAGCACACTATGCAGAAAGTGATGACTATTACGCAACAGAAGCAAGCAAAGAATTAACGATTATAAGAGCTAACCAAACTAATGTAGCTATTAGCTTTAATCCAGAAACTATTGTAGTAGGAGAAACAACTACAGTAAGTGGAAATGGAAAAGGAAATGTGACATATACAAGTAGCAATGAAGAAATTGCAACAGTAGATGAAAATGGAACAGTAACAGCATTAAAAGCAGGAACTGTAACAATTACAGCAAGCTATGCACAAAGTGATGACTACAATGCAGTAGAAGTAAGTAAAGACTTAACAATTGGAAGAGCAACTCCAGTAATTGAAGCACCAGTAGTAGAAGCAACATTTGGAGACTTACTAGCAGATATCACATTACCAGAAAGATTTACATTTGCAGAAGGAACAGATTTAGATGCATCAGTAGGAACAGTAAAAGAACCAGCAACAGTAACACTAGTATATACACCTGAAAATACTGATGATTACACTACAGTAGAAGTAGAAGTAACTATTACAGTAAATAAGGCAACTCCAATCGTTACAAAACCAGAATTAAAAGCAAAAGTTGGAAATACTATTGGAAGTTTAGTAGATCAATTATCAGAAAGATTTACATTTGCAGAAGGAACTAACTTAGAAGCAACAGTAGGAACAGTAGCAGAGCCAACAACAGTAACATTAGTATATACACCAGAAGATACTGATAACTACAAAACAGCAACAGTAGAAGTAACAATTAAAGTAGCAAAAGGAATTCCACCTTACACAATACCAACTGGTTTAACAGCTATTTATAATCAAACATTATCAGATGTAGCATTACCAAAAGGTTGGGAATATGTAAATGGACCAACAACATCAGTAGGAACAGTAGGAACTAACAAATTTGCAGTAATATTTGTACCAGAAGATCAAGATAACTATGAAATAGTAAGAGGATTAGAGGTAGAAATTAAAGTAGGAAAAGCAAACCCAGAATATACATTACCAACAGACGTAACAGCAACATATGGAGATACATTAGCAGATGTAACATTACCAGAAGGATGGACATTTGTAGATGCTGATACAACATCAGTAGGAAATGCAGGAAATCGTGAATTTGCAGTAATCTTCACACCAGAAGATACAGACAACTACAATACAATTGAAGATCAAAAGGTAACAATTAAAGTAGAAAGAGCAATTCCACAAGTTGAAGTACCAGCAGGTATAACAGCAACATATGGAGATACATTAGCAGATGTAACATTACCAGAAGGATGGACATTCGTAGATGCTGATACAACAAAAGTTGGAGATGCAGGAGAAAATAGCTTTGGAGTAATGTTTATACCAAAAGATACAGATAACTATGAAATTCTTAGAGATAAGACAGTAACAATTGCAGTAGCACAAGCAGAACCTGAATATGACTTACCAACAGGATTAACAGCAGTGTTTGGACAAACATTAGCAGATGTAGAATTACCAGAAGGATGGGAATATGTACAAGCTCCAACAACAAAAGTTGGAAATGTAGGATTCAATGAATTTGAAGCAACATTCACACCAGAAGATACAAAGAACTATAAAACAGTTACAAAGAATGTAACAATTCAAGTAACACCAACAGCAGGAACATTCCCAACATTAGGAACTATTCAAATCGTAAAAGCAGAAGTAGCAACAGTAGGAGAAATCCAAATGCCAACTACAGACGCTGAAGGTAATGCATTAAAAGGAACTTTAGCATTTGATGAAACAGTAGATACAACAGTAGAAGTTGGACCAATAGGATCAACAACAAACTATGCAGTAGTATTTACACCAAATGATACAAACTATGCTCCAGTTAAAGGTGAAATTACTGTAACAGTAATTTTAGTAAAAACAGAACCAGTTGAAGGTGTAGATTACACAATTCCAAGTGGTTTAACAGGAACAATAGGACAAACATTGTCAACAGTATCATTAGGAGACAGTAACTTAGTATGGGTAAATCCAGACCAAGTAATGTCAATAGAACAAACAGAATATGATGCAGAATTTGTAGAAACAGCAACAGTAAAAGGAAAGACAGTAAAAGTACCAGTAACAGTAGAAAAAATGACTCCAAGTAAAGATAATTTTGTAATCAACAATAAATCAACAGACTACAATACACAAGGACAATCAGCAGATGTAACAGTAGCAGAAGGAATTATTGGAATGGGACAAATTATCAAAACAACTTACAAAAACAGAACAACTAGCGAAGTAACAGAAACACCAATTAATGCAGGAATTTATGATGTTATCATCACAGTTTCTGAAGGTGATAATTACAAAGCAACAGAAGTAACAGTTGGAGCCTTTACAATTAATAAAATCGACCCAAGTGTTGATGTATCAAATATTGTATTAAAAGGTGAATGTGGAGAAACTTTATCAACAGTTAAAGTACCAGAAGTTGAAAATGGAACAGTAGGATGGAGAGACGGAAGCGTAAAACTAAGTGGTATTGGAGTACAAGAATATAATGCAAGATTTACTCCATCAGATAGAGTAAACTACAATTCAATTACTGTAAAAATTAAAGTAGATATTAGAGATACTTTAAAACCAGTAATTATAACAGAAAAATATCACGAAGTAATAGCAATGAAAGGTACAGAGTATATACCATTAGAGACAGCAAGAGTAGAAGATAAGTCAGGAGAAAAAATAGACATCACAGTAGATACAGGAATACTAGACATGGGAGTACCGGGTGTTTACACAGTTATTTATAACGCAGTAGATTCAAGTGGAAACCAAGCAGATCCAGTAAAAGTAGATGTTAAAGTAATTGATAACATTAAGCCAACAATTGAATATGTAGGAAATCCAGACCAAATGGTAGACGGAAAAATCAAGATTTCTTATGTTCAAGGTGAAAGTTATATAAAACCAGACTTTGTTGTAGCAGATAATACAGTTGCAGGAGCAAAACTTGTAGAAGCAACAGTAGGAGCAACATTAGATTCTACTAAACCAGGAACATATATTATTGAATACTATGCAGTAGATAACTATGGTAACTCATCAGAACATATCACTGTGGAAGTTGAAGTAAAAGAGTATATTCCAGCACCAAAAATTACAGGAAGAAAGAGTGCAACATCAGGATTAAAGGCTGTTATTACAGATGGTAAAGTATACAACTATGACTTATATGTATACACTACACAAGCAACAAAGATTACAATTGTATTTACAGATTTAGATGATGAAACTAATACAAGAACAGACGTATATACAGATACAGCACTTGACAGCGTAAAATTAACTAGAGGTAAATATACAATTACAGCAGTAGGAAGTAGTGAAAAAGAAACAAGAACAGTTACATTTACTATTGACCCAACAACTACAAAGTAGAAACTTAAAAAAGTAAGTTCTACAATGAAAAAACTCTTAATAGTTATAAACTATTAAGAGTTTTTCTATTTATGGAAAAAAGAAACTCCCAAAACAAGGTTGAATCATAGGATAACGAAAAAAAGCGAATTTTGTCGAAAGTAATAAAAAAACAAAAAAAGATAGGCAGAAAAAACGAAAATTCAATTGACAATTTATGTAAGCAGTAGTATAATAGTTATACATGATTGTAATGAATAAAAAAAGGCAGAAACTCAAAAGAAAAAGGGTGAAAAATAGCCAACAGAAAGGATGTTAAGAGACATGAAAAAATGTTTGATAATTTCATTAATTATGATGTTAGTAATTTTAGGAGCATGGGTGACACCAGTAGAGGCAGCAGGTGCAGCAGGAAATGTTCACTTGGGAATATCAGCTAGTAAAACAAACCCAACAGTAAATGACAATGTAACTGTAACAGTAAGTTTTTCAAAACCAGTAACAACAGTAAGCTTAGTTTTTAATTATGATGGTGCGCTATTGCAATATGCAGGAAATAATGGCTCTGTAACAACAAATACAGGTAGTAGCCTAGTATATGATTATATGTCTTTAACCACACTAGCTCCAATATCTAGTACAAGTTTTACGTTTAAAGCAAAAGCAGCAGGAACTGCAAAATTTAGTATAAGCGGTATAGTTGCTTCAGATGCAAAGGCGGAAAAATTTGATGCAACAGCAAGTGGGCTAAGTATTCAAATAAAGGAAAAAACACAACCAAAGCCAGATCCAAAACCAGATGATAAGCCAAATCAAGGAGACAATTCAGGAAACAATAGTGGTTCGAGTACAAACAAGCCAACAACCCCAACCTTTACAGGTGGAACAGCAACAGTATATGCAAAAGAAACAGTATCTATTAGAAGAAGTTGGAGTACAACTAGTGCTAGACTAGGAACACTTGAAAAAGGAAAAAGCATTACAAGAACAGGCGTTAGTAGTAATGGTTGGACTAGAGTAAGTTTTAATGGTGAAGTAGCATATATCAGTAGCCAATATTTAACAACTACAAAACCAAAAGAGAATGACAAAAAAGATGACGACAAGAAAGATGATAAAAATAATACAACCAACAATACTACAAACAATGAAACTAATAATACTACTAATAATGAAGTGAATAATACAACAAACAATGTAGAAAATGGTGAAGCAAATAGCACAACAAATGAACTTGTAAACAATGAATATCAAGGCAGCAACGAAGTTAAAGATGAAAAGAAAGATAACAAAAGTTATATTGAATTTATCATTATAGGTGTTATCATAGTAGCAATTCTTGTTATTATTATAAGTGAAATCTTAGCTAAAAAGAAAAATAGAAAGAAAGGTAGAAAATAATAAATGGGAGGAAAGCATATGAAAAAGTTTAATAAAACTCTATTACTAACTAGTATAGCAGCAATGGTAACCATTGGTGGTGTTAAAGTTTTTAACAATGATGTAATACAAAAAGCAATAGAAGAAAATAAAACTTCTATTCAAGCATATAAGCATAATCCTTCTAACATTTTAGATAATGTATTTACACAAGACAACATGACAATTCTACCATTCATTTTTGAAGATGCAAGCCAAGTTATAACAAAAGAGAAGGTTATTAGTGATTTTGCTAATAAAGGTTTAACAATAACTAGTGAATTAGGAGATGTTGTAGGTACAGGAACTGAAATTAGAGTAGCAGAAAATAGTACAGTTTATACAGTTGTTGTATATGGCGATGTGGATAGAGATGGAACAGTTGACTTAGTAGATGCTCAAAGAATTATGTTATATGTTAAATATAAAGAAGAATATCCGCTTACACCTGTTCAATTTATAGCAGCGAATGTTTCGAATGATGATGATGAAATTAATTTGATAGATGCGCAAAGAGTGGTTATGTTAAAATTAGGAATAGAAGATCATCAAATAGTCAAGATTGAACCAGAAGCTGATCCAGTTGATCCAAATCCTCCAACACCAGGAGATACAGAAAAACCAACAATAACAATTGGACAACCTGTTATATCAGTAAACTTTGGGGACAATTATCAAGATAATGATAATGATGTAACAGCAAATGACAATGTAGATGGAGATCTTACTGCTAAAGTAGTTAGAGAAAAAATTGAATTTATACCACAAGGAAGTTCTCAAACAGAAATTGTTACTACAATTAGTACTGATAGAATAGGAACATATAAAATTTTCTATAAAGTATCAGACAGTAGTGGAAATACAGAAAATTCAACTAGAACAATTACAGTAAAAGGATTAAGCAGTATAAAAATAGGTCATGGAAATCAAGAATTAAATCTTTCTGAATTAGATTTACATATAGAGAAACCAGTTGGAGATAATGATGTAGAAGAAAGTCCAACAGATCATAATGTTTATACAATAGTACCAATTACATTCTATGATCAAAATGGAACTCAAATAGAACTAAAAGCAACAGACATTCAAATAAATCCTGCAAAAGTAACTGATGGAAAATTAGGAATAGACTTATCAAAAGTAAATACATCAGGAAATGAAGTAGTATTAGTAAACTATTATGATGAAAATGATAATATAGTAGCAAAAAATAATACAACAACTAATATCAAAAAGATAGGATTTGCAATGTCATTACAAGGACAAGCTAAACCAGATGTATCACAATTAAATGGAAAAGAAATAACATTTAAGTGTAGAGAAAAAGAAATAAACTTACCAATCACAGTAACTTACAAAACATTACAAAACTTAGACATTAATGTTACAACAGATGTTACTACTTTAGGACAAAACCAAGATGGTAACTATGTACCAAGAGTAAATGAAGAATTTACACTGGGAATAATAGAAATAGGCGAGTTAGAACAACCAATTACTCAAGCAATGATAGATCAAGGGGATGTTTCTTTTGTAGAAACTATTGACTCTAATAAACTAGATTTATGGTATGAATTAGATAGTCAAGGAAGAGTTTTATTAAAAGGAAATGTAAAGACAGAAGAGGCTTATACTATTACACCAAAAATAGGAAGTGTTGTTTCTAAAACAAGTATAAAGTTAAAAGGAATGATAGTTGACAAAGACTTAAACATTTCAATTGGTGCTCAAGATGAATATTCTATTAAGCTAGTTGGAGACGACGACAGTCTATACATGTGGGAAGAATTTGCAGTAAATGGAACAGCAGGTCCACAAGAAATTCAATTAAAAGATATAGATGTTGTACAAAAAGTAAGTGATAGTGAAGTAAATTATTTGAATATTAGTTTTAGTGATGAAGACGGAAATGAATTAACAGAAGCATTAGAAAAAGTAAAAGCAATTTATATAGACATAAACCAAGATGCAGGCTTAACACAAGACCAATTACCTATTGACGTTATGGTTACTATTACAATATTTGATGGTTTAAAAGGAATTGAAACTTCAAAAACAATTATGCTTCATATTTCATAAAAAAATAGCAAAGGAGTTGTTATCGAAAAGATAACAACTCTTTTTAAGCCTAAAAGGTTTGCTATACAATGCGGTCAATTCGCTACAAAATTATCTTAAAACATTGACTTTGAAAAATATAAGTTATAAAATAACAAAGAAATCATATATTGGTATCAAAATCGTTCTATGATAGATGAGAAGGATTTTAAGATAGAAGGAGTAAAGCATGGTTATATTATTAGATGCAATGGGAGGAGACAATGCACCAGATGCTACCATTAAAGGGGCAGTAAAAGCAATTAACCAAGTAGAAGCAGAAGTAGTATTGATTGGAAATGAAGAGATCATTAATCAAAAAGTAAAAGAATTCTATGGCAAAAATACAATTTCAGAAATATCACCAAGACTAAAAGTTCATCACACCACCGAAACCATTGAGATGGAAGATACACCAACACAAGCAATCAAACATAAAAAAGATTCTTCTATGGTAGTTGGATTTAATATGCTAAAAGAAGGAAATGGTGATGTGTTTATTTCAGCAGGAAATTCAGGCGCATTATTAACAGGAGCCACATTATTAGTAGGAAGAATAAAAGGAGTAGATAGACCAGCACTAGCAGGTATTTTGCCAGCATATAAAAGTAGATTAGTGCTAATGGACTGTGGAGCGAATACAAATTGTAAGCCAATCAACTTATTACAATTTGCACAAATGTCTAGTATTTATTTACAAACAACTTTAGGGGTAAAAAGCCCAAGAGTAGGACTTTTAAATATTGGAACAGAAGAAACGAAAGGCAATGAACTAACCAAAGAATCTTACAAATTATTAAAAGAAAAAAGTAAGGAATTAGGTGTTAACTTTATTGGTAATGTAGAAGGCAGAGAAGCTTTTTTAGGTGAAGTAGACATTATTGTAACAGATGGCTTTACAGGAAATATCTTCTTAAAGGCTGTAGAGGGGTTAGGAAAGTTTGTAAAAAGAACTTTATCAGAAAGTTTAAAGAAAAATTTACTTTCTAAATTAGCAGCAGTACCAAGTTTACCTGCAATTAATCGATTTGCCAAAACCGTAGATTACAAAGAGTATGGTGGAGCATTATTCTTAGGAGTAAAAAAACCAGTTGTAAAAGCGCATGGAAGTAGTGATGAAAAGTTATTTGAATTTACGATTAAACAAGCAGAACAGTTTGTAAAAAATAAAGCGGTAGAAAAACTGACCGAGGAGTTTAGTAAACAAAGAGAGCAAAATATAGAAGAAACAGAAAACCCAAACTCTTAGAACTGTAGCAGATACAAAAATATGACAAGAAATTTAAAAATATTTCATAAAAAATTCTTGACAATTCAAAAAAGTTGTATTATTGTTTAGTTAAACAAAGTTAGGCAAAATAAAAGGAGGTGAACTTTAGCAAATGAGTTCAGAAGAAGTTTTTGAAAAAGTAAAAGGAATTATTGTAGAGCAATTAGGTGTTAGTGACACAGCTGTTACAATGGAAGCATCTTTTATTGATGATTTAGGAGCAGACTCTTTAGACATCGTTGAATTAATTATGGCATTAGAAGAAGAATTCGATATGGAAATTCCTGACGCTGATGCAGAAAAAGTAGTTACAGTTGGTGATGTTGTAGATTATATAAAAGACCACGTAGCTTAAATAAAACAAAATGAAAGATAACTAAAAAGCTGATAATGATTATTCATTATTAGCTTTTTATGTTTTGATAAACTTACTTATTCTTTAGTTGATTTTTAGATATAATTATAGTAGAATAAAGATGCAAAATGTTTTAAAGGAAAGGAGAATTATGGATAAAGGAGAATTAGAAAAAAGTATAGGATATACATTTCAAGATAAAGAATTGCTAAGAAGGGCATTGACACATACTTCTTATGCATATGAACATCATGTAGAGAGTAATGAAAAGCTAGAGTTTTTAGGAGATAGCATTCTAGAATTTTTATCTAGCAAATATATTTATCTTAATTATCCAAAACTAAAAGAGGGAGAAATGACTAAAGTGAGAGCAGAAGTGGTTTGTGAGGATAGTTTATATGTTGTTGCACAAAAACACCATTTTAGTGATTTCTTGTATTTAGGAAAAAGTGAGGCAGTGAGTCATGGCAGAAATAAGCCAGCAATTTTAGCAGATAGTGTAGAAGCAGTTATTGCAGCAATGTATTTTGATGGTGGATTAGAAGAGGCAGAAAAGTTTATTATTGCAAATTTAAAAGAAGCCATAGAAAAGTCTAGTAAGAATGTAGGAATGAAAGACCATAAAACAGTATTACAAGAAAAATTGCAAGAAAACGGCAATGTTCATATTTGTTATGAAGTACTAGAAACTGTTGGACCAGACCATGACAAGACATTTGTAGTTGAGGTTTCATGTGATGGTAGAAAATTAGCTACACGGAAGCGGAAAAACAAAAAAGCAAGCTGAAATGCAAGCAGCAGAAAAGGCACTAAATAATATTGAAAAGAATATTTAAAGGGAGAAATAAGTGAAATAAAAATCATAGAAAGAGGAAATAATTGTGAAGAAGGAATATATTATACCAATTTTCGTACCACATTTAGGTTGCCCCTATAAATGTACATTTTGTGACCAAACTAAAATTAGCGGACAACAAAAACAAGTAACAGCAGAAGATGTAAGAGAAACCATAGAATATTATTTAAAGAATTTTCGAGATGATTCTAAATATGTCGAGGTAGCTTTCTTTGGTGGAAGTTTTACAGCAATTGATGAAAAAATACAAAATGAATTACTAGAAGCAGCAAATGAATATATTGCAAGAGGAAAGGTAAATAGTATTCGTATTTCTACAAGACCAGATTATATAACAAAAGATATTTTAAAAAGATTGAAGAAATATAAAGTGAAAACCATTGAGCTAGGTGTACAATCTACCAATGACTATATTTTAGCGAAATGCCAAAGAGGTCATACATTTGAAGATGTGAAGAAAGCCTCTAAACTAATTCGATGGAATAGATTTATTCTAGGACATCAAATGATGATAGGACTTCCTGAAAGTACAAAACTAGATGAGATGAATACAGCAAAACAATTAATTAAATTAAAGCCCAAAATTGTTCGTATTTATCCCGTGTTAGTCATTAGAGGAACAAAGCTAGAAGAAGAATATCAAGCAGGAGAATATTTGCCACTTACAGTAGAACAAGCAGTAGACCGTTCTAAAGAGGTAATGCAATTGTTTAATCAAAAGAAAGTTCAAGTGATTAGATTAGGCTTACAAAATACAGAAGAAATAGCAGACCCAAATGCAGACAGTAGCCAAGTAACAGCAGGTCCATACCACCCAGCGTTTAGACAATTAGTAGAAGACAGCATGTGGTATGAGGAAATTGTGGGTCAAATTAAAAAGTTCAATGTAAAAGTAAAACAGGTCAAAATAAAGGCAAACCCTGAAAATGTGAACAATATCATAGGCCATAAAAAGGAAAATATTTTGAAGCTAAAAGAAATATATGAAGTTGATGTTACAGTTGAACCAGATGAACAAATCAAAAAAGGAAAATTTAAAATTGAAATTGAAAAAACTTTTAACGACTTTTTAGCCGTGTGAATAAAATCACCTATTATTACCAATACTTGTAATAATAGGTGATTTTTTTTCTTAGCTCTAGGAACGAAGTGACGTAGAGATAAGTTATGCTTTGGATTTCTTAGCTCTAGGAACGAAGTGACGTAGAGATAAGTTATGCTTTGGATTTCTTAGCTCTAGGAACGAAGTGACGTAGAGATAAGTTATACGTAACGGAGTGAAGTTTTTATGGATTATGTAAAAGGTAAAAAAGTATTCAATTTAAAAAAATATTTAATTGATTTATTTTATTTAGTATTAGGTTGTTTCATTATGGCAATGGGAACATCTCTGTTTTTGCTTCCAAACCAGTTATCTTCAGGAGGCTTTTCAGGTGTTGCAACCATTATTTACTATTTATTTCAGTTCCCGTTAGGAACAGTCATGCTTGTTTTAAATATTCCCTTTTTTATATGGGCCTTATTTAAAGTAGGAAAAGGATTGTTGATAAAGTCAGTAATTGGCACAGTATTACTTGCAACTTTTATTGACCTTTTAGACTATGTGCCACAATTAACAAATGATAGATTCTTATCTTGTATTTATGGTGGTGTATGTATTGGTATTGGTATGGCATTAGTATTAAAATCAGGTTCTTCCACAGGAGGAACAGATTTAATTACCTATATTGCAAGAGCATACAAGCCATATATTGGAACCAGTAGAGTTATTGTTATTATTGATATTATTATTGTAACCTTAAATGTCTTTTTCTTTAAAAAGATAGAAATAGGGCTTTATTCTGCTATCAGTATTTATATCATGGGAAAAATGATAGATATTGTTTTTGAAGGTGTTAATTTTACGAAAATGATGTTTATTATTTCCCCAAAATACAAAGAAATTGCAAAAGAAGTAGGAGATAATTTAGGTAGAGGAAGTACAGGGATTTATGCAAAGGGAATGTATACAAGAGAAAAGCGTATGATGTTAATGTGTGTAGGGACAAGAAATGAGATAGCAAAGATTAAGCAAATTGCAACTAGAATGGATCAAAAAGCTTTCATTATTATTATGAATGCAAGGGAAGCATGGGGAAAAGGATTTAAGAAGGTGTAAGTATGCAGAAAAATGTCGAAAACTGTCATATGAAATTTTACCTTGTAAGCCAAATGAGTTGAAAAACAAAGAAGGGTTTAGTATAATAGAAATAATATAAATTGAGGAGGAAATAGAATGAACCAAATAAAATCAGATTTAATTAAAATTATCAATGAAATTCCAGATGAAATGGTTAGTTCTTTTGACGAATTAATGGACACAATTTATGTTAGATATTGTGCATTAAAGGGAATAGAAGATGTTGAGACAGGTAATGTTATGACATTAGAAGAACTACGAAAGGAAGTGTCTACTTGGAAGTAATCATAACAAAAAAGGCTAGAGATGACTTGAATGATTATCAATATCATTCAAAAGTAAGCTCAGCTAAGTATGTTAGTCATTTACTTAAATATGCAAGCACTGTTTCTAAGATGCCAAACATTGGTAAAGTAGTATATAATGTAAAGAAATATCAAATAAGGCAACTGATTTATATGAAACATAGAATTTTGTATATGGTTTATCATCAAAAAGTATACATATTAGATTTTATACATACTTCGAGAAATTTTAATATTCAAAAACATTTTAATCTAATTCAATTTCCAAAACTTTGAAAAAGGTAAATAAATTTTTGTGAGTTCATTGCAACTCTAAGCTCAATTTGATACAATAAATAGTATGAAAGAGCAAATTTATCAAATACCTAAAATAGAAACATTCCAAACACAGCACATCTTTGAATGTGGACAATGCTTTAGATGGAATCAAGAAAAGGACGGCAGTTATACTGGGGTCTTTCAAAATAATGTACTAAATGTGAAAGAAGAAAAAGGCAAAATTATTTTTCAAGGAATTTGCCAAAAAGATATTCAAGAAGTAGTAACAGAGTATTTTGACTTAAATAGAAACTATGAAGAAATACAAAAAATATTAAATCAGGTGGACGAGACATTAAAACAAAGTATTTCCTATGGAAAAGGAATTCGACTATTAAATCAAGACTTATGGGAAACCATTATATCTTTCATCATTTCAGCCAATAACAATATTCCAAGAATCAAGGGAATTATAGAGAGAATTTCTAAAAAATATGGTAACAAGATAGAATGGAAAGAGAAAAACTATTATACATTTCCAAGCATAGAACAGTTATCTAAAGCCAGTATAAAGGAATTAAGAGCATTAGGCTTAGGCTTTAGAGATAAGTATGTATATGAAACGACAAAAACTATTTTAAAGAGAGAAGTCGATTTAGAAAAGTTACATCTAGAAAAAGATACCAAAAAAGTACAAGATACATTACTAACCTTATCAGGAGTAGGACCAAAGGTGGCAGATTGTATCATGCTATTTTCTACTCTAAAAAGACTAGACGTTTTTCCAATAGATGTATGGGTCAGAAGAGTTATGAATGATTTATATATTCACAACCCACAAGAAGAAAAAGTGAAGAAAAAAGAAATCGAAAAGTTAGCAAGGCAAAAATATGGTGAGTTAGCAGGAATAGCACAGCAGTATTTATTCTATTGGAAGAGAGAAGCTTAAGCCAAAGGAGGAAAAAGATGAGCCTACGAATTATTTATGGTACAGCAGGAACAGGAAAAAGTACCTATTTGTTTCAAGAAATACAAGAAAAGCTAAAACAAAAAGGCCAAGAGAATATCAAAGTAATTACGCCAGAACAATTTTCCTTTACGCTAGAGAAAAAGTTGTTAGAATTTGCACCAACAAGTAGTGTTTTAGCAGCAGAAGTAATAACCTTCAACCGTATGGCTTATCGTATTTTAGAAGAAGTGGGAGGAAAAACGAAGAAGCATTTAACAAAAAGTGGAAGAGTTATGCTATTAGATGAAATTTTACTTTCCCAAAAAAATGATTTTACTTTTTTAGGAAAAACAGATGAAAATATAGATATGATAGCAACTCAGATTACAGAATTGAAAAAACACCATGTTTCCACAGAGGCTTTAAGAGAAATTGCACAAAATACATCAGATGTGTACTTGCAAAAGAAATTGCAAGATATTTATAAAATATATGAAACATATACTACTAGAATTCAAAATCAATACATAGATGAAAATGATAATTTAACAATTTTAGCAGAAAAGTTAGAGAAGTCTTCGCAATTCCAAAATGGTGACATTTATTTAGATGAGTTTGTAGGGTTCACTCTGCAAGAATATCAAATTTTGCGTGAATTGATAAAGATTTCTAAAACTGTAACTGTCACAGTTTGTGCAGATAATTTAGACGAAAATACAAATCCAGACCATGATAGTTTTTATGCCAATAAGCAAACAGCAGCAAGGCTAATGAAGATAGCTAGGGAAGAGAACGTGAAAGTAGAAGAGCCTATTAACCTAAATGAGGTAAAAAACGGTAGGTTCAAGACACCAGAGTTAAAGCACCTAGCAGAAAATATGGGAGAAGCTTTCTATCATAAATATGAGAAAGAAGTGCAGAATGTATCTGTATTTTTAGCCAATAACCCATATTCTGAAATAGAGCATATTGCCATAGAAATTACGAAGCTAGTAAAAGAAAAAGGGTATCGTTATGAAGATATTGCCGTAATTACCAAAGATTTAGCCACTTATGGTAGCCTATGCAAAGCAATTTTTAGAAGTTATCACATTCCAGTATTTATGGACGAAGAGAAAGACCTAAGTGAAAATGTACTCATAAAATGGATATTGTCTTTATTAGATATTTTCGTAAAGAATTGGTCTTATGAAGCGGTACTAGGATATGTCAAAACAGGTTTTACCGATTTAGAAGAACATGAGATATCCTTACTAGAAAATTACAGCTTAAAATGGGGATTAAAGGGCAATAAATGGTATGCCAAAGAGTGGAAGTTTTATAGTGAAACAGAAGATGAAAAGCAAATGATTCTATATGCCAAAGAGCAAATAGTAGAACCATTATTGCAATTCAAAGAACAATTAAAAGGACTAAAAACAGTCAAGCAAATTACACAAAGTTTACATCACTTCATGTTAGAAAATCATATTCCAGAGATACTGGAAAAAAAGATATCTCATTTAGAAGAGATAAATGAATTAGAAAGAATGAATGAGTATATTACCAGTTGGAAAGTAGTAGAACAAGTATTAGAAGAACTTTTGCAAGTTTTAGGGGAACAAGAAATTACGTTTGAAAGATATAGCAAAATCTTGAAAATAGGATTTGAAGCTAGTCATTTAGGAGCAATTCCCGGGACAGCAGACCAAGTGATGATAGGAGATACAGATCGTTCTAGATCACACAAAGTAAAAGCTGTGTTCATTATAGGTTTAAATGATGGAAGTTTTCCAGGAAGTCATAAAGAAGAAGGATTTTTAGATGATAGAGATAGGCAGACTTTAAAAGAGCAAGGAATAGAACTTGCTAAAGGAACTATGGAGCAACTTTATGATGACCATTTTAATATTTACAAAGCTTTTACAACAGCAGAAGAAAAGCTATATTTATCCTATGTTTCATCTGACAGTGAAGGAAAATCGCTAAGACCTTCTATTATGCTAAATAAAGTAAAAAGAATGTTTCCAATGATACAAGAAGAAAGTGATGTTGTAGAAAGAAAGAGTGAGATTTTGTTAGCAGAAACTACTTTTGACGAATTGCTAATACAATTGAGGAAGTTTCAAGAAGGGGAAGAAATAGATAAGGCGTGGTTTCAGTTATATAGGTATTATCAAGCCCGCGAGCCTGAAAAACTAGCCAATAGTTTAAAAGCTTTACAATACAAAAATGTACCAGAAAAATTACAAAAAACAAACTTAGAGAAGCTATATGGTAACACCTTGAAAACGAGCATTTCTAGGTTAGAACAGTATGAGGCTTGTGCCTTTTCCTATTATTTAAAATATGGATTAAAATTGCAAGAACAGAGTACTTTCCAAGTAGGAACCATAGACACGGGGAATTTTATGCATGAAGTGATTGATTGTTTTTTTGACTACTTAGAAGAAAGGGAGTTATCTGTTAAGCAATTGACAGAGGAACAAGTAGCACAGATTACAGAAGAAATCGTACAAGAGAAATTGGCTTTGAAGAAATATGATATTTTCCAAAGTATACCGAAATACAGAGTATTAGCACAAAGACTAAAGAAAGTAGTACTTAGGTCAATGGAGTATATTGTAAACAGCTTGAAATATAGCGAATTTGAAGTATTTGGGCATGAAATGGAATTTAAGCAAGGGAAGGATTATGAGCCAATCATTCTAGAACTACAAGACGGGAAAAGGGTAGAAATTACAGGAAAAATTGATAGAGTGGATATTGCTAAAACACCAGAGGGCAATTATATTCGTATTATAGACTATAAATCATCTATTAAAAATATTGATTTAAATGAGGTGCTAGCAGGACTACAATTACAGTTGCTAACTTACTTGGATGCGACTTGCAAAAAAGAAGATGTATTGCCAGCAGGTGTATTCTATTTTCCACTCATTGACCCTATTCTAAACAGTGATAGGAGTTTAGCAGAAGAACAAATCAAGGAAGAATTACAGAAACAATTTAAAATGAAAGGCTTAATTTTAGCAGATGTGAATGTAGTTAAGAAAATGGATACAAACTTAGTGTCAGGTAATTCTAATATCGTTCCAGCATATATTAACAAAGAGGGAGAAGTAAGTGACAAAGCAAGTACTTTGAATAGGAAGCAGTTTGAGAATTTACAAAACTATATGGAAAAGATTTTGAAACAAATCTCCAAAGAAATATTAGAAGGGAATATCAAGATAGAGCCATATTATCAGGTGCAAAACAAGAAAACACCCTGTGAGTATTGCAGTTATAAATCGATTTGCCAGTTTAATCAAGTGACGAAAAATGATTATCGATATATTTCTAATAATAGTAAGGAGTATGTGCTAGAACAAATGAAAAAGTAATTGCGACTTTACATAAAATATGGTATAATAGAAACATATCTATTATAGGAGGGATATTACAGATGTTATCAAGCTTAGTACAATTTTGTACACAATGGATTGGAACAGACCCTCAATGGCCCATTCTCATTACTGTTTTACTTGTGATATTAGTCCTAGTAGGACCGAGAAAATGTATGACAATAAAAAAGACAGGAAAAAATAAGTGGACCATATTCTATAGATAAAATATGAATACTAAGGAAAAAAAGGCGACCGAAAGGTCGCTTTTGAAATATGATAACTAGTGGAAAATTTTGGATAAGTATTGATTTTGTAAATAAAATAGGTTATAATGAATATAATAATGAAGGTACATGAATTTTGTGCCTTGTCCAAGTCAAATGTGAGCCGCAACCCTATTTTGCGGGGTATAAGTGCATAGGTGAACAAATGTTACTCGCAACCCTACTTGCGACAAATAAATGGGTAGGTGGACAAATGTTAATAATAGTAAAATATGGGGGCTATTTATAAAATAGGTCCCATATTTTCGTAAAGGAGAGTAAATAGTATGTTAATAGAAGAAGGTAAGTTTTATTTTATTAAAGACGAATTTTTTGATTTGTTTAAAGAGTATAAGTTGATGCAGAATAAAGAAGCAGGAAATAAAAGACCATGTTATTTTTGTTTTAATGATCCAAAAAACGAGAAGATAATATGGTTTGTACCAATATCCAGTAAGATAGAAAAATATAAAACAATATATGAGAATAAGAAGAAAACTAAAAAGAAAGTGTACAATTTTGTTTTTGGCAAAGTGCTAGGAAAAGAAAAGGTATTTTTAATACAAAATATTTTTCCAACAACTAAAGAATACATAGAAAGTAAATATCAAAATAAAGAGCAAGATGTAGAAATTACAGAAGTATTAAAAAATGACATAATAGAGACCTCTATAAATATTATAAAATTAGCTGAGAAAGGTATTCATATTCCATTTTATAATATAATTGAGATGAAAAATATATTACTAAAATAATGAAAGATAAAGGAAGAAACGACCCTTTGGTCGCTTTCGACATTTTATACTTGACGAATTACATATAAATTATATAAAATAAGAAGGAAAATATAAGGCGAAAGTGAGAAAAGTATGCAAGAAATTTTTAATAGCCATATAGTTTATCAAAACAAAGATGGAATAGAGTATATTCAATTTAAAAAGTTACTAGAATATCCAGAAGTAACACATTGCTATACCTTAAGAAGCGGAGATAAACTTAATTTCCCACCTATTTACAAAGGTGAAAAAACACTAAAACAAAGCTACCAGAGAATTTGCGAATGCTTGAGTTTAGATGCTAGTAGAGTAATGAAACCACATCAAACTCACACAGATAATATAGAGGTTGTAAATGAGGTAACAGCATTAGAAGACGTAGATGGAATGATAACAAACCAAAAGGACTTAGTGTTACTTACTACTTCAGCAGACTGCACTTCACTACTATTTTATGACCCAGTAAAAAGAGTAAGCCGGTAATGTGCATTCAGGTTGGAGAGGAACTTTGCAAGCAGTTGGAAAAAAAGCAGTAGAAAAAATGATACAAGAATATGGTAGTAATCCGCAAGATATTATTTGTTGCATATGCCCTTGTATTAAGCAATGTTGCTTTGAAGTGGAAGAAGAAGTAAAAAATTTATTTCAAAAAGGGTATACTGACTTAGACAATATAGATAAAATAATCCAAAAGGGAGAAGTAATAGAAGGAAAACAGAAATATTATATTGATACAACTGAAATCAATAAACAATTATTAAAGCATGTAGGATTAAAAGAAGAAAACATTATCGATAGTGGAATTTGTACCATGTGCCATCCAAAGCAGTTTCACTCCTACCGTGTAGATAAGGAAAAGTCAGGAAGAAATGCAGCGATTATTAGTGTCAGTTAGGGGACACATGTCAGTTTGGGGACGTTAGTTTGTATGATATTTTGGAAAAAAATGGAAAAATGTCGTACTTGGGGACAGATGTCGCACAAACTAATGTTTACAATTTCGCTATGCTCAATTGCATAAGTTATCTGTAACTCATTTCATTCGAACAGCTAACTTAACGTCCAAAAGTGCGACAAAAAGGAGAAAATATATGATACCAAATAAATTAAAAAAAGGAGATACAATTGGGTTAATTGCACCGTCTAGCCCAGTAGAGAAAGATGATTTAGAAGTGATTAATAATTCCATTTTATTAATGGAGAGTGCAGGATTTAAAGTGAAGTTTAGCAAAAATGCATTGGCGAATACATTAGGGTATGGAGCAACTGCTAAAGAGAAGGCAGAAGATATCAATGAGATGTTTGAGGATGAAGAAGTAAAAGCTATTTTCTGCATTTCTGGGGGATTTAATTCAAATAGTACATTTGACTATTTAGATTATGATAGAATAAAGCTTCATCCTAAAATTATTTGTGGATTTAGTGATTCTACCTCTATATTAAATGCAATATATAGCAGAACAGGATTAGTTACTTTTCATGGTCCTACATTTAAGTCACTAACTTCTTGGCAAACTCAATATGGCTATGAAGAAGTTATGAAGCGATTTGTAGAGGGGGGCTTGCTGTTAGGAAAAATGGAAGATGAATATGCAACTATTCAAGAAGGAGTAGCAAAAGGAATACTAGTAGGTGGAAACCTAAGTTTAGTAAACGAGATGGCAGTAGGGGCATATAGCATTGATTTTACTGATAAGATATTGTTTTTAGAAGAACTATTTTTAGAAACACCACCAGAATTAGTTAGCAATTATTTATATCATATGAAACAAAATGGAGTATTTGACAAGATTAAGGGATTATGGCTTGGAAATTATGATGGAAGTATTAGTTTAGAAAGAATTTTGTTAGATACTTTAGAAGGGGAATATAAATTCCCAATTATTAAGTCTAATAATTTTGGACATATTGATAAAAAAGTAGTTATTCCAATTGGAGCAATGGCAAAAATAGATACCAATCAAAAGATAAAAATAGAATTAGTAGAGAGTTGTGTGAAATAAGTAGTAAAAGAGGAAATAAAAAAGATGTATCAAGATTGGGAAGAATTAGAAAATGGCATTCAAAATTGCCAAAAATGTAAATTGTGTGAAAGAAGACAACATATTGTTTTAGGGGAAGGTAACAAAGAAGCAAAATTGATGTTCATAGGTGAGGGACCAGGGGCAGATGAAGACGCACAAGGACTTCCTTTTGTGGGAAAGGCAGGAAAACTTATGAACAAAGCTTTTCAAGGGATAGGAATTGATAGAAGTACAGTATATATTACAAACATTGTAAAATGTAGGCCTCCTGCTAACCGAGTTCCGGAGGAAGAAGAAGCAGTAGCATGTTTAGATTACTTGAGAAGTCAAGTAATGTTAGTAAAGCCACAGCTAATTGTTCTTTTAGGAAGCACAGCCTTAAAGAATATCTTGGGAAAAGAGTATGGAATTACTGCTTGTAGAGGCAAGTGGATTGAACAAAAGGGAATATGGTATATGCCAACATGGCATCCAGCAGCACTACTAAGAGATGAAAATAAAAAGGTTGAATTTTGGAAAGATTTGAAAGAAGTTACAAAAAAGTTTCAAGAATTAAATTAGGAAAAAGGGTGTAAGAGATGAAAGAAGAAATAAAAGAAAAAGCAGAATATTGTTTAAATTGTCAAAATCCACAATGTAGAATAGGTTGTCCATTAGGAAATCATATTCCAGATTTTATAGCACAAGTAAAACAGGGAGATTATCAAAAAGCATATGAAATTTTATGCGAAACCACGGTATTACCAGCAATTTGTGGCAGAATTTGTCCTCATCAAAAACAGTGCCAAGGGAAATGCATTAGAGGAATTAAAGGTGAAAGCGTTTCTATTGGAGACATAGAAAAAACAGTTGGAGATTGGGCATTAGAGAAAGAGGAGAGTTTGCTAAACTGTTACCTAAAGCAAGGAATGCCAAAAGAGACAAATGGAAAGAAGGTTGCTGTTATAGGGGGAGGACCTTCAGGTTTAACAGCTAGTAGCTTTTTAAGAAAAGCAGGATATCAAGTGACAATTTATGAAAAGCAAAAAGACTTAGGTGGAATTTTAAAAAGGGGCATTCCAGAATTTAGGTTAAGCAAAGATCTTGTTGAAAAAGTAATTGCTCAAATTTTATCTTTAGGAATTCATGTGGAATATGAAAAAGAATTAGGAAGAAATTTGAATATAGCAGAACTAGAGAAAGAATATGATGCTATCTTTTTAAGTATAGGAGCTAATATTCCAAGAAAAATGATGATAGAAGGAGAAGAATTAGAAGGCGTATTTGGAGGAAATTCTTTATTAGAATTGGGAAATCATCCAGATTACCATGGAAAGAAAGTATCTATCATTGGTGGTGGAAATGTTGCTATGGATTGTGCTAGAAGCATTAAGCGTTTAGGAGCAGAGCAAGTAGTGGTGATTTATAGAAGGTCAGAAGAGGAAATGCCAGCAGAAGTAAAAGAAATAGAAGATGCAAAACAAGAAGGAGTTGAATTCCTATTTTTAACAAACATCACCAAAGTATTAGGAAATGAAAAAGTGGAACAAATTGAATGTATTAAGACAATGCTAGTGGAAAAGGAAGGAGAAAAGAGGAAAGTTCCAGTAGATATAGAAGATAGTAATTATTGCATACCAATGGATTATGTAGTAATGGCAGTTGGAGGAAAGGCTGATAAAGAGATGTTAAAAGAACAAGACATAGCAATAGGAACTAGAAAATATGTATCAGTAGACGAAGATGGAAGAACTTCTAATCCAAAAGTATTTGCAGGGGGAGATGTAGTGGGTCAGACTGCAACAGTGGCTTGGGCAGCAAGAGATGGAAGAGAAGTAGCTAGAAAAATTATAGAGTATTTAGAAGGAAAATAATATTATAGATAAATTTTAATTTCATAAAAAAAATGAGGAAATAATTAATTATTTCCTCATTTTTCCTTTTCAATAGAAATTAATTCGCCCACTTCACAATCTAAAAATTGACACATATCTTCTAAATATTTAAAAGAAATGGAAGTGGTTTCACCATTTAAAACGCGGTTGAGGTTGCGAGAAGTAATACTCATATTTTTACAAAGCCAATATTTACTCTTGCCACGCTTTTTGAGCAGTTTTTCAATATTAAAATTTACCATATCTTTTGCCCCTGCAATTCCTTTCATTTAATATAGTTAAATTTTAATATAAATAGAAATCTAAAATAAGATATCCACAAATAGCTGATGCGGAGTATAAAAATAAACCTACAAATCAAATGATTTATAGGCTTTATTCTATAAGATTAATTCCATTCTTTTTCTTTATTCCAAGAGAATAAATTTCTTAGTGCTTTGAACAAATTAGTAATTCTAGATTCTTTTACAGGAATAATGGCTACATTATTTAGTATTGCCTCATGTCGGCTTTCTAAGGCTACCATTTTATCAATATAATAATTATTAAAATGACTATAACCATCTGTAATACCAATATAATTTTTATAATTATATAATTTTGCCCTGTAAACTTCAATTGCTTCAGTAGTAGTAAGTTTGTTAAATTCATTATTGAAATAGGTAGTAAAGATAATATTTTGTGTCTGCATAAAGGTCTTTTTTAAATCTTTTTTATATTTATCAATTTTATTAGTAAACTTTTGCACTTTATTATCTTCACAGTCTTCTTCTAATAACTGATTATTTAACTTAATTATTTTTTCTTCAGTATTTAGCAAAAAGTCTAAATTATCTTGTATTCTAGAAAAAGCTTGCTTTCCACAAGTGTCAATTAAATTAAGTTTAAATTGATCATTGCTAAATAGGGTACTATCACATAAAACATCATTTCCAACAAGGTAAGCTAATTGTTGGACTAAATTGCATAAAAGTGGATAGTAGGAAGGACTAGTAGTTGGTAGTGAAATATCATAATACTTTACCATATCAGGTTCTTGCTTTAATACTTTAGCAGTTAACAACTGAACTGCACCTTCATTTAATGCCATGCCATAAGTTTTAAATTCTGTAAAATCACAAAGACCTAAACGAATTAAAGTGCCTTTAGCATCTTTAGTTTCTTGTATATAATGGATGAATTCATGAATGGCTAATTTTTCTAATTCTTCTAAAGGAACTCCTTGCTTAAAATAGATAGAAGAACTTTTGTAAAAGTAGTTTGCCTCAGCAAAACCATCTGGCATACGAACAAGATACATAGGGATACGAGCAAGTTCAATGAATAATTGACTAGACACAAAATGAGCTCTTGGAAAAGTTTTGCAGATTTTTTCTGCAGCACTTTTAGCAAGAGTATTAACGCTTAATGTATCTAGCCTTCCAACTATTTCAATACCATCTTTTCTTAATTCTTCTTCAATGTTCATCCTACTTTTAGGCTTCTCCTTAGTAATTCTCTTTATTCTATGACACATTATACAACATATTCCAACAAAAATGTATGACAAACTGTTTACAGTTATGTGACATTTATATGACAAGATATCGTTGGTTTTACATAAAAAAGACCACCGTTAGAAAACGGTGGCTTTATAGGTTAGATTAAAGATTGTGCTATCAAGAGACTTCAAAATGTCAAGACAGAACTGACATCATACTTTTGGAGAAAATCTCTTCCATGCAAGTCTACCAACTCAATCAAACAGGCGATGTGAATAACTTTTCCGCCCATTTTTTCGACAAGATTAGCAATTGCTTGAAAAGTGTTACCAGTAGCAAGCAGGTCATTTATGATAACTACTTTGTCGTCTGGCTTGATAGAATTAGCAGGAATGTTTAATACCGCTTCTCCATGTTCTAAAGCATAACTTTGTTCTATGACTTCTCCAGGAAGTTTGCTAGGTTTTCGAACAGGAACAAAAGGTAGCTTCAGTTGAAATGCCACAGGGGCACCAAAGAGGAAGCCTGTTGCTTCAGGAGCAACAATTACATCAGGAGAATCCGAAAACAGGCGGATATTATTCTTGATGCAAATAATTGCATGGCTGAAAGCGGTGGGATTCCTTAACAGAGGAACAATATCCCGAAAGATAGTACCTTCTTCTGGAAAATCAAGATAGGTTGTGATGTATTCCTTTAAAAAACTTTGTGGGTCCAAACTTGAAACCTCCTTAAACAGTCTTTATGATAACACAATCTAAAAATTAACCTAATAAAAAGGATCTCGCACATATTATATCATGGTATTATGTAAAATGCAAGAAAAAGCACCACCTAAAGAAGGTGGGCTATTTCTTATTTTACAACAATATTATAAATTTTATTCTTTACATAGATTTCCTTTACAATTGTCTTATCAGCTGTTGCATTTTGAACTTGAGTATTACTATGTACTAAGTCTTTTACTTGTTCTTCAGAACTATCAACTGCAATAGAAATAGTAGATTTTAGCTTTCCGTTGATTTGAATAGGGAGTTCAATTGTATTTTCTACTGTTTTTGCCTCATCATATTGTGGCCAAGGAGTCTCGGCAATTGTTTTTTCATTTCCTGAAATTTGATAAAGTTCTTCAGTCATATGTGGTGCAAATGGGTTTAACAATTGTAGGAAAGTATTAAATTCTGCTTTATTAATCTTTTTTGCACGATAGAATTCATTTGTCATACTCATGAAAGTAGAAACTGCTGTATTGAATTTCATTTCTTCAATATCACTAGATACCTTTTTAATGGCTTGGTGCATCATTTTCTCAAATTCAGGAGAATAGGTGTCACCTTCTACTAACATATCTTGTAAATTCCAAACTCTATCTAAGAACTTAGCACAACCACGAATACTCTCCATAGACCATGGGGCAGTTTGGTCAAATGGTCCCATAAACATTTCATAAACGCGGAAAGTGTCGCTACCAAATTCATTTACAATATCATCAGGATTGATAACATTACCTTTTGATTTTGACATTTTTTCACCATTGGCTCCCAAAATCATGCCGTGTGAAGTACGTTTGGCATATGGCTCTTTAGTTGGAACTACTCCAATGTCATATAAGAACTTATGCCAGAAACGAGAATATAGTAAGTGTAGGGTAGTATGCTCCATACCACCATTGTACCAATCAACAGGGCTCCAATATTCTAAAGCTTCTTTAGAAGCTAAAGCTTTATCATTGTGTGGATCCATATATCTTAAATAATACCAAGAAGAACCTGCCCATTGAGGCATTGTATCAGTTTCTCTAGTAGCTGTTCCACCACAATGAGGACAAGTAGTTTTAATCCACTCTGTTTGCTTGGCTAAAGGAGATTCTCCATTTTCACTAGGTTCATAATCTTCAATATCTGGTAAAACAAGTGGTAATTCTTCTTCAGGAAGTGGAACCCATCCACATTTTTCACAATAAACCATTGGGATTGGCTCACCCCAATAACGTTGTCTTGAAAATACCCAGTCACGTAATTTGTAATTTACCTTTTTGGTACCAATACCTTTTTCTTCTAAGTATTTAATAACAGTAGGGATAGCTTCTTTTACAGATAAACCATTTAAGAAACTAGAGTTAACTAAAGTTCCAGAAGATACATCTATCATAGCTGTTTCACCATTTAAAGCTCTTTCTACATCATATTGTTGAGCTTTAATTGTAATGCTATTGATAAATTCCTCTCTAGTAAGCCACAATGGTTCTTGAGTTGCCTTTTCTTCCTCAGAGACAGATGCTTGTTCTAAAGAAGCTAATTGTACCATAATTGTATGGTTAGTAATTAAACGATTAACATCTTTATGAACAGCATAAAAATGATCTTGATAAATAAAGGTAAATTCTTTGCTAGAGGCAATATCTGTATAGCCAGTTTCTTCTTTCAATTCTCTAGTTGCTGCTTCAAGAGGTGTTTCATCTCCTTCAATTCCTCCCATTAATAAAGAAAGGTGAGGAATTTTGTGATTTTTTACACATAAATATTTATCCTCTGTTGGATGTTTAATAACAAGTGTTACCACATTACGAGTTGTATTTTCTTTGTCTTCTCTTACTTTAGAATCTCCTTCACCTTCGAAGATAGGAGCAACTACTTGAATAATTGGCAAATTAAATTTTTGTGCAAATTCCCAGTCACGAGTATCATGAGAAGGAACAGCCATAATAGCACCAGTTCCATAAGTAATTAAAACATAATCAGAAGCCCAAACTGGAATTTCTTTTCCTGTAAGTGGGTTAATAGCTTTAATTCCCTTTAATTCTACACCAGTTTTTTCTTTATTTAATTCTGCACGTTCAAAGTCAGATTTTAAACTTGCTTGTCTTTGATATTCTTTTACTTCATCTAAGTTTGTAATTTTTCCTTCTAATTCTTTAATCATAGGATGTTCAGGGGCAACTACCATGTAAGTAGCACCAAATAAAGTATCAGGTCTTGTAGTGTAAACTACTAATTCTTTATCAGAATCAGCAATTTTAAATTTTACTTCAGCACCTTCACTTCTACCAATCCAGTTAATTTGTTGTGCCTTAATTTTATCTAAGAAATCTACTTCATCTAAATCATCAATTAATCTTTGAGCATATTCTGTAATTTTAAGCATCCATTGACTTTTTTCTTTCTGAACAACAGGGCTTCCACAACGTTCACAAACGCCATTTACCACTTCTTCATTAGCTAAGCCTACTTTACAGCCTGTACAGAAGTTAATTGGCATAGTAGTTTTATATGCTAATCCATGTTTATATAGTTGAATAAAAATCCATTGTGTCCATTTATAATAATTAGGGTCAGTGGTATCTACTTCTCTTGACCAGTCAAAAGAAAAACCTAATGCTTTTAATTGCTCCCTAAAGTGATTAATGTTTTTTTCAGTTGTAATCTTAGGGTGTACATGATTTTTAATAGCATAATTTTCAGCAGGTAAACCAAAAGCATCAAATCCGATAGGGTATAGTACGTTATATCCATCCATACGTTTTTTTCTAGCGATAATGTCTAAGGCTGTATAACTACGTGGATGACCAACATGAAGGCCTTGTCCAGATGGATAAGGAAATTCAATTAATCCATACCATTTTTTTTGATTTGAGTTTTCTTTGGCATAAAAGGTTCCTTCCGTGTACCACTTATCTTGCCATTTTTTTTCAATTTCTTTAAAGTTATATCCCATTTACTTTCATCTCCTTACATTAGTAGCCTTATTATATCGCATTTTATAGGGAAATGAAAGAGGGAAGAGGAAAAAAGTAAATAAAAAAGGCTTTCTCGTAAGAGATAGCCTTTAAAGATGTATACACCTTTACTGGAGGTAAGCTTTAAGTTGTTCGAAAACACCAGCCTTGCTAACGACATATACCGAATCCTTCTTTGCGGAGGAATGTGCCTGCACTGTCCAATCCGAACGGAAAATGACAACTGAGCCATTCTTCGAATGGAAGAATGCAAGTGGAGTCGCATCCGCAACTTTCCAACCATGGAACAAATCAGCATAAAGGTCAACGCCGTGAGCCGAGATGGACAAAATGGTCAGAGTGCGAATAGATTCCGTGATGTTAAGAACTTTTTGAGATTTTATTAAATAATAAATCTCCTTATAGTTGAAGTTTTGCGGGGATGCTGCTTCGAGAATTCTTTTTATAACAGCGGGATCCCGAAGGTCAAATGTCATAGCAAGATACCTCCAAAAATAAAATGTGAGCAAATTAACTCAACGCGTTTCATTATACCACAAAGAAAGATTTAAGACAAGTAATTTATGTCGGTAGTAAAAGAAAATCTAAAAGTCATTCATAAATATAAGAAAAAATGCATGTTTATCCGTTGAAATGTACATAAAATGGTGATATAATCTTTTAGTACGGTTAAATGCCGTAAAATAAAAAGGGAAATGTCCCAGAAAGGATGGTAACAATGTCGTTACCGAATCATGAGAGGGAGAAGCGGTGTTATGAGAAATGTGAGGAACTGATTGTTCAGTTGCAGGGACTCGGGCGTGAACTTGAGAGCATTGCTTTAGATCACGGTGAAGCCGGTGTCGAGAATGTGGCTCGAGTTATCTCTGAACTCAAGCAGGTCCAAAACAAACTCGCCAGCATTGGACTCAATACAATTCAGCGTGAATATACGACAAGCGGGCCCAAATAAAAGCAGAAGGCATTTTCCAATCCCTAGTGCCGTGTAAGCGCTAGGGAAATTTTTAGAAAGAAGATAGATTATGATTTCAAGATATTCGGACCAAACTAAGAAGATAAAAGAAGAAGAAATAGAAGAAGCAGCTAGAGAAATAAAAAATGGAAATCTAGTGTTATTTCCAACAGAAACCGTATATGGAATAGGTGCAAATGCTTTGGATGCAGAAGCAGTAAAGAAAATCTTTATTGCAAAAGGCAGAGCACAGGACAACCCATTAATTGTACATATATCTAATATTCAAATGCTAGAAGATATTGTAGCCAATATAGGAGTACTAGAACATAAGCTAATTGAAAAGTTTTGGCCGGGACCTTTAACTGTTATTTTTCAAAGAAAAAGTAAAGAAGTTATTCCTAATATTGTAACTGCTAACTTAGATACAGTAGGAGTACGTATGCCAAGTAATATCATTGCTAAAAAATTAATTGAAAAGGCAGGTGTGCCAATTGCAGCCCCTAGTGCTAATGTCTCAGGAAAACCAAGTGGGACTAGGGTAGAAGATATTATATCAGAATTAGATGGAAAAGTAGAATATATCTTAGATGGAGGATTTACAGATATAGGTTTAGAGTCTACAGTTATCAAGGTAGAAAATAATAAAATTCATATTTTAAGACCAGGAAAGATTACAAGGGAGCAATTAGAAGAAGTAATTGAAGAAGTAGAAATTGATAGACATGTTTTAGAAAAAGTAGAACAAAATGAAGTAGTTAGTTCACCGGGGATGAAATATCGCCATTATGCGCCAAATACAAAATGTATGATGATATATAGCAAAGTTGAAGAAAAAATGATAGACAAAATTAATGAAGTTACAAACCAGATGAAGCAAGAAAATAAAAAGGTATTAGTAATAGGAAAACAAGAACATTTAGATAGCTATATAGCAGACGAAAAATGGAATATGGGGAAGACTTTAGAAGAAGTTGCCAAAAATATTTTTACTCTTTTAAGAAAAGTAGACAAAGAACAAGTAGATTTAGTTATTTTGGAAGGAGTAGGAGAGAAAGGACTAGGATTAGCGATAACAAATCGCTTAATTCGTGCTTGTGCCTATAACTATATAGTAGTTTAATACATTGTATCAAAAAGAAAGATATTGTAAGTTGATAAAGCTTACAATATTTTTTAAATAAATGAATAATTATTACCAAAATTTCTCATACTAAAATTAAACCATAGAAGTATCTATTTCTCTTTAGAAATGGATATGGAGAAAGAGAGTTGAGTTAAGTATGAGAACAGGTTGGAAAATAGCAATAGCTTTTGGTATTATGCTTCTATTTTTAATAGGTGTGATAACAGGTGTCTATTTTTATGAAAAAGATAAAACGAAAGATAGTAATATAGGAACCAAGCAATTAGCACATTTAGAACAACAAGAAAATGAAAATCAGGTGGAAAATGATGTAGTATCTACTTCAACATCAGAAACAAAACTATCTCCAAATTGTACCATTACAGAAAAGCAGTATTTTAAAGGATGCGACCATTTTATTAAAGAAATCAAAGAAATTCCAGAAGAATGGATAAATTTCACAGAAGAGCAAGTAAAAGAACAATATGCAGATTGGAAAATAGAGAGCCTTACCAATAATGAAATTATTGTATCACAAGAAAAAGAGGGATATTGCGGAATGCATTATATTGTAAGAGAACATGGAGAGGTGTTAGGAATTTATACAACAGATGAAACTGGAGAAGAGACATGGAAAGAAGATACAGATATTGCAACAAGATATTTAACAGAAGAAGATTTAATCAAAGTACAAGAAGGAATTAAAGCAATTGGTGATGACCAATTGCATTCTGTGCTAGAAGATTTTGAATAAGCGTCAGGTTGGGGACGTTCCTTTTTCTGACAAAACTGTCATACTGGGGACATACCTTGAAGATAAATGATAGAGGTGTGTCCCTAACCTGACAAAAGTGTCAGAAAAAGGAACGTCCCCAACCTGACACTTTTGGTTTAATTTTTGTTTTCAATTTTTAAATTTTCTTTTTTCAAATATCCTTGTCTGTAAAAAGTAATGTAATACATAACAAGAGAGAAGATAGTAGCTGCAATAGCTAAGTAGTAAATCCACATATCAAATTGTGGAAGTAGACCTACTGAATTTGCAGGATTTTCTGCAATCGTGTTCCAATATTTAATACCAAAAGAACATACAATGGCAATATAGAATAGAACAGTAGATAGTTTACCATACCATTTGCTAGAAACGACTAGTTCTTTTCCATATAGGAAAGAGGCACCTGCTATCATTGCTGCTTCTTTTAAAGCAACAATGGCAATCATCCAAAATGGAATGATATTCTTTAGCATTAAGGCAATCAATACTGAGATTTGTGTTGCCTTATCTGCTAAAGGGTCTATGAGCTTTCCGAAATTGGTGATAAAGTTAAATTTTCTAGCAATAAAACCATCTAATACATCTGTTAAACCAGAAATAGTAAGAAAGATAAAGGCCATTAGGTAATTATCTACTACTAAAGCGTAAATAACAAATGGTATTAAGAAAAATCTTGCTACTGTTAAAATATTGGGTATATGTTTTGCCATAACTATTTCTCCTTATCATATAGCGACTCATAATTAATCGATTAATTTACAGTTTTTACTGAAAATGTTAATTGGTTTGCTTCTAAATCTATAGTGACAGTTTGACTATTTAAAAGTTCTTTACGTAGTATTTTTTCAGATAATTCATCTTCTAAATATCTCTGGATGGCTCTTCTCAAAGGCCTTGCACCATATTTTATATCAGTTCCTTTTTCTAATAAGAACTTTTTAGCAGGCTCAGATACTACCATGGTAATATCTTTATCTGCTAAAGCTTTTTTGGTATCTTCTAACATTAAATCTACAATTTGTAATAACTGTTCTTGATGTAATTGCTCAAAAATCACAATCTCGTCAATTCTGTTTAAGAACTCAGGTCTAAAGGTTTCTTTTAAACTATCCATCACTTTATTTTGATCCGTTCTAGACCCGCCAAAACCAATAGAATTAGTGTTTTGGTTAGAACCTGCATTAGAAGTCATAATTAAGATTGTATTTTCGAAACTAACGGTATTTCCTTGACTATCTGTTAAGCGTCCATCATCTAATACTTGAAGTAGAATATTGAACACATCAGGGTGTGCTTTTTCAATTTCATCTAACAAAACAATAGAGTAAGGGTTGCGTTTTACTTTTTCCGTCAATTGTCCTGCATCATCATAACCTACATATCCCGGAGGAGAACCAATTAGCTTAGAAGTAGAGTGCCCTTCCATATATTCAGACATATCAATACGGATAATGGCATCTTCTTTGCCAAACATTTCAAAACTAAGTGATTTCGCAAGTTCTGTTTTACCAACACCAGTAGGTCCTACAAAGATGAATGATGGTGGTCTTTTCGTACTTTTTAATCCAGCACGATTACGACGAATAGCTCTTGAAACTGCTTCTACTGCTGATTGTTGTCCAACGACTCTTTTGTGTAAGTTTTCTTCTAAGTTCAAGAGTTTTTGTGTTTCAGCTTCTGTAATTTTCTTGACTGGAATTTTAGTCCAACTTTCAATAACCTCCGCAATATCTTGCACAGTTAAACTCTTTAATTTTAACTTTTTATTCAATTCATCAATTTGTTCCATTAAGCTACATTCTTTGGTTTTTAACTCAGCAGCTTTTTGGTAGTCTTCAGTAGAATCTGCTTGAGCAGCTTCTTCTTTTTCTTCTTGAACTGCTTTTAATTGATTTTTCAATACTTCTAATTCATATAGTTCTTTGTTATTTAAGTTGATACGAGAGCAAGCCTCATCTAAAATGTCGATAGCTTTATCAGGTAAAAACCTATCATGAATATATTTTTCAGACATAATAACAGTTTGCTTAATGACATCATTAGAAATCTTTACTTTGTGATAATCTTCATAGTACTTTTTTATGCCTTCTAAGATATCGATAGAATCTGTAACAGAAGGTTCTTCTACAATCACTGGTTGAAATCTTCTTTCTAAAGCACTATCTTTTTCAATATATTTACGATATTCTTTTAAAGTAGTAGTTCCAATTAGTTGAATTTCTCCATTGGATAGGGAAGGCTTTAAAATGTTAGCTGCATTCATAGAATGTTCAGCATCACCTGCGCCAATGATATTGTGAATTTCATCAATGACTAAAATGATATTTCTTAAAGACTTACATTCATCAATAATAGACTTCATACGAGCCTCAAACTGACCCCTAAATTGAGTACCTGCAACAACTGCTGTCATATCAATTAAATATACTTCTTTATTTAACAACTTAGCAGGAACTTTGCCAGTAGCAATTTTAATGGCCAAACCTTGTGCAATAGCAGTTTTACCAACGCCTGGCTCACCAATTAAACAAGGGTTGTTCTTGCTACGGCGATTTAGAATTTGTATCATTCTTTGAATTTCTTTATCTCTGCCAACTACCATATCTAACTGACCATTTTTGGCTTTTTGTGTTAAGTTAGTGCCAAAAGTTTCTAAAGATTTACGACGTTTGTCTTTTTCTTTTTTTACTTTAACTTTTTTCTTCTCACCAGAGGTGTTATTCGAAGAAGTAGCTTCTTCTCCAGAAGCAGAATTTCCAAACATACCTGAGAAAATAGAGCCTAAGGGGATAGCACCAAATTGGATAGGTGCTTTTTCTTCACTTAAATCGTCCATATCCATATCTTCCATCTGCTCTGAGAGTGTGTCTACATCTATATTCTGTGTTAAATCAGACATCATCGTTTCGATTTGCTTAGTCATATCATCTAAATCTTTTTCAGAAAGATTTGCTTGTTTCATTAAAGATTCCATAGGATTGATACCTTGCTTTTTTGCACATTCATAACAGTATCCTTCCATTTTTTGTTTGCCATCTTCACCTTGTTTATTAATGAAAATGACAGCTTGATTTTTATTACAAATTGAACATAACATAAATTTTATCATAACTCCTTTAAATTGCTCCCTATATCATACCGCAAAATAGGCGATAAGTCAATGTGGTAAGGGCAATTTTAAAGAAAGCTTAAGGATTTTGTGGACTTGAAAAAAATGGATATTTGTGATATGATAGGCAAATAAGAAAGGGACAAGTTATGAAGAAGAAAATTGGTATTGCAATATTGGTTATTGTAGTAATGATAATAGCAATTTGTGTGATAGGAAATAGGATGGGAAAATTCAAAAATGACGATGAGGGACAATTTAAAATTGTGACAACCTTTTATCCTATTTGGATTATGACAAGCAATATTACACAAGGCGCGAAAAATATAGAATTAGTGAACATGGCAGATAGAAACGCAGGCTGTTTACATGACTACACTTTGAGTACTACGGATATGAAAAAGCTAGAGAAAGCAGATGTTATTATACAAAATGGACTAGGACTAGAAAATTTTATGGATAAGATATTGAATACTTATTCTGGAATTAAAATTATTGACAGTAGCAAAAACATTACTAGTAAAATAGAAGAAAATGGGGAAGTGAATAACCATATTTGGACAAGCCTTTCTAACTATATGATGCAAGTAGAAGAAATAGCAAAAAGCTTAAGTGAGGCTAATCCAGAGAATAAAGAAGTTTATGAAAAAAATAAAGAGAGTTACATCAAAGAATTAAAAGAATTACAAGGAGAATATCAAACAGAATTAGCAAACTTAAAAGGTAAAAAGGCAATCTGCTTAAATGAGGCATTTAGTTACCTAGCAAAAGAGGGTGGCTTGGAAATTATCTCTGTTGAAACTAACCACGAGGAAAGTTCTTTATCAGCAGAGAAAATGAAGGAACTCATTGAAATTATGAAAAAAGAAGACATCAAAAGTATTTTAGTAGATAAGGAAGACAATTTAAAAAGTGCACAAACTTTAGCAAGTGAAACAGGAGCAAAGATTTATGAGTTGCAATCAGGGTTAACAGGTGATGTGTCAAATGATAGTTATTTGCAAGCTATGCAAAATAATTTAATGACATTGAAAGAAATATTGTAGATATACTAATTTTACCGATGCACTTCGGACGCTCCGCTATTTGAGGTAAATCTCAAACACCTCGTTTCACTTTAAAATTAGTATATTACAAAGATTTCGTTAAACATTAAATGACAAGAAAGAGAGGAAGTCAAATGGAACAGTCAGCAGCTTGTGGACTACATTGTACCAAAATCAACCATATAGGTGTGAAGTTTGGAAAAGAAGTGATTTTAAAAGATGTTAATATTCATATCCATTGTGGGCAGTTAACTGTTATCATTGGACGAAATGGAGCAGGAAAGTCTACTTTACTGAAAGCAATTTTAGGGGAAGTAGAGCATACAGGAAATATTACTTTTATGGATATGAAAGAAAATGTAGCAAAGAAAATAAAAATTGGCTATGTGCCACAATCAATTAATATTGAAAGACATATGCCAACAACGGTATATGACTTATTTGCTTCTTGCATTTGCCATATACCAGTCTTTCTAAAAAAAGACAAAAAGATTTATCAAGAAATCAAAAATCAGCTCAAACTATTTGGAGCAGAAAGATTAATCGATAAAAGCATTGGAGACTTATCAGGAGGAGAGTTACAAAGAGTATTGCTTTCCATTGCAACAAAACCAGTACCTAATTTATTGATTTTAGATGAACCAGTTTCAGGAATTGATAAAAACGGAACACGAGATTTTTACGAATTAGTCAATAACTTAAAAGCAAAATATGATATGTCGATTTTACTCGTTTCACATGATTTAGAACTAGTCAGAAAATATGCGGATAGAGTTATTTTGTTAGACAAAGAAGTGATGAAAGAGGGAACACCAGAGGAAGTATTTAAAAGTAAGGAATTTAGAGAGAGGTTTGAATAAAAATGTCGCACTTGGGGACAGATGTCGCACAAACTAACGTCCCCAAGTGCGACAAAAGGAGAAGAAATGGAAGCAATTTATGGAATATTAGAAACAATTTTGCCATTTGAATTTATGGAATATGCTTTTATGAAAAATGCTTTTCTTGCCATTATTTTAATTTCACCGATTTTTGCCATATTAGGCACCATGATAGTGAATAACAAAATGGCTTTCTTTTCTGATGCACTAGGGCACTCTGCATTAACAGGAATTGCCATAGGTATGGTACTAGGAATTTCTAATATGAATATTTCTATGATATTTTTTGCAATTGTATTTGCACTGTTATTAAATTTTGTAAAGAACAAAACGAACTATGGAGCAGATACGATTATTAGCGTATTTTCTTCCATAGCGATTGCTTTAGGTTTAGCTATGCTAGCGCAAAGTGGCAACTTTAATAAATATTCTAGCTATTTAGTAGGAGATATTTTAAGTATTAGCAATAGTGAGATTTTATATCTGTTATTTGCTTTCATTGCAGTAGGAGTATTTTGGTATTTTACTTTTAATAAACTACATGTAACAAGTATTAATTCTACGTTAGCAAAAAGTAGAGGGATTAATACAAAATTAATTGATAATATTTTTGTAGTTTTAATTGCGATTATTGTTATGATTTCGATTCGCTGGATTGGTATTTTATTGATTAACTCATTACTGATTCTGCCAGCAGCCTCTAGTAGAAATGTTGCAAAAAATATGAGGAGTTATCATTTCATATCAGTACTATTTTCACTATTTTCGGGAATAACAGGACTCATTATGTCTTATTATTGGAATATTCCAACAGGTCCTATGATAGTGTTAATTTCAGGAATAATTTATTTTATTACCTTTGGACTTAAGAAGGTTGTGAAAGAATAAAGGAGGAAAAATTTATTCAAGGAAGTGAGCATATTCCACCAGAACTTGAAAAGATGCCAAACTTAATGCTATACTATGTTTATAATTATGAGCATGATGAGCAAGATATCTTTAACAAAATTGCGGAGTATCATATTGAATTTGAAAAAATACATCCGTTTGAAGATGGCAATGGCAGAACAGGAAGACTACTTATCAATTATGAATTATTAAAAAACAATCTATTTCCTGTTGTAATAGAAAAAGAAGATAGGGTAAAATATTTTGAATATTTAAGAAATAATGATAGTTTAGGTTTAGCAAAGTGGTTAAAAGAACTATCCAATAGGGAAGAAGAAAGAATAAAGAAGTTTGGATATGTAGAATAATAGATAATAAAAAATAAACAGTGTATGATAAATGAAAAAATATCATATACTGTTTTTAGTTGGTTTGGAACCAAAATAAGACAAAAAACAACATAACATATATTGACATATTTTAAAACAATATGTTATAACTGATATATTAGTATAAAACTTAAGAAGAACTTTTATAGCACATTGAAAATTTTATAATAAAGTATTCTGCTAAAAACAGCAAAATTTTAAAAATGTGCATAAAAGTAATTCAAAATGTAGATACTAACAACGAAAGAGTGTTGGTTTAGGGACGTATCTTTAACTGACACGAAAGGAGGACGAATGAAGAAAGAGGAAGTAAAAAATACTCGGTATAACGCTTGTTGCTCTAGTTGTAACAATAGTCGTACTTTTAATATTAGCAGGTATTACAATTATATATGTCTTTGGAGAGAATGGAATATTTAAATTAGCCCAAGATGCTAAAGACCAAACAGAACAAGCTAAGAAAGATGAGCAAGAATACTTTAATGATGTAAATGATACTATTAATAAATATTTAAATGGAAATGGTGGAGGAAGTGGAACAGGAGATAGAGTAGATGTATCTACTATCACAGATATAACAACAAAAAATACACCTGCTGAAGATAGTTTAGGAAATCCAATTACTATTCCAGAAGGATTTAAAGTTGTACCTGATGGACAAGATGATGTAGAATATACTTATACAGGAGACAAAAAGCCAACTGTACAAGACGGAATAGTCATTGAAGATAATGAAGGAAATCAGTTTGTATGGATACCAGTAGGAAATGTGAAAAATAAAGATAATACAACTAAAACAATAACGCTTGGAAGATATACTTTTGATATAAAAGCTGAGGGAAGTGCTCCAAATTATACAATAACGGGGACTGGGGCAGGAACATTAGTTCAAGAAGCTACTAATTATGCTTCAGTAGCTGATAATACTAAAATAAATAGCTGTTTTCAAGAATTAGAGATATCTAGTTATGGAAATACAACAGCTAAAAGTTTAAGTACTTTTATAAGTAAAACCAATAGCAATGGTGGATATTACTTAGCAAGATATGAAGCAAGTAAAGGGAGCGATAATAAAGTAAAATCAAAATCAGCAGCAGTGTGGAATAATGTTATACAGCAAGATGCTGCTACAAAAGCAAGAGAAATGTATATAAGTCAAAGTTTTGAAAGTGATTTAGTAAATTCTTATGCATGGGATACAGCCATTGTATTTATTCAAACTTATTCAGGAGATAACGATTATTCAAAGCAAAACTCTAAAAATACAAGTTTAGCTAATACAGGAACAAATGGAGATAAAGTATGTAATATCTATGATATGGCTTCTAATACAACAGAGTGGTCGACTGAAACCTCTTCTTACGACGGCTACCCTTGTACCCTTAGAGGAGGGACTTACCATAGTAGTGATGGTTGCGCAGGTGCTCGCGGTGGTTATATTATGTCTGACAGTTACGATGACATTTCCTTTCGATCTTTGCTGTATATCAAGTAAAATTACAAGTAGCTTTGATGGTATGAATAAAATTTATAACTAAACAAGGAAAGATTTATCACAATTGAAGTTATCTTCCATTATGATAAATCTCTATTTGTTAATATATTCCCAATATCCTCTTAGCCTTTTCCACATCTTCTACTGTAGCAGCAGGTACACCATCTAACTCATATTTTAAACCTAATTGTTCCCATTTAAAACGTCCCATATCATGGTAAGGCAAAATTTCTATCTTTTCTACATTAGATAAACCAGAAATGAATTCTTTTAATTTCAATAAATCCTCCTCACGGTCTGTAATCCCTGGAACTAATACTTGCCTAATCCACATTGGCTTACCAATACTATTTAAGTATTCTGCAAAAGCAATCTCTTGCTTATTAGAAACCCCTGTTAAATCTTTGCAAATTTCATCATTGATACATTTAATATCTAATAAAAATAAATCTGCCAAATCAATTACCTTTTTAATATCTTCTGTCAAATTAAAACTACCAGAAGTATCGATTGCAACATGAATATCATCTTGCTTTAGAATAGGGAGGAGTTCTAACAAAAATTTTACTTGCAATAATGGCTCACCACCACTAATCGTTACGCCACCACCAGAGGGCTTAAAATAGTTTTTATACTTTTCAATTTTCGTTAAAATATCTTCCAAAGAATACTCTGTACCACCACAGTGGTTCCAAGTATCTCTGTTGTGGCAATATTTGCATTTTAAACTACAACCTTGTAAGAACATGACGAACCTGATACCAGGTCCGTCTACTGTTCCAAAAGATTCAAATGAGTGTACTCGTGCGTTCATTTTTTTCTCCTAGATTCTTTCATGAATTGTTCTATTAATAACATCTAATTGTTGTTCTCTTGTTAATTTTGTAAAGTTAACTGCATAACCAGATACACGAATAGTTAATTGTGGGTATTTTTCAGGATGCTCCATAGCGTCTTCTAGTAAGCTTCTGTCAAATACGTTAACATTAATATGGTGTCCAGTTTGTGCAAAGAAACCATCTAACATACTGGTTAAATTGTTTACTCTTGTTTCTTCGTCTTTTCCAAGTGTTCCTGGTGTGATAGAGAAGGTATATGAAATACCATCTTCTGAATATTCGTAAGGTAACTTAGCAATTGTGTTCATAACAGCTAAAGCACCATTAGTATCTCTTCCGTGTAGTGGGTTAGCACCAGGTCCAAATGGTTCACCATCTTTTCTACCATCTGGTGTAGAACCTGTATTTTTACCATATACTACATTAGATGTAATAGTTAAGATAGACATAGTAGCTCTTGAATTTTTGTAAGTTGCATGTTTTTCTACTTTTTTCATAAATGTTTTTGTTAATTCAACTGCCATATCATCAACTCTGTCATCATCATTTCCGTATTTAGGGAAGTCACCTTCTACTTGATAATCAACAGCCAATCCTGTTTCATCACGAATAACTTTAACTTTTGCATATTTAATAGCAGATAAAGAGTCAACTGCAACTGAGAAACCTGCGATACCACAAGCCATAGTTCTTAAAATGTCTCTTTCTTTATCATGTAAAGCCATTTCTAATGCTTCGTAAGAGTATTTATCATGCATATAGTGAATCATATTTAATGCTTTTACATAAGTTTTAGCTAAATATTCCATCATATGGTCAAATTTTTCCATTACTTCATCATAGTCTAAATATTCAGAAGTGATTGGTGCAAATTTAGGTGTAATTTGTTTTCCACTCTTTTCATCTCTACCACCATTGATAGCATAAAGTAAAGCTTTTGCAAGGTTTGCTCGTGCTCCGAAAAATTGCATTTGTTTACCAATTTTCATAGCAGAAACACAGCAAGCAATACCATAATCGTCTCCTAAAGTTACTCTCATTAAATCATCATTTTCATATTGAATAGAAGATGTTTTAATAGAAATATCTGAGCAGAATTTTTTGAATCCTTCTGGTAGGTGAGTAGACCATAATACTGTTAAGTTTGGCTCTGGAGCAGGTCCTAAATTTACTAATGTATGAAGCATACGGAAGCTATTTTTTGTAACTAAAGTTCTTCCATCAACTCCCATACCACCAATACTTTCAGTTACCCATACTGGGTCACCACTAAATAGGGCGTTATATTCAGGGGCTCTTAAGAAACGAACCATTCTTAATTTCATAACAAATTGGTCAATTAATTCTTGAGCAGCTTCTTCTGTTAAAGTTCCATTTTTAATATCTCTTTCAATATAAATATCTAAGAAAGTAGAAGTTCTACCTAAACTCATGGCAGCACCATTTTGATCTTTAATAGCGCCTAAATATCCAAAGTATAACCATTGAATAGCTTCCTTAGCTGTATTGGCAGGTTGTGAAATATCAAACCCATAAGTTTGAGCCATAGCTTTTAAATCATTTAATGCTAAGATTTGATCATAAACTTCTTCACGGTTACGGATTAAATCTTCTGTCATTTCATCTCTATCTAAAAGGTCTAATTCTTCTTTTTTATTTGCAATTAAAGCGTCAACACCATATAGGGCAACTCTTCTGTAATCACCAATGATTCTTCCACGTCCATAACCATCTGGAAGACCAGTAATTAAGTGAGAGCTTCTAGCTGCTCTAATTTCAGGTGTATAAACTGCAAATACACCATCATTGTGTGTTCTTCTTAAATTATGATAAATATATGCTATATCATCATCTACTTTATATCCATAGCTTTCGCATGATTTTTCTACAATACGGATACCACCATTTGGCATAATTGCTCTTTTAAGTGGTGCGTCAGTTTGGAAACCAACAATTTCTTCTAAATCTTTGTCAACATATCCTGCTGCATAACGATTAACACCAGATGGAGTTTTAGTATCTACATCCAATACATCTCCGTTTTCTCTTTCCTTTTTATATAGGTCTAAAACCTTATCCCATAATTTTGTTGTTTTTTCAGTTGGACTGCTTAAGAAACTGCTATCACCCTCATATGGTGTATAGTTAGCTTGAATAAAGCTTCTTACATCAATTTCTTTTGTCCATTCGCCTTGTTTATTAAAACTGTCCCATTGTTTAAAGTTCATAAAAAAGCCTCCTTTTTATTTAATAATTGTTTGACATGAAAGATAGGCAGTCAAACGCCTAAGTGCATATCTAACATAGCATAACACATTTTTTGACAATTAGCAACATTTTTTGGAAATTTATTAGTTCATTTTGATATAGTTTATGAAGAGATTTTTGCCTTGTTACAAAACAAAAAAAGGTAAGAAAGTACCTTTCTTACCTTAGTATAAACTATTTTAAAAAAATTATTCTTCTTCAGAAATGACTTTAGCCATTTTGTAGATTAATTTTTGTTTTTCAGGCGAAACACTATTTAGAATATCATTAAATTCAGAAGTTAGATAATTTGCTGAATTACTAGATGTACCATTTAAAATGTAACCTTCTGAAACACCTAAAATTTCACAAATTTGGCTTAATCTTTTTAGGTTAATATGAGAATTTCCTCTTTCAATTCTGCTTAAAAATGCAATAGAAACATCTAACTTTTCTGCTAGTCTTTCTTGAGTCATTTTCTTATCAGTTCTTGCTTTCTTTAATCTTTCTCCAATAATGGTATAATCAAGTGCCATATTTTTCCCTCCACTTTTTATTAATAACTTATATATAGCATTTATTTACTGAAGTTCACAGAAACAGAACAGTTAAGGTTGACAAATAAATGCAGTATAATTTCTTTCTATTATTGTGCTATAAAATTGATAAAATATGCGAAAAATAAAACAGAAAAGATTGTCAGAGTTGGAAAAAAATAGGAAATAAAAGTGAAAGAAAAAATATAACGACTTTCGACAAAAAGTGACACTAAATGTCGAAACTATGTAAAAACTATAAGGGAAAGTTGATAAAATGGAATAAACAATCAAGACTATATATTATGCAAGGAAAAGCTAAAATTGGTTTTTGATGATAACCAAATTTAGTGTTTCAGCTTAAGTAAAGATGAAACGAAAAAGAAGATGTTCTAATACAAACCCTCTTAGAATACAATGTACAAAACAGCGTATTTTAAGGGGGTTTTTCATTTGGAAAAGAATGGTTCAATCGAAGAAAGGGCAATCAATTTAGCACACTATATTATAGATAGTAAAGATACTGTTAGAGGAGCAGCTAGAAAATTTGGAGTGAGCAAGAGTACTGTACATAAAGACGTAAGTGAAAGACTACTTAAGATAAATCCAATATTAGCACATGAAGTAAGAGAAATACTAGATGAAAATAAAGCAGAAAGACACATAAGAGGGGGAATGGCAACAAAATTAAAATATAGTCATAATGATAAAGAAGCAATATAAAAGAAGAAACCTGCTACTTCAAAAAGTAACAGGTTTTT
>CAPXSA010000024.1 GCA_948735595.1 uncultured Clostridia bacterium | reverse complement strand
TTCATTTTTATTTTTAAATTCGCTTGTAAAATTTGAAATATATCATTTCGTAGTAGAGCAAGGTAATTGGCTTTTGCATAGCAAAATGCCAATTAGTGGAACGTCCACAGCGAAACGGAGAAATCATATATTTCAAAATTTTAATTAACCTAAATAAAAATTACAAACCTGAACCGACGACCGCTACTCCACGACCACAGTGAACACTGCTGCTGTGGTTCCAGTCGCTGCGGCCGAAGGAGAACATCCCACCATCGCCACGTAGGAAACCGTTGTAAGTGTAACCGAGCCAGTTGCGCTTACTAGCGCCATGCCAGTCGGAGCAGCCAGGATTAGTTGTGTACGTGTCGAGTCCGAGTGCATCTCCGACTTTAGCACTTGTTTGGTCATTAATTTTATATAAATCATAATATCTTGCATTTTTACCTACTGTACTAGCATCGCATACCCCTGCTATCCACTCGTATCTTGTTCCTGTGATATATACTCCAGTTACGTTACCAGTAGTGGATTTAACTGGTGCATCTTGTAATTTTCCGCTATATCCAAATCCTGATGCAGATAAAATAGCCATAGCACCGTATTCGGTTGTTCTCATCATATGAACATCGATATTATTACTTGTATTTGGTGTTAAATCACTTTTTAGAGTCTCGGTTAATCCCATTGTTTGTCCTGCAGTTTCCATTTCTCTGATACTTTGAATTAAGGCTACTCCTGTATATGCCTTTCCGGTAGCATGTGTTGTGGCATTTGCTTGCAATGCAGCTTGACTTGCATTTCCACTTATGGTTAACATTCCTAATATTAAAGTACTTGTCACTAAAATTTGTTTTAATTTTCTTATGTTTTTCTTCATTTTTTTCATCCTTTCTTCAATTCTTAGTATACTATTCTCATTTTGAGATATTCTATTTTTAGGTTATCACAGTTTGTGATAGAAGTCAAGAATTATTTTCTTGTGTTTTATAATTAATTTGAGGGGGTTAACATGAGATTAAAAGATTTGAGAGAAGATCATGATTTGAAACAAATAGATATTGCTAAACTTCTTAATTGCAAGCAAAATACTTATTGTCAATATGAGTCTGAAAAAAGACAAATTCCAATTTCTTCCTTAAAAAAATTGGCTGTTTTTTATAATACTTCTATTGATTATATTGTGGGTCTAACAGATGACCCTACTCCTCATTATAAGAAATTAGATTAATTTTGTCAGTTTAGGGGCAGATGTCAGTTAAACTATACATTGCACTGCGTTTCATCGCATAAATCATCTGTAGTTCGCTTCGCTTCACACAGCTGACTTAACGTCCCCAAACTGACAGACAAACAAAAAACTCTAACAAAATTGTTAGAGTTTTTATATTCTTATTTTATTACATTGCGTTGAAATATACGTTACCGCCTATGTTAACACCTGATGCACATCCTGCTGAACGGAATGATAAGTAATTGTGATTTCTTTTACCATTTAAGGCATCAATTACAGCTTGTTTTACATGTGCTGGATAATTACCATTTAATCTTCTTACCCAGTGGCTATCAATTGAATAACAGAATTGCCCGGGTGCTTTATATTGGCTTAATGGGTCTGTTCCATTGTATCTCCATCTACTACTTGCTGCTCTATTACATGCTGTAGTAATAACTGCCAAGGAAGCATTATAACTTGAAGATGCTTCTTGTGCTGTGATAGCACATAATAAGTCTAATTCTGCTTCTGAATAACTCCATTTGCCTGAACTATAACTTACTCTTGTTCCACCACTTCTAGTAGTTACTGTTTGTTGGTTTCTAACTTCAACAATTTTATTAACTGGCTTTTTAATGATTTTTGAAGAAATTTCCTTCTTCTCAATTTCTTTATTATTTTGATATTTTATTTTATAAGTAACTTCTTTTAATCCGTCTACACCATATTGTACAATTCTGTCTTGTTTTGCACCTTTTTCTGATGCTACGTTCTTTTTGATGGTTTCATATGGGATTTTTACTTTTTTGACTACAATTTTCTCAACAATTGTGTCATAATTTTTTAAAATTTCTTCTGCTGTGATTTCTTCAGATGTCTCTATAACGTCAGCTTCTTCAATCTCTTCTTCTGACATTTTAGAAATTTTAATAGTTTTGTTATCAGATAGTTCTGAATCTAAGCCAGGTACTACCTTTTCGTCATCTAATAGAATAATGTGGTTTTCATCAAGTATCTCTGATACATTTGTCTTGCTTGTTAGTACATTCATTTCATATCCACTAGCTAAAACGATTTTAACATTACGGAAAGTAACATTTCCTGCCATTACACCTACTGTCATAATCAACATGAAGATTAAGCTAATACATATGATTTTTTTCAGTGATATTGATGCTTTATCATCATTTTTCATAAAATATTGTTCCTCCTTTATTTCAGACCAACAACTATATTATACCATTTTTGTTAAGAAATGTCAAATTTCCGTAGGTTTTGACGTAAGTCTTCCCCTGTCTTAATTGTATAAAATGTTGCAAAAGTGGCAATTTTTGAAAAGCATCTATTAGTATATTATATGCAGGCTTGTACATGAATATGACTTTTTTAGAAAAATTTTATTTTATCTCAAAAATTTTCTTCGTATTTTCATAAGTTACTTTTGCAATTTCTTCTACTGTCATATCTTTTACTTGTGCAATCTTTTCTGCCATATACTTTACATTTTTAGAGTCATTACGCGTTCCTCTTTTTGGCTCTGGTGCTAAATATGGACTATCTGTTTCTATTAAAATTCTATCTAATGGTACTTCTTGAATAGCTACTTCTGCGTTTTTGGCATTTTTAAAAGTGATTGGTCCTGCAAAGGAAATATAAAAGCCAATTTTTAAACCTTCTCGTATTAAATCCAAATTCAACGGACAACAATGGAATATTCCTTTTTTAACTGGTGTTACCTCACCTTTTAATATTTCCAATGTATCATAAACCGCTTCTCTTGTATGAATAACAATTGGTAAATTCAATTTATTGGCTAGTTCTATTTGTTTTTGAAAAACTAACTTTTGCTCTTCTTTATTTTCTTTATTCCAATAATAATCTAATCCAATCTCTCCAATGGCAACTACTTTCTCATTTTGTGCTAGTTTTTCAATTTGCTTTAACTGTTCATTTAGAATTTGTTCATATTGTGCTGTTTTTTCTGGAATATCATTTGGTGAAATGCCTACAATGGCGTAGATACTTGGATGTGTATTTGCTATTTGTACTGCTTCTTTTGAGGATTCTAAGCTATATCCTGCGCAAATTACCTTTGTCACGCCTGCATCTAAAACTGTTTGTAAGATTTCTTCTCTATCTTCGTTAAACTTTTCGTCATTATAATGTGCATGCGAATCAAAAAGTTCCATTTTATTTCTTCTCCTTTTTACTGATAGTTAATTTTAAAAATCTATTTAAATATAATATTGAAGCTTGCCACAGCATATTCTGCTATATGAGAAAGGCTTAAATCCATGCTTTCAATTTCTGCTAGATTTAGCCCTTCTAAATTCACTATTGGTTTGTGTTTACTATCATTTTGTACTTCTATTTTCGTCCAAATATCTCCTGTTTCTTTTGGAAGCTTAGTAGATATTGCCTTAAATACTGCTTCTTTTGCAGCAAATCTAGCAGCATAGTGTTGGTATTGCATCTTCCCAGTATTATTACAATATTCTATTTCTTTATCAGTATATACTCGCTTTAAGAATTTCTCTCCCTGTCTTTCAATTGCTTCCTGAATTCGCTTTACTTCTATTATGTCTATTCCTGTCTTTATTTCCATGTTTACCCCTTTAGTTTTATTTATGTTTAGAAATTCTAAAAAGTTTATAATATATTATAAACTTTAGATACTAATTATGAATAACTAAACCAATACAAATTAAATTAATAGCAATTAGAATAAGCATTAATGCAATTACCCACTTATTGCTTTTCTTATTTTTGCTTATTTCATAATCTTTGTATAATAAATCGTATTTTTGTTTTAGTTTATTAAAAGTAGTTTGTAAAATCTGTTCTTCCTCATAATATTTTTCTAGAATCTTTCCTATTTCGTCATATGTTATTTCATAAATCCAATCTTTCTTGGCAAAGGTTAAGAATTCTTTTTTGATCTTCTCAAATTGCTGTGTTTTTTGAAATTCATAATTTAGCTTCTTTAAGTACACCTTTTTATATAGATTAAAGACAAAGTGATAAAGCTGCTCATTTTCAAACTGGAATGGTAGAGTGGTATAGTTTCTAATATTATTATCGCAAGTAAGCAGTACAGTAGTATTATTGGAAAATCCATAATAAAGATATTTTTCATGATAAGTATATGCTTCTTTTAAGAAAACATCTTCTGTTTGCTCTCTTGCTGGTCTTACCATTCTGAATTTTTCAAATTCTTTTTCTAATAAGTTAATATCTGTGTTCTCGTTCCAACTAGCTTGGTTTAGGCAAACATAAGAGTAAGTAATTAGTCTATCTGTATCTAAATTAATCTGTCTTGCTTTTAGATTACGCCCTGCAATTTTCTTGATAAATTCAGAGAAAGACTGCATATTATTTAGCTTTCCTGTTTGTATTTTAATTGCCTCATATTGTTTGCTATGTTCTGCTTTGGAATTGATATCTCTAAATTTATAATTAAAGTTTAGTACATCGGAGAAATCCTGATTCTCTGTTAAAGCTGTTTTTAGTAATAGAAAACATATTCCTGTATTAAAACACACTATTTCTACTTTTGTAATGTCGAAAAAGATGCCTCCTGCTTCTCCTATCTTTCCTGGAACATCCCCTTCTAGTGTGTATTCAAAAATATTGCAAGGCTGTTTACTTAATATTGTTGCTTGCATTTTCTTATCCATTGATTCTAATTCTTTCATTTCACTTGGCTTTTTTTCTATAGACCAAAACATTTTCTCTTTTAGTTCTGGCAGAAAATAAGTATCTATTCCTACATCTTTTTTTCGGTCAAATAATTTTAGTTTACAGTTTGGATTTTTTAATAACCCATATAAATAATTTCGGTATTTCTTCTCTTCAATTAGATAAGGATACATAAAATAAGTGTATTGATATTTCATTTTAAAATCCATCTTTTGTTTTCCTCTTCACTTTATTATTCTTTTCTTGTGTTATTTGTCTGTATAATAGTTTAGATTTAAGTCTTCTCCTCTGTGCCATTTATTAATAAATTCGATTAAAGATGCATTTTCTAGGGTATAAGATGGTGCTATGATTTGTTTTCCCTTAGAGTCTATACAACCCCACATTCCATCTTTTTTGACACTGGCATATCCGAATTTGTTTTGTTCTGTAGCATCATCGTAAATGTAATCTACTACTACCACACCATCTTTATTGACATATCCATATTTTTCATCTTTTTTATCTAAGAATAATGTGTTACCTTTTAATAATTCCTTGCTATTTTTTTCTTCAAATTTGAAGTTGTAATATTTATAGTCATTTCCTACTCTGACTTTCATATAACCTAATTCTGCATCTATTTCTGAAAGAATGCCACTTAATTTTATGGTAAAATCATTACCAATAAAATCTGTATTTTCTGCGGTAGTCTTATCTCCTTCAAAAATTCCACTTTCTGTGCGGTAAATTAAACTGTCGTAGGTAGGTTTTACCATGGCTTGTCCTGCTAAATTGATGACTCCATATTTATTATTTTCTTTGAAAATATAGTTACCTTCAAAAGCATGTGTTATGTTTTGATATTTGGCTTCAATTTTTGTCTCGCCTGATAATGTCATAACACCATATTTTTGGTTAGATATGACAACAACATTATCGCCATTAATGGATTTTACGCTGTCAAATTTTCCTTTTAAATAAGTAGTTCCTTCACTGTCTATAATTTGCCAACTATTTCCTTCTTTTACAACATAGTTACCATTCCCATAGATTGCTTGAATATCTTGATATTTTGTCTCAACAACCATTGTTTTGTCTCTACTAATAACTCCCATTTTATTATCTGTTGTTGTAACAATGTAACCATTAGCATATTCGTCTGAAATAGGCTTGATAGATTTATATTCTGGCTCAATAATCGTTGCTCCAATATGATCTACTAATCCATACTTTTTATCTTTTTGGATTAAAATACTATTTTTAACACCTTTTAAAGCTTGAATAGAATCATATTCGCATTTTAGAAGTTCTTTTCCTTTGAAATCTACTAGCCCATATTTTCCTTCTTTTGAAACTAGCAATACATCTGTCTCATACCATAAATTGTTATTTGCATCATAATTCTCTAATGCCTGAATGGTATCATATCCTGTTATAATCTCCTTGGATTTAGCATCAATTACTTTTGATTTATATGAACCTTCTATGTAATTGACATCATATGTGCAAAGAAATACATCTTTTGTGCTATCTGGAATAATAATGGCTTCTTCATATTCAGGTTTAATAATGATATCACCTTTTGAATTGATAACTCCCCATTTGTCATTTGTATATACAGCAAAGTATTGGTTGGCTACTGCTTTTTCTTCTGTAATTAGTTCACCATTTAATAGTTTAATAACTGCTACTACTACCATAATGATAACTGCTAATGCAATAATGACTGCAAATACTTTTTTTAGGTTTAATTTTTTTTCGCCACTATATCTTTTAGCACCACTACTCATTTTCTTTCCTCCCAAATCTTCTTTTAGTAGTTATACTATATCATACTTTTATCGTTAATTACAAGGGATTTTATGTTTTATTACTTTAATTCTTAAAATTTGAATAAGACTTATTTTATAACTTTGGGAAGTAACAATTTACGAGAAGTTTCGACATTTTTTCTATACCAATTTGCTTTATATTTAGGCGTTCTAGGGATTTGTGTCATTAAATGTCAATATGTTTTAGCGTAATTTTATGTCATAATTTGTCAAAGGGTGATCATATGATTAAAGAAAAAAGAAATCAATTTGGTTATACTCAAGAAGAAATGGCGGGCATTCTTGACATTAGTTTAAGACAGTATGTTAGAATTGACAAAGAAACATGCTTCCCTCGAAGTGATATCTTGGATAAATTAATTTCCATTTTTCATTTGAGTAATGAAGAAATTGGAATTTATGTAAAAACAGTGTTATATAAGAAAATCTCTTAGATAACAAAAGCCTAGCAAGAAATCTTACTTAGTTTCTTGCTAGGCTTTTTGTCTTTCCTTAATTATCTTTCTACCTTTTTTGTTTTACTGATTTTAGCTACTGTTACTGTCATGTCATCTTTTTGTCTCCCAAAATCATTGTCAATAGCCTCTTCTAAGATTAAATTGGCTATCTTTTGCGCGTCATCCGTTTTGATATCTTCTAATAGGTATTTTACCCATAGTTCTTTATTTAAATATTCTGTGTTTGCTTCAATAATTCCATCACTACACATAATGATAATATCACCTTCTTGCAGGTCATAGTCATATACTACCAAGTCACTTTTATCTAGAATTCCTGCTGGCAAAGTGATTGCTTTTAATATTTGCACTTCGTTGTTTCTCTTGACATAGGTTGGACAGGCTCCACTTTTGATAAACTCCATGTTACCACCATATAAGTCTAGTATTTCAATATCTAGAGTTGCATACATATCTTCTTTACTAGTTGCAGCCAGTGTAGAATTGATTAGATTTAGTGAAGTTTCTTTATCGAATCCTGCTCTAAAGAGTCTTTCTAGCATTTTGATGGCTATTTTGCTACTTTTCATTGCTTCTGGCCCCGAGCCCATGCCATCACTAATAGCTACTAGATATTTTCCGTCTTCTAATTTGATTTCTGTATGACTATCTCCTGAAACAGGGGAGTCTGCTTTTGTACTTGTAGCTACCCCTATTTGCACTTTGTATTTATCATCTGACAAATAGGTGAATTTACATCCTGTTTTGTTTTCTCTTAAACCACATTCTTGTGCTTGTATAATGAATTTGTCTTCTAATACTTTATTTAAAATTCTACCTATTTTCTTAATATTGCATTTTGTTCCTTCTATTTCATCACAAAGTTTGTGATAGATTTCTACTTGATATCTACTAGAAGGAAATTGTTTGATTTTAATTCCTTCTATCTCAATCTCTTTTTCTTGTAATAAGGTTTGGATTTCTTGCTTTTTACTTTCAAATGGGTCTTCTTCTTTTTGTTCTTCTTGCATTTCTTCTGCTAGCTGAGAAATAACTTGTGATACACCTTCTAAGCCAGTTGCTACATTTTTCTTGTCTTCTTGCATTTTCTTTTTCCAAATAAAGTTTAGCTTACTCATACGATAAGCAGAATTAATAGCTTTTATCATTTTAGATACGTCTTCTATCACCTGTTCATTCTTTTCATAAAAACCTACTAAATAGTTATTATGTTGTTCTAAAATGGCTACAAGTCTTTTTTCCGTAATGATCTCTTCTTTTAGTAAATATTGAAAAATATCATCTACAACTCCATCTTGGTTTTCTTCTATTTCTTCGCAAAGCATATTGTCTTCTAGTTCTTGCAAATTCATTCTTAGTTCTTCTATAAAGATTTGTTCATTGGATTGTTCTTGCTGTTTTAAATCTTCTTCACTCACTAAGGTACTTGCTGCTTCTTGATAGCTTTTAGCCATATCTTGAATTGCTTCTGACATCTTATTGAGTTTAAAAATAGTATCTTCATTTTCTGTTAATGTTCTACTAGCTGTTGTTGTCTCAGGTAATAGCTTTTCTTTTCCCATAAAGTCTGCTATATCTATTTTGACTCTTTTTGGTACTGCTAAGAGTCCTAAAAAGGCAATTAGAATTTCTTGAATAAGAATAACTGGTACCGTGTTACCATTTGCTACATAAGTTAGTCCAATATTTCCTAAAATAAAGCCAATAACAACTCCAATTTTACCTAATTTATTAAATAGCCCTGCTATCATTCCCGAAATAGCATAGGAAGCGACGAGAATTGGCTCTGAGCCACTAATGATTCCTAAGGTTACTCCTATCATTACTCCTGATGTTGCCCCAATTAGCATCCCATTTTTCCACCCAAGCACAAGTACAATTAGAATACTTAAAATGTTTTTGATGCTAAATCCAAAAATAGTTAGGTCTCCAAAGACGCAAACTGCGATAGCTAGTAATAGGCTTGTGCCCATCACCTCTTCTACGGAAAATACTGTTTTTCTGCCTAGTTCTTTGATAATTGGAATACTGTTTGCAAATATCTTATAAAATACAAAAGAACTAATTGCTAGCATAATGCTAGTTAATAAATCATATATGTAAAAACTCGTGAAGAACATTGGTACAATTTGAACAATGAGTACAGATAGAAATAGGCGAAAGCCTAGTCTTTTCTGTTCGTTTACCATTTCTTCTATTTTTGGTCTTTTTAGTAATGTGAATACAAAAAATACTAAAGTGGTTAAGAAATATGTAAGTACACTACTTGTCCCAAATTTTATCCATGTACCAATTAGAGTTAGCAAATATACAATTCCAATTGGTGAGTAATTGCTTAGCATTGCTGCTAAAAAGCTGATGGCAAATGGGCTTAAGCTTAGCATTAAGTTCTCACTACTAAATCCCACCATGGAGATTAGAAAACTGATAGTGTATAAGATAATATTTTGTATACTAAAAAGATTTTTTAATATCTCTTTCATTGATTTTTGATTACGGTTTTGTTCTTGGCTTATTGGCTCATTTTGGTCCAATGAGTCTTTTGCTATATTTTGAAACACTTTTTGATCACCCCTACTTTTTAATTTGGCTTTTGTGAATAGCTTGTACTATAGTAATACAAATGTATTAAAATGTTTGTCGCTTTTCGTACCAAATTAAAAAAAGTTTTCTCTCTTTTTTGCTATCTTTTGTGTTCATTTTTTCTTTTCTATATTTTTATGTCATCTATTTTATCGTAAAATAGCGAAAAATACAAGAGTTTGGCGAAAAAAGAAGCACAGGACTTAAAATCCTATGCTCCTTGATTAATTATTATTTTTTTAGTACCTTTTTCTTGATGAGAATAATTCCTCCTGCTAAGATAACTAGAACGCTTGCTGCTATTGCAATATATACAACTATATTTTCACTACCAAATGGTGGTAAGATGGTTACTCTTTCTGATTTCACTGCGTCTACTTCAAAGTTTCCTTCTTTACTTGCATCTGCAGTTGGGTCTTGGTTACCTTGAATTGAGTATGCCATTCTTCTACCTACTGAGTTTGAAATAGTAGTAATTTCTGCAACATTGTCATATGTTTTATCGTCTGTACTGTTTTCTGGGTTAATTAATTGTGTTAATACTAAACCTACTGATGTACTAGTTTGATGTTGATTGCTCTTTGATGTTACTGGTACTAAGTCTTCATGTAAGTTTTCTGTATGAATAACATCATTATATTGTGATACCTTAGTTGCTAAGTTATTATTAAGTCCTAATGTGGTTAGTACATTATCTGTTATTTTCCAACCATTTTGTTCGTTTGTAGTACTATCTTCATTATTGTTCTTTGCGCTTGCATTAAAGTTTAAGTTATTGGCTACATAGTCTGTTACTACATCTGCTCTTGTTGTAACCACTGTATTTGCACCTGTTCCTTTGTAGTAAAATTCTTGTCCTACATAGTCTGTTTCGCCTACGTTGGTAACAGTTAGTAAGTAGCTAATTGCAATGTTTGCACCTTGCATTAATTCTTCGTCCATTGTTGCTACAATTAATCCATTGTTTCCATTATTTTGATATTTACTTGCAACTAAACCATTAACACTGTATTGTTTACTTCCTTTTTCAGTTCTATAGGTATAACGATTTTTGGTTAATTCATAGAATTGTTGATATTTATTATTATTGTTTTCGTTTAGGATACCTACTTTACTTAGTTCATAAGCTTGGTTTCTAACCCATGTTAAGTCAGTCATTTTGTCGTTAGCGTCAAATAGAATATTACCATTTGCTAATTTAATTTGGATATTCGTTATCTTTTTGCCTATTTCTAATTGTGCTTTTGGTCTTTCTGCTAATCCAAAGTCTACATTATTTAATGTATATTTTCCGTTGAAGTCATTTCCGTTTAAATATCCATTTGAACCATTACTTGCACTTGCATATCCGTCTGTACCAGTTCTGTTGTACTCACCTTCTAATACGATAACACCTGTTTCTGCTATCATTTGAGTTCTTTCTATTAATTCTTTTATCATATCTTCATTTTTAGCATTATCTGTATAAGGTGCTGCTAATACTTCTGCAATATGGTTTGTTACTTTGGTGCTACTATATTCAATGGCTTTTTGTCTATATGACCAAATGTCTTTTGCATCTGATACATGGTTACTGTTGCTATCTGCTGCATGAATGTCATATCCATAAGTTCCTGTTTCGTTTTGTCCTGTTGTATCGGTATAACCTACATATTTTCCTAGTCTGTCTGTTGTTCCATTTTGTGCTATACCTGTTTGATATAGGGTTGATTTGAAGTCTTGGCCGTTATAGGATGTAGCGTTGCTTCCTCCATTACTGTCAGTTTGTATTGTTTGTGTTTTATCTCCATAATGGAATCTAATAATGTAGTTACCTGTAATAGATTCTGAGAATTCATAGTAACCTCTATTCTTAACTTCATAAGTATAGTCTTCTGCCTGTCCAGTTAATAAGTTTACTCTTCTACCTTTACCTGTACCAGATTGAGTTGTTTGCCATAAGAATTCTCCACCGTCTTCTAGTTTTTCAACTAACTCTACAGTTACTCCATTAACTCCTAACTCTCCATCTTTTCTAATACCGTCTCCTATAATAGCACTAGTATTTTGTACTGTATGGTTTCTTTCGTCTTCCCATACGGTACCATTAATGCTTCTAATGAAGTCTTCTTCTACAGTTACTTTTACACTCTTTGCACGGTCTGTATCATTTTCAAAGTTCTTTTCATATCTGTTTCCTCGTAAATCTTCTCTACATAGGTTACCTGGTGTTGAGTTGATGTCAATTAAGCCTGCTACATCTCTTCTACCTTTGGTCACACCATTTGGTAAGCTTGTTCCGTTTTCGTAGTAAGTTTTATAACCATTGATTTCTACATAGTTTTCTTTTAAACTGTTATCATTATCTACAATAACAGGGCCGTTGCCATCTGATTTTACTTGGAATGTTAGGTAAACATATGCTTCTTCTCCACTGGCTAGTTGTTTATTTTCTAATCCTTTAATATAAAGTGCTTGTAGTCCTTGATAGCCTACCATATCACTTCTACATTCTGTACTACGTGAACGCTCATATGTACCTGTTGTAGCACTATCTGTTCCTTTATTGTTATTTTTGATGCTTCCTCGTAATGCTCCTTCATGAATTGTGTCATAGTATTCTGCTTCTGTAAAGCTTATTTCATTTAAGTCATTACTGCTGCTACTATTTTTATACATTACCCAAGATAAATCGTCTCTATAAGTATAATCTCTATCATAGTAATCAACAAGTTCTGTAATTTGTCCTACAATACTTTGTGAAGCATTTCTAACTGTAATTTTATAGGTTACATATAGTTCTAAGTCTTTTCCTGAGCCATTTGTATTGCTTTGTCTATAATTGTAATCTGCCTCATAAAGTTCTTTGGTATGAATACCTTCATAATAGTTATTGTAGTCTCTCATTCTTAATTGAATTTGCCAATATCCACCATTTGGTCCATTTAAATTTGCCTCTTCAAATTCTGCTTTTTTGTTTAAGTATGCTTGATAGTCACTTGGCCTTCTTCCATTTTGTTCATAATATAGTCTTAGTTCTCTTAATTCTGCTTTTTGTGCATCTGTAAGCAAATCTCTTTTATTGTATTCATATACTTCTGTTTTTCCATTAATTCTAGTTGCTGCATAAAGTACATCTTTTCTTAAAGCTAAGTCTACTTCTTGTCTTCTCCATAAGCCTTGGTTAATATAGAATTGACCTGGATAAATTGGTTTATATACAACATCATCTATTGTTTCTTCTGTTAAATCATATTCTAAACTTCTAGCTTCTTCTGCTGTATCATATGTCATGTCTATGGTTTTATTGATGACAAATTCATCATAAATTGGATATAAATCATATCCTCCTTCATTAGAGTCAGAATTTGTATTTGCTCTATTTGTGTTTCTTGTGTTGTTATTTGTGTTTACAGTTCTAAGGTTACTACTGTTAACTGCTACTATGTCATCAAATTCTATTTCTTCTGGCTGAATTTCTCTTCCTGTATTTCTGTCTACAATCTTAAAGTCGAAACTTACTATTTCGTCTAAGTACGTTGTACTTACATTAGTCCATTCAGCCCATACAAGTTTATAATATGTTCTAACATGGTTTGTGATGTAATTAATTAAGTCATATTTCGACCTATTTAATTGATAATCTTGAACATAGTCTGTTCTAAGGTCTTCTTGAAGCCTATTTTTTAACATAGCAAAGAATTTTTCCATTGCTTGGGTTCTATGATATTCGTCAATATTTCTTTGAACAGAAACATTTTGGTTAATATCGTTAAAATAGTGGCTTGCTTTGCCTTCCCAAATATGCTCTCTTTCGATTTGATAATCGTAATAAATTCTAACATTTCTCATTGCATTTGCAACTGCGTTTGGAATTTGCCAGTACATGATATATGTTTCATATCTTCCTGTGGCTGGATTTAAACGACGTCCAGTTATTTCACTGTTTATATCATAGTTTCCCGTTACTCTAAAAGTTAAGTTGTTTAATTCATTTTCGCCTTCCATTCCGGCTTGTTCCCAAGCTACTTGATAATTGTTTTGAATGAAGTTACTTAAATATGTGTTTAATTGATATCTTGAGTCATACATATATCGTTCGTAGTTTGGAATGTAATTATTGACAATTTCTCTTTGAATCATATTTTTTAATATGTTAAGGAATTTGCCTGTAACTTCTGTTTCTACGTCAAAGTCTACTTGGTTTGGAATGGAAACAGTTTGATTTATGTTAGTAAAGGTTTGTGTAGCTTGATTACTCCATACTGTATTATCTCTGTCAGTCTTATATTCATAATCAATTCTGATTTGTTTCATTGCATTTTTCACTTCTCGTAAGAGTCTATCTCTATTGACTGTAATAATTGTGCTACCATTGTTGCTACCTCCACTGCTTTCCTCGCCTGGATTTGGTCTATTGCTTCCGCTACTTGAAATAATATCCATTGCTTTTGTATAAGATTCTATTTTTGTGTCTTCAATGAATTGTAGTTTTCTTAGCATTTCTTCATCACGGCCTGCAATGTTTTGATAAATGTCTAACATTTCATCTTCTGTTGGTGCCTTTCTGTTATCAATAATCCATTCTTTAACTGCTCTTGAAATTTCTCCTTCTTGATTCTCATTTGTTTCTACAATGTTTCCACCTTCTATTTTATAGAAGCTGTCTATTAATCTAGTTTCTTGTATATAGTCTCCACTCTCTGTCATTTTGAATCCCATTAAATCATATTGTGAGAATGCTTCATTATAGCCATTTGTTAATGGTGCAATTTGCATTGCTCCGTCTGGCACTAAGTAGTTTGCAGGCGCTGATCCTATTTCTGAGTAAGTTTCATCATAACTATTTCTGTCAGTTGATTTTTCTGTTCCTTTTGAAGTCCAGTACCAATCTACTCGGTTATATTGGCTATCGTCTTTTTGATAATCAGTTGGTAAATATACTTGTCCATTATACTCAAAGGTTATATAGTACTTTCTCAATGGGTCTAAACCTTTGAATAAGTAATCACCTTTTTCATCTGTATAGGTTGGATTAACTTTGGACATAATTTGTGCATCTGATACTTCTTCTGAACTTGGTCTTAAGTTTACTAAAGTTCCTTCTTCATCATAGATAGTAACTTTTACATTTGGTAAGACTCTGTCTGTACCTTCTTTATAGATACCATCTGCAAGACTTTCTTTTCCTTCTGGTACATCTTCCCATACTTTACCACCTAAATCCATTGTCATTGGGAATCCGTTTCCATCTACATCAATTTCAAGTTCTGTTTTAAATAGTTTTCTTTCACCTTTTAATAAGTTAACATGATCTTGAAGTGGTGTAGATAGTAATTTTGAGTATCCATAGCAGTAATAACATCTGTATCTGTTTGGTCTAACTCCATGATAGTGAGTTGAATGTGTTGTTCTCCAACTTACTGTATAATACCAACCTTCCATTTCACAAAGTCTTGCTGCTGTTACTCCCATCCACTTAAATTCAATATGTAATTTTAGCTTTGTTACATATTCACTTTGGTCAGCATCTGCTGCTAAATCTGCATTTGGATTTTCAATCTGTACTTGGAAGGTTTCTTCTCCTGCTGATTTTCCTTTTGGATATACTTGTTTTGTATAATCTACAAATGATTTATCTGTTTCATTTGGTTCAAAGTATTCTGGTTCGTTTCCAACACCGTCTGGGTCAATATATTTTATAATGTCTATTCTTTCTTTTACTACTTCATTTTCTTGATTATATCCTATTAGATACATGTCAGATATTCCACCAACTGCGACATCTTCATATACACCATTAATATAGTCTATAGAAAATGGTCCAACTGTTAGGGTTTGTTCTTTGTAATTTGATTTGATGGTTACCTTTTCTTTTTCTGTTTCGTCTGTTACCTTAATATCTGGCTCATCGTAGTATTGACCATATTCTGTTGTTTGGTCATGGAATTCTTTATAATGCATTGCTTCTTGATATAAAGAGTTTCCAGCCTCTGGTCTTCCAAAGTTTAATTCAGTAGCCCATAATGCCATTTGTTTTAACATAGTAACATCTTGCATATCTGGATAAGTTAGAATATATCCTGCTTCAGGATGGTACTGGCTTCCCCTTTGTACTACATCATAGTGATTTCCTACACATTTTAAATATGGGTATGTATCTTCTCCATCATGTTCACATGGCCAACAAGTAGCATGTTTACTTCCCCAAGATATTTCAGCAGATGAATTTAAATAACCATATTTTTGAGCTGTTGCTATTGGTAATGTCCCAGCATGAAATCTTGCTCCGTGCTCAACGCAGTAGATGGCTTGTCCTGGTACATAGGCAATACCTGTAAGATGGTATTGTCTGACTTCAATACTGCCATCATTTTGATTAATTGTTTTGACAGCAATCGTCTCTATTTCAGTAGCTTGATTTGCGTCTAGTCTTTTTGCTGTTTCTTTTGTTAGTTCATTTATAGAAGAAACAATTAGATTTGGTAATACTAATATTGCCAAAATAGCAATGGATAGTATCATTAAAATATAACATTTCTTTTTCTTATCACTTGTTTTTATCATATTTTTAACCTCCTTTCTAATTCTCCTTCTTTGTTAAAACATGTCTTTTGATTTCAAAAATTCCAAAACCTAGTAAAGCTGTTACTGCTAATGCAAATGTTGTATAAATGATAACCTTACCTGTTGCTACGGAAACAATAATGTCTGCACTTGACATATCATCTTCTGATTCTAGTCTATTAGCTGCAATAGAGTCAATGTCTTCTAGTCCTAATTCATTGTAGCTTTCATAAATTTCTGCATTATTATTGATCATTTTTCCAATATTTTTATTGGTAATTGCATAGCTTAATACTAGTTTTACTTCTTTACTTTGTCCTGGAGCAATTTTTTCGTTTTCTAAAGCGGTATTGTATGTTGCTCCATTATTGTCTGATATATACCAGTCTTTGTTTAGTTCACTACTAAATTTTGCTTCTTCTGGTAAATAGTCAATAATTTTCTTAACATATCCTTCTACTTGTCCTTCATTCGTTACAACAATTTTATATTCTACAACTAAACTTGTACTTCCAACATCTTTTCCTGAAATTTCACGTTTTGTTATTTTTGAATTGTTATAGTTATATGTTTTTGTTCCATTACTTGTTGTTGTAGTTACTTTGCTAATATATTTATCTAACCTTAAGTCGAATTTTTCTGCTACAAATAGTCCTATGTCAATATCTCTAATATTAGTATCTGTAACTTTAATAGTATTACTTACGCCTGCTTGTCTTTGTTCTCCATTTAATACAATTTTCATGCTCGTTGCATCTGAGTTAACGCTTTGTGCTACACCATCTTTTTGATAATCTGTAATACTGTATTTTCCTGCATCATATAGGAATAATACTAGATACTCATCTGGTTTTAAGTTAGAAAATTCATATTTTCCACTACTATTTGTTGTTGTAATTTTTTCTGCTCCTGTTGTTTCATCTTTTACAATTTGGCTATTTGATTTGTATAATAGGATAACTTGTACTCCTGATAAGATTTCTTCTGTGTCATCTCTTTTACCGTCTTTATTCTCATCAATCCAAGCAGTTCCTGTGATTTTGTATCTTCCACTTGGGTTAACTGGGTCACTTGTTCCACCTTGATTTCCTTTGTGTGCATTTTCATCATATTCGATAATTGCTTTCACTTTGTTAGATTCCATCTTGCTGACTCCCATTGCTTCTAATGTTGCCATTGTTACAATTTCTTTCTCATTTTTGTCTGGAAGTAAGTCAGCTTTTACTTGTACTTGTAAATCTACTTTTGCACCTGATTTTAAAGTATGTATTTGTATAATAAGCTTTCCATCTTTTGCTTTACTTTCTGTTCTTGTAGTTCCATCATAGGTGTATTTTGCCTTTACTAGGCTTACTCCTTCTGGAATTGGTATTTCTATGACATTTGTAAGTGAATCAATTTTTCCTGTATTTTCAATAGTAAAGTAATATGTGTATTCGCTTCCTTCTTTAATATATTTTTGATCTAACTCTTTTTGTTCAATTTTTAGTTTAGCTGCTTCTACTAATAGCTTCTTAATATTAGAGTAATGTGTTTCTATTTCATCTGCTTTTGCACTTGCTTGTATAGTATGTTCTGCTGCACAGTCTACTAGTTCAAGTTCTAAATAAATATATGCATTTTCACGTACCTCTATTTTTTGTGGCTCTTGGTTTTCATGCTCTTCTGGATTTTCCTCTAATTTGCTAGTATATAAAATGGTACTTTGTAATTTTCCTACGTTGATAGAAATATTATTTTCGTTAATTGTGATATTATCTGTTTTCTTCTCGTCAAAACTAACTGTATCACTATAGTAAGCATTTATGACTTTCATACCTTTTGGAAGAGGTAAATTTACTACCACATTATTTAAGTCTTTGTCATAAGATATATTACTTACTTGTATTTTATATCTAATACTTTCTCCATTTCTATATATTCTTGTATCATCTGAGTTAGCATTGTTTACAATAATAGCTAAATCTCCTTTTAATATTTTAAAAGTACAACCTTCAGATTTCACTTCACCTGTCATATTATCTGCTGATACTCTTACTGTGTTTTCTACATCTTTATCTCCCGGATATTTATACACTTCTTGTTGTTCCTTTTCTCCTGTCTCTTCATCTATAATATCTTCTAATGTAGTTCCCTTTTTAATTCTTAATTCATAGCTTTGTGTAATTGTTTCTCCTGATTTTATATCACCTAATGAAATAGATTTTTCTTTGCTATTGCTATCAATATATGATTTCATACCAAGTGGTACACTTGTGTGTATAGTTCCTTCTGGTGCTGTAATTAATAGTTTTGCATTTTCTGCTGTCAATCCTCCATTGTTTTTAACAGTTGCTGTCATTCTAATAATTTGGCCTTCTCTTACAGTATTACTACTAGAAGTTACACTAACTTGTAGTTCTGGTCCTTGCCCTGTGGTTAGTCCAATAACACTTGCTACTTTTGTTTCTCCTAAAGTAGCATCTGCCATTTTATTATCATAATATACTTTATAGTTTGAATATGCTTCTTGGTTATAGTCTAAGTCTGCTAGCAAATTTACTTTATAATCAAAACTAAATTGTGCCCCTTTTGCTACTTCACCTATAATAGCAATTAAATAGCTTTTTACTTCCGTTAAGCTAGTTGGTTCTTCTACCCATCCATTGTTAGCATCAGTTAGGTTTTTATTTGCTTCTCCGTTTGCTGAGTAATATACTTTTACTTTGCTATTATCTATTCCACTTGTTGCTATTTTTTCTTTCATTGCCATTGTGAAAGTAGTTCCAAGTTCTTGAACTTCATCCACAGCTTTGTTCCCAGTAAAAGGAATTCTTCCTAATATAAATACATTTTCAATGCTATTGTCATAGTTGTTGACAATAGTTCCTCCAATGGTTACTTCTTTTTCTTGTCTATGTGCATCAATATTGGCAGTTTGTTTTTCACTACTTGTGTTGCTAATGGTTTCACCTGCTTTGAAACCGCTCATATGATTTTCAGCAACTACTCCATTTGGAGCAGTGATTTCAATTTCTGTTGTTGCAAGTCCTATAGGTGTTACATCCTCTGCTACGCTTCTAGCTTTAGTTTTTGGGTTTTGATAGTATTTTTCAAATAATGTTGTGTTTTCATTAGTATAATATAGATAAATATTTGAACTTGCACTTGGTGCTAATTTTTTGAAAGTAATATCTGCTTTGATAACAATATTTGCACCTTTACTAATCACATTTTCTTGTTCTTCTTTGTTAGTAGTTCCATTATCCATATATTTGGTTTGTGTTCCTTCTAAAGTCACCAAAATTACTTTTCTTCCATTTTGTTCTACTACTTTTGCTTCTTTTATTTTTAATTCATCATCTAATAGAATATCTTTACTTTTAATATTTAGCTTTTCAATATTTTCTGGTAATACAATTTGTAATGTTGGGTTTTTGTATAATGCATTTTCGTTGCTAGAGGTATCTAATACTACTCTAATTTCTACGTCTTTGTTTTCTACAATCGTAGATAAGTTTTGTGTTCCAACACTGATTTCAGCTTTAGAAACTGGTTCTGTCAAACTGATTTGTGCTTGTTTTTGTATTGTGCTATTGTCAGCTTTTGTTGTTACTCCTAATGTCATTTTTGAAAATTCTTGCATTTGTGCTTTTGTGTATTCTTGTTCTCCTATAATAGCTTTCTCTACTGCTATTTCAATGTTTCCTTCTGTTATTGGCTTACTTGTTTTGATGATAATTTCGTTTACAGTTTTTCCTGTTATATCAACACTGTAATTGTCTTTTGCAATTTCTGCTAATTTTTCTCCTGCTTTATTAAAAATTTCTATTTTTCCTTCTTCACCTAACATTTTTGTAAATACTGCCTCTGAAATTTTTACTGTTTTAGTATAAATTCCATCTTTTTTGTTTAATACACTGTTATATTCATTTCCATCTTGGTCTATGTATTTTTCTACTGATGTTTGTATTTCTATGCTGTTTACTAGGTTCTTATCTTGAATTTGTGCTGTATAACTTAGTGTATAGTCTGTATCTTTTTTAGCTTCTTTTTCTGCCTTTGCATAGTTAGCATAAATATATCCTTTACTCATTTTATTTATTGTTTTAATAGTACTATCTACTAATTCACCTTTTACTTTTTCTATGCTATATGAAATTTTACCGCTTTGTGTAAATTCTGTCTTTTCGTTATCACAAGCTGTTATTGTTGATGCTACTTCTACATCTCCTGCTATTTTCTCTGACTTTTCTAATTTGCTTTGTATGTAATTATATATTTCTTCTCCGGTATATATGAAGTTTACTAGATATTCATCTGCTACCTTTTTGTTCCAAGCAATTTTTCCACTTTCTTCTTTGTTTTCTACTTGAACTTCTATTTTGTTTGTTTCTTCATTGTACTGATAATTTTCTTGATTAAATTCTAAACTGCCCTTTCCATTTGTTGCAGCTGTTGTGTTAGCAAGTACAGTTACTCTTTCTGGCTTTACTGTTTTTCCTTCTGCTATTGTAATTTCAGGTAAGCTAATTTCTAATTTTGTATTTTCTACTGGTAGTTGGTTATTCTTTAAAGCGCTCCTTATTTTTACTTGTACCATTACGCCTTTTTCATCTGCTACTTGGTATGGTAAATATTTGCTTACTTCTCCTGCTAGTTCTACTTCAGCCTTCCCTGTCCAATTAAGCTGATTGCTAATTTCTTTTTCAATAGCTTTTTCTTTGCCATTCTCGTCCATATAAGTTCCTGTGAAACGAACCATTGACATCTTGTTTAAGAAATCTTTATCTATTTTTTCTTCTGCTAACATGTTAAGTGGAACTTCAATTATTACTTCTTCGCCATTATTAATTTGACTTAAATTAATTTTATCTTTGCTACCACTTTGTACTTTGTCGTGTTTTAAGCTATTACTATTTACTTCAAAGTTGGCATTTAAAAATTGGACTACTCCATTTTTTAGATAGCCTGTATTACTTACTTTAAGTTTGAGGTATAGTTTTGCTTCTTTTCCCATTTCAAAAGTTTTGCTATGCTCTTCTCCTTCAAAATAGCTATTAAATTCAACATTTGCATGGTTGGTTTGGCTATTTTGGTTTAGCAAACTAACTCCTGCTGCGATGACTGCATCTGTTAATGTTGCTATATAACTTGTTAGCATCATTACAGTTAAAATTGCTGCCATTAATTTTTGTTTTAGTTTCATAGTAACCTCCTAAAATTCGCCATAAAGTGGCTCTTTTTTATATTTTTTCGGCAATAATGCGCCATATAATATATTATACGACTTTTTTGCCCATTTTTCAATGGTTTTGGGGATTTTTTTCAAGTTTTAACCTTTTATGTAGATTATTTTTCTTTTTTGACCATCGGACATACTTTTTTTCATCTTATAATACTACTTATACTATATAATTTTAGCATGTTTTTTCTTTTTTTCAATGGAAGAAATCTACCTAAAATGTCGAAAATTGGAAATTCTTTTACGGCTCTTCCTTTTTGATCAAAAATATTAAGTTTTTGTTACAAAAAAACTGTCACATATTTTTCGCAATTGAATATACTGTAATGAAGTAAAAATAAGGAGGTCTTTATATGGGTCAAATGAATAATATGGATATGGGTAAATTAATGGAGATGCTTTCTAAAATGGATAAAAAGCAACTAGAGCAAGGATTAGCAAAGGTCGGTCAAATGCTTAGTAATGAGGATAAAGCAAAAATCATGAATGAGTTAAATAAGAATAAATAATTTATTTTAGTAGAAGTAGAAAGGAGAGTTATCTATGGGTGATGATATGGCAGAAATGTTCCAAAAAGTGAGTGAAATGCTGAAAAATAATGAAATTCCAGATAATGTTAAGTCTATGATGAATAGTTTTTTATCTGAACAAAATAACTCTTCTGCTTCTTCGGAAAACTCGTCTAACACTACGGAAAGTAACGCGCAAAGAAATTCTGATGATTCTTTTGAAATGCCTAATATTGATTTGAATACGATGTTAAAAATGAAATCCATTGTTGATTCTATGAATAAACAGCAAAATGATCCAAGGGCTAATTTATTAAGGTCCTTAAAACCCTATTTAAAGCCTAGTAGAAAAGAAAAAGTGGACCAATACATTAAATTATTTAGCATGGGAAAAGTGTTTGAAGTGTTAAATCCTTTGGGAGGTAGAGAAGAAAAATGATGTATAGTTACCCTTTTTTTAGCTTTCCTCACTTTAGAAGGTATACTCCTTATTATCCTAGTCGAGCAATAATCCCAAAACAGCCTATTAAAAGTGATATATATCCCGCTTCTTTTTACAATAGTTCGTCTAATAATAATTACTCCAATTTGCATAGCAAGCCAAATCGTGAGCCTTCCAAAAATAGCGCAAAAGAAAAGAACTCTCCTAAGAAAGCCCCTACTGGTTTTAGTTTTTTAAATAATTTTTTACATCAAGAAGATAGAGGTGATGAAGAAGAACTTTTTAATCTTTTTGGAATAAAGCTTTACCATGATGATATTTTATTAATCGGTCTTATTTTCTTTTTGTATCAAGAAGATGTGAAAGATCAGTATCTCTTCTTTGCTTTAATTTTATTATTATTGAGTTAAGTGTCAGTTTCGTTGGCACTTATTCGTTTATACCACAACGCTGTCACTATTTTTACTTTTTCCTTTTCTCTTCTTCTCTGAATAAAAATTACACTTTCTTTATTCATTTTATTTATCATAATTCTTCTTTTTTCTAGTTTTCATAATCAGTTTTTAGAACTACTTTATTAAATAAAGTAGGGAACGGAATGAAACGTAGCCGTTGTTAATGGATGTAGCGTTGCGACCGCGACCAGCCGTGCAACCACCACTGCCACCATAACTACCTCCCCTGCCAACACAAGGATGGCCTGCAAGGTTAGAGGTTTCTGTCGTCCATTCTGCTGTATTAGAAGCCATATCATAGATATTGCATCTTTTGTCTGTTGTAGTACCTGTATTTTTTAAAATAGTACTAAAGGTAGGTCCAACTTCTTTAGAATAATCGTTATCTCCTGAATAAGTTTGAATAAATACAATTGCGGTATCCCATGCATAACTATTTACTAAATCACTTTCAAAACTGTTACTGTTATACATTTCTCTTGCTTTTGTGGCAGCTTCTGGCTGTGTAATATTATTCCATATTGCTGCTGATTTAGATTTTACTTTTTCACCTTCTCCTTTACTTGCTTCGTATCTTGCTAAGTAATATCCTCCATTAGATTTCGCTTTTGTTTTAAAACCCTCAATATTCTTTGCTTTCGCATTTTCATAAGTAGTAGAATTAGAAGTTTCTTCTAAATATTCATATCCACCACCATTTAATTCTACCCATACATCTGTTAAACTGCTTCCATCTATAATAGTTTGCTTAATGGCTCCTGTTCCTCCTGAAATTTCATGAGTATCCGAATTTATGGTAATATCAAATGTATATCTTGCAAGTTGAATATTTGTAGTTGTATTATCTTTATTTTTTATATTTCCTACTGGTATCCATACAAACTGATTTCCTTCATTATCTTCAATAACAATTCCATCTTGTACAGTTGGCTTTTTATCTCCTATATAAGTATATTCTACTCCATCTTGTCCATCAGGCACAACCTTGAAACCTTCTGGAATAGTAATTGGATTTCCCAAACTATCTTCAGCAGAAGTATTTTTTGTTGTTATATCCGTGATAGTGGATACATCTACTTTATCTGTTGGATTACTTCCTCCACCATTTCCGTCTAGATATTTGTTAATTGTATCATTCACATTATTGAAGTATTCTTGCTCATCCTTTTTTGCTTGTTCTGTTTGGTCTTTAGCATCTTGGGCTAATTTAAATATTCCATTTTCGCCAAAAACATATATAATAGTTATTCCTGCTAATATCAATAAGACTACTATAGTCACAACAAGTGCAACTAATGTGATACCTGATTGTTTCTTCATTTTCTATTTCCTCCCTTTTCTTTAGTGTTTCTTATTTCCTTATTTTTATACACTATTAATACTTAATAGCTTCTCGTGTAGCTCGTTTATGCATATCTTATCAATTTCAATTATAAAATGTCAATATATTTCCTAAATTTCTTAAATTATAGAACCTTAAAAAACTACTATCAACCTTTTCGTTAATAGTAGTTCTTTGTTCCATATTTTTATTCTAGTACAACTTCTCCACTCTCATCTACATAAGCACAAATTTTAATTTGCTCTTCAAATTCACTTCTTTCAATTTCCTTTACAATATTAGCTATACGAATTTGAGGAGATTCAATAGAAGCTGCCGCAATAATGGCTTCTTTATTTCCTTGTGCTCCTGCATGAGCCATACCTCTTAAAATACCAAGTACTACAATATTTTCTCCTGCAAGTACTTCTGCCCCTGCATTAACATCTCCTAAAATCACTAAACTTCCCTCAAATTCTATCTTTTGACCTGAACGTAAAGAGCCTCTATGAAACCTAGTTTCTGATGTTGCAATATCTCTACTGAATGATTTCTTAATTCCATGTAATCCTAGTTTTGGAATATCAAATTGTACATCTACTTCTAGTACCTCTTGAATAACACTTTTTATTTCTTCCATTTCTCTATTTTTGAACACTCTTCCTGTTACTAAAATGGGGGTAGAATCTTCTTGATATAAACTCTTTAACTCTGGCATTTTCATTTTTAATTCTGATATAATCTCTGCTTGGTTTGCTTCTTCTATCTTTAAAATTACTTTTCCTCTTTTTGTTTGAATACTAATTACATTACTCATTTCATTTCTCCTTCTAATTATTAACTTGTACACTAGGAATAGCTGTCACATCCTCGTTTACTTTTTTGGCATTCATTCCAAAATATTCTTGCATAATTTCTTTTGCCGCCCCCGCTACATTTCCTCCTGAGCCAGCATTTTCAATGAATACCACTACTGCTATTTCTGGATTGTTATATGGTGCAAATCCTGTATACCAACCATTTACTTTATCTTTTTCTCCTGTTTCTGCTGACCCTGTTTTACCTGCTATTACCATATCTAAATCTGAAAACACATAATAGGCTGTTCCACCCGCTTCACTAGTAACACCTTTCATTCCTTTTTTGATAGCTTCTAGTGTTTCTGATTTTAGTTTTAGATTTTCTACTTTTGAGTCTTCTTCTTTCATTCCTAATTTTTCGTTTACTTTTTTATTAATTTCTTCTTTGGATATTGCATTTCCATCTGAGTCTGTAATGGCTTTAATAACAGATACATCAACTGCTTTTCCACCATTTGCTATCATACAAATATATCTTGCCATTTGAATTGGTGTAAAACTATTATAGCTTTGTCCAATCGCAGCTGACAAGGTTTCTCCTAGCTGCCATTCTTCATGATAAGTCTCTTGTTTATATTTTGTAGAAGCTACTATTCCTACTGACTCTCCTGCAAGTTCTATTCCCGTTTTTTTGCCTAGGCCATATTGATAGGCATATTCTGCTATTTTATCTATTCCTATTTTGTAACCTATTTCATAGAAGAAAATATTGCAAGAGTGTTTAATAGCATTACTAATATTTAATGCCCCATGTCCATAATGGTGGTCTGTATAAATCCAACATACTGGGTGATGCCCTCTTGGATATGGTCCATTGTCTGTCACTAACGTACTAGTAGTAAATGTTCCTGTTTCTAATGCTGCTGTAGCAACTGCCATTTTAAAAGTAGATCCTGGTGCATAAGCACTTGAAATCGCTCTGTTATAGGTATTACTGTCTTTTTCATATTCTTTTAATTTACTACTGCTAATTCCTTTTGCAAATAACTCTGGTTCATAGCTTGGATAACTTGCCATTGCTAAAACATCTCCGGTTTTTACGTTCATCACAATTGCTGCGCCTTCTTTAGTATTATGCTTTTTACCATCTGTCTCTCCACTAGCAATTTTTTTGATATTCTTTTCTAAGGCTTCTTCTACTTTTTTTTGCAAATTAGCATCAATGGTTAGTGTTACATTGTTTCCCGCTGTTGCTTCTTTGGAAATATATTCTTCTGTAATTGTTCCGTCTACTGCCATATCAATTTGCCTAATACCATCTTTTCCCTTTAAGTATTCTTCTAAAGTATATTGAATTCCTTCCCTACCAATTAGGTCATTCATTTTATATGTGTCTTTTTTGGCTTGATATTCTTCTTGATTAATCTTTCCTACATAGCCTAAAAGGTGTGATGCTAAGCTTTTATAAGGATATTCTATCACTGGTTCAGTTACTAAAGACGTTCCCGGAAATTTATCGCTTTGTTCTCTTACTTGATTTGCACTTTTTCTACTAATATCTCTAGATATTGTAATTGGCTTGATATTACTAAAACCTTCTATTGTTGCTTCATAGCGCACCGCCATAATCTTACGTGCATTCTCTACATTTTCTTCTTGAATATCATATTTTTCTTTTAACTTTTGAAAGGCTTCTTCTGCGGTAGCATTTTCGTCTATTGCCATTTCTTTTTTCCACTTTTTTTGTTCTTCTTGCGTTTTTTGCTTAAACTTATATGGTTTTATAGTAATTGGCAAATTATCAATGTAAGTGTCCTTGTTTTTTTCCAGTAATTTTATCAAACTTAAAATGGTTTTATTTAATATTTGAGTGTCTATTTTAGTTTTGTATAATTCTAAACTAAACCCCATTTGGGTAGTAACTAGTTTATTTCCTGTACAGTCTGTAATATTTCCTCTTGCTGCTTTTACTGTGGATTCCCTTGTTAGTCTTGTGTTAGAAGTTTCTCTATATTCTTTTCCATGAATAATTTGAAGGTTAAATAGTTGAGCAAGTAGTATGATTCCTATTAACAAAATGAAAATGGTTAGTACATTGTATCGAATTCTTTCATTTCTATTTTCTCTTGGCTTCAAATTATCACCCACCTTTTAATTTTGATTTTTAACTTTTTAATTTTTAGTATAATGATAACAAGTGTAGAACGCGTAGCAACCAACAAGTTCAAACGATGTTATCATTATATTGAAACTAAATTAATTAAAAGTATCTTGTCATTACTGACTTATTTTTAAATAATCTTTCTAAAGCGTTTCCCGCTTTTTGCATGAGTGGATATAGAATAATCACTAATACCACGTTAAAAATAACTTCTATGCATACTGTTCTAACAAATGGTAATATTTCTATTGCAGTATTCCATCTCAAAATTTGGAAGAGATATGTTCCTAATTCATAAACTGCTGTACTTCCCATTACCATTAAAATGAGCGTTACTCTACTATCTTTAGAAAAGTTATTATCTAGATATTCTCCTATTAAGCCTACAATTCCTAGCATCATTCCAGATATTCCTATGCTTTTACCAATAAATAAATCTAGTAAAATTCCTAAAATAAGTCCAAAGGCAAAACCTAGTTTGTTCCCTATAAATAACCCTATAAACAAAATAAATACAATAAATAGATTTGGTTTTACGCCTGCTATGTTAAACCACATAAAGAAGTTGGCTTGTAAAAAGTAAATCATTAAAAATGTTAAAATTAATCCTAAAATGGAAAGAAATTTTTTCAAGTCTTACTCCTTCTTTCTTCTATTTTACTTTATTGTTAGTAATAACTAAAACTGTTTCTAATTTTTTAAAGTCTACTGCCGTTTCTACATAAGCATAACGGTCTGTAATATTTTTGGTACTAACGATTTCTTTAATGGTTCCAATAGAAACCCCTTTTGGATAAATTCCGCCTATTCCTGAAGTTTCTACTTTGTCATTTTCTAATATCACTGCATCCGTTGGAATATAGCTAGCTTTTAGTGTGGATGCTTTTTCTAAAGTTCCTGTTACAATAATGGGTTCTCTAGAGGTACTAATATTACAGCTAACCGAACTTGCAGTGTCAATGATGGTTTGTACTTTTGCTGTGGTTTGCGTTGTTGAAATAACATGCCCCACTAAACCTTGATCTGCAATAACTGTCATATTTGGTTTTATTCCATCTTTTTCTCCTACATTAATGACAATCATTTGATTATAATTAGTAATATCTTTATTAATAATATATGCTGGCACAGTTTGATAGTTTTGGTATTTGTCTTTTAATCCTACATATTCTTTTAAGGTCTCATTTTCTGCTTTAACTATTTCAAACTCTCGTAAAGACTGCTCTAATTCACTATTCTTTTTCTTTAATTCTTCATTTTCTTCTTGCAACTTGCTAATGTCTGTGAAAAAGCTATCATTGCCTTCCATTTTATTTTTTAAATAAGTGAGCCCATTTTGTATTGGCATAACAAAGCTATTTAATGCGTTTTCTAAATAAGACATTTTTTCTACATCGATATTGGATAAAATAACAGTTAAAATGAGAATGATAATTGTGATAATAATTCCTATTACCCCTGTTTTCTTATTTCGATACATGGATACACTCCTTTTGTATTATCTTTTTCTCTTGGAGTTCATTAAAACATCTCTTAACTTCTCTAAGTCCTCTAGAGTCTTTTCAGCGCCTCTTGCTACACATTCTAGTGGATTTTCTGCCACATATACCGGCATATCAGTTTCTTTGCCAAGTAGAGTGTCAAGGCCTTTGATAAGTGATCCTCCTCCTGCTATAATAATTCCTCTTTCCATAATGTCAGAAGCAAGTTCTGGTGGTGTTCTCTCTAAAGTTTGTTTAACTACATCTACAATTTTTTGGATGGAGTCATGCATTGCTTCATAAATTTGGCTTGAAGTAACAGTTAGTGTTTGAGGCAAACCTGTAATTAGGTCTCTTCCTCTTACTTGCATGGTTTCTTCTGTCATCAATGGCATAGCACATCCTATTTGCTTTTTCATTTCTTCTGCAGTCGTTGTTCCAATAGCTAAATTTAGTCTATGTTTTGCGTAATTAATAATATCTTCGTCTAATTCATCTCCTGCTACTCTTAAAGAATTACTTACTACAATGCCTCCTAAAGATATCACTGCAACTTCTGTTGTGCCACCACCAATGTCTACGATAATGTTTCCGTTTGGTTCTGATACTTCTAAATTGGCTCCAATTGCTGCTGCCATTGGCTCTTCAATTAAATACACCTCTTTTGCTCCTGCTTGTATAACAGATTCTTCGACGGCTCTTTCTTCTACTTCTGTAATTCCTGAAGGAACTCCTACTACTACTCTTGGTTTATGGACATTATATCTTTGGCATACCTTTTGTAGCATACTTTTCATCATTAACCCAGTTGCTGTAAAGTCTGCAATAACGCCATCTTGTAATGGCCTTATGGCATCAATCTCTTTGGGTGTTCTTCCTACCATTTCTTTTGCTTCTGCTCCTGTTGCTAAAATAGTATTACTCCCTTTTTCAATTGCAACAACCGAAGGCTCATTTAAAACAATCCCTTTTCCTTTTATAGTAATAATAATATTGGCTGTTCCCAAATCTACTCCAATATCTTTTGAACCAAAACCTGCCAATTTCATAATTTTCTTCCTTTCAATTCTTTTAATAAATAAGATTTTATACTAGTATATTGATTATACCCAATTATAATGTGGTCTAACAACTCTATTCCAAATACCTCAGTTGCTTTTTCTAGTCTTTGCGTAAATTCTATATCAGCCTTACTCGGATTTGTTTCTCCACTAGGGTGATTATGAACCATAATAATTTTAGGAGCGCCTATCTTTACTGCCTCCATTAATATATCTTTGGTATCTACTTGTACGAAGTTAGTCCCGCCTTGTGAAATCGTTTGTATTTTTAGGATACTATTTTTAGAATTTAGAATAATGACTTTCACTATCTCTCTTTTTTCATTTTTCAATTCATCCATGAGTAAATTTACAATATCTTGTGGTGTTTTTATCTTGATCCTGATATTTTCTATTGGTTTCGCAATGCGTTTGGCAAACTCACAGGTAGCTTTTAGTTGAATTGCCTTTACTTTGCCAATTCCTTTTATTTTCATAAATTCTTCTATGGATAATTCTTGTAAAAATGTTAAATTGTCTTGTGTACAATTCTTGCACTTTCCTAGTGAAAGTATTTTTTGTGCTAGGGTAACTGAGCTTTCTTCCTTTGTTCCATTCTTTATTATAATCGCTAGTAACTCTGCATTGGATAATGTATGTGCTCCATACATTTCTAATTTTTCATAAGGTCTTTCTGAAATAGGGAGTTCCTTCATTTTAACAGGCATATTTCATCCTTCCTTTCTTAATTTAGTTGCCCCCTATTAATCTTTTTTGAAATAAAACTTTTAGATTTTGTTATTACACTTTTTTATAAATAAAAATTGCTAATACAATTCCTATAATGCTTGCTATATTGATTTTAAATATTAAACCAAATGTTAATTTAATGACATTTAAGTTTAATTCTACTGGTGTGGATAAGCCAAATTCTTCTCCATAAGCTAACCAAGATAAGTAAGGAACCCTAGAAGCCAATTCCCCTAATAATCCTCCTACTACTATTCCACATAATAGAAATAATATTAAAATCCATATATTTTTTTCTCTCATTGCCATATTTTTCCTCCTTAGTGTTCCCTCTTCTTGTTTTCTTTTGCAAGTGTATTATATACGCAAATAGCTTTTTTTTCAAGATATTCGTCCATTATTTTATGATATTTTTGTAAAAAACTATTTTCTTTTTATTTTGACTATGTTATGATTACTAAAATAAAGAGTTTTTCCATAAATTGTTGGTTTCATTTTGGAAAGAAACATAGTATAATATATATAATATTAAATATATTTGGAGGCGACCTAATGAAGTTTGAAAAACTAAGTGAAAATAAAATACGCATTACTTTAAGTATTCAGGATTTGGCTGAGAAGGAAATTGATTTTCATGTATTTATGTCTAATTCCATTGAATCACAGGATATTTTACTAGATATGCTAGAGGAAGCTAAAAAAGAAACGGGCTTTGACCCAGAAAACTATAATTTAAAGATAGAAGCTTTAGCAATGGCTGATACTAGTTTTATCTTTACTATTACCAAAGAGGTTCCTGAAGAAAAAACAAAACTTCCTAAAAAGAAGTTTACGATTAAGAGAAAGAGTTTAAATCCTTCTTCTGCACAAGCTGTTTATGCTTTTTCTTCCTTTGATGATTATTGCTCTTTTCTTCAATTTTTGCAGGAAACTAATTTATTAGAAGACATTGCACATATAGCAGATGCCATTGTGTTATATGAATATAAAGAGAAATATTATTTATTGATGAATAGTATACATAGCGAGGTAGTAAATAAACTAAGATTTTACACAGCAATTACAGAGTTTGCAAAGTATGTGACAAACTCGAAAGTATATGCTAGCAAGCTTTTAGAGTGCGGAAATTTGATTATGAGGCATAATGCTTTGGAGATTGGGCTAAAACATTTTGTGAGATAAAAATTTTTTTGACGATTATTATAATTTTAGGTATATACAGTAAAAACTCTAATTTTCAACTTTTTGAGAATTAGAGTTTTTTATTGAATTTCATCTTCATTGTGTGTATTAAAGCTTGTCTTTGCATATATTTTATATCTATTCTATTCCTTTGTATACATACCAATATTCATCTTTCTCTCCGTCCATTTGGAAAGCTATTATTACTTGTACTAGTAATAGTCCCGAGGAACGTTGAACCTTTCTTGAATGATTTCGTTGTTTTTTCTGACATATATACTTCACACAAGTATTTTGATAACATATGATTCGCAGCCCCATTTGGGTGATCCTTACGCGAAACTTCCTCCATTAACTTCACAGTACAATCAGTTCGAGATGGATGACTACGCCACGCACCAATTTGTGGTAAATAACTTGAAATTTGATTAATTAAGCATAATTTTCCAGTATTATTCTGAGCACTGCAAGTTTTGTATTGTGAAAAACTCGTCTTAGTATCAGCATACCAACCAAATTCTAAAGTTTCAGTTCCAGTCAATTTTAGTCCATAATGTTGAGTAGCAATTGTATTATATTTATTCCATGTATACAATTTCGTAGTTCCCAACACACTTTTTGTATTGCTTGTATTTTCCGCATCATAAACTCTGACTTCGCAATTGTGGTTTCCTGTAGTTAGTCCTGTTATGGTTACAGTTTTGGTTACACTTCCAGTCGTTGCTGTTACTATTTGTGTATAATCATTTTTTGCCTCTCCATCTATATAAAACTCAAATTTAACTATCCCTGATTTATTATCTTGCGCTGTTGCACTTAGCGTAATTCCTATTTCTGAATATTTTGTTGCCGTAAATACTGTTATACTTGGTTCTTCATTATCAAAATAAAATTCCTCACTTCTCCATTTTACCTTTTTGCCTGTTTCTGCTTCTAGCATTATCCATAAATAGTATGTTCCTGTTACTCCTGTTTTCATTATTTTATCACTACTTTGAAATGTTTGATTATCTGGGAACTCATTATCTTCTGGTATTGCTACACTATTTGTCCATTGATATTTTGCTTTTACTATTTTATCTTCTGTTTCTTCTATTTTTACCACGGTCGAATGGCTTTTTTTCCATTCTGTACTTCCGTTTGGCTCAAATGCTACTGATGGTAATATGTCTTTAACTTCTACTATTTTACTTACTGATAATTTTCCATACGCCTTTATCACATAGGTTCCATTTTGATTCACGGTATATTCTTTTGTTATTATTGTCTTTATATTTTCATATGGAAATTCATCTAATCTTTCTCCCTTTTGCCATATCTCTATTTTATGAATTCCATTCTTTTCTTCTAATGCTGTTATGGTAATGGTTGCTCTTTTGTTATCTTCCACTAATTGCATTGTAGCTTCTACTGTCGGAAATATTAATTCTTCTCTTTTTCCTAAATATTCTCCTATTTTTGGCACACTTCTATCTATGCCAAATGCATAACCATCCACAATTGCAATATCCCCTATCATTTCGGAGCCTTTTATCTTTTCTAAAATGAAACTATCCAAAAACTCGTCTTGGTTGTATATTGGATTGGTATGCTTTTGTATTGCAGCATTTGTATTCAACACCATTTCTAGTTTTTCTCTTGCTACTGCTATTTCTGTTTGTTCTTTTGCATTTGTCGCTTGTTTGAATATACCATTATCTCCTAGGGTATAATTAATAGTAATTCCTACTAGAATAAGTAATACAACTATTGTTACTACTAGAGCAACAAGCGTAATGCCTCTTGTCTTTTTCATCTGTATTCCCTTCTTTCTATTTTCATTATGACATTAATGAAATGTCATTTTGTTAAATATAATAATAGCATTCTTCTAATGAAGTGTCAATATAATTCATAAAAGTATTATGATTAATTCTAATGAGATGTCAATAAAAAGGTGGTATTATAGATGAAGTCTAATAAGTATAAAGAAAAATCTAATCTCTTGGGAAATTTAATTGCCCAAAATAGGAAATCTAAAAAGATGTCTCAGAATAAATTGGCATTGAAAATGCAAATATTGGGAGTTAATATTGGAAAGAATGATATTTCTAAAATAGAAGCTGGAAATAGACTTATTCGTGATTACGAACTCATTGCTATAAAAGATATTCTAAATTTAGATTTAAACACTTTACATTTATAATAAAAACTACATCACTTTTACTTTTGTTATTTGTGATGTAGAATTGATTTTTATTGAAAGATGTCAGTTTAAGGTTATATTCCTAAACTGACATTTTATTTTTTAGTATATATAATTTTGTGGGTCTTGTAGAACTCCATTTACTCTTATTTCAAAGTGCAAGTGCGGTCCTGTTGAATTTCCTGTTGAACCTACTTTTCCAATTACTTGACCTTGTGCTACTGACTGTCCATTTGTTGCTATTAATTGACTGCAATGTGCATATACCGTTTGTACTCCATTACCATGTGATACAATTAACATATATCCATAAGAATTGTTCCAACCTGCAGTTGTAATTGTTCCGGCTGCTGCCGCTTTGATTGGTGTTCCTGAAGGTGCTGCAACATCTAGTCCTCTATGTCCATACCCTCTACTACCAAAACGAGTTGTAATAATTCCTGATATTGGTCTAATTAAAGCTACTCCTAAATTTACTTTTCTACTAGAAGAGCCTGTTACATTGCCTGAATTAACTGATTGTGTATAGCTTGTATTAGAGGCAACATAAGTGGTAGTAGTTTTTGGTGGAGCCTCATATAATTTTGATACACATTTTTCTACTGAAGTGAACTTCTTTAACTCAGTATCATATTTTTCTACAATTCCTACATCTTTTTGATTTTTACTTTTCTTCTTTTTTAGTTCTGCTATAACTTTTTCAGCTTCCTCAAAAGTTTCTACATAAACCTTTTCTTTTTTATCATCTGTTATAGCATAGTATTTATAATATTTTGTTCCAGTTTCTGTTACCTTATCATATATTTCATCATCATTGGCGGTAATATCTTTTTTTAACAAGCAAAGTGTATATTCTGGAACAGAATCAATTTGCGCAAATGCAACATCTTCTTCTGCATTTCCTTCCATATAATCATTAATTCTTGCTTGTAACTGGCTTTTGTTTTCTGTATATCCTACTACTTCTCCATTTACGGAAACTGCATAAGTAGGCTTATAGAATACTGCTACTGCCGTAATAATAAGAAATATAGAAATGATAACTAGAAACGTATATTTAATTGTGGTTCTAAAGTACGTTAAGCACTTTTTGAAAGCGTTAATGATAAACAACTCCTCACTTTTTAAATTTACGTTCTTATTCTATCGCAAATTTAAAAATTTGGCAAGTGCTTATCAAAAATTTATTGCTCTAATTCTGTCTTTACAGTTTGTATTTCCGTAATGGTTGCCTTTTGTGCTGGTTGATAATATCCTTTTGTTTGTGCAACCTTAAATAACTCATATTGGAAACTTTCATCTCCATTTCTAATTTGTTGTAAAGTTTGTCTTAATTGCATATTTTCTGCTTCTGATATAGCAGTTTGATAAGCTGTTAAATCAGCTTTTACACTGCCTAAAATGTCATTAACCATGGTTTTTTCATCCATAAAATCTCCTCCTTAATTTTAGTTATTTAAAAATGATAATAGTTTTTGTTTTGTGTTAAGTGCATCTTGTGCGGATTTCGCAAACATCTGCTTAATTTGTGGGTCTACAGCTTGTGATGAGAAAGTGTTCAATTTTTGGTAGGCAGTCTCATGTGCTCCTATTAAATGTCTTAAGTTTTGTAGTTCTACTTGATTTAAATCTGGCATAAGTTTTTTACTTCCTTTCTTTAAAATATTTAGTGTTATTATGGTCAATTTTATTTATTTTATACAATAAATTGTTACAAGCGTCAGAAAAGGGACGTACATTTTTCCTAACAAAAGCTTTGCTTTCGTCAGGAAAAACATACGTCCCCTAACTAACACTTTATTCAATAATTTGTAGTCCTGCAAATTTTGCCATTAATCGTTTATGTCCTGATTTATCAAACTCAATATCTAGCTTGTAATCGTCTCCTTCTTCTTCCATTTTTTGAATAATTCCCTCTCCAAATTTCTTATGGTAAATTTTTTGTCCTTCCCTATATTGTGAAATATCTACTCCATTACTTGTTTGTTTTTGTTTTAAAGAAGCTAAGAAACTTTCAGCTGTTCTATTATAACTGTAAGAAGCAGCTGCTACTTTTGGCGTTTCGTCTGTGTCTAATTTATAAGTAGTTACTTTTCCACCATTGGTATAGTTACTATTTCTTCCCACTGCAGTTCTGCCATATTCCCACTGGTAACCCGAATCTTCAAACTTCTCTTCTACTGTCTCAATATTTCCATCTAATAATTCATCTGGAATTTCTTTAATAAATCTAGAAATCGCATTATAACTGGTAGAACCGAAGATGGTTCTGTGTTTTGCACAAGTTAAGTGTAAGAATTGTTTTGCTCTCGTAATTCCTACATAAAATAGCCTTCTTTCTTCTTCTAACTCTTTTGGTTCTCCTATTGACTTATACCCCGGGAAAATTCCTTCTTCCATTCCAATTAGGAATACTACTGGAAATTCTAGTCCTTTTGCACTATGTAATGTCATTAGTGTAACACTATTATCTGCATCTTCTAAGTTGTCTACATCACTCGATAAAGTAATACTTTCTAAGAATTCTGCTAAACTATTATCTGCTGATTCCTCTTCAAATTCAATAGCTACTGTTAAAAATTCCTCTAAGTTCTGAATTCTACTTTCTGCTTCTACTGTATTTTCTGTTTCTAATGCTTTTGTATAACCTGTTTTATTTAACGTTTCTTTTAATAATTCTGATATACTAAGTTCTTGTCTTTTCACTCTTAATTCTTCTATTACTTGGATAAAACTGTCTGCATTTGCTTTGATTCTGTTTAGCCCATGTTCTTCTGCGTGTTTGATAATTTCATACATAGAACTTCCTGTCTGGTCTGCGATTTGTTGTACATTATCTAAACTAGTTTTTCCAATTCCTCTTTTTGGTTCATTGATAATTCTTTTGAGTGATATATTATCTGATGGGTTATGAATGAGTCTTAAGTAGGCAATGGCATCTTTAATCTCTTTTCTTTCATAGAATTTTACGCCACCTACTACTTTATATGGGATATCTTCCCTTCTTAAAATGTCTTCCACTGCTCTTGATTGTGCATTCATACGATAAAGTACGACGAAATCTTTTGGTTTTAGATATTCTTCTGTTTTTAAATGCTGAATCTGCTGTACAATATAGGTTGCTTCATCATATTCATCTTCTGCTTGATATAATGCAGGAATACTTCCTTCTTCATTTTCTGTCCATAGTTTCTTTTCATATTTATTTTCATTATGTTTGATAACTGCATTGGCCGCTTTTAGAATATTCCCCGTGCAACGATAGTTTTGCTCTAGTTTGATAATCTTAGTTCCCGGAAAGTCTTTTTCAAAGTTTAAAATGTTACTGATATCCGCTCCGTCTAAAACTATAAATTCCTTGATCATTATCCCCTACAACTGTAATATTTCCATAGCGTGAAGCTAAAATGGTAACTAACGTAAATTGTGCCTTATTCGTATCTTGATACTCATCTACTAATACATAATGGAACTTTTCTGTATAATATTGTAATACATCTGGATTACTCGATAGTATTTCAATGGTGTCATTAATAATGTCATCAAAGTCAATGGCATTGTTTTCTTTTAACCTTTTTTGGTATAACTCATAAACTTGTCCTATTTTTTCCTTACGAAAATCGCCTGCATATTTCGTTTGATATGCTTTTGGTGTTAACATTTCATTCTTTGCATTGCTAATTTCGGCTAGAACACTTCTATCCGTAAACATTTTGTCATCTATTTTTAAAGTCTTTAGACATTCTTTTACTACTGTTCTTTGGTCTGAAGTATCAAAGATTAAGAAGGAAGTATCAAATCCTATTCTATCAATGAATCTTCTTAAAATGCGTACACAAATAGAATGGAAAGTTCCCATCCACATTTCTTGTGCTACATCTCCTACAATTCCTTCTACCCTTTGTTTCATTTCGCTAGCTGCTTTGTTGGTGAAAGTAATGGCTAAAATATTATATGGTTTTACGTTTTTTTCTGATAGCAAGTATGCTATTTTATGTGTTAATACTTTTGTTTTTCCGCTTCCCGCTCCCGCTATTACTAAGCATGGCCCTTCTGTTGCTAGTACTGCTTCTTTTTGTTTGTCGTTTAGACCTTCGATTAAATCTTGCATTTGTTTTCCTCTTTCTTTTATTATTTTCAATTTTTGCTATTTCTCTAAGAATTTGCTATTTTATGTTAATTATGTTATACTATTGATAGATGGCAATTCCGCCGTTGTAGAATTTGGGCTATTATGCCCTTGCTGAGAAAGGATGTATAACATGGATAACACTTACACTGCGGACATTAAAATTACTTCCAGTACCGGCGTTGAGACCTTCTCTGCGAACCTCAGAGAACTTTCTGAGGAAGATGTCGACAAGGTCCGGCGGGTCATCATGGAAGTCGCCTGTTCCACGCCCGCTTAATCTCAGCACACTGCGGTAAGAAGTTCTTACCGCAGTTTATTATTATTATATATGAAATGCCAATAATAAGTCAATAGTTTAGAACACATGTTTTTGTTGACAATTTTAAAATATTGTGTTATTATTTAACTATCATATAAATGTGTTTGATATATTATTTGCGGTCAAACATATAGACGTAGATGTATTCATAACTACATCTACTTTTTTTGTACTCAAAAACAGAATAGTTCATAACTACTACTCTGCCGACTTTTATGTATGCCTACAATTAGTCTTTGTTTGATTATTCTTCTTGCTTTTGTTGATTTGCATTTTTATCTTTTTCAGCTAATAACATTTCAACTAATCGAAGAATTACATCATTTGAGGTCAATTTGTAGATCCCCTTTCCGCTCTTAAGAAGAAGCTAGCTTTTCATATAGCGTCCGGTTGGTCTCATTTTACTATACAGTTCATAAAAATTCAAGTGCATTTGCAAAATTTTGTTTTTATATCGACATGGCAAAAATTCCAATTAATAATCCTAACATATTTCCTATTGCAGTCATTCTTCCATGATATAAGTTATTTGCTTCTGGAATTAACTCTCCTGAAACAATATAAATCATGGCACCACCTGCAAAGGCCAAGCACATAGCAATGATAGTTTGTGAAATTCCTCCAATAAGTGCTCCAAAGAAGGCTCCAATTCCTGTTGTAATTCCTGACAATACAACATAAAAGATTACTTTACTAGTTTCCATTCCTCCATTCTTCATAGGAACTGCCATTGATATTCCCTCTGGAATATCATGTAGACAAATAGCAATTGCTAGTGATAGTCCTAGTTTTAATGAGGCTCCAAATCCAGAACCAATTGCTAAACCCTCTGGAAAATTGTGAAGTGCTAAACCAATACTAACAATAATTCCTGTTTTTAGCAAAGTGTTTTTATTCCCCCTAAATCTAGTATGATTACTAAATTTCTTGTCTACTACCATATCGCAGAAAATCATTAAAATAATTCCTAGTACAATTCCTAAAAAAGCAGTTGGCAAATTTGTTAAACTAAAGGCTTCTGGTAATAAATCAAAGCAGACTATAGCTATCATAAGCCCAGATGCAAAGGCTAAAATAAAACTTAAAAATTTATTAGAAGTATTTTTGAATTTTATCCCTATAATTCCACCTATGGTTGTTCCAAAGGTGCCAAAGAATAATCCAATTAACGTTGTTTTTATAATTTCACTCAAAATGAAAACTCCCTTTCTAAAATAGAATGGCTTTCTTCTATTTTATTTAATCGGATGCTTTCTTATTCATTTTTTGTTATTTTTGAATCTTATATTCATTAACATCTGGCTCTATAAAATCTTCTTCTGTAACGGTTCCAAATTCATATTCCAATTCCTGACCTATTGCCTTTCTTTTGATACCATCTCCATAGTCCACTTCATATTCTGTACTACCTATAACTAGCCCATTTTTCTTATTGATATACACTCCTTCTTTATAACATCCAATATGAAGACCTTTGAAATTGTTGATTAAATAACAGTCTTCCCCATTTAATGACCTTGACTGAACAGAAGTTATGACTGCATTGAGTAACAAATGAATAATATTTTCTGTGCGCAATGGCTGCTTATCCCTTCCTAACATTGTATTCTCGGTATCTACTACTCTGTCCAATATTGCAATCTTTTTTCCTTGTTGGTCTATATATAAATTCTCTTTTGTCTCTCCTTGTTCTGTTTTGTATACAAAAGTTTGTGCTATATATGTTCCTCGTTCTGTATATGTTGTGTATCTTAATTTCATTTTATCATTTAGCACAAATTCTTCACTTTTATATGCCTCTCCTTTATCGTAGCCATAAGCTGTCATGTGATAGTTTGTATTTTTGACTGTCTCCTCTGCTTTTTGTGCTAAATCTGCCAAAATAATAGCTTTTCTTGTTGTTGTTCCTAAGAACACTAGAAAAATGGCTAATAAGATAAAACTTAAAATTCTCATTCTATTTCTATACTTTTTCATATACTTTACTTCTTTTTTATTCTTCCCTTTAGCATCTGTTGTTATTTCTTTCTGCATATTTTCTAACGTCCTTTTACATTCTTCACAACTTGCTATATGTTCTTTAATATACTCATTTGTTTGAATACTAGTTAAGTTCTCCATATAATTTGGTAATAAATCTTGAACAATTTTACATTCTTTCTTATCATTCATTATAAACCACTCTCCTTCAATTTATTTTTTCCTCGATAAAATGTTACTCTAGCCCAATTTTCCGTTTTGTTTAAAATAGTAGCTATCTCTTTAAAACTCAATTCTCCCGTAATGCGTAAATAGATTACTTCTCTAGTCTCCTTATCTAATTTTTGCATTTTTTGGTATAATAAAATTTTTTCTTCTCTTGCAACTACTTGTTCTTCTGTTGTATCTATGGATAGCATTTCTGGTATTTCGTCTTCATTTACTACTTTCCTATTTTTTCTACAATAGTCATACCATAAGTTTTTCCCTATTTGACACAACCATACTGATATTTTGCAGTCTCCTTTATAAGTATCAATTTTTTTGATAGCTTTATAGAATGTTTCTTGGGTAAGTTCTTCAGAGATATTACTATCATGAGTTAAACAGAATAAATATTTATTCACTGTTTCAAAATATTGTTTATATACTTGCTCCATATCCTGCATAACTTTTTACCTCCTCTACTAATATGACGAACTACTTTTTCATTTGTTACAGAACTTTCCTTTTTTATACTACCAAAAAAAGATTTTACTTTTTTTCGTAAAATCTTTTTCCTATTTTATTCTTCTTCATTTCCTTTTAGTTTTTCCGCTGTATCTGCTGTAATTAAGCTATCTACCATTTCATCTATATCACCGTTTAAGAAGTTCTCCATTTGGTAAATCGATAAACCAATTCTGTGGTCTGTGATACGACCTTGTGGATAGTTATATGTTCTAATCTTTTCACTTCTATCTCCGCTTCCTACTTGGCTTTTTCTTGCATTCGCTACCTCAGTATCTTGTTTTTCTTTTTCTTGATCATATAATCTGGAACGTAACATTCTCATAGCATAATCTCTATTTTGGAATTGTGACCTTTCTGTTTGACATTCTGCTACCATTCCTGTTGGAATGTGAATTAGACGTACCGCTGATGAAGTTTTATTAATATGTTGTCCTCCTGCACCTGATGCCCTAAATACTTCCATCTTAATATCTGCCGGGTTGATTTCAATTTCTACATCTTCTACTTCTGGTAAAACAACTACTGTTGCAGTTGAAGTATGAATTCTTCCACTAGCTTCTGTATCTGGTACTCTTTGTACACGGTGAACACCACTTTCAAATTTTAATCTACTATATGCTCCTTTTCCCGTAATCATAAAAGAAATTTCTTTGTATCCACCAAGTCCAGTCTCATTTTCATTTAATACTTCTAATTTCCAATGTTTCTTTTCTGCATACATAGAGTACATTCTAAATAGAGTTCCTGCAAATAGGGCTGCTTCTTCTCCTCCAGCCCCTCCGCGAATTTCACAAATAACGTTTTTATCATCATTTGGATCTTTTGGAATCAATAGAATTTTAATTTCTTCTTCTAATTTTGGTAATTTTGCTTTGTTCTCTTCTAAGTCTAACTCTGCTAATTCCTTCATTTCTGGATCATTTAACATTGCTTTTGCATCTTCTATGGCTTGATTTGCTTTTTTATATTCTCTATATTTTAATACAACTGGTTCTATTTCTGCATGTTCCTTCATTAAAGCTTTCCATTCTTCTTGCCTACTAATTACTTCTGGGTCGCTAATCTTTTGGGTTACTTCGTCATAACGCTTTTCTACTTCTTCTAATTTTTGAAACATATCAATCTCCTTTTTCTAAATAAAAACAAGTCAAATATTTTGACTTGTTTATTATACCTCATTTGCTATTAAATTTCAACCCAGTGATAATCTAAATTTAACTCATCTAAAATTTGCTTTTCTCTTTTTGTGCAAGTAAATAATATGATTTGATGTTCTTTTGCCTGTTCCATTAAAAATAATAAACTATTTTTCAAGCGTTCATCATCAAAATAAGCAAATGCTTCATCTAAAATAATTGGCATTTTTTCTTTTGAAATTTCATCAAGCATAGCAAGTCTTAGTGATAAGTATAGCTGATCAATTGTTCCTACACTTAATAAATTAGCTGATTTATATTCTCCATTTTCTAATTCTACAATTAGTCCTTTTTCTTCATGAATACTTACCTTTTGATATTTTCCGTCAGTTATTTTTTGTATGAGTTCTGACAAGTTCTGTGTAAATTTTGGAGTAACACTTTTTTTCATCTGCTCATATGCTTTTTCTAATAATTCTTTTGTCATTTGAATACATTTATTCTTTTCTTCTATTATTTGTAACTGTTCTTTCAAATTTTCATTTTCTTCTTTTAATGAAACAATTTCTTCTAATTTTTCAGAAATATTTTTGTCTTCATATTCTAAACTATTTAATTGTAAACGATAATTCATCATTTGTTGTTCTGAATTTTCTATTTGTTTTTGTATTTCTTCTATTTTTAACACTAAATTTTTGTCAGAAATTTCTTTTTGTTTTTGTACCTCACTTTTCTGCTTTTGCAATTCCTCTTTTAATTTCTTATTTTTAATATAATTAATTGCAAATAAAATTAATTCAATTGGAATAAGTGACAATAATATGTAATTGATTATTTTATTATTTATAAATTGAAAATTTAATATGTTTATTATGATTAATAAAACTAATATAATTCCAAAATTAAGATAATTTTTTTTCACTTTTTCTTCTTTTTCGTTTTGCAATTGTTTTTTTAATTCACCTTTTTCTTCTTCTACTTGACTTTTTTGTGTTAACATATTTAGTTTCTTTAATTCATTATTTCTGTTTTGCTCTTCTTCTAATTTATCCAAAATTTCGTTCTTATTGCTCATCAAATTCTGTTTGTTCTCTGCATAGTTTAGTTCTGTCTTTAAGACAACCTCTATTTCTTTCATACGTTTCTGTATCAAATTAAGTGGTCTGTCCTGTGTTCGGTTAGTTCCAACCTCTTCTACTAGTCTTTTATTTAGCTTGTCCATAGCCTTCTGAAATGACACATTGTCTTCCCCTGTTCCCGCAAGGTTTGCAATCTTTTGGACCAATGCATTCTGATCAGAGTTATCTAACACTACCTCTTGTTGTGGTGTCATAATCGTAGAAAGATACATCTTTTCATCTACGTTTGTTTGGTCATAGAAGAATTGATTACCATCCTTTTTGTCAACTTTATACTGGCTAGAAATCTCCTCCAAATCTTCATTAAATAGCTTGGCATTTTTCTTGGTAAAGTCCCTATAAATTTCATAACTTTCCTCATCATCTAATCTATACTTTATCTTTCCTGAAAATTCTTCTCCAACCCATGGTTTATATTTTTCATAATCTGATATTTCTTTTCCATTTTTATTTTTAGAAATTCCATAAAAAATATTTTTTATATAATTTAATAAAGTAGATTTTCCACTTTCATTTTTTCCATAGATAATATTTAAGTTGTTTTGTAAATTAATTTCTTTTTCTTTTAAACTTCCATAGGAATTTATTTTTATATTTTCAATTTTCACAAATGACTCCTTATTTTTTATATTATTTTTATTTATCCATAATGGATAATCCAATTTCTAATATTTTATTCATTTCTTCTTCTGTATAATTTTCCTTTTCCTCTAATAATTGTTTGATAAAAATTCCTTTTAATGTTGTTTCATTTATCATTTTTTCCACATCATAATCCGGCTGCGTTTTATCTTTCATTTTAATAATATTTTCTCTTGTAACAAATTTCATTAATTCTAGAATATCAATTTCAAATTTTCTTTTTCCTACCAATATAATTTTATAGAATTTGTTTTCATCTAATGGTAATTCATTTAATCTTTCTATTAGTTCTTCTAAACCATTTACTCCAGTAACACCCATTTCTAATTCTACAAATTCTTTATTATCTACTGGAATGAAGGCTATTTCTAATTTTTCTTTTGTTAGTTCTCCTACAATAAATCCGTGCTTTCCTAACTCATCAAATCCCATAGAAATAGTGGAACCCGGATATACAATTCTTTGATTTTCTTCAGTTTGATAGTCTAGTTTATGAATATGACCAAGTGCTACATAGTCAAATCCTAGTTGTTTCAATTTATTTTTATTTATTGGATTATATTGTAATCCGAGATTCAGCTGCATTTAAGCTTCCATGTGTAATTAGAATATTAATTTTACTCTTATCTTCTATTATAATGTTATCTAAATTCATGCCTGAATGATAAAAGTCTTCAAATCCCATTCCATAAATATCGACGTCAGGTGTTGTTACTTTTTCTATTTTGGAAGTAAATATTTTTACATTATCATTCCACTCAAAATTATAATACATAGAATTTTTTATATATGGGTCATGATTTCCTGGTGTAATAAAAATTTGAGTTTGTGGAATTTCTTCAAATAAATGATTAATATATTCAATAGTAGTTTTTTTGATATATTCATGTTCATAAAAATCTCCACTAATAAATAAATATTCGATTTCATTTTCTTTTATATATTGAATTATTTTTTTGAATATTTCTCTTTGATCCATTCTTCTCATTTTTCCAAAATCTTTTTTGGAACTTAAATTAGTAAATGGAGTATCAAAATGTGTATCTGCTATATGTATAAATTTCATTTTTTTCTCCTTTTATTTTCTTTATTTTTTCTGTCTTATTTTATCCTATTTTTATTCTTTCGTCAACTACTTCTTAGAACATTCGTTTTTTAATTTTATAGATATATTCTTCCATTTTTTCTTTGTTTGTGACTTTGTCTTATTGTTTAGCTTGTCCCATTCTCTTTATCTCTCTCTTTTTAGCCCCTTTTTTTAAGCACTATTTCTTTTAAATTTTATGTCATTATGTATACTGCCGAAGTATTTTTCATCTTCCCTTCATCATTGTCATTTTTTCCTTTATCCGCAAGGCTTTATTACCATTTTTTTATATCATATTCTTACTATTTTAGCTGTCCTTCCTTTTGCTTTCTCTTCTTCATTTCAAATTTTCTTTACTTCCCATCTTCTAGTTGCTAGTTTTCTATCTGTTTAACATTGTCTAATTGTAAATATTTTCTTCATTTCTTGTTAGATCTATTTACTGATTAAAATTCTCCTTTTGATTCCAAGAATTTATACCATTTTTTATTCCGCTTTTTCTTCTCGTCCTCAAACTTCGTTTCCATATTTTTACATCTTGTCTTTTGTCCTATATTTCATTTTTTAAAATTATTTCTTGTCAATTTTTTCTTTTTTTATTTAGTTAGTTTTTTCTTTTTCATTAAATGTTTTTAACTCTCAATTTCTTTCTACCTTAATTTATTATTTCTATTTTCTTTTTCATTTCTTCCTTTTCTTATTTTTATATTTTGCTTTTTCTATTTTTCAATTTCCTTTTTTAATTTCAAAAATGAATATTCAATTTTATTTTTTTATTTTTCTATTTTCAAAAATTTTTCTTTTCAGAAAATTTTATTCCTGTATTTTTTATTTTTCTTTTTTATATTTTTTGTCTTCCAAATTTCTTTCTTCACTTTTTAATTTTTATTTCTTTATTTTTCATTTTTGCTTTTCAATTTTTTTATTCTTAATTTCATTTTCTGTGTTTTAAATTTTTTCTTTTATTTTTAATTTCACTTTTCATCTTTTTTATTTTTTATTTTTTATTGGATTAATTTTTTACATCTGACTTTTTTAAATTTTATTTCTCTTCTTTTTGTTTTATAATTTTCAATTTTTATATTTTTCCTATATTTTTTCTATTCTCTTTTTTAGAATTTC
>CAPXSA010000023.1 GCA_948735595.1 uncultured Clostridia bacterium | reverse complement strand
TTATTTACTGTATCAATTGCTGCTTCTAATTCTGTTTTATCAGTTGTTAGACCTTTTGCTGCATTTTCTAAAGTTGTTTTGGCATTTGCTACTTCTTCTACTGTTGCATCTGCTTTTTCAATTATCTCTTTAGCTAATTGTAATGCATTTGCATATACTTCCCAGCTTTCTTGTGAATAATCACTTTCAACATATCCTGCATCTTCTACAGTTTTTACGCTCGCTTTTAAAGCAGAAATGTTTACTAATCCATTTACTGCATTTTCTAATGCTTCTTTAGCTACTTCTATTTCTGATTGTTTTGCATTTTCATCTGCTACTACAGCTTCTGCATTTTGAAGTGCATTTGTTAAAGCTGCATAGCTGTTTGCTGTATAATCTTCTGCTTTATACCCTGCTTTATTTACTGTATCAATTGCTGCTTCTAATTCTGTTTTATCAGCTGTTAAACCTTTTACTGCATCTTCTAATGCCTTAGCTGCATTTTCAACTTCTTCTGTAGTTGCATTTGCTTTTGCTACTATTTCTTCTGCATTTTGAAGTGCATTTGTATATGCCTCCCAGCTTTCTTGTGAATAATCACTTTCAACATATCCTGCATTTTCTGCATCTTGGATTGCTTGTTTTAATCCTGAGATATTTACTAATCCTTTAACTGCATTTTCTAATGCTATTTTTGCTACTTCTATTTCTGATTGTGTTGCATCTTCATTTTCAACTACTGCTTCTGCATTTTGAAGTGCATTTGTTAATGTAGCGTAACTATTTGCAGTAAAATCAGCTTGGTTATAGTTTTCTGCTTTTACTGTATTAATTAGTTGTTCTAATCCTGATTTGCTAGTTGTTAAACCATCTTTTGCTGCTTCTAATGCTGTCTTTGCTTCTTCAACTTCTACTGTTGTTGCATTTGCTTTTGCTACTACATCTTTTGCTGTTTGTAATGCATTGGCATATACTTCCCAGCTTTCTGTTGAATAATCATTTTCAACATATCCTGCATTTTCTACTTCTTGGATAATTGCTTTTAATCCTGCAATATTTACTAATTTATTAGTTGCATTTTCTAATGCTTCTTTTGCATTATTGATTTCTGATTGTTTTGCATTTTGATTTGTATTTACATTTTTAGCATTTTCTAATGCTGTTTTAAATTCTGTATAGCTTGCTTGCGTAAAATCTTCTTGTTGATAGTTTGCACTTTCTACTGTTGCAATTATAGATTGTAATTCTGATTTATCAGTAGTTAAATCGTTCATTGCATCATTTAATGCTTTTGTTGCATCAGCGATTTCTGTTGCTGTTGCATTTCCTTTTGCAATAACGTCTTTTGCTGTTTGTAATGCATTGGCATATACTTCCCAGCTTGCTTCTGAATAATCAGCTTGAACATAGTTTGCATCTTCTGCTGTTTTTACGCTCGCTTTTAAAGCAGAAATGTTTACTAATCCATTTACTGCATTATCTAATGCTTCTTTTGCACTATTAATTTCTGATTGTTTTGCATTTACATTTCCTGCTACTGTTTTTGCTACATTTAATGCATTTGTTACAGCTGAAAATGTTGTATCCGTAAAGTCTGCACCATTTAGCTTTTCTGCATTTTCAATAGAAGTTTGTAAACCTGATTTATCAGTGGTTAAACCTTTAATTGCTTCTGCTAATCCTAATTTTGCACCATCTACTTGTGTTTTTGTAGCATTTGCATTTCCTAATATTAATTTAGCTGCTTCTAATTGACTTTGATAGAAATTCCAACTTGCGGTTGAATAATCTGTCATTTTATCAGCAGTATAAGTAGCTTCTGCATTTTGAATAGCTGTTCTTAACTCAGAAATATTGACTAAGTTAGTCATAGCATTTCTAATAGCAGTTACCTTTGTATCCATTTGCGTTTGATTTGTTTCTGGTAAATTTAAAGCTACACTAAGATTAGCCCAAGTTGCTGAAGTATAATCTACTTCTTTTAACGCTTGTGCTTGTTTCTTTAATTCATTTAATTCTTTGCTGTTTACAATTTCGTATTTTAAATCTTCTCTATAACCCATGATAAATGACTCTGTTGGTTTATCATAAGTTGAGTTTCCAGCAAAGGTATATAAAACGTAACTTCCTGTTGTTTTAGGTACGTCTATTGTAATGGATTTTGTTTGCCATAATCTTGTATATTCGCTACCCGTAGGGATTGGCTCTCCTGCCTTTTTCCACACATACGCAATATAGTAAACTCCTGATTCAGGATCTTCTGCATTAATTGTAACTTTAGATCCTAATTCTAATTTTGATTTTTGTGCTGGCATTGAATTAACATCAATAACTGGCCCTGTTGTATCTGGACTTGCACTAAATTTATCTACTATATAGTATGGTATTACAGTCCAATCAGTAGTATTTCCATTACTGTCTGCTGTACGGAAGAATAGTGTATGTAATCCTGTTGTTTGTGGTACTTGTACTTTTACTGTACGTGTAGATTTGATTGTACTCCATGTTGTTTTTCTTACATTTACAGTTTCTAAAACATACCAGTCCCATTTGTATTCAACAAATGCGATATTATCTCCCTCTGGATCTGTTACTGTAACGGGAACGACACCATATCCATTTGGATTGGAGTTTGTAATAAATTCATTAGATTGTCTTAATACTTCACCTCCCATTTGCCCAAAAGTAATAGTCGGTGCTTTATTTGTACTACCGGCTACTGTAAGAGGCATCATTAAAGTACTTAACATTACTATAATAATAGCCCACATTTTACTCATCTTTTTAGTTGGTTTCATTGTATACCCTCCTAATATTTTTTATCTCACATTTACCATTATACACCATTTTTTCCAAAATTTCAAGTTATGTAAATAAATTATGTGTGTTTTTTTAATTTTTTTTTCATTTTCTTACGGAAAAAGGAGAACCCAGAGATAACATTGTTATCTCTGGGTTTGTTTTCCGGTTGCTAAAAATCGGATTTTCTTAGTTACACACCAAGATTTTTTATCGCCTCTTCTCCATTTTGAGTTGTGTTGCCTTCCTGCTGAGTCTCCGAAGACTCGCCTTCGTCGTCATCATCTGCAATAGCAGTCGATGCACTCGGCGCAGGTGCAGGTGCAAATGCATTTTCCTTTTCAGGTTCATCACTCGCAGCACCAGGATTGACTACGCCATGGCCTCCTCCAACTTCACTGCTGTCAGAAGAACTACCTTCATCATCATCATCTGCTGCTCCTCCAGCTTCGCTGCTGTCAGAAGAACTGCCTTCATCATCATCATTGGATCCTCCGCTGCCAGAACTTCCAGAACCTCCGCTCGAACCTCCTGCTCCAGGATTCGTCGTACCACCGCCTCCGTTTCCGCCGCCACCCTGTTGGGTATTGTCAGAAGAACTGCCTTCATCGTCGTCATCACCAGAGTCTCCGTTTCCAGAGCCACTGCCCGAATCTCCAGTTCCGGGATTGGTAGTACCATTACCTCCGTTTCCGCCACCCTGCTGAGTATTGTCAGAAGAACTGCCTTCATCATCGTCATCACCGGGTCCAATCGGAGGATTGGGATTAATCGGCGGATTTGTGGTTCCTCCACCGCCGCCACCACCATGGTTGTCATCATCGCTCGAAGCCCTTTGTACCGTCACTTTCACCATTACGGTGACTTCTTTCATAGTGTCGGTCTCTACAAACTTCGCTTCATACTCTGTCTTTTGGATAGACAATGTCTCGTTGGGCTTTACCCAAACCAAGTGACTATTCCCCAAAGACACAGTGGAGAGTTTGCTACCTGCTGTCCCTCTCAAATTGGTCGGTACAGAGTAGTCAGTTCCCTTTATGGGAGTCTTCTTACTGACCGTTACCGTCACATTGATAACCAACTCCCCCTTCGTGTCTGTTGCCTCAAATTTTGCCTCATATCGAGTCTTGTTTGTAGTCAACACCTCATCGGGGTTTACCCAAATCAAGTTGCTATCTCCCAACGATACAGTGGAAAGCTTGTCACCCACTATTCCTTTTAAGTTCGTCGGCACAGTGTAGTCAGTTCCTTCCATAGGAGTTTCCTTACACACCGTTATCATTACAGTGACTACTTTCTCATTCTTTGTGCTAGTTTCTTCAAACTTTGCCTCATACTGCGACTTGTTTGTAGACAGTTTCTCGTCAGGGTTCAGCCATACCAGATTGCTATCCCCCAACGACACAGTGGAAAGTTTGTCGCCTGCTGTTCCTCTTAAATTTGTCGGAATAGTATAGTCAACTCCGTTTTCTGGGTCTGTCTTCTTGACAGGTTGTGTCGTACTTGTGGTTCCGGGATCTTCTACGCCAGTCCCGGGCTTTTCTGTTTCGCCTGGCTTATTGTTGTTCGGCCCCGGCGAGTCCGTTTCGTTAGGCGTCGTGTCTTGCACTTCGTCTCCAGGCTTTGTGTTTTCTCCTGGTTTTGTATCTTCGCCGGGTTTGGTGGTCACATCGTTCGGCTGCTTGTCCTCACCCTGACTAATGCCAGTGCTAGAAGTAGGATCTTGCTGCTCTTCCTGCGAGCATCCCCGCAGTACTGCCGACATAATTAATGTCAACACTACCAAAGCAGCGATAGCCACAATAGCTATCTTTTTCCGGTTTTTCATCATTGTTGTTTTTCCTCCTTTAAAATTAGAGCTTAGTTATGCTCCATAATTAATATATGAAAAAGGGCAAATTTTCCCTGTTATCATTATTATACTATAACATTTTAAATGCGTCAAGTTTTATGTATACTTTTGATTTATCACTTAAATTTTATTTCTTTATAAACCAAACCTTCTGTTTTTTATTTAAAACACAATAAAAACACACCATATATTAGTTGTGGTGTGTCTTTTATTTTCTTAACTTGTTCTTAAATTATTGTAATTCAATAGTAGCTCCTGCTTCTTCAAATTTAGCTTTTAATTCTTCTGCTTCTTCTTTCTTAACGCCTTCTTTAACTGCTTTTGGTGCTCCGTCAACTAAATCTTTAGCTTCTTTTAAGCCTAATCCTGTAGCATCTCTAACTACTTTGATTACTTGGATTTTGTTTGCTCCTGCATCTTTTAATACTACATTAAATTCTGATTTTTCTTCAGCTACTCCTGCTGCTGCTCCACCTGCTACTGGTGCTGCAACTGCTGCTGCAGATACTCCATATTTTTCTTCAATTCCTTTTACTAATTCTGATAATTCAACAACTGTTAAAGTGTCGATAGTCTCTAATAATTCATCAATTTTTGCCATTTTAAAATGACCTCCTTCTTAAAATAAATAATGTTTACAATCTCACCTTGTTCGATTGCATAAATCATCTGTAACTCGCTTCGCTTCATACAGCTGACTTAATTTTATGCTTTTTCTTTTTGAACTTTAACTGCATCTAACGCAACTGCCAACTTGGTAATATTTCCAAGTAAAGCACCAGCCAATTTTGCAATAAGTTCTTGTCTTGATGGTAATTTTGCTAAAGTAATAATTTCTTCAGCAGTCATTACTTTACCTTCAATAATTCCACCTTTAATTTTGTAGAATTCATTATTTTTTGAAAAGTTGTAGATAACTTTAGATGGTTCCAAATAATCCTCTTGTCCAATAACAATTGCTGTTGGTCCTTCTAACAAATTATCTAACCCATTTTCTCCATTTACATTTAATGCTCTTTTGATAATGTTGTTTTTGATAACTTTATATTCGCTATTTGTTCCTCTTAAATCTGTTCTTAGCTTTGTTACATCTGCAACATTAATTCCTCTGTAATCTGTTAAAAGAATTACTTTTGCATCTTTTAGTTTTTCAGCTAGTTTATTCACTTCTTCTTCTTTTTGTTTTAAAACGGTATTGCTTGCCATTTTTTCACCTCCTATAATGTATTTTTCTTATCTTTAACAAGGAATCTCTCCTATCCGTAAGTCTTATTATTTTTTTGTAATATAAATTTTATATACCCAAAATTAAAAATCCAATCAATTTTTGCTTTACACGAAACAAAGATTGATTGGATTTTATATCCGCTCATTTTCTTTGCCTCGGTAAGACTTACTTTTTGCTTACTTTCTTAGGCTATAATTACCTTATTTTTGATCAATATACATACTTGGTCCCATTGTAGTAGTAATTGCTACGCTCTTGATGTATTGTCCTTTTGCAGCTGATGGTTTTGCTTTAATAATAGCACCCATTACTGTATCATAGTTTTCTAGCAATTTTTCTGCTCCAAATGAAACTTTACCAAAACCTAGGTGAACGATGTTGTTTTTGTCTAATCTGTATTCTACTTTACCTGATTTGATTTCATTAATCGCTTTTGTAACATCCATTGTTACTGTTCCTGATTTAGGGTTTGGCATTAATCCTTTTGGTCCTAATACTTTACCTAATCTTCCTACAACTCCCATCATATCTGGTGTTGCTACGATCACATCATAATCAAACCAATTTTCTTTTTCAATTTTTGGTATTAATTCTTCTGCTCCAACAAAGTCAGCCCCTGCTTTTGTAGCTTCTTCTGCTTTTGGTCCTTTAGCAAATACTAATACTCTTTGTGTTTTACCTGTACCATTTGGAAGTACTGTTGTACCTCTTACTTGTTGGTCAGCTTGTTTTGAATCAACACCTAATTTAACATGTAGTTCAACAGTTTCATCGAACTTTGTTTTTGGCATTTTTTCAATTGTCTCTAGTGCTTCTTTAGCACTATACAATTTTTTTGTATCAACTAGCTTTGCAGCTTCTTGATATCTCTTTCCTCTTTTCATTTTTACCTCCTTTGGTGATAACGAAATAGCTTTTCTATTTCTCCCAATTTGTATTACTTTATTTGGTTGCTATTAGTCTTCTACAACAACACCCATAGATCTTGCAGTTCCTGCTACCATGCTCATAGCGGCTTCTAATGATGCTGCATTTAAGTCTGGCATTTTCTTTTTAGCAATTTCTTCTACTTGTGCTTTGTTTAATTTAGCAACTTTATCTCTATTAGGTTTTCCTGAACCTTTTTCTATTTTTGCAGCTTGTTTAATTAAAACTGCCATAGGTGGTTCTTTAGTAATAAATTCAAATGATTTGTCTTTATAAACTGTAATAACAACTGGAATAACTGTGTTTCCCATTTGCGCTGTTTTATCATTGAATTGTTTTACGAAATCCATAATGTTAACACCTGCAGCACCTAATGCTGGTCCTACTGGTGGAGCTGGACTTGCCTTTCCTGCTGGAATCTGTAGTTTTACTACGCTTCCGATTTCTTTTTCTGCCATTGTTCTAGCACCTCCTTTAAGTTTTGTAATATGTATATTAATCTAAAAATTTAGATTATTAACTAAACTTTTTGAACTTGAGAAAATTCAAGTTCTACTGGTGTTTCTCTTCCAAACATAGATACTAATACTTTTACTTTATGCTTTTCTTTATTGATTTCTGTTACAGTTCCTGTATAATCTGTAAATGGTCCATTCATAATTCTAACAGAGTCATTTACAGTATAATCTACATTTACTGTCATTTGCTCAAATCCCATTTTTCTAATTTCTTCATCTGTTAATGGAATTGGATCAGTTCCTGAACCAACAAATCCTGTAACACCTCTTGTATTTCTAACAATATACCATGTTTTTTCTGTTACAATCATTTTAATTAAAACATATCCTGGAAAAACTTTTTTCAAGTTTGTTTTTCTTTGACCGTCCTTAATTTCGATTTGCTCTTCCATAGGAACGATAATATCAAAAAAGAATTCTTCTAACTCTCTATTTTTAATTGTTTTTTCTAAGTCTGTTTTAACTTTGTTTTCATACCCCGAATAGGTATGAACAACATACCATCTTGGCATGGTTTCTTTTTCTTGAGACATAATTTACAGCCTCCTAATTATTAATTTTGTGTGTTATTCGTTGTTGTATTATTTGTACTGTTATTAGCTTGGTTATTTGTAGTACTGTTATTTACTTCATTGTTTGTAGTTGTGTTATTTGCTTCATTTGCAGTATTATTGGTAGTGTCATTCTTCTCTTCATTTGAAGTTGTTGTATTAGATTCTTCATTACGTGTTCCTACAACTTCTTTTAATTTATTAATTCCATAATCATCTACTGTTTTGAAAACAAAATCCAACGCAAATACAATAACAGCTGTAATTAATACAATGGTAATAACTGCAACAGTATTATTAACAAGTTGCTTTGGTGTTGGCCAAATTACTCTTTTTAATTCTGCTTTAAAATCTTTAAAAAAATGCTTGTTTTCTTTCTTTTCTTTTTTATCATTTACATCTTTAGGCATTTCATTTTCCCCCTTAAAAGGCTTATTTTGTTTCTTTGTGTGTTGTACGTTTTTTGCAGAATTTACAATATTTTACGACTTCTAATCTATCAGTATTGTTTTTCTTATTTTTTTCTGTCATATAATTTCTTCTTTTACATTCTGTACATTCTAATGTAATTGGTTCTCTTGCTCCTTTTGCAGCCATTTAAAACACCTCCAGCTTCTTGCTTTTCATTTTTCATCTTTTTTAAAACGTATGTTGCTCACATACGCTTGATTATTTTATCACCTTTTTTACCATCTGTCAACCGTTTTTCCCTAACTTCCCTAAAAGTTATTGCTAGTTAATGTTTTTTTAGTATATTTCTTTAAAATTAGCCTTAGTAGAGCAATATTACGAAGTGTCGAGTGGAGTATCGTAAGATGCGACTTCGAATACAACTGACTTAGAGAATGCGTACAACGTAGTAATATACTCGATTAAGGCTAATTGCTATTAGTAAATCTCAAAAAGCATAAAAACATCTTGCTTTTTTTCCTTCTTTATTATATAGTTGTTATAGAGATTTTTTGTTCAAAAATCTCTTATACGAATATTTTAGAAGAAAGGAAAATAATTTCATTATCTACTTACCTTTTAGATAATAGATTATATGTGAATTATGAGTAAAAATGAAAAAACAAAAGTGAAAAACAAATACTATACTAATGCAGGACGTTACAAATTAAATATCAAATGGATACTCCCTTTATTTCTTTTAATGCTAATTTTATCTTATTTTGGTATTAATTATGTAACCGATTTAACTTATGAAAATGTTTATAATAATATTACTGAACTAAGCGAACAAACAGCAGCACAACTAAACCTTGCTATTACAGAGCAAAAGAGGTTTATTGATACAATGGTATCTTCTATCAGTAGTGGCTTTTTTAATACACCTGAAGAAATTTTCAAGCGTTATAGACCTGATTTAGCAGATTATCATTTTACTAGACTTGTTATTTTAGATGAAAATGGTAATGGAATCACTAGTGATGGTCATACTGTTAAAAATTATGCTAATATTGAAAGTTACTTTGAAAAGTCAAAAAATAGTGTATATCTAGCTGAAAATCAGCCAAGTGTGCTTACAGGAGCAGATTATCTTGTAAATGTATATGCAAAAGCTTTTGAACTAAATGGTAAAAAGTTAATTATATTTGCTACTATCCACACAGATGATTACAGAGAAATTTTGTTAAGGCGTTTATTCCATGGCAAAGGTAGTACTTATTTAGTAAACAATGATGGTATTATTTTGATAGATTCTTCTGACACAGTTACTGAGGATAAGGTCAATTTCTATCAACTTTTAAGAGATAATATGACAGCTGAAACTAACATTGCTAAAATTAATGAAATGGAGCAAGGTATCAAATCTAAACAAGTTGGTACTTTTGACATTAGACTTGATAGAAGTGTTTATTTCATTCACTATGAAAAAGTAAATGTAAATAACTGGTATGTTATCAGTATTGCACCAGATGATACAATTGCAAAAGAACTTCTTGAATTTATCCAAATCGCTGTTGCAGTTTGTATTGGAATTACTTTTGCTATTTTGGGAGTTAGTATATTTATCGACTTGTCTAGTCAAAAGAAAAATAGAAAGTTGTATAAAATTGCTTATATTGACCCTGTAACAGAATTTGGAAATGAAGTTTACTTTAAAGAAAATGGTGCTCGTTTCTTGCAAACAGAAGCTAAAAATAAATATATTATTGCACTTGACATTAATAAATTTAAAGCTTTAAATAATATTTATGGTTATGATTTTTGTAATAAAATTTTAAAGGCTCTTGCTGAAAAGTTAGACAGTATTTTACCTAATAATAATATTATTTGTAGGATTTCAAACGATATCTTCGCTACCATATTTAGTTATGAAAAGAGCATTGAAACATTACTAAATAAAATATTCCTCGAAGCTTCTAATTTAAAAATAGATAATACTGACATCCATGTTAATTTGGCTATCGGAGTTTATAAGATTACTGCAAAAGATACTGATATTCATAAAGCTTTAGATAAGGCCTATATGGCTCGTTCTAAAATAAAAGGACTATATCATGATAATTATTATATCTTTGATGAAGTGTTAGAAAATCAATTAGTAGAAGAACAGCAAATAGAATCTTGTATGGAACAGGCTTTAAGGGATCACGAATTTGTGATTGTATATCAGCCTAAAACTGCTGCAAGTACAGAAAAGGCTGTTGGAGCTGAAGCATTAGTAAGATGGCATAAAGATGGTCAAGTAATTTCTCCAGGAAAATTTATTCCTTTATTTGAAAGAAATAAATTTATCGTTAAATTAGATTTATATATTTTCGAACAAGTTTGTAAAGATTTGGCAGCATGGAAAGAAAAATATGGTACTGTACCAGTCGTTTCTATTAATGTTTCTAAAGAACACTTTGTATATGAACACTTTATTGATGAGTATGAAAAAATTACAGATAAATACGGAGTTGATAGAAGCAAAATAGATTTAGAAATTACAGAAAGTGCTACAGTAGATAGTAAAATAGATATTATTAAAATATTAAATTCTATTAAAGAAAAAGGATTTGTCGTTTCTATCGACGACTTTGGTACAGGTTATTCTTCACTTAGTATGTTACAAAGTATGCCTATTGACATTATTAAAATAGATAAAATTTTTGTGGACAAGGCTAACCTTGAAAGTGATAAAAATATTATTAATTACATTGTATATCTTGCTAAAAAACTTAGCGTTAAGACTATTGTAGAAGGTGTTGAAACCAGAGAGCAAGCAGAATACGTAAGAAACTTAAAATGTGATGTGATTCAAGGATACTATTACTCAAAACCAATTTCTAGAGAAGAATTTGAAGATTATTTTACAAAAAATAGCTAATATTATTTTAGTAGAAAAATGAAATGATTGAATAGTAAAACAGATTTTAGGAAACTCCTAAAATCTGTTTTTTCTTTATATCTTATTCATCTATCATATTTTCTTTGCCATCCTATTCTGTTTTCTATTTTGCAATTTCTCTTCCAAATTCTATACATTGCTTTTTCATTTCTTGGTCTGGTGTCCACATTTGTTTCATCCCATCATTCATTATCTCAAATCCTGCCTTCTTTAAAAGTTCTGTTATTTGCCCCACTGCTTCTCCACTCCATCCGTAACTTCCAAAAGCAGATGCCTTTTTGTTTTTGAGTTTCATTCCTCTTATCATTTCCAAAATACCTGCAATAGAATGTAAATATCCATTGTTGACTGTTGGAGAACCTACTAAAATTATTTTTGATTTGAATACTTCTGTTAATACCTCTGTTTTATCATCTTTGGCTGTATTCATTATCTTAATTGTGACTTCTTTGTCCATTTCTTGTATTCCCTCTGCTATTGCTTCTGCCATTTTTCTAGTGCTGTTCCACATAGTATCATATAAAATGGTAATTTGATTTTCCTGATAGTTGTTTGCCCATTCTAAATACTTTTGGATAATCTGCTCGGGATTTTTTCTCCAGATTAATCCATGGCTTGGACATATCATTTGAATTTTCAAATTCATTGCTAGTATCTCTTGAATTTTTTTGTTTACTAATAATCCAAATGGCGCTAAAATATTAGCGTAATAGGTAAGTGCTTGCTCCCATAATACAGCTTGATCTACTTCATCTGCATACAAATATTCTGATGCTAAATGCTGTCCAAATCCATCATTACTAAATAGTATATCTGCTCCTTCCATATAAGTAAACATAGTATCTGGCCAATGTAGCATTGGTGCTTCTATAAACTTTAAAGTATGTTTCCCTATATCTAAGGTATCTCCTGTTTTAACAGGAATGAAATTCCAGTCTTGATGATATTGTCCTTTGATAGATTTTATACCATTTGCTGTACAATAAATTGGTGTATTTGGTATTTCTCTCATAAGTTCTACTAGAGAACCACTATGGTCTACTTCTCCATGTTGCATAATAATAGCATCTATCTTATGAATATCTATTTCTTGTTTTAAATTATTTACAAATTCTTTATCATATGGTAGCCATACCGTATCTATTAAAACTGTTTTTTCGTCTTGAATAAGATAGGCATTATAAGAGGAACCTTTTGTTGTCGTAAACTCATCTCCATGAAATTTCTTTAGTTCCCAATCTGTTTTTCCTATCCAAGAAATGTAGTCATTGATTTGCTTTTTCATTTTAGTTTCTCACTCCTTTTTACCTAGTATGTTTATCCTTCCTATTTTTATTCTTCTTTTTGGCTACTGAATATCCAAACTTGCCTACTTGTTTTCCTAACGTAAAATATTTCCCATTTGCATAAGTAATTAAATTACATTTTGTAATATCAAAAGCACCTCTGTCATCGATATAACTTTCATCTGCATCTATGGACAGAATCTCTGCTATAAACATATCATGACTTCCTAGCTCTTTTATTTCTTTTACTCTACACTCTATTGATACAGGACTTTCTTTAATTAACGGACATTTGACAAACTTTGCTTTTTCCTTTGTCAACTTCATTTCTTTAAATTTATCTACTTTTGCTCCTGTTTTGACTCCACACCAATCAGTAGCATGTACTAAATCTTTATTAGTTAAATTGATCACAAACTCTTTTGTTTTTTGAATGATGTCATGTGAGTATCTTTCTTTTCTTACTGATATATAGCACATTGGCTTGTCTGTATTAATAATGCCTGTCCAAGCTACAGTAATAATGTTACTTTTTTCCATATCTCCACAAGAAACCATGACTACTGGTAAGGGATATATAAAAGTTCCTGGCTTCCATATTACTTTACTCATCTTTCATCTCCTCCTGAAGCCTTTGCCTCTCTTGGTAAAACTTTGCCTTGGTCTTGTAATCTTTTTCCTTTTCTTACTTTTTCTATTTGTTCCCATATAACAATAGCAGTATACTCTTCTGGTAAATACACTACTCTATATGAACTTTCTGTTTCTCCTTCTTTGTTTTGATCTTTCACTAGTTCTAGGCTTCCTAGATAGCCATGCAATTTTTTATCATCTAAATTTCTTTCACCTAGTAATCCTAAAAATACTACTGTTGAATAAGAGGCATCATCCATTTTATTGAAAGAAATATCGCCAAATCTTCTAACAGTTTTAGAGGTACCATCTTGTGAAATTGTAATTTCATATTCTGATATACTATCTTGTAAGTTAGGGGCAGACATATAAAGTATACTTCCAACCTTTTTTATTGTATAGATTTTGTTTGCAAATTGGTAGGAAGTTTGTGGTGAAATATTTTCTATTCTTTCTCGTGTATAATTAATCTTTTCTATAAATGGTAATTCAGGCATACCTATAGAATGTCCACATAAAATATTGGGTTGATATAAATCTTCTTTATAGTCTACCTGCTCATTCTGATTTTGTTTTGCTTCCTCAGCAATACTCAAATCTGGAACTCGTTGCATTGATCTAGCAACTCTCTTTTCATTTTCGGGTGCGATTCTAGCATTGATTCTGTCTCTTTCTTCCTGAATTTTTTTAAGGCTTTCTTGTACCTTTTCTGCCCTTTCTTGTTTTATCCTTTCAACTGCTTCCTTTGGAATTTGGCACCTAGCATATAATTCATCTTTTAATTGCTCTACATTAGTAACTTGTAATACCTCTTCTCCAACACCTAAATCCTTTATTTTTTCATATACTTCATCTATAAAAGCTTTTTCTTCTTCTGTTACTAAAGGAAAAGATTTTATTCCATCTCTATTTTTCAGAAAAGTAGCACTGGTAGTTTTGCTAAACATTAAACCAATAATTGTCATTTTTCTTTCATCTGAAATTGTAGCTTGATGTTCTGCTGAATTTTTGTCCTTTTGATCAGTCAAATTATTTTCCATATATCTCTTTTCTCCTTTTCTTTCTTCTTTTTTAAACATTATAACATAAAATAAAAAAAGACAACAGGATAAAATAAAAAAAAAGCCACAAATTAGAAAAATCTAATTTCTAGCTTCTTTTATAAAAATAAAAAACCTGGCGACAACCTATTTTCTCAGCAAGGTAACTCGCAAATATCGTCGGCACATTGGAGCTTGACTTCTGTGTTCGGTATGGGAACAGGTATTTCCTCCATGTAATCATCACCAGAAAATTATAGTGTATCAAGGTATTTTTACCTTCGCAACGGCTTCGCGTTGCACTAGTTATTTCTATCACTCGAAAATATTTCATATTTTCTTGCTAAGAACTAACGTCGCATACACTCAAAAATATATAGAGAAAGTCATCTGTAAACTTTTCTTTCAACTCTTCCATTTCATATATTATTGGCTAATATATATACTGTGGTTAAGCCCTCGATTTATTAGTATTGGTCAGCTCAATACATTACTGTACTTACACCTCCAACCTATCTACCACGTAGTCTACATGGAATCTTACTATCTTAACGATATGAGATATCTTATCTTGAGGTGGGCTTCACA
>CAPXSA010000022.1 GCA_948735595.1 uncultured Clostridia bacterium | reverse complement strand
TTTTTTGAAACAATAGGCGAAGAAGAAACAAAACGATATTTTGAAACTGCATATCAATTTGTAACTGAATATAAGAATTTAGGCGAACAATATATAATGTCTGCAAAAGTGCATATGGATGAGGAAACTCCACATATGCACTTAATTTTTTTGCCCGTTGTTCATACAAAAGATAAAAAAGGAAATAATATTGAAAAATTAGCTTGTAGTGAATTTTGGAAAGCAAAAGATAGTTATAGACAATTACAAGATGCTTTTTACAAATATATGACATCACACAATTTTGAATTAGAAAGAGGTGCTCCAAAAGAAGAAACAGGCAGAGAACACATTGATTTAAAAGAGTATAAAGAGATAACTAACTTTGATAAAACAAAAGAAAAGTTGAAAAACATGAAGTTAAAATTGCCAAATATTCCAGAAATTGCTGATATTAATATAAATAGATTATCAAAGAAAAGAGATGAAAAGATATTAGAAGAAATTATCAAACCAAAAGATGACTTGATAAATGAATTATACCAAGATAAATTGTTGATGCACCAAGAATTGCTAAGACAAGCTAAAATGATAGAAAAAGCTGAAAAGTATCAAAAGGAAAGGGATAAGATAGTTACTGACAATGAAAATTTGCACAATGAAGTAGAACAAATAAAAAGTGAATATAAGCAAAAGGAATTTGATATCGAATGGAAATATAAAAGTAAAATTAAAAGTTTAGAAAAAGAAAATGGACATTTACACAAAGTAGTAGATAAATTTAAAGAAACTATTGGAAAGTTTATAAAATGGATTTGTAAAAGGTTTGATATGGGAGCAGAAGATAATTTGATTAGAGACTTTGAAAAGGAAAATCATACTTATTTAGATGCTGAAAAGCAACTTAAACATGAAGATAAAGAAAAGGAGTGGTATTTAGAAAGATAGAGCATTTTGAAACTCTATCTTTTCTATATTATATAAACTTGCATATTTTTAATTATTCGAAGTCTATTAATTTTTTAATTTCATCAAAGGGAATATCTAAAACGATAGACAAAGCAATTAGTTCGAAGTCCTTAACAATCATCTTACCATTTTCTATTTTATAAATTTCAAATCTATCGAGTTCAATACCAAGTAATTCTAATTTTTGAGATAATCCGTGTTTTAGTGTAATTTTTCTTTTCTCTATATTCTTTGATTAAATAGCCTACTACATTACGTTTTTCATTAAATTTTTTCATCATATTCTCCAAAAAAATAAATTATTATCTTGATTTTATAATATTGTTTGTGATATAGTGTGTATAGAAAACACACGTAATAAAAATTTGCATCAAATATTTTTAATCAAAAATCATTGAAAAACATAATGTTTTATGCTATGATGAAAACATGAATAATTTAAAATGGAGGGATTCAAAAGATGAATAAGATGAGAAGTGCAAAAGGTATTTCCTGTCAGGATAACCCATCTGTAATCGGCAAAGCCTCAACAGCTGGGATAACATTAGTGGCTTTGGTGGTCACAGTGGTTGTTTTACTAATACTTGCGGGAATAACGCTTACTTATGTATTAGGAGATAACAGTATTTTTAAATTAGCACAAGATGCCAAAAACAAAACAGAAGAAGCAATTAGAAATGAGCAAGGAGATTTTGCTAATTTACAAAATTATATAAATGAAGCAATCAATGGAATAGGAACAAAGCCTACAACTGATGGATGGACACAAGATAAAACAAACGTTACGAATGGAACAGTTACACTAGAAGTAGGATCAGCTGTTAAAGGCTACACTGCAAATGGTGTAGGAGACGAAAAATGGTTTGTTCTAGGCGCAAAAGACGGAAAATTATTAATCACAACCAATAGTAACCAAGGAACAGTAACTTTAGAAGGTCAAGATGGATATGTCAATGGAGTATCTAAATTAAATACAGAAGGAGCAAAATTCAAAGATACTAATATGGCAGAATCAGCTAGGTCAATGGATGTAGAAGATATTAATCGAGTAACTGGATACAACCCAGATGTAGCAAAATATAATGAAGGAACAAATAATGTCTATCAATGGAAGAATGAAGTAACATACACATTAAATGCAGATGGAAAAATCCATTATCAAGGAACAAAATATCCAACCACTGATACTACTTCAAGTTATACCAGATTTACTTACTGGAATGGTAGTAATTGGATACCATTAGAAAATGAAACAGGTAAAAACAGTGTAACATTAACACACAATTATTACTATTATTATCCACAAACTTTGTCGACTACATCAAGCACCGAAACTACAATAAATGGAAGTTCTAAAGCTTATACTTTATTATTTGCAGGTACTGATAGTGATTATTACTGGCTCGGCTCGCAGTATGTCAATACGGGCGAAGGCTGTTGCCTCTTTGGTGTGCGCTATGTTATCGACGGCACCGTGGGCGGGTACGACTTGTGCAGCTCGAACGGGTACGCGGACGGCTATAGCGATGGGTTGAGGCCCGTAGTTTCTCTCAAATCTAATGTCAAAGTTGCAAGCGACGGAACTTTGAGTATGTAGAAGAAAATCAAGAAGCAGAAGATTTAAGCTTAAGACGGTTCTGCGAGGCATACCTGTCGAGCGGAACCCACGATTTAAAAAGAAAAGTGAGGGTGATGAAATATGGCAGTAATGACAATTATGAAGAAAGTAAAAGAAATTCACCCCGAAGAAATTGCCTTAGTTAAAGTAGGAAATTTTTATCAAGTTTTTGGAAAAGATAGTTTTATTATTTCATATTTGTTTGGATATAAAATGCAAGAATTGAAAGAAAATGTATATAAGTGTGGATTTCCACGGAAGTAATCTTTCTAAGATATGTGCTACATTAGAACATAAGAGAATTAATTATATGATTTTAAATCAAAAAACAGGATATGAAGTGGAAGAAATGATAGATAATAAAGGAAAAAATAAGTATCAAGAAATATTCAAAAAGGCTCATGATTATGTTAGATTAAAAATGAGAGTAGAAAACATAAATAGTAAACTCATGACGAACTTACAAAATCCAGAAATAAAAAAGAAAATTTTAAAAATAGAGGAAATAATAAGTGACTGAAGAAAAGTTTAGAGTAATCCAGTTAACGAGAGAGTTTATTCTTATCGTAGATAAAGAATTAGATAATTTTCCAAGAAAAGATATTGAAATAAAAGCTAGGCTAAGGAATACTTGCTTTGATTTGCTTGAAATATTGTATAAAGCCAATATGATAGAAAATATAGAAAAGAAAAAGGAACTTCTTGAGATAGCAATAGCAAAGGTAAAAATAATTGACTTTTTAATAAATCTTAGTTTTGACAGAGAACTAATTTCAAATAAGAAGTATTTAAGATTAGGAACGAAATTAGAAGAAATGATAAGATATATTACAGGATGGCTAAAGAAATATGTAAATTCTAAAGAATAGGGCATAGTTGTAAGGCTCAGCTCACAGTATGTCAATACGAACGAAGGCAATTGCAACTTTGGTATGCGCAATGTTAACAACGGCAACGTGAACGGGAACAACTTGTACAACTCGAACGGGAACACGAACAGCAATAGCAATGGGTTGAGGCCCATAGATTCTAAAAAACTTAGGTTATACTAACTAAGGTGGTATAATAGAAGCTTTAGTTTTAGAAACAAACTAATGTCCTTTAACTTGAACATAAAAATAGTTTAAGTTATAAAGAAAAATAGATATATACAGTTGCTAGTAGATTCACTAATGAAGTATTTGGCGGTGAAGGTCGAAAAGGACAGTATATTAGAACTATTTTAGGTAGCAGACTCTAATTTTCTGCTACCTTTTGCTTGCTCTTTTAAAATTAATGATAAACAAATCACTTACCGTGCTTTTGATTTTAGCAGGAATAACAATAGTATATGTATTTGGAGAAAATGGTGTATTTGGGCAAGCCTCAGAAGCTAAACTAAAAACAGATATTGCCAATTGGCAAGAAAGATTAGAAATGGCAAAAAGCCCAGTATTTATAGAAGGCTTGGGAACATTTGACCCTGATAAGTATTTTGATTATATACAAGGACAGGGGATTATAAATAATAAAGATACAGATGTGATTGATAATGGAGATGGAACTTATGACATAACAGTAAAACCAGGATATGTGTTTTTAGTAACACTAATACCAACGCCTGAAAATCCAACAGATGCTGAAATAGAATATATAGGTCAAGCAGGAAAAATAGCACCAATCATCAAGAGATTAGACGTTAGCGCAACATCTACAAGTATTACAGGAAAAGCGATCGTAGTAAGATTAGGAAATGGAACTATAACTTACTACTATAAGCCAACCTCATCAGCAGATAGTGAATATCAAGAAATAACTAATGTAACAACCGAAACAGGAGCAACGCAAAGCACAGGAATAACAGCCGGAGAAAGCTATACGATAAAAGTAGTAGCTAAAAATGATGTAGGAGAAGTAGAATTAACAAAAGAAATAACTGCAACAAAAATACCAGTAGAAAGTATAACATTAAATAAAACAGAAGAAACTGTAGCAGTAGGAAAAACAGTAACTTTAACAGCAA
>CAPXSA010000021.1 GCA_948735595.1 uncultured Clostridia bacterium | reverse complement strand
ATAACATACCAAATATCCATGATACACAAATTACTTTAGAAATCTTAAAATATTTAGGTTGCAAGATTAAAAAGAACCATGGTAAAATAGAGGTCAATAGTAAAAACATTACTAAAAAAGAGATACCAGAACACCTCATGAGCCAAATGCGCTCAACAGTGGTATTAGCTGGAGCAATTTTAGGAAGATTTAAAGAAGCAAAATTCTCTTATCCGGGAGGATGTGATATTGGAGCAAGACCAATTGATTTGCATTTAAGAGCCTTCAAAAAATTAGGCATAAATATTATCGAAGACTCTGGATTTATTACCTGTAAGTGTGATAAAATAATAGGGGCAAATATCGACTTGGATTTTCCAAGTGTGGGAGCCACTGAGAATATCATATTAGCAGCGATTTATGCAGAAGGAGTAACACAAATTACAAATGCTGCCATGGAACCAGAAATTGTAGATTTAGCAAAATGCTTAAATAAAATGGGTGCTAAAATAGAAGGTGCAGGAACTAATGTCATTAAGATTACAGGAGTAGAAAAACTAAGGAGCATTAGCTATACTGTAATGGAAGACAGAATAGAAGCAGGAACTTTGCTTTGTGCAGGTGCTATCACAGGTGGGAATATTACTTTAAAATATAGAACGCCAGAGCATATTACGCCAATTATTCATAAGCTAGAAGAAGCAGGATGCCAAATTCAGATAGAAAAAGGAAAAGTACATTTAAAAGCAGATAGAAAATTGAAAGCAGTAGATATTAAGACTCTACCATATCCAGGTTTTCCAACAGATATGCAATCTGTATTTGCAAGTACTTTAACAACAGCAAAAGGAACCTCCATGATAATCGAGAACATTTTTGAAAATCGTTATCGCTATATAGCAGAACTTAAGAAAATGGGAGCTAAAATTGCAATTGAAGGCAAAACAGCAGTGATAAAAGGTGTTAGGCGATTATCTGGTGCTAAAGTAAAAAGTACAGATTTAAGAGGAGGGGCCTGCTTAGTATTAGCAGGATTAGCAGCCAGAGGAACTACAACAGTTACTAATATAGAATATATTTTAAGAGGATATGAAAACCTAGATGAAAAATTAAGAAGTTTAGGAGCCCAAATTTCGCTGAATAAAGAGGAATAGTCTAATAAATATAGAAAATATATAGAGAGAAAAATAGAAAAACAATATTAGTAAAGTTTCTAGAAAATAAAAAAAGAAAGGAAGAGGTTAATGAGTAATCGTGCAAAAGAGAAGAGCAAAAATAGAGATACAAAAGACAAAGATATATTAGATTTAGACAACGAAATCATTATTGGCATCAAATCTCTTCCAAAAGTTCCAAAAACAAAAAAATCGCAATCAAAAGAAAAGAAAAAAGGCAGTACGAAGAATAGTCAAAAAAGTTCCAAAAATACAAAGAAGAAGGTAGTAAGTAAGAATAGTAAACAAAAAGAAGTGGTTAGAAAAAATGCAAAAAGGAAAAAAGCACCAGATGATGATGTGGAATTAAGATTAGGAATAGAGGACGAAATCTATAAAGAGAAAAGAAAGAAAAAACAAGTTAAGAAAAAGCCAAAATTAACACCAAAACAACAAGAAATTGCAAGAAGAAAGAGAAAAATTATATTTAGGCTAATTAAATGGACAAGCTTGGTAGTATTGTTAATTGGTGGAGGCATTTATTTCTTATTATCCTCCTTTTTCAATGTTCGAAGCATTGTGATATCAGGAAATGAAAAAATATCACAAGAAACTATTATTAGCTTATCAGGAATAGAACTAGAGCAAAACACTTTTAAGATCTCAAAAAGTAAAGTAGAACAAGCTATTAAAACAAATGCCTACATAGATAGTGTCAAAATAAAGAGAAAATTACCAGAGACGATAGAAATACAAGTAGTAGAAAGAAAGCCAGCATATATGCTAACACTAGGCAATGCTTATGTATATATGAATACACAAGGATATTTATTAGAAATATCTCAAGAGAAACTACAGGCACCAATTATTACAGGAGTTTTGACTCTAGAGGACCAAATACAAGAAGGGAATCGTTTATGCACAGAAGACTTACAAAAATTAAGTAGCGTTATTCAGATTATGGATTCTGCAAATAACAATGACATAGGCAAATTAATTACGAAAATCAATATTTCTGACAAACAAGATTACATATTAGAATTAAAATCTGAAAAGAAGAATGTTCATGTAGGAGATACTTCAAATCTTAGTACAAAGATGCTCTATATTAAAAAAGTATTACAGAATGAAAAGAAAAAAGAAGGAGATATTTTCGTTAATACAGATTTGAGCACCAAGGGAGCGATTTTTAGAGAAAAAGTCTAAATAGGAAGGAGAACAAAGAACAGGAATGAAAAAAAAGCAAATTGCTATTACACTTGGAATTATGTGTTTCGTTTTAACAATGTGTATAGCTATTCAAATAAGAACAGTAACAAATAGTAATTCTACAGCAAGTCAATCATTTATTGATAATGGCTTAAGAGATGAAGTGTTAAGATGGAAAGAAAAATATGACAATGCTTATCAAGAATTATTAGCTTCAGAAAAGCAATTGACACAAATAAGAGAACAGGCAACACAAAACAATACGACTGCAAATGCAAAACAAGAACAAATCAAAAAAAATAATATGTTACTTGGGACAGTAGAAGTAAAAGGAGCAGGACTAGAAATTACTTTAGCTGACAACAATGCAGCAGGAAAAGGACTTATAGACCCAAGTGGTGTATTAGTGCATTACAATGATTTACTTCAAGTAGTAAATGCTTTAAATAATGCAGGTGCAGAAGCAATTTCTATCAATGGACAAAGAGTGATTACAACAACTGCTATTACCTGTGAAGGAAATGTTATTAAGGTAAATGGAGAAAAAGTTAGTTCACCATTTGCTATTAAAGCGATAGGTTCTCAAGGATTACTACTAGGGTCTATGACAATGGCAGGGGGGTACCTAGATGAAATAGATGACTGGGTTATTGTTAATGTCAAAACAGTTGACGATATTATAATAGAAAAATATAATGGAATTATTAGCTATAAATATGTTAAGAGTAAATAGAGGTGAGGAAAGCTTTGAAAAAAGAGAAAAAAAATCAAATTGTTATGACAGTGATTATTGGCGTCGTTTGTGTGGTATTTTTTGCAGTTATGTTCATGCAATTTAAAACTGTAGAAGAAACAGATATTACGGCTATTGAAAATATGAGGGAAACAGAACTTCGAACAGCTATTTCGGAATGGAAAGGAAAATATGACGACACGCAAAAAAAATTAGAAGCTAATCGAAAATCTGTAAAAGAATATCAAGAGACCATAGCCAAAAATGGAGAAGCCTCTGAATTAGTAGATAAAGATTTAGCTGAATCTAATATGCTACTTGGAAAGACAGATGTAGTAGGAGAAGGAGTAGTTGTTACTTTAAGTAATACACCAGAGTGTAGTGTTACCTATGCACACTTATTGGAATTAGTCAATGAGTTACGCTATGCAGGAGCAGAGGCTATTTCTATCAATGATGCCCGCATTTTAACAACAACAGAAATTACACAAGTAGAAAGTAGAATGCAAGCAGGAGGGCAAAGAATAGCATCACCTTATGTCATAAAGGCAATTGGAAATCAAACTTATTTATCTAGTACTTTAAGTTTAAAGGATAGCGGATTTATTGATAGATACAAGGCAAGTGAGTTAGATATCACATTAGAAAAAGGAAATAACATTAAAATTTTAAAATATAATGGAGACTTAAAAGTCAAATATATGGAGGAGGTAGAAAAATAATTATGATATTTATTGCAATTGTAATGGGATGTATTTTAGGAGCAGTTATTGGGATTTATGCACCAATGGTGCCATATACTTATTCAGGGTATTTGGCAATTGCTATTATAGCAGCATTAGATTCTGTATTTGGAGGAATTGCTTCAACACTAAATAAGCAATTTGATTTAAAAGTATTTGTATCAGGATTTTTTGGAAATGCTATTTTATCTATGCTACTCACTTACTTAGGACAAAAATTAAATGTAGATATTTATTTAGCAGCTATTGTAGTATTTGTGGGAAGAATGTTCAATAATTTGGCAATTATTAGGAGATATTATTTGCAAAAATGGTCTAATCACAAGAAAAAGGAAGCAGTGGAAAAAGTAGAACAATAAAAAGTGATTTTTTGTCATTTTAGATACTTGCAAGACATTACGGAAACCTAGAAACGACAAGAAAAAACAATATTTCAGATACATTACAAAAATATTACAAAATTATTACAAAGGCTATTGACTTTTTTGATAAAATGTAATATTCTTTACACTAAAAGAAGAACAAATGACAAACAATTTTGAGAAAGCGAGGATGGAGGAACAAGTTTTGGCAGTCGGAGATATAATTGTAGGAATTGACATTGGAACCTCAAAAGTTAGCCTAGTAATAGGTGAGGTTAATAATTTTAATCAAATTGAAGTCATTTGTACAGCTAGTCACAGATGTAAAGGCATTCAAAAAGGAAAAATCGTCAATGAAAACGAAATTGCTTCCTGCATCAATAAATTAATTAAGGAAGCAGAAACAGATGCTAGTTTAAAAATCAATTCAGCTTATGTTACTATTCCGGGAAAATATATTACTATTGTACAAAATAGTATTTCAAAAGAAGCAAAAGATAAGTTTGCAGGTATTTCTGCAAAAGATGTAGTCTCTACAATCATGCAAGCAAAGGATATTGATGTTCCAGAAGGAAAGCAAATTATAGACATTGTAGAAAATCAATTCATCCTTGAAAATGGAAAAAAAGTATCAGACCCAATTGGAAACTTAAGTGGGAGTTTTACTCTAAAAGCCCAAGTCATTTTAGCAGAAAAAGAGTATATGAGACAACTTGCTTCTATCTTTAGAAAAGCAAACTTAGATATTGATGGATTAGTTCCAGTCACTTTAGCACAGAGAAGTTTAGCTTTAGATACCAATGAATTAAATGATAATGTTATGTTATTAGATATTGGGGCGGGAAATACAGATATAGGAGTGTTTGAAGGTTCTAATTTTGTATATACTAATACAATTGCTTTAGGTGGAGACAATATTACGAAAGACATTGCAGTAGTACTAAACATTTCAGAAGAAGAAGCTGACAAATTAAAAAAACAGTATGGGCTAGCACTTAAATCTTTTATTGATAATGATAATGAAATTTTACTTACAACCTATAAAGAAGATGAAGGAAAAAAGGTTATTAGAAGTTCAGAATTAATAGCTGTTATGGAAGCTAGAATTGAAGAGATTTTTTCTTTAGTAAATAGAGACATTACAACACAAGGAATTAAACCAAGAATTAATAATGTCATACTAACAGGGCAGGGAATAGCCAATATTAATAAAAGTGATGTAGCAGGGAAAATTATTTTAAATATTCCAGTCAAAATTGCAACAGGAAGATTAATTAGTATTGTAAGACCAGAATATAGGACAGCTTATAGTTTAGTAAGATATGTAGCTTCAAGACCATTTGCAAAAACTGTTGGAAGTAGTATAGATAGTGATTCGGAAGAAGGATTTTTCAAAACTCTTTTAGAAAGAGTGAAAGAATTTTTCTATTCGTAATCTTTATTAAGATTTTAATTTTAAATAGAAATACAAAGAAAACAAATACCAAAAAAGAAATGGGAGGAAGAAAACTTTATGATGATGGAAAATAATATGGATGAAAACACAATGCCAATGATAGACGGAACAGCAACTATCAAAGTAATCGGTGTAGGCGGAGCAGGAAACAATGCTGTAAATAGAATGGTTGAATCAGGAATTAAGAATGTAGAATTTATAGCAGTAAATACTGATAGACAAGCTTTAGTTCTTTCAAAGGCAGCAACTAAAATCCAAATTGGTGAGAAAATCACAAGAGGTTTAGGAGCAGGAGCTAATCCAGATATTGGAGGACAAGCGGCAGAAGAAAGCAAAGCAGAAATTACAGAAGTGTTACGTGGAGCAGACATGGTATTTGTTACAGCTGGAATGGGTGGAGGAACAGGAACAGGTGCAGCACCAATTGTAGCAGCAGCTGCAAAAGAAATGGGAATTTTAACAATCGGTGTTGTGACAAAACCATTTACATTTGAGGGAAAGAAAAGACTATCACAAGCAGAACGCGGAATTGAAAGCTTAAAAGGAAAAGTAGATACCCTAATTGTAATTCCAAACGACAAATTGTTACAAGTAATTGACCGTAAAACATCAATAGTAGAAGCTTTCAAAATGGCGGATGATGTTTTAAGACAGGGTGTACAAGGTATTTCAGATTTAATTGCAATCCCAGGACTTGTAAACTTAGACTTTGCAGATGTTAAAACAATTATGCTAAATACAGGAATGGCACATATGGGAATTGGTAGAGCATCAGGAGAAAATAGAGCAGAAGATGCAGCAAAACAAGCTATCCAAAGTCCGTTGCTAGAAAGTTCAGTAGAAGGCGCAAGAGGAGTTATCATTAATATTACAGGTGGTTCTAATTTAGGATTACACGAAGTAAATACAGCAGCTGAATTAATTCAACGTAGTGTAGACCCAGAAGCAAACATTATCTTTGGTGCAGTTATTGATGAAAGTTTAGACGAAGATTTAGTAATTACAGTTATTGCAACAGGATTTGATAAAGAAATTGGCCCATTATCAGGAACAATTCCAGTAGGAGATATTATTGACAAAGCTTGGGACAAGAAATTAAATTCTATTCCAACAACAACAGATAATAACTCATCAGATAACTTAGATATACCATCTTTCTTAAGAAAGAAACAAGGAATTAAATAAAAAAAGTTAAATAGATAATATTCAAATTATAACAAGAGAACAGTGCAAACTTAAAAAAGTTTGTGCTGTTTTTTGTTATTTTTTATCAAAAATTGTAGATAAAATTTTTCTTTCTCATCCATAATGTGACAGACTTTTCAAAAATAAACAGTTATACTTATTTCTGTTATTATATATAACAGAAAAGAAGGAGAAAATGACTGTTTATTTAGATGTTGTTTTGCTAGAGAACTTGTGCATGAATTATATTATTTTATTTGCAACAGGATATTTGATGAAAATAAAAATGAAACAACTGAGATTAATCATTTCTGGTTTGCTAGGAGGAATTTATGCTGTAATTGCTTACTTAGAAATTCTTCCTATTTATTCTAGTTTGGCAATGAAAATTATTTTATCAATTTTAATGGTATATATAGCTTTCAAGGCAAAAGGAGTAAAACCCTTAAGCAAGCAACTAGTCATTTTCTATTTGACATCATTTGTATTTGGTGGATGTGCCTTTGCCTTACTCTATTTTATTAGACCACAAGATATTTTAATGAGAAATGGAGTATACGTAGGAACGTATCCAATAAAAGTAGCAATACTAGGAGGAATAGTAGGCTTTATTATCACTTATATTGCTTTCAAAATAGTCAAAACAAAACTACGAAAAAAAGATATGATTTATCAGGTTGAAATTAAGCTACAAGAAAAAGTGTTAATCACAAAAGCAATGCTAGATACAGGCAATTTATTAAAAGACCCTATTTCAGGTATGCCAGTGATAGTAGTAGAAAAAGAACAATTATATTCACTATTACCAATGCAATTATTAGATCATATAGAAGAATGGATAGGAGGTGATGAAACGTTTTTAAACCAAATAGAAGAAAAAGAACTAATTACAAGATTTCGCATGATACCATTTTCTTCTGTTGGAAAACAAAATGGACTTATGTTGGGCTTCAAAGCGGATCAAGTAGTAATTGAAAAAGAAGAAGGAATTCAAGAAAGAAAAGACGTAATTATTGGAATTTTTAATCAAACACTTAGCAAAGACAAAAGATATACTGCTTTAATCGGCTTAGACTTACTAGAGGAAAGGAGTACAAACAATGAACTTATTACAAATTTTAAAAAATAGTATTAGCACATTATATGTTCGATATATTGGAAATGAAGAAATAGAAAATCTTCCTATTTACTATATAGGAGGTAGCCAAACTCTTCCACCACCTTTGAGTAGTGAAGAGGAGGCAGAAGTTTTAGAAAAGTTAGCAAGTGGAGATGAGAGTGTTAGGCAAACTTTAGTAGAAAGAAATTTAAGACTAGTTGTCTATATTGCTAAAAAGTTTGAAAACACAGGAGTAGGAATTGAAGACTTAATCTCCATAGGGACCATAGGGTTAATGAAAGCGATTAATACTTTTAACACAGATAAGAAAATAAAGTTAGCAACCTATGCTTCTAGATGTATTGAAAATGAAATTCTTATGTTCTTAAGAAGGAGTAATCGTATTAAAGGGGAAATTTCCATTGATGAACCATTAAATCAAGATGGTGATGGTAATGAACTACTATTATCAGATATATTAGGAACAGATCCAGATGTAACTTCAAGAAGAATTGAAGATGAAGTGGATAAAAGCTTACTTCGAGACTCTATCGGAAAATTAAATAATCGAGAAAGAAATATTATGGAGCTTCGTTTTGGCTTTATAAGTCGGTACAGAGAAAACACAAAAAGAAGTAGCAGATATGCTACGGTATTTCACAAAGTTACATATCACGCTTAGAAAAGAAAATTATTAGTAAAATGAAAAAAGAAATTATGAGCAAGACAGGATAAAACGCGAAAAATGTCATACGATAATCGAATAGTCAAAACTCCTTTTGGAAATAATGAAAATAACAATTATTTTTAAAAGGAGTTTTCTTCCATGAACAAAGTAGAAATTTCTGGTGTAAATACAGCTAAATTACCGTTATTGACCCCAGAAGAAAAAACAACACTGATGACAAAGATTAAACAAGGAGACGAACAAGCAAGACAAGAGTTCATTAATGGAAACTTAAGATTAGTACTTAGTATTATTAGACGTTTTGGAGGGAGAGGAGAAAATGCAGATGACTTATTTCAAGTAGGTTGTATAGGTCTTATTAAAGCAATTGATAATTTTGACCTTTCTCAGAATGTTCAATTTTCTACGTATGCAGTACCAATGATTGTTGGAGAAATTAGAAGATATTTAAGAGACAATAATGTCATTCGCGTTAGTAGGTCTATTAGAGATTTAGCATATAAAGCATTGGGAATCAAAGAAAGAATTTATAATGAACAACAAAGAGAAGCGACTGTAATGGAAATAGCAGAGGAATTAGGAGTGACCAAAGAAGATATTATTATTAGTTTAGATGCAATTCAAGAGCCAGTGTCATTGCAGGAACCGGCTTATAGTGAGAGTACAGAAAATATCTATTTAATGGACCAAATAGGAGATAAGAAAAACACAGATGACTTATGGACGCAAAATTTGACAATTGAAGAAGCAATGAAACGATTAAATGATAAAGAAAAGATGATTATTAATAAAAGGTTTTTTGAGGGAAGGACACAAGTAGAAGTAGCAGAAGAAATTGGAATTTCACAAGCACAAGTATCTAGATTAGAAAGGTTGGCAATAGGCCATATTAGAAGGATTTATAAGTAAGGAGCATATGAAATATGCTCTTTTAAAATGCAAAAATATATTGAGAGTTTAAGAAAGATATGATATAAATAAAACATAAAATAGTAATAATGTTTAGAACAAACGGAAGGAGAAAAGCAAATGATACTTTCAACATTATGTTATATAGAAAAAGATAATCAATACCTTATGTTACATAGAACTAAAAAGAAAAATGATATTAATCAAGATAAATGGATAGGAATAGGTGGAGAATTTGAAGAAAAGGAAAGTCCTGAAGAATGTATTGTAAGAGAAGTAAAAGAAGAAACTGGTTTGCATTTAAAATCTTATCAATTAAGATGTATTGTAACTTATGTATCTACTAATTGGGAAACTGAATATATGTATGTTTTTACTTCAGATGATTTTGAAGGCAATATCATAGAATGTAATGAGGGGGATTTGCAATGGGTTAATAAAGATGAAGTTACAAAACTAAATACATGGGAAGGTGATAAAATATTTATAGAGAAAATGCAAAAAGATAGTAATTTCTTTACAGTAAAATTTGAATATGATGGAGATACATTATTAAGATATGAGTTGAAAGAATATTAAGGAAAAAAGTTGCTAAAAGAAAAAAAGCAACTTTTTATTTTTTTTACATATAATAAAGAGAGAATCTATGATATGGAGGAAAAGAATGGGACAAAAGGGAATGGATTTTAAACACAAAGAAGTTATCAATATAAAAGATGGAAAGAGACTCCGGATTTGTGCAAGATGTTTGTGCAGATCTAGAAAGTGGAACAATTACTTCCATTATAGTACCAGGAAGTAATCGATTTTTAAGCATGTTATCATCTAGCAATGATATTGTAATACAATGGGAAAACATTAAATGTATAGGAGAAGATGTTATATTAGTAGATATACAGTAATAATATAGAAAGAAAGAGCATAAGATAGTAAAGTTCGAAAAAGAACAAAATGGTAAAAATTACTAGGAAGAAAATATTGATTTACATAAGAATATATGATACAATAAAATAAGTTCAAGGAGGAAAAATACACAAGCCAAATCGAATGAAAAAAATCATAAAAAAAGACGAAAAATGTATTGACATTATGAAAACAGTATGGTAAGATAATTAAAGTACGAAATCACAAGAGAAAACACTAATAATTTATAAAAGATAAATTAGTAAAGATAAGTGCATGTTTTATTTTACAGCAACTACTAGTTTATTATTTTTTGACCTTCTAGGAAGTTTGAAAAATAAATCAAAAAAATATAAAAAAGGTGTTGACTTATGTGAAAAAAAGTAGTACAATAAGAGCCGTTCTATATAATTACAATATAGAACAACAAGCACATTGAAAAGTAAACAATAAACCTTTGAGAAAAACCAAATAATAAAGTAAGATGGAAGCAAACCATCTATAAAAAAATAGGTCAGTATAAATGATTAAGAGTCAAAGAAATTTGATTGTTTAATTTGAGATTATTGACAGAATGAAAAGAATAAGGAACGTAGAATTCCTTCGGAATTCTGCATAAATT
>CAPXSA010000020.1 GCA_948735595.1 uncultured Clostridia bacterium | reverse complement strand
AAGTAGTAATACAAATGTAGCAACAGTAGATAGCACAGGAAAAGTAACAGCAAAAGCAACAGGAACGACAACAATAACAGTTAAAACAAAAGATGGAACGAACTTAAGTAAAACTTGTACAGTAACAGTAGCGACAGGAGTGGATGTCACAACATTAACCAGTATACAGTCAAGGAATAAAGTGGCAAGAGATAGTTATGGAAATTTAATCACAGTACCACGGTGGTTTCAAAGTGTTAACTAGTCAAGCAACAACTGTGCCACAAGGAATAGTCATACAAGATAATGAAGGAAATGAATTTGTATGGGTACCAGTAGATTCAGTAACAAAAGGAACCAATGTAAAAGCAGATGATATAAGACTTGGAAGATATGAAAATTTTGGTAGCAAGAATACAACGGGAAATTATGTGCCAAAGCAAGAAGCAACCAATTACTCAAGTACAGTAACAATAGGAAGTTATTATCAAGAAAAAACAAGTAATGATGGAAATACTGCTGCCAAAAGTTTAAGCACATTTGTTAGTAAGACACATAGTAATGGCGGATATTATTTAGGAAGATATGAAGCAAGCCAAGGAAGCGACGGAAAAGTAGATTGTCAAGCAAATAAAACTCCATGGGTAGATATTACTCAACCTAATGCAGCAACAAAAGCAAGAGCAATGTACAGCAGTAGTTACGTAGATAGTGATTTAGTAAATAGTTATGCATGGGATACAGCAATAGTGTTTATTCAAAAATATTCAGGAAATACAAATTATGCAAATAAGGCATCAGTGAATTCAAGTAAAGTAAATACAGGAAAAGCAGGAGATAAGGTATGTAATATCCATGATATGTCTTCAAATTGCAAAGAGTGGAGTACAGAACATTCCACTTGCACGAATAGTAGCGGTAGTTACCCTTGCGCTTCTGGAGGAGGTTTTTACTACAACGACCTTCGCACTACGTCTTTTCGCAGCTACAGCAATACGACCGACAGTAACACCAACACTTCCTTTCGCCCACTTTGTTATGTAAAGTAGCACTGTATACTGGTTTGCGTAATCTAAAAAGGCAAAAAATGGAAGAGTTTGCGAACTAAAAAAGAATATATAGCGAATCGAAGATACGCTAATAGTGAAAAATTGAAAAGTCTTGAGTGAAAGATAAGACATTCAACTAACTTTTTTACAGTTGAATGTCTTGTTTTTTATTTTTTACTGACTTCTTTTGATAAAGAATTCTCTTCCACATTCTCTTTCTCCAAAGCCTTTCTTTCCTTCTGTTGCTTAGCCAGGTTATCCTTAGCAACAGTCATTAATAACTTAATTCTATTGGTTTGGTTAGCTTCACTAGCGCCAGGGTCATAATCAATAGGAGAAATGTTGGCTTCTGGATATAGTGAGCGGATAGTTTTAATCACACCTTTTCCTACAACATGATTTGGTAAACAAGCAAATGGTTGTACACAAACAATATTGGGAATACCATGTTCAATATATTCTATCATTTCAGCAGTTAAAAACCAACCTTCACCAGTTTGATTTCCAATCGACAATACATCTTTTACCTTAGTTTCTAGTTCAAAAATATCACAAGGTAATAAATATCCCTTTTTAGAATTTTTAAGTGCGATAATCACGTCTTTTTCTAAAATGTCAATTAACTTAATAGCTGCTTTAAATAACTTAGAAGACATCTTATTGGTCTTAATTAATTGATTAAAAGTAATTTTATGAGTAGCAATAAATTTGATAAATCCCATAAAATCAGGAAGAATTACTTCTGCACCTTCTTCTTCTAATTTGTCAGCTACAAAGTTATTGCCAAAAGGGTGATATTTAATCAAAACTTCTCCTACAATACCAACCTTAGGTTTTTCTACTGAAGTATCTAATTCTATTTTTTCAAAATCATTTACGATTTCATAAATACTAGCTTTAAATTCCTTCAAAGTAGATTTCTCAATTAACTTTTTACATTTTGCCATCCATTCATCAAATAGTGCTTTGGTTTCTCCTTTATGTACTTCATATGCTCTATTCTTGGTAAGCATCTTTTGCAATAAATCCGCATAAACAACTACTTTTAATAATCTTTCAATTAAAGGAAGGGTAAGCTTAAAGCCAGGCATTTTTTCCATACCTACTACATTGAAAGAGATAACAGGGATATTTGGAAAACCAGCATCTTTTAAGGCTTTACGAATAAATCCAATATAGTTAGTTGCTCTACAACCGCCACCAGTTTGAGACATAATCAAAGCAGTTTTATTCAAGTCATATTTGCCAGATTCCAAAGCTTCTATCATTTGACCTGTTGTTAGAATAGAAGGATAGCAAGCATCATTATTGACATATTTTAAACCAGTTTCTACTGTATGAGGTGTACATTCTCTTAATAACTCAACATGATAGCCAGAAGCAGCTACAGCTGATTCTATTAAATCAAAATGGATAGGAGCCATTTGCGGAATTAAGATAGTATAATCTTTCTTCATTTCTTTGGTAAAGATTTCTTTATGTTGTTCGTAATTTCCATCACCCTGTTTCAACTCTTGATTTAAAGCACGTTTTTTCATACTAGCAAGAAGGGAACGGATACGAATACGAACAGCTCCTAAGTTATTAATCTCATCTATTTTTATTAAAGTGTACATCTTACCAAAACTACTTAAAATTTCTTCTACTTGGTCAGTAGTAACAGCATCCACACCACAGCCAAAAGAATTTAGTTGCACTAATTCTAAATTAGGGTGTTTCCCTACAAAGTCAGCTGCAGCATAAAGTCTTGCATGATATACCCATTGGTCTACGACACGAATAGGACGTTTGGCTTGTGATAGATTGGAAATAGAATCTTCTGTTAACACACAAAGTCCAAGACTGGTAATCAAAGTATCAATACCATGATTCACTTCAGGGTCTGTATGATAAGGACGTCCTGCTAAGACAATACCTTTTACGTCATTCTTCTCTATGAAATCTAATACTTCTTGTCCTTTTTTATGGATATCTTCTTTAAAGTTTTGGTATTCTGCCTCAGCTTTCCTAGCAGCTTCAAGCAATTCCTTTTTTGTAAAGTGGTATTCTTCAAATTCAGGTAATTCCAAAATCGCTTCAGCCAAAGTCTTTGGCTCAAATGGTAAGAATGGGTTTAAGAATTTGATATCTTTTTCTTTTAATTCTTCCACATTATTTTTCAATACTTCAGAATAAGAAATGACAATAGGGCAGTTATAGTGGTTATCTGCTTTTTCATATTCTTTTCTAGAATATGGCATACAAGGATAAAAGATTGTTTTTACTCCTTGTTTTATTAATCCAATAATATGACCATGAGAAAGTTTAGCAGGGAAGCAAACAGACTCAGATGGCATACTTTCCATACCCTTTTCGTAAGTTTTACGGTTGCTCTTTTCTGATAGTACTACACGGAAGCCTAAATTGGTTAAGAAAGTAAACCAAAAAGGGTAATCTTCATACATATTTAAAACTCTAGGAATACCAATCGTTCCACGAGGAGCATCTTTTTCCTCTAAAGGCGTATAGCCAAAGAGTCTTTCATATTTATATTTCATAATGTTAGGTAAATCTTTGTGTTCTCCTACATTGCCAGCACCTTTTTCGCAACGATTTCCGGAAATGTACTTAGAACCATTACTAAATTGATTAATCGTTAATAAACAATGATTTTCACAACCATTACAACGAACATGTGAAATACTAATCTCTAATTTATCTAAGCTTTCTAAATCAGCAAGTGTTGATACATATTCCATATCTAAATTTGCTTCATATTGCTCTTTCGAAAGAAGCGCAACACCATAAGCACCCATTAAACCTGCAATATCAGGTCTTACCACATTTCTACCAACAATTAATTCAAAAGCACGCAAAACAGCGTCATTGTAAAAAGTACCACCTTGTACTACAATGTGAGCGCCTAAACTCTTAACATCTCTTACTTTCATTACCTTTTGAATGGCATTTTTAATAACAGAATAAGAAAGCCCTGCTGAAATATCTCCAACGCTATAACCTTCTTTTTGTGCTTGCTTGATTTTAGAGTTCATAAATACTGTACAACGAGAACCTAAATCGACTGGTCTTCTAGCTTCTAGGGCAGAGTTTACAAATTCTTCAATAGATAAATTCAAGCTTTTAGCAAAGGTTTCAATAAAAGAACCACAACCAGAAGAACAAGCTTCGTTTAACATGATATTGTCAATCGCACCTTTTTTCATACGGATATATTTCATATCTTGTCCGCCGATATCTACAATGCTAGTAACATTTGGCATAAATTGTTTAGCAGCAGTATAATGGGCAATAGTTTCAATTTCATTTAAATCTACATTTAAAGCAGATTGAATTAATTTTTCTCCATATCCAGTAACTCCGCTATAACGAATTATTGCTTTTTCAGGCTTTTCGGCATACAATTTTTTGAGCATACCTATAACACTTTGTAAAGGATTTCCCTCATTACTACCATATAAAGAGTAAAGAAGTGTACCTTCACGGTCGATTACGACTAACTTTGTGGTGGTAGAACCTGCGTCAATACCTACAAAACAATCGCCTTCGTAAGATTTTAAATCTCCTTTTTTTACGGTTTCCTTATCATGTCTTTCTTTAAATTCTTGATATTCTGCATCAATAGAAAATAGAGGAGATAAAGGGTGTGAAGTATCATCATGAGATACTTTTAACATCTCTATTTTTGCTCTCAATTTTTCTACTGTAATTGGATGACTAGAATAAATAGAATCCAAAGCAGCACCTTTTGCAACTAGTAAGTGGGCTTCCTCTGGGATAATAATTTGCTCTTCTGTTAAATGCAATGTTTCAATAAAGCGATTGCGAAGTTCGGATAAATAATTTAAAGGACCACCTAAAAAAGCAACATTACCGCGAATAGGTCTCCCACAAGCGAGTCCACTAATGGTTTGATTGACAACAGCTTGAAAAATGGAAGCAGCAATATCTTCTTTTGCAGCACCTTCATTTAAAAGAGGTTGTACATCTGTTTTTGCAAAAACGCCACAACGAGAGGCAATAGGGTAAAGCATTTTATGATTTTTAGCAAGTTCATTAAGCCCCGTTGGGTCTGTGTGTAATAAAGAAGCCATTTGGTCGATAAAAGCGCCTGTACCACCCGCACAAGTTCCATTCATACGTTGTTCAATAGATTTATCAAAATAAATAATTTTGGCGTCTTCTCCGCCAAGTTCAATGACGACATCTGTTTTAGGAATATATTTTTCCACACTACGCTTGCAAGAAACTACTTCTTGAATAAAAGGCAAGTCTAAGAATTTAGCAGCACTCATTGCACCAGAACCTGTTAAAGCAATGCTAAATTCACAGTCTGTATATTGAGAAGCTAAATCTTCTAATACTTTACATACCGTATTTTTTGTATCTGAAAAATGTCTTTGATAATCAGAATATAACTCATTTAAATTCTCGTCCATAATAACGATTTTTACAGTGGTAGACCCTACGTCTAAGCCAACATGTAATAATTTGCTCATAAAAAACTTCGCGCTCCTTTTTATGTACCATTTATATGATAGATTTTACTTAGTATTCATCCTAAATTAATACCCTTTATTTTATACTCAAATGGGCTATTTGTCAATGTAAAATAGTGGGAGAATGGCTCGAAACACATGAATTAAGAAAGTCTTAAAAGTTTTTGAATTCTTTCAAACTTAACAGAAATGGTTTACTTTTATGTTGAGTTGATGTATAATATATTTGTTTTGCTGTAAAAATAGCTTAATTTAAATGCAAAGGAGGGCAAAAGTAAATTTTAGCGAAGGGATACTAAGAAAAAACAGAAGGGAAGAAATCACATGAGGAGAAATCTTAGTAAGCTTTATGTTATCTTAATGGTAACATGCATGATACTTTTAAGTGCATGCCAAGCACCAAGCGACGAAGTGCAGACATCCATAGCAAACACAGATCAGTTTTCTAACGGCGAAAAGCAAGAAGAGCCACCTACAATGGTTCCTCAGCTTGCGGATGGTGAAATACAAAAAGCACTGAGCAATATTTTATCGAATTCGGAAGACAAACAAGAAATAGAGGAAGGGCCTATTGAGTCAAATGGAGAAAAAGAACCTACTGAGGAAACACCAAGGGTAGATTTCGAACTTCCTAAAGATGCTTTTATCATTGAGGTTTCTCGGGATAATAATGGAGACCAAAGGGTGATTACATTAAAAGGCGAAACTTTACAGATTTGGTTAAATCAGACTATAGCTTGTGAAAAGAAAATTCCAATCCCAGCTGAAGTATCAATAGGCAATAGCTTTTACGAAGTAGTTGGAAATCCATATATCAGTGAAGATGGTAAATTAGTTTTGATTCAAAGTTATACAACGTTAGAGGGAGAACCAAAACTTGATTATACAATTTTCGCAAAACATTGTAGTAAAATAGTTCCTGTACTTGCTTATGATAGTTGGGTCTTTCAAAATAATGAAGGAAAGTATGGTTTGGCATTTTATCGTGATGATGCATATTATTGGTATCCATATGAGGGATTTAGATTTAATACAGTAGAGGATAGCAACTTTTCACTTCCTAAACCGACCATAATCTGGCTGAATGAATCAACAGTCAAAAGTGTTAGCTTCGGAAGTTGGGATTCAAGCAGTTATGGATATCAAGATGCTAGCGCTATATCTGCTAGATTAGATGTCGAATCTTATGGGGAGTTAGATATCTCAAATATTTTGGGGAGCTTTGAACCAATAGAAGTAGATGACAAGTTTTTTGATTTGCTTTATCAGAAATTTGAACCTCAAGAATATGAAGAAAGACTTGCGAAGGTAATACAAACTCTGAATCAGTATAAGCGAAAAAGCTAAAATTGAATATGCCTTATTGCAAAAGGGGAGCGCCTAAACTAGGCCTCCTCTTATTTTTAGCGTGTTATAGTAAAAGATTCGTATTCGCTATTACTTAGAGAAAATTACAAATTAAAGTTCTAAACAAATAAAAACAAGAATAGAGATAGAAGGAATAGTACAAGTTCAAGGTTATCCAAAGAGAGATAATCAATAAAAAAGAAAAGGGGAGAAAAACAGATGAATAGAAAAGTGTTTTTAACAATAATTGCTATTTTAGTAATTGGAATTGTAGGTGTAACCATTTATTTACTTACCAACAAAGGTACGGATGTGAGCCAAAACGAAATTCAGCCACAAGAAGAAGTAGGAAGCGACACCATGAGGCAGACAATTGTCACACTATATTATCAAAATAAAGAAACAAAGGAATTAATGCCAGAAGGAAGAATGGTAGATAGTAAAACCTTATTAACAGATCCATATGCGACATTAATGGGGTTATTGCTAGAAGGACCAAAAAATGAAAAGCTACAAACTGTTATTCCAGAAGGAACAAGAGTAGTAAAAGCTGAATTAAAAGGAGATACAGTATATTTAGATTTGTCCAAAGAGTTTATAGATAACCATAAAGGTGGGCAAGAAGCGGAAAATATGACAATATATGCCATTGTAAATACTTTGACACAATTAAATGAAGTAAACAGTGTAAAAATTCTAATAAATGGTAGAGAAGACCAAGCGTTTAAAGATAATAAGATAAACTTTAAAAATGCTTTTGTTAGAATTGAAAAAGGCAATAATACTACAAAGCAAACCAATACAAATAATACCAATAATACAACAAATAGTACGCAAACTAATGCAACCACAAATACAACAAGTAATACACAGGCGAATAAAACAGTAAACTCTGCGACTTAATTATTTACGTAAAATTTGATAAAGCTTCAAACCTTTACAAATATTTCTAAAGTCATGTAAAAAATGTTCTACTTCAAAAAGAGAATGCACCGTATTCTCTTTTTTTTCTTTGAAATTAAACTTTTCTTTTTTGGGAGTTTCACCACGATTAAGTTGTTCCATGTAACCACCTCAACATTAGTATAGTTTATGTAATAACGGCTACTTTTGACAATGAATATTTGAAATATCTATAAACACATGGTATAATGATGCAAAAAGAAGAGAGTAATTATGAAATTAAAAGAAAATGAAAGAATAGATGATTTAGAATTAAATGACTTAAAAATTATTCAAAACAAAAATGGCTTTTGCTTCGGAATGGACAGTGTACTTTTATCAGACTTTGCCAAGGAAATTAAGAAGAATAGTAGTATACTAGATATGGGAACAGGTACTGGAATTTTAGGCATTTTATTATCTGCCAAAACACAAGATACAAAAATAACAGGAGTAGAAATACAACCAGAAGTAGCCCAAATGGCGCAAAGAAGTGTAGAGTTAAACCAGTTAGAAGAAAGAATTAACATTCTTTGTGAAGATATCAAGAAACTAAAAGAAATATATGAAGCGGGAAGTTTTGATGCCATAGTGACCAATCCACCATATAAAAAGAAGGGAACAGGTGGAATGAATGAAAATGAAGCAAAACTAATTTCACGCCATGAGATTACGGCTAGTTTAGAAGATTTTATTTCTATAGCTAGCTATTTACTAAAAGACCAAGGCAGTATTTATATGGTACATAGACCAGAGAGGCTAGCTGATATTATGGTAAATTTGCGAAAATATAAGTTAGAGCCAAAAGTCATAAAATTTGTTTATCCAAATCAAGAAAAAGAACCAAATTTAATTTTAATGAAAGCCACTAAAAATGCAAGACCATTTTTAAAAGTAGAAAAACCAATTTATATTTACGATGCACAAGGAAATTACACAAAAGATGTTTTAAGAATATATTGTAAAATATCCTAAAACAAATAAAATTTTACAAAAGGAGACCAACTATGAAAGGAACCATTTATTTAGTAGCAACACCAATTGGAAATTTGCAAGATATGACCTTCAGAGCAATTCAGACTTTAAAAGAAGTGGACTTAATCGCAGCAGAAGACACTAGACATACTTTACAATTATTAAACTATTTTGAAATTAGTAAACCAATGATAAGCTATCATAGACACAATGAAGAAGTAAAAACAGAAGAATTGATTAATGAAGCAATAGCAGGAAAGAATATTGCAATTGTTACAGACGCAGGTACTCCAGGAATATCAGACCCGGGAGAAGAGATTGTAAGAGCAGCAATTGAAAAAGAAATTGAAATAATACCTATTCCAGGAGCATGTGCCCTAATTAATAGCCTTATTGTTTCAGGGATCTCTACCAAAGAGTTCAGCTTTTATGGTTTTTTACCATTAAACAAAAAGAATAGAAAAGAAACTTTTAGTAAAATAGCTAAAGAAACCAAGACGGTTATTTTATATGAGGCGCCTCATAAATTACAAAGAACACTAGAAGATATTCTACAAATAATAGGAGATATACCAATTTGTGCCGTTAGAGAATTGACTAAAATGCATGAAGAAAAAATATATGGGAGAGTATCTGAAGTAATAGAAAAATGTAAAGAACCTAAGGGAGAATATGTTATCATTTTAGATTTGAATTCAAATGAAGATAAAGAAGAAGTAGATTTTGAGCAGATGAATTTACAAGAACATTATGCATTTTATGAAAAGCTAGGTTTAGAAAGAAAAGAAATTATTAAACAGATAGCAAAAGACAGAAAGGTACCTAAAAATGAAATATATCAACAATTTTTAAAATAAAAAATATTATGATAGTTAGAGTATAAAAAATCACTAGTAATAAAAGACTAGTGGTTTTTCTATTTTTATTGTAATTATTCTTCTGTTTTCATTTCAGATAATTTTTCTAAGCATTTGTCACAAACTAATTTATCTTTATATTCAGACAATCTCTTAGAACTTCCACAAAAGATACAATTAGGTTCGAATTTCTTTAGTACAATGTTAGAACCGTCTACGAATATTTCAATTGGGTCCTTTTCAGCAATACCAAATTTGTTTCTTAGTTCGATTGGGATTACTACTCTTCCTAATTCATCTACTCGTCTTATAATTCCTGTAGATTTCATACCATTTCCTCCTTAAAACAACAAAATTCGACAAACGCGATATAAATTATAATAACACAGAAGTAGCTGAAAAGCAATAAAAAACTGTAAAAAATTAACAAAAGTACCAAAATCTGATAGGAAACTGTTTATATTTTGTCGAAACTTCAAAAAAATAAATAATCATAAAAAAAAGAAAAAAGAATAATATAAAAAGAAAGAAGAGGATAGAAAATATGTTAAATATTATTTGGCCAATTTTTATAGGAATTTCTTTTATTTATGCCCTAATAACAGGAAATGTAGAAAAAGTCAGTAATGGAATTTTTGACTCGGCTTCATCTGCAGTTGAATTAACTTTAACATTTTTTGGTACAATTTGTCTGTGGAATGGAATTATGAACATAGCCAAAAAAACGACATTAATGTCGAAACTTACTAAAATGCTACAGCCAGCTATAAAATTTCTATTTCCAGAATTAAAGCATAATGAACAAGCAAAAGAAGAAATTTCCATGAATGTAGTTGCTAATTTATTAGGACTTGGAAATGCTGCCACTCCATTAGGATTAAAAGCGATGGAAACTTTGCAAAAAGAAAATCCTAAAAAGGACACTTTAACAAATTCCATGGCAATGTTCATTGTATTAAATACAGCCTCTCTACAATTAATTCCCACAAATGTTATTGCAATACGTAGTTCGCTTGGCTCGGTAGCGCCTAGCGCCATTATTATACAAGTTTGGTTAGCTACTATTATAGCAGCAACGGTAGGAATTGTAGCAACCAAGATAATGATGAAGAAATTTTAAAATGGGGGAGAGCATATGCAAATTGTCAACTATTTATCAGCAGCAGCTATACCAATTATTATTTTAATTATTATATATTATGGAATAAAAGAAAAACAAAAAGTATTTGACTTATTTTTAGAGGGTTCAACAGAAGGTATGAAAATTGTAGTTAGTTTGTTTCCAACTTTAATTGGTATATTTTTAGCAGTAGGAGCACTTAGAACATCAGGAATTTTAGATTTTATCATTGGAATCATTTCACCAGTAACAGATTTGTTAAAAATGCCAAGCCAAATTCTTCCTTTAGCAATGTTAAGACCAATATCAGGAAGTGCATCTATGGGGGTTGCGGTAGATATTATGAAACAATATGGAGTAGACACAACATTAGGGAAGATAACTTCAGTCATTATGGGATCAACAGAAACGACCTTTTATACTATTGCTATTTATACAGCTTGTGTCAAAGTAAAGAAAATTCGCTTTGTATTAGCAGCTGCACTACTTGCAGATCTAGCGGGAATGATAGGCTCTGTCATAATTTGTCAAATTATGTCGTGAAGTTTTTGTTGACAAACCAAAAAAATGGTAGTAAGATAAAAAACGTAACAAGTTCAAAATAAAATTTACAAAAAGAGAAAAGCAGAAAGGACAAGTTATGAAATTAATTCAATTTATCAAATTATTTATGATATTCAATATATCATTTATTTCAATCTATTTTATTCTTAGAAATTTCATTTCATATATATGTGCAAAACATATCCTGAAAAAAATTTCCGAATAATAATTTATGTTTTTATTTTTGTAGAGGAGAAAGGTTTTAATTTTATATGTGATTCCCTTTTCATATAGTAACCCTGATATGTTCAGAAAAAAATATTCTTTTGTCTTTTTAGGTAAAAATTCGTGCCCCCGATTTTATTCAAAAGAGATTATTGATTTCTTTTACTGTTCTCCTCTACAATTCAATTATATATTAATTTACCTATGATAAGTTTCGTTGTTTTGAATTTTAAAACTACGGAATAATTGCTCTAATAAAAAAACGCGAATTAATTGATGTGGAAATGTCATTTTAGAAAAACAAACTAATTGATTAGCATGTTCTAGTAATTCTTGAGACATACCTAAAGTTCCACCAATTAAAAAAGTAATAGTAGAACTTTCACGAAGAGCAATATTAGATAACTTCTCAGAAAATTCTTCAGAAGAATATTCTTTTCCTTTTAAGTCCAAAGCAATGACATAACTGTTTTCCTTGATGTGATTTAAAATACAATTACTTTCTTTCTGAATCACTTTTTTTCTATCCGCCTCAGAAAGAGGAGAAGGCAATTTTTCATCAGGCAATTCAATGACCTGACAAGAGCAATATTTCGATAATCTTTTCCTATATTCTGCAATAGCAGATTTCAAATAATCTTCTTTTAATTTTCCAACACAAATAATTTCAATATGTAACATATTATCCCTCTATATTTACTACACTACTAGGAGCCAAACGGCTAGCAACACTTAGTGAAAAATGGTTTTCATTAAAATTGCAATTACAAAGTTCGTCAATAACCGTTTGATAAGCAAGTTCAGGAAAATTATTTTCTTTACTCAAATGCCCAAGCATCACTTTATTTAAGCCACTTTTTAAAAGATAAGAAATTGTTTTCCCAGCCATTTCATTAGATAAATGACCATTGGGACCTGCAATTCTTTGTTTTAATGGATAGGGGTACCTAGAGCACTTCAAGATATTAGGGTCATAATTTGCCTCTAATAAAATAAACTGGCTTTCCTCTAAATATTTAATAAGTTCATAATCCATATGTCCCAAATCAGTAGCGATACTGATTTTTTGATTGCCACAAAACAAATTAAAACCACATGGATTAGCTGCATCATGTGGAATAGAAAAAGGGAAAACTTTTAAATCCCCAATATCGAACTTCTCATTAGGCTTATAAAGATTTTGATTTTCCAACTGTACTTTTTCTGCAATTTCTGGCATAGCGTCCCAAGTTTCTTGATTGGCATAAATAGGAATATTAAATTTTTTAGCCAAAGTACCTAGACCTTTTACATGGTCAGAATGCTCATGTGTTACTAAAACTGCATCAATGTCGTGAATGTCAACTTCTAAATCGTTTAAGGCAGTTTCAATTTTTTTTGTACTAACACCTGCGTCAATTAAGATTTTAGCATTTGGTGTTTCAACAAATAGACTATTCCCACTACTACCACTATATAAACTACAAAATTTTAGCATGTTTATTGTTCCTTTACTTCTTTTGTTTTAGGTATCGCACATATTTTGTTCAGGCTCAGAGACCCTTTGAATTTTCGCACCTAAATTTCTAAATTTTTCTTCTATATTTTCATACCCTCTATCAATATGCTGTAAATTATATAAATGTGTTTCTCCATTTGCGATAGTGCCTGCAACAAGTAATGCAGCACCTGCTCTTAAGTCTGTTGCGCAAACGGAAGAGCCAACTAAACCTTTTACACCTTCAAAGGTAGCCGTTTTTCCTTGTGGTGCAATTTTAGCTCCCATTTTATTTAATTCAGCAGTATATTGAAATCTAGAATCCCAAATACTTTCATTAATCATGCTTGTACCATCAGCAACTGAAAGAACAACACCCATTTGAGGTTGTAAATCAGTAGGAAAGCCAGGATATGGAAGTGTTTTTACAATTGCTTTATTTGGTCTTTTATTCATAGAAACACGAACGCTATCTCCTAAATCTTCAACCGTTCCACCAATTTCAATAATTTTAGCAGTAATGCAATCTAAATGCTCAGGAATACAATTTTTAATTATAATATCTCCTCTAGAAGCAACTGCTGCAAGCATAAAAGTACCTGCTTCAATCTGGTCAGGAACAACAGAGTATGTAGTATCCCCATGTAAGCTTTTGACACCATTAATTTTAATTACATCTGTACCGGCACCACGGATATCAGCACCCATAGTATTTAAAAAGTTTGCAACATCAACAATATGAGGTTCTTTAGCAGCATTATCGATAGTAGTAGTGCCTTCTGCTAGTACACTAGCAAGCATAACATTAATAGTTGCACCAACAGAGACAATATCCATATAAATAGAAGTACCTGTTAATTTCTTTACTTTAGCAGAGATTTTACCTTGTGCGACATCTACTTTTGCGCCTAATGCTTCAAATCCTTTAATATGTTGGTCAATTGGTCTTGCACCCAAGTTACATCCGCCTGGAATTCCAACTTCAGCAGCACCACATCTTCCTAAAAGAGCACCTAGTAGGTAATAAGAAGCTCTAAATTTGCTAGTCATATCTAGAGGTGCTTGTGTGCAACCAATATTTCTTGTATCGATTTCTATTTCATTATCAGAAAACCAAGTGATTTTAGCACCTAAGGTTTCTAAGATTTTACAATAAGTCCTTACATCGCTAATATTTGGTAAGTTTTCAATTTTACAAACACCATTTATCAATAAGGTAGCGGGAAGAATGGCAACAGCTGCATTTTTTGCACCACTAATGGTTACTTCACCTTTTAATTTTGTTGGCCCTTGAATTACTAATTTATCCAAAATGAACAACCCCCATTTAAATTTCTTTTCATTTCAACAAGTTTATACCATAGTTTGTTCTTTTTGACAAGTAATTCTTGTGTAAAATGGGAACTAATTTTGACCTAGCCTTAAATTTTGGAAAAATTCGATTAATTTAAACTTAAAGTGAATTTCACTATTATCTGTTTTACTAATTAAATCATATTCTTCGTCATTCAAACTTTCTTGCATTTCCTTTTTAGAATCATCAGGAACAATACCTGTACTAACATCTACAAAACAAAGTGGAGGAAACATAACACACCACCAGTTTTTCCCTTTTGCTTCGCCAATTTGTACTCTTAGGGCATCATAGGTTCCAGCAGGTAAAGAAATATCTCCATAGGTTTTAGTAGGAAAATCACTATTACCAATTTGAATGGCTACTGGATAAGAAAATCCATTATCACAAATTACTTGTTCAGCAATTTTTTTAAATTCTTCTTGATGTTCATTTGCTAAAGCGACTACTTCTTCTTTAGAAGTACAGTCTTTAGCTAGAGTATTCATATAAGAAAGAAGTTCATCTCTTACTTTTAATTTTAAAGCTTGGTCCTCTTCACTATCACTGTTTGCAATAACGTGTAAACGAAATACACTATTAGCAATATCGTTTGATACTGCATTTACGTAAGAAAGTGCAGAGACGAATATAAATAAAGTTAATAAACATAATAATACAAAAAATCTTTTCATTTTTTATCCTCCGTATTTCAAAAAATTTCATGTTTAATAGAATTATTGACTAAATTAAAAAAAATATACAGTATTGGAAAAAAATTTGGAATTTGCCAAAGAAAATTTATACAAAAATAATATCTAAATGTCGAATAAAGACGCACGATTTATTTGAAAAAAGCTTGACTTCCGTAAGCGAAAAATGGTAAAATTTTCCAAGATGCAAAATACAAATGAAGGGGTTGTTTCAAATGAGAAAAGAAAATCAAAGAGTCGAAAAACTATGTAGTTTTTATGTGAGTGATTGGCATTTTGCAACTATGCTTTTACCATATATAAACCACAAAATTGAAGAACAAATAAACGTGATAACACTCCTAGAAAATAATATACGAGCAAATATTGTAACATTAGTAAAAAAATTGAATTTAAAAAATGAAGAAGAAATTTTAGAAATTCGTTGGGAAGAAATTAATTCTAAAAAATATGGAGATATTCATCAACTACTAGACTTAGAGGTAAATGAGAAAAAAGAAAACATTATATTAATTAATGGAAGTAGAGATTATATTGAGAAAAATAATGAAAATATACAAAGATGGGTAGAAAAAGAAAAGGTAAGTAATATAAAGATAATTAATTTCTTTGAAGTAACAGAATTTAATCATCACATTGTAGAAATATTAAATTCGCATGATAGGGTTTTAAATACATCAGGAGAAAGAGAAATTACAGATGTGTTCGAAGGATATAAAAAGGAAGCATAAATTGAAAGCATATCACAAGTAGCAAAAGCGAAAGTGATATGTTTTTTATTGACTAAAAAATGGATATGATATAAGATAGTAGATATTAATTACAGTTTTAATAGGGACAAATTATTTTAAGAAAAGGAAGGTAATTTTATGGAAGAAAAATTATTAGCTGCAAAGCAAGTGCTTCAAAAGTATGGACAAGAACATTTATTAAATTCTTTTAATTCCCTATCAAAAGAAAAACAAAGTGAGTTGTTAGATGCAATTTTAACGACCAATTTCAAACAAATGCAAGAACTTTATGAAACAACAAAAGTAAAAGCAAATTTTGAAAACGTAAAATTAGAGCCTATTAACCATGTAACAAAATCAGACCTGTCACCAGAAGAATTAGAAAAGTACACTTCTTTAGGAGAAAATGCTATTAAATCTGGAAAATTAGCAGTAGTGACAATGGCAGGTGGACAAGGCACGAGACTAGGGCATAATGGACCAAAAGGAACTTATGATTTAGGGTTAGATTCACACAAATCTATTTTTGAAATCCTATGTGATACAATGGAAGAAGCTTGTGAAAAATACAATGTTACAATACCATGGTATTTAATGACAAGTGATGCTAACAATGAAGACACGATTCAATTTTTCAAAGACCATAACTATTTTGGCTATCCAAAAGAAGCGGTAAGTTTCTTTATTCAAGGAAAACTTCCAATGATAGATACACAGGGAAAAATTCTATTAGATGAAGATGGAACAATTAAACAAGCAGCAGATGGACATGGTGGAATTTTTGAAGCTATGAGAAAAAATGGTGTGCTTTATGATATGAAAGAAAAAGGAATAGAATGGGTATATATTGGCGGAGTAGATAATGTTCTAGCTAAAATGGTAGACCCTGTATTAACAGGATTAGCAATTAGTGAAGGAACCTTAATGGCAGGGAAAAGCGTTGTAAAGGCTAATCCGCATGAAAGAGTAGGCGTTTTCTGCAAAAAAGATAATAAGCCAAATGTAATTGAATATACTGAAATATCAGACGAATTAGCAGAGAGTACAGATGAGAAGGGTGAACTTCTTTATGGAGAATCTCATATTCTATGTAATCAGTTTCATTTATCAGCATTAGAACAAATTAGCCAAAATAAATTACCATATCATGTAGCTTTCAAAAAAGCAAGTTATTTAAATGATAAGAGCGAAGTAGTAGAGCCAACAGAGCCAAATGCTTATAAATTTGAAGCTTTCTTATTTGATGCATTCTCAACAGTAGACAACATGAGTATTCTAAGAGTAAAAAGAGAGGACGAATTTGCACCTGTCAAAAATGCAGAAGGTGTAGATAGCCCAGAAACAGCAAGAGCGCTATATAAAGCATTTTATCATATTGGTTAAAGAAAGGATAAATATATGGAAGAATACAAAATGAAATATGAACAATGGTTAAATGACCCTGCTATTTCTGAGAAAGATAAGCAAGAACTAAGAGGTATTTCAAATGATGAAAAAGAAATAGAAGATAGATTTTATAAAGACTTAGAATTTGGAACAGCAGGACTAAGAGGTGTTATTGGTATTGGAACCAATAGAATGAATACTTACACTGTTACAAAAGCAACACAAGGTCTAGCAAATTACATTATTCAAAAAGGTGGACAAGAAAGAGGAGTAGCAATTGCATATGACTCTAGAAGAATGTCGCAAGAGTTCAGCGAGCAAGCAGCACTTTGTTTAAATGCAAATGGAATTAAGACATATCGATTTGACACCTTAAGACCAACTCCAGAGTTATCTTTTGCTGTAAGAGAATTAGGATGTATTGCAGGAATAGTTGTAACAGCTAGCCATAACCCACCAGAATATAATGGATATAAAGTATATTGGGAAGATGGAGCACAAATTGTAGAGCCAACGGATAAGGAAATCATAGCAGAAGTAAACAAAGTAACAGATTTGTCTACTATTAAAACAATAGAAAAAGTAGAAGCGGAAAGTCAAGGGCTATACCATACCATAGGTAGTGAAATTGATAAAAGATATATAGAAGAACTAAAAAAATTAGTAGTAAATCAAAAAGCAATTGATGAAACACAAAAAGATATCAAAATTGTTTATACACCACTTCATGGAACAGGAAATATTCCAGTTCAAACTATTCTAAAGGAATTAGGATTTGAAAATGTTTATATAGTCAAAGAACAAGCAGAGCCAGATGGGAACTTTCCAACAGTAGATTATCCAAATCCAGAAGATCCAAAAGCTTTTAAATTAGCTTTAGAATTAGCAAAAGAAAAAGATGCAGATATTATTTTAGCCAATGACCCAGATGCAGATAGATTAGGTGTTTATGCAAAAAATCAAGAAACAGGTGAATATGTACAATTTAATGGAAACATGACTGGAAACCTAATTGCAGAATATATTTTATCTCAAAAACAAGCAAATGGCACATTACCAAGTAATGGGGCAGTGATTAAGACAATTGTATCTTCTAATTTAACTGATGCTATTGCAAAATCATACAATGTAAAGCTATTTTCCACTTTAACAGGTTTCAAAAATGTTGCAAAGATTATTCGTGGTTTTGAAGAAAATAACCATGAATATGAATGCTTATATTCTTATGAAGAAAGCTATGGATGTATTATTGGAACACATGCAAGAGATAAAGATGGGGTTGTAGCAGTTATGACACTTTGCGAAGCGGCTTGCTATTATAAGCAAAAAGGAATGACCTTGTGGGATGCCATGCTTGCTATGTATGAAAAATATGGCTATTATAAAGAAAAACAATTCTCTATTACCTTAAAAGGTTCAGAAGGCGCAGAACAAATTAAACAAATGATGGAAAATATGAGAAAGCACCCGGCAACTGAAATTGCAGGAGAAAAAGTAATTTCCTTTGGAGATTACCAAGCACAAAATATTCATAACAATGAAACAGGAGAAGACATAAATACGAATTTACCAAAATCAAATGTATTATACTTTGATTTGACTAATGACAGTTGGTGTTGTGCACGTCCATCTGGAACAGAGCCTAAAATTAAGTTCTACATGGGAGTAAAAGGAACTAGCTTGGAAGATGCTGATGAGAGATTAGATAAGTTAGAAAATGCCATGAAAGAATTAATTAAATAGTAGAATAACAAAAATGATTATAGATATAATTTGAAGTGAAGCAAGGTATTGGGGTGATTGAAAGTCAGGGTCCCCAATAGCGGAGCGTCCGTAGCTGAACGGAAAATATATCTATAATCATTTATTATCTACTCATTTATTTTCTTTCCACCCATTAATATGAGCCCTTTTAATAGCACCAACCATATTGCTACGAATAGTTGGTATTTTTTTCTCCCATTCTACTATCATATTTTTCATATCTTCACGTTTAGAAATTCCATCCATAGGACAGACCTTAGGCATAACCTCCACTTGGTTACGTTTTATAAACTTTCTAATTTCTTTTTCAGGTGTATCGATTAACGGTCTAATCAAAGTCATTTTAGAACGGTCCATATAACTAATAGGAGCAAAAGTAGACAAGTTACCTGCATATAGAAAATTAAGTAAAAAGGTCTCCAAAGCATCATCTTGATTATGACCTAAAGCGATTTTGTTACATCCTTCTTGAATGGCAATAGAGTTTAAAATTCCTCTACGTAAATTAGCACACAAAGAACATGGATTTTTTTCTTGTCTTACATCAAAAACAATTTCTTTGATATGTGATTGTTCTATAACGAGAGGAACACCAATTTCCTCACATTTATTTTTCAAAAATTCTTGATTAAAAAACTCAAAACCAGGGTCAATACTAATAGCAAGTAATTCAAAATGAACAGGGTAAAATCTTTGCAAAGCTTTTAAAGACATTAATAAAGCAAAAGAGTCCTTCCCGCCTGAAAGCCCAACCGCAATTTTATCTCCCTCTTCAATTAAATGATAGGTCTCAATTGTTTTTCGCAAATAACTTAAAATTCGTTGCATAATTATTTTCTCCTCTTAAAAATTATACCATAGGAAGTCAAGAGACGTATTGAAATAAAGTGCAACTTGTGCTAAGATAATATCGAAAAATACAAAGGAGAAAAAGAAACGTGAAAAAAATTATTCTTCGCTTTTTGAAAAAGCATCATATATATATTATCATACAAACTATATTTATATTTCTAAACATCTACTTTGCTACTTACCCTGCCAAAATTATAGGAAGTTTAATTGATTTATTGTACGATATTCCTGCAAATCAGTCTATGATTATTCAAAACATTATTTACTTGTTATTAGTTAGTATTGGTCTACTACTAGTCAGATTCCCATGGCGTTTTCTAGTAACCTATCACTCAAGGTCATTAGAAAAAGATATGAAAAATGAGATATTTAAACATTTTCTAAAAATGAAAATGAGTGAGATTCAAGAAATCAAAAATGGTGAAATTATGTCACATCTTACAAAGGATGTAGGAGAAGTAAGACATGCATTCTATCGATTAGAATCTTATGGAACTAGAATTATAGCCACTTTTTTGATAGGAGCCATTACGATGGCACAAGGAATAAATCTAGGTCTAACAGCAGTCACTATGCTTCCTATTGTCATCACTTCCTACCTAATTGTTAAGATCAAAAAATATGTAGAAACTAGCTTCAAGATTTCGCAAGAACACTATACAGAATTATCCGAATATGTACAAGAAAGTACAGATGCCATTAGAACGACAAAGGCATATTCGCAAGAAGGAAATCAGCTAAAAGAATTCATCAAAAAGAATAAACAGCTAAAAATGGCTAATAATGCAGTAGATGTACATTCTACTTTGTTAACTACTTGCATTAACATATGTTTTGGTCTATGCTATGCCATTGCTATTTTATTTGGTTCGAAGTTAGTGTTAGAAAATACAATTACTATAGGAGATTTCGTTGCATTTAACGGTTATATTGCCCTGTTTGTAGGGCCTGTATCGTGGCTTCCTTCTACAATTTCAAGATTTAAAAGAGGACAGATTTCCTATCAAAGATTAGATAGATTTTTAGCATTAGAAAAAGAAAAATATCTACCGTTGGAACAAAAGGCGGAGGCAGACTTAAAAGGAGATATCAAAATTTCACATTTGAGTTTTCATTATCCTAGCCATGTAGAAGAAGTATTAGAAGATATTAATATTACGATTAAGCAAGGAAAAACTTTGGGAATTATAGGGGCGGTAGGAAGCGGGAAAACAACACTTGCTAATTTGTTACTTCATTTATACTCTGTTCAAGACAATATGATTTATATAGGAGACAAAGACATTAATAGAATTCCAATAGAAGTAATTAGAAAAAATATTTGTTATATCACACAAGACAACTTCCTATTTTCTAATACCATTGAAAAGAACATTAGCCTATTTAGGCAAGGTTATTCAGAAAAAGAAATTATGAAAAGCACCAAAGAAGCCATGATTTATGATGAAATTCAAGAAATGAATAATGGAATTTATACAGTCATTGGTGAAAGAGGAGTAGACTTATCCGGTGGGCAAAAACAGAGAATTGCAGTATCAAGGGCATTTTTAAACTCTTCTGATATTGTTATCTTTGACGATACCTTCTCAGCACTAGACAATAAAACAGAAGGAAGGCTACTGGAAAATATCAAGAAAATGACGCAAAATAAAACATGTATTATTATTTCTAGTAGAATTTCCGATATTAAAGATGCAGATGAAATTATTGTTTTAGAGGGCGGAAGTATTATAGAAAGAGGAATACACCAAGATTTAGTAGAACAAAGAGGAAGTTATTATAAATTTTATCAGCAACAAATTAGTCAAAATAATGAATAAAAAGGAGAAAAGATACCAATGAAAAGTAAGACAATGCAAAGGGCATGGAAATTAGTAAAACCATATACAAAATCCATTCTAGTTGTTAGCTTTTTATCTTTATTAGTAGGAATTGCAGAAATTATCAAGCCATACCTAGTAAAGGTTGTTATGGATGACTACTTAAGTCAAGGCATTTACGAAAAAGGAATGATAACCATAGGTACAATAGGGGCAGTTTATATTGCGATTGTTTTGATAGGAAATATCATCGACTTTGTCGCTACAACAGCTATTAATATGATAGGAGAAGATGCTATTTATAAATTAAGGAATAAACTATTTCACTATATAGAGCATGCTAATATTCCTTTTCATGACCAAACACCAGCAGGAAAGCTATTTGTACGTATTACAAATGATGTAGAAGATATTACTACTATGTTTAAAGATGTTATTGCTACTATTATAAAAGATATTCTTTTGATTATTGCCTTTATTGTAGTCATGCTTTCAGTTAGTAGTAAACTTACTTTAGTAGCACTTGCGATTGTACCATTTATTATGATTTTTTCTTTTATCTCTACAAAACTTGCAAACAAATTTCAAGAAAAAACCAAGACCATTAGAACAAAGCTAAATTCTTTTTTTGCAGAATCCATCTATGGTGTAAAGCTGATTAAAATATTTAATATTCAAAGAGAAAAGCAAGAAGAAAATAACGAATTAACACAAAGTTTATTTAGGTCCATTTTACCAAATGCAGTCAATAATAATTTATTGCCAGCACTTATGACAATGCTAGAAAATGCAGGAATATGCTTGATTGTATGGGCATGCACTTATCATATTTTTGGAATAGAAATGCCAGTAGGAATCATCTATATGTTTATTACCTACTTAAAGCAAATTTTTGACCCAATTAACCGCATTGTAGAAAATATTGAAACTGTACAAGAAGCATTGGTATCGATTAATAAGGTATATGAAATATTAGAACAAAAGCAATATTTAGAGAATCTAGAAGAAGGAAGAACTTTAGAAAAAATACAAGGGAAAATTGAATTTAGAAATGTATGGTTTTCTTATGATAATGAAAACTGGGTATTAAAAAATGTAAGTTTTACAATTCCAGCAGGAAAAAGTGTTGCTTTTGTTGGTAAAACAGGTTCCGGTAAGACAACGATTACAAATTTGATTAACCGTTTTTATGAAATTCAAAAAGGCGAAATATTAATTGATGATGTGAATATTAAAGAATTAAATATTCGAGATTTGAGACAACACATTGGTATGATTTTACAAGACCCTTTTGTATTTGCTAGAAGCATTCGCGAAAATATATCTTTAAACCATATGATTTCAGATGAGAAAATAGAAGAGGCAATTAAACTTGCTTCAGCAGATACTATGATAAATGCTATGCCAAACAGATTAGATGAAATTGCAAAAGAACAAGGTTCTTCATATTCAGCAGGAGAAAAACAGCTTCTGGCTTTTGCTAGAGTATTTGCACATGAACCAGATATTTTCATTCTAGATGAGGCAACTGCTAATATTGATACGCAAACAGAAAGGCTAATACAAAAATCAATTGATATTTTATCTTCTACTAAGACTTCCATATTTATAGCACATAGATTATCTACAATTATCAATGTAGACAAGATTATTGTATTGCAAAATGGAGAGATTATTGAGGAAGGAAATCATCATGAGTTAGTGCACAAAGACGGATATTATGCGAAGCTTTATAGGTCCTATTATGATAGTTTAGTAGATGTTGCAACAGTTTAAAAATGAAGGCTTGCACAAAACAGAAAAATATCGTATAATTTATATTGCCTTTTATAAGGCAATCATAAATGTGTCTATAGCTCAGTTGGATAGAGCGCTCGCCTCCTAAGCGAGAGGTCGCAGGTTCAATTCCCGCTAGGCACACCAAATAAATATTATAGGATAATAAAGCAAATTAGACATAAAAAATAAGAAAGTAGGAAGAAATGCTAGAAATTGAAAAATACATGAAAGAAGCCCTAAAGCAAGCAAGGAAGGCTTACGATAAAGAAGAAATTCCAGTAGGAGCAATTATTGTAAAAGATCATAAAATTATAGCAAGAGCATATAATGAGAAAGAGTACAAGTTAGATACAACAAAACATGCAGAGATTCTAGCAATTCAAAAAGCAAGCAAAAAACTGAACGCTTGGAGACTAACAGACTGTGATATGTATGTTACTTTAGAACCATGTAGTATGTGTGCGGGAGCCCTTATTCAATCTAGAATTAGAAAATTATATATTGGAACAATGGATCCAAAAACAGGAGCATGTGGCTCAGTACTAAACTTATTACAAGACTACCCATTTAATCATAAAATAGAGGTGGAAACAGGAATTTTAGGACAAGAATGTGAAAAATTATTAAAGCAATTCTTTAAAGAATTACGTCAAAAAAAGAAATAAAAGGAGCGGTATCGAAGCGGTCATAACGAGGTTGATTCGAAATCAATTAGGTGCTGCACAAGTGCCACGTGGGTTCGAATCCCACCCGCTCCGCCAAAGTAGATATACAAAAGAATAAAAATCTTAAGGAGGAGAATGTGATAACTGAAAAAAGAAAGGAAACCATTAAACTTATTATAGCGGTAACGATTTTAGCCTTAGTACTCCTAGGAGTAGCAATTGCCATGATTAAATATGAGGTAGAAGGTGAAACCAATATGCCATATCAGCTTTCCAAGATAGTCATCATTGGAACAGTGGAAGGAGTTGAAACGTCAGAAAAAAGCAAGGAAAAATGGAACTTTGACATTTATCAAAATAATGATGTATATTTCTATATAGACCAAAATGCAAATAATATCAAAGAAGATGAACTAATTAAAAGTGTTAAAATTAGTAATATACAAATCAAAAATGCACCGCAAAAAGGAACGATTAAAACCTATATGCCAAACAGCGAAGCGGGAAGACTTTATACTTATGATGAACAATTTTTAGTAGAAGAAAAACTAGAATATAAGGGAAGCAGTAGTAGCAATTCCTCCAATTTAGAAATAGGAAGCAAAGGGGGGCAAGTTTTAATTCGATTCAGTAATAGTGGTATTGGAAACTATACTTCGGATAAAGACAAGGAAATTGTTCACAATAGCACCTTATTAAAAAAGATAAAAGTAGCAAATGAAGAAATTAAATTTGATGTTACTTGTGATTTTATAATAGAGACCACAAAAGCGAAATATCAAGCAGAAGTAGCACTAGAATTACCAACAGGAAATTTAGACGAAGAAGAAAATTGTTATATAGAAAAAACAGATATGAAAGATATTGTGTTCAAAAGAGTAAAATAGCAAATTCGCTTGCTAAACAAAATAAAAAAGTATATAATACAAAGGTATGGAGTTTTTTAAGCTTTAGCCATTGTATGGAGAGTAAAACCAATAGAAGCCTATGAACCTTGTCAGATCCGGAAGGAAGCAGCAATAAGTAGATACTTCTGTGTGGTATTTATTCTCCATAGAGTGGCTAAGAATAAAACTTGATACCTTTGTAATTATTTTGGAGGGAAACAAATGGCATATACTGCATTATATCGAAAGTTTAGACCGTTAAAATTTGAAGATATGGTAGGGCAAGAGCATATTACCAAAACTATTAGAAATCAAATTATAGCAGGAAGAGTAGGACATGCTTATTTGTTAAATGGTGGAAGAGGAACAGGAAAAACAACTACTGCTAAAATTCTAGCAAGAGCAGTTAACTGTTTAAATCCACAAGATGGTGAACCATGTAATGAGTGTGAAATTTGTAAAGCAGCACTCTCAGGTTCTTTAACAGATATTGTAGAGATGGATGCAGCTTCTAATAATAGTGTAGATGATATTAGAGCCATTCGAGATGAAGTGAATTTTTTGCCAACACTTGCTAAATATAGAGTCTATATTATCGACGAGGTTCATATGCTATCAACAGGAGCGTTTAATGCACTACTCAAAACATTAGAAGAACCACCATCACATGTTAAATTTATTTTAGCTACCACAGAACCACAAAAATTGCCAGCAACTATCCTTTCTAGGTGTCAACGCTTTGATTTTAAAAAGATTTCCAATAATGACATTAGCAAGAGATTACAATATGTTTGTGATGAAAGTGAAATTGAAATCACAAAAGAAGCATCAAGTATTATTTCTATTTTAGCAGAAGGCGCAATGAGAGATGCTTTAAGTATATTAGAAAGATGTTTGCAAGAGGGAAGCAAAAAGATAGACGAAGACCTAGTAAAAGATTTAGTAGGTATCCCAAAGTTAACTTTTATTTCACAAATAGTAGAGGCGATTGTGGAAAGTAATATAGAGAAGACCATTTCTACAGTAGAAGCTGTAGTTCAAGAGGGAAAAGACCTAACTAATTTATTATGGGAATTAATTAAATATACAAAAGATATCTTAGTATGGAAAACTACTAATAAATTAGAAATCTATAATCAAGAAGAATTGAAACAAATAGCAGCCATTTCAGAAAAAGTATCAAAAGAAAGATTATTGCAAATGATTTATATATTATCAGAATTAGAAAACGATATGAAATGGTCTTCACAAAAAACAGTGTTATTTGAAGTTGCGATGATTAAGCTATGTGGGTCAGTTATAGAGACTACAAAAACTGAAAGCACAACAAGTGTAGAAGGATTAGAAGAACTAAAATCGAGAGTCACACAATTAGAAAGAAAAATCACACAAGTCAATTTTCAAGCAAGTAGTACAGAAAAAGCAAAAACTAACACAGCAGCAAAGGTAGAAAAGAAAGAGCCAATAGATTTTAGTAAACTAAATATCAAGCAACTAGAATTTTGGCCAAAGATTATAAACACATTAAGAGAAGAAAGAAAAATGGTATTAGCCACCAATTTAATGAGTACAATTGCCACATTAATCAATGACATGACAGTAGGAATTGTATTTCAAAATGGATTAACACCATTTATCAAAGCCACAATGGAACGTCCAGAAAATGTACAAGAACTAGAAAGGTTAGTTTCCATGGAATGTGGCAAAGAGATGAGAATTAAATTATTAGATAATCAAGATGAAATATTAAAACAAAAAGCCAAAGAAGCGGAAGAACAAAATCCCATCAAGGATTTAGGCATTCCAGTTAATGAAATAGAAGAGTAAAGGAGAGAAAGTATTATGTCAAAAAGAGGTGGATTCCCAGGAATGGGCGGAGGATTCGGTGGAATGAATTTAAACCAATTAATGAAAGAAGCCAAAAAAATGCAAGCAGATATGGAAAAATCTCAAACTGAACTTGCTGCAAAAGAATTCGATAGTAGTGTTGGTGGTGGAGCCGTCTACGTAAAAGTATCTGGTAGTAAAGAAGTAAAAGAGATTATGATAAAAAAAGAAGTTGTTGACCCAGATGATGTAGAAATGCTACAAGACTTAATTTTAAGTTGTGTTAATGAGGCTTTAAGAAAAGTAGACAGTGCACAAGCACAAGAATTGGGTAAGTATAATATACCAGGTATGATGTAAGAAGAGGAATAGTAAAATGAGTTATTATGCACCGTCGATAGAAAAACTAATCGAAGCATTTGAAAAATTGCCCAGCATTGGAAATAAAACAGCAGCTAGGCTTGCTTTTCATATGTTAGACGCCACAGAAGAAGAGACAAATGAGTTTGTAAAAGCTATTTTAGAAGCAAAAAATAATTTAAAATATTGTTCGCAATGTTATAACATATCAGATACAGACCCTTGCCCAATATGTGGTAACCAAAATCGTGACCACTCTATTATTTGCGTAGTAGAAGATGTAAGAGATGTAGTAGCAATGGAAAGAACGCATGAATTTAAAGGAATTTATCATGTGCTACATGGTAGCATTTCTCCTATGAATGGAGTAGGTCCAGATGATATCAAAATTAAAGAATTACTTTCTAGACTCATGAATGGAGAGGTCAAAGAAATTATTCTAGCAACCAATCCACGTGTAGAAGGAGAAGCGACAGCAATGTACATTTCTAAATTAGTAAAACCTATGGGGATTAAAGCAACAAGAATCGCTCACGGAATTCCTGTAGGCGGAGATCTAGAGTACACAGACGAAGTCACTTTAAGTAAAGCGCTAGAAGGTAGAAGAGAAATTTAAATGTCGCACTTGGGGACGCTTCTCAAGTGCGACATCTGTCCCTATGTGCGACATTTTATAATAACGTTTCACAAATTGTTTTCGTAGAATACTGTTTTGTAAATTTTTCAGTATTCTTTTTCATTTCTTCTAATAGATTAGAAGAAAGCAAATTGATGATAACTTCTTCAGGATTATCTTCTTTTTTTATCCAAACACCAACTCCATGAGAGACTAGAAATTCCGCATTTTCCTCTTCTTGACCGGGGATAGGATTAATGATGATCATAGGAAGATTAGAAGCCAAACTCTCCGTAGTAGTAAGTCCTCCGGGTTTTGTTACCACTAGAGAAGAGATATGCATTAATTCAGGAACTTTATCAGTAAAGCCTAATACACGAACTCTATCTTTAGCATTATTTTCATGCACTAATTGTTCAAAGGATTCCTTCATTTTTTCGTTTTTTCCAGCGACTGCTACGATTTGGTAATTAGATGCTTTTTGAATGAATGCTTGTAAAATTTGTGTGGTTCGGTTTTTTCCTAAACCAAATTCTCCACCCCCAAAGAAAAGTATCACTTTTTTATTCACATCTAATTCAAACATCTCATAAACTTCTTTAGCATCAAAATCTTCAAAAAATCTATCAGACATAGGAATTCCTGTCACAAATATTTTATCCGGAGAAACTCCATAATTTATGATATCCTGTTTCATATCTTCATTTGAAATAAAGAAATACTCTGTATACTCATGACCAATTAACCATTGCTTATGCATAGCAAAGTCAGTCATAATAGTTGCCAAAGTACAATCTAATTTTCCCTTTCTCTTCAAGTAACTAACCATTTGACTACTAAAAGGATGTGTAGAAATAACTAAATCTGGCTTTTTCTCTTGTAGCAAACGATTTAACTTTCTAGCCATTAATTTATTACTATCTTTACTAATTTTTGAAAGCAAACCCTTTTCAGAGCCTGAATATACTTTTCCCCATAATTTAGGAGTCTTCTTTGCCATTTCTCGATAAGCACCTGTTGTTACTTTCTCAATTGGTTTATTAATATATTTCATGCAATCTACCATTTCAGCTTCTACACCGGTATAATGCTCTGTAACATATTTTAAAATAGATTTTGCAGCCGATAAATGACCACCACCATAAGAAGCGTAGAATATCAATACTTTTTTCATCTAAAAAATCTCCTCTTTTTATTTATTGTCATTGTATCATAATAAAATTAATAAGGAAAGTAGAAATTTTCAATGTAATAAATCTTATTTCAGCTTTTTGAATAATTTTACAAAATATGCACAAAATATCAGCAAAGAAAATAAAAAAGGAGTAAGTTATGAAAAAAGTAAAAATAAAATCTATTATTTCTAGAATAGGTTTGGCAGTACTTATTACAATAATTACATTTTTACTAGTCTTTGGAATGATAAAAATGATGGGGCAAAAACCAGTTAAAGCTTCGAATAGTAGTAATACTTCAGATGTGCAGTTGCTTGCAAGGGCTATCAATGGGGAAGCAAGAGGCGAGCCATATGAAGGGCAAGTCGCAGTAGGTGCCGTTATTTTAAATCGCGTCAAAGATCCTAAATTTCCCAACACTATTGCAGGAGTCATTTATCAGTCAGGAGCATTTACAGCAGTAGCAGATGGGCAGATTAATGTACCAATAGAGGAAGGTGCGACAGTAGTAAAGGCGGCAAGGGATGCATTAAATGGTTGGGACCCAACAGATGGAGCAATTTACTATTTTAACCCTGCTACTGCAACAAATAAGTGGATCTGGTCAAGACCACTCATTAAAACTATTGGCAAGCATAGGTTTTGCCGTTAAAAAAGGAGAGAAAAATTATGGGACAAAATAAATTAGTAGACTGGAAAAATCGATTAAAAGATAGACATATGCTTAGTGTAGTTGTCGTATTATTTGCTATTATCATTGCAATGGGAGTATGGATTTACAAAAAGCAAACAGAATATAGACAAGCTTCAGAAAATCAATATAATATGGCATTTTTTGAATTGGTAGATTATGTGCAAAACGTAGAAACATATTTAGCAAAGTCGTTAATTTCTAGTACACCAGAACATGGTGCAGAAACATTAACGAATGTTTGGAAAGAAGCAAACTTAGCACAAGTGTATTTATCAAGACTTCCCATAGAAAGTGTAGAACTAGAAAAAACAGAAAAGTTTTTAAACCAAGTAAGTGATTATAGCTATTCACTTTCACGTAAAAATATTAATAATAAAAAGCTAAGTGGGGAAGATTTAAACAATTTAAAACAATTACATGATTATAGTGTAGAATTAGAAAATACACTAAATCAATTATCTACTGACATGAACGATGGAAGAATTAGTTGGGGAGAATTAACGAAGAAAGGAACAGTGGCTTTTGCACAAGAAGTAAGCAACATCTCTAAAAATAGCTTTACGAATTTAGAAGAAAATTTCCATGAATATTCAGGGCTAATTTATGATGGCGCTTTTTCAGAGCATATTACAAAAAAAGAGAAAAAAGGCTTAACAGGTGAAAATATCAGTGAGGACAAGGCAAAAGAAATAGCTAAAAAATTTATTGGAGAAGATAAAGTGCAAGAAATTACACCATCAGGCAAATCAGAAAATACGAATATGATTACGTATGATTTCAACGCGAAAATAAATAATGAAAAAGAGGCAAATCTTAATATTTCTATTACAGAAAAAGGTGGACATATTGTATTTATGAACTATAACCGTAGTATAGAGGCAGAAAGCGTTAGCCAAGAAAGAGCAAATGAAATTGGAAAGAAATATTTGGAGGAACGTGGTTTCAAAAATATGAAAGAGACCTATTATCTAAAACAAGATGGAATTGTTACCATTAATTATGCTTATGAACAAGATGATGTAACAATTTATCCAGACTTAATCAAGGTAAAAGTTGCTTTAGATAATGGAGAAGTTATGGGAGTTGAAACGAGTGGATACTTGAATAATCACGAGAAAAGAGATGTTTCAAGAATACTCATTTCAAAAGAACAGGCTAAGAAAAATTTAAATAAGAATTTAGATATTAAAAGTGAAAATTTAGCCATTATTCCAACAGAATGGAAGAGTGAAGTACTATGTTGGGAGTTCAAAGGAAAAGTAGATGATACTGATTTCTTAGTATATATCAACTGCGAAACAGGAAAGGAAGAAGACATTTTAGTTATAGTAAACACACCAAATGGTACGTTAACACATTAAAATTGGCAAAAATTTTAAAAATAATTTTGAAAAGAAAGAACAAACTAATAATGTGAAATAAAAGTAACAAAAAGTATATTAAATACTTTCAATGTTAATCAAGTAAGAAAATAAAATTTCACAAATTTGAAACTCTATTAGGAGGTAAATTCGATGTCAAAGAACAGCAAACTTATTTCCGATAAATTAAGAGAAGAAATCGCCAAAGAACTTGGTGTATATGATCAAGTAAAGCAAGATGGCGGATGGGGAAATGTTCCATCAAAAACTTGTGGTAATATTGTTACAAAAGCAATTGAAATTGCCAATAGAACAGCTGAAAATAGTTAGTTTAAAGTGCCTTCCAAATGGAAGGTGCTTTTTTTCTAAATTTCCTTGCAAGAAAGTACTAAACTAGCATATAATTAGAAAGAAAAATAAAAAATAAGGAGCCAACCTATGGAATATAAAATTATAGTAAAAGATTTAATAAGAGAAAGTAAAGGCAAATTAATACAAGGAGATGAAAACCTTGTATTTGAAAATCTTTGCAAAGATACAAGAATAATAAAGCTAGGGCAAATCTATCTTGGCTTTCAAGGTGAAAAGTTTAATCGGAAGTACACTATATGAACAAGCACTAGAAAAAGGAGCAATTGCATGTGTTTTGCAAGGGGTAGAAGTTAAACACGAAGTATTAGTGAAATATCCAAATGCTACTATTGTTTTAGTGGAAAATGTGGTAAAAGCAATGCAACAATTAGCAAGTTACAAAAGAAGTCTATATCATATTCCAGTGGTTGCAATTACTGGAAGTGTGGGAAAGACTAGTACAAAAGATATGGTAGCCAGTGTATTATCTCAAAAATATAAAGTATTAAAAACACAAGGAAATTACAACAACGAAATCGGCTTGCCATTAACTGTGCTTGGCTTAAAAGATGAAGAAGCAATGGTACTAGAAATGGGGATGAACTCTTTTGGAGAAATTAGTATTTTAACAAACATTGCAAAGCCAGACATAGCAGTTATTACTAATATTGGAACAGCACATATCGGCATGTTAGGTTCAAGGCAAAATATTTTAAAGGCCAAATTAGAAATTCTAGAAGGGCTAAATTCACAAGGGACAATAATTATTAATTATGACAATGATTTACTATATGAATGGTATCATCAAGAAAAAGAACATTATCAAGTTATGACTTATGGATTAGAAGATGGAAGCGACATAGTGGGAAAAGATGTTATCCTTGAAGAAAATGGGAGCAGATGTGAAGCAATAATAAATGGACATAAGTACGAAGTAAGAATCCCAGTAGGAGGAGAACATTTTGTATCTAATAGCTTATGTGCTCTAGCAGTGGCAACAGTTCTACATATTCCTATGGAAAATGCATTAAAAGGAATTGAAGAATTTAAGCTTACTCAAAAAAGAATGGAAATTAAAAAAGCAAAAAATGGTGCAACCATTGTCAATGACTGCTATAACGCAAATTATGATTCTATGAAAGCAGCACTAGATTATGTGGGAAAATTGCCAAACAAACGTAAAATCGCAGTGCTAGGAGATATGCTAGAGTTAGGAGAATATAGCAAAGAATTACACCAAAGAGTAGGAAAAGAAGTAGCTAAAAATCAAATTGATTTACTCATTTGTGTAGGAAAAGAAGTAGCATATATGGCAGAGCAAGCAATAGAAGATGGAATGGCAAAAGATACTATCTTTTTATGTAATAACAATGAAGAAGCAATAAAATTACTACAACAAGAATTACAACCGGAAGATGTAGTACTATTAAAAGCTTCTAATAGCTTAAACTTTACACAAATTTGCGAAGCAATTGTTTAGGAGGGAAATTTATGTTAAAATTAGGAGTTATTTTTGGAGGAATGTCAACCGAACATGATGTATCGATTGCATCAGGAACTTCTGTTATTCAAAATCTAGATAAGGGGAAATATGAGGTTTATCCTATTTATATTGACCAAAGTGGAAAATGGTATGAATATACAAAAAAGGTAAATGAAATTAAAAGATTAGCAGTAGGAGATAAGTTAGATGAAATTACACCCATTTCCAATGTAATAGAATATTTAAAACAAATAGATATTGCATTTCCTGTTCTACATGGGCTATATGGAGAAGATGGAACCATTCAAGGAATGTTAGAACTTTTGAAGATACCTTATGTAGGATGCCGAGTATTAGGATCTAGCATCTGTATGGATAAAGTATACACAAAAATGGTATTCGAAAAAGCAAGAATACCACAAGCAGACTTTATTTATATTAAGGCATTTCGAACAGAAAAAGAAATTAAATATCAATATGTAAATAAACAATTTGAAGAACAAGAAGTATCTATTTCGCAAATAGCAAAACGAATACAAGAAACTATCCATTTCCCAGTATTTGTAAAACCTTCCAATTCAGGATCCTCAGTTGGAGTACATAAAGCAACCAATGAGAAAGAATTAGAAGAAGCACTTATAGACGCTAGCCTATATGATACTAAGATTTTATTAGAAGAAGAAATTGTAGGAAGAGAGGTAGAATGTGCAGTACTAGGAAATGAAAAAGTAGAGGCAACTTGTGTAGGAGAAGTATTGTCAGCAGAGGATTTTTATACTTTTGAAGCTAAATATCAAAATGCAGCATCACGTACAGTTATTCCTGCAGAAATTTCAAAAGAAAAATTGGAAGAAATCCAAGCATTAGCAACAAAAGCATTTAAGGCTGTAGATGGAAAGGGATTATCACGTGTGGATTTTTTTATTCGTAAATCAGATAATCAAGTATACATTAATGAAATTAATACTATGCCGGGATTTACACAGATTAGTATGTATCCAAAATTATGGGAAGCAAGCGGACTAAGTTATACGAAGTTGTTAGACCAACTTATTCAATTAGCATACTAAATATAAATACTTAGGGGGACACATCTTATCCTTAGAGAAGTGACCTTAGGGAAAAATGTGTCCCCCTTAGAGCAATCAAAAGAAAGGTAGCAAAAAAATGGAAACAATAGAAAATATACAAGCAGAACTAAAAACAATCTTATCAGAAGAAAGATATAACCACTCCATAGGTGTCATGAAAAAAGCAGAAGAATTAGCAAAACAATATGGAGTAGATACTCATATTGCTGCTTTAACTGGACTAACTCATGATATTGGAAAAGAAATATCCAATGTAGAAAAAATACAATATTGTAAAGAGCACCAAATTGAAATAGATGATGTAGAAATACATAACGTAGGGTTATTGCACGCAAAAATTGGAGCAGATATCACTAAAAAGTATGGATTCACAAAAGAAATGCAAAAGGCAATTTTATATCACACAACAGGACATGTCGATATGGATCTATTAGCTAAAATTATTTTTATAGCAGATAAAATCGAAGAAAATAGAGAATATGAAGGTGTTGAAGAATTAAGAAAACTAGCAATGCAAAATATTGATAAATGTACATTAGTTATTTTAGACTATACTATCAAAAAGAACATTGATAAAGGTGTACTCATTCACCCAGATGGAATTTTTGCGAGAAATCAACTATTACCCCTTTTCTAACCAGAAGAAATGTGATATAATCCTAGGCATTGTAGAAAAAGAAAATCGAATGAGTACAAAAGATGAAAAATAAAGACGACCTGATATAGGGGGAACTATGATTTTCAAAGATTATTATAAAATATTAGGAATTAGTAATTATAAAGCATCATCTGAAGAAATTAAACAAGCCTATCGTGAACAAGCTAAAAAATATCACCCAGATATTAATAGTACTAATACTATGGCAGAAGAGCGATTTAAAGACATCAATGAAGCATATAAAGTATTGTCAGAAACAACTTCTCGCAGAAAATATGACAGGATGTGGTATAGCCATATTGGAAAAAGACAAAAAGTAAAGTATGAAGAAAGTAGTAGAGAAACAGGCAGTATATTTAGTGACTTTTTTAATATGTTTTTTGGAGAAGTAGCAGAGGACAAGCCTGCTAAATCTAAAGAAGATAAGAAATCTAAAAAAGTTGCAGTCAAGGGAGAGAATATAGAAACTGAAATTAATATTTCTATTACAGAAGCATTTTATGGAAATGAAAAAAAGATATCACTACGTACTCTTGATGGAAAAATGAAAACTTTTACCATTAAAATTCCTGCAGGAATTCGCAATCATGAAAAGATACGACTAATGGGACAAGGAAAACCAGGCGAAAATGGAGGGAAACCAGGCGATTTATTAATTAAAGTACAAATAGAGGATGACGAAAAATATAGATTAAATGGAATTGATTTATATACCAATTTATATTTAACACCATGGGAAGCAGCATTAGGAACAAAAGTAACGCTAAATTCTATTAATGAAGAAATCTCTTTACATGTACCACAAGGAATACAAAGTGGAGAAACTATTCATCTAAAAGAAAAGGGATATCTTGATGGAAAAGGCGGAAGAGGAGAATTGATTACTAATATTTGCATTATGGTACCAAAAACAATGACAGATCAAGAAAAACAGCTTTTTGAGCAGTTAAAAGAAGTTTCAAAATATGACCCAAGAAACATATATAATCAATTATAAAATGAATCCTATAAAAGTTGACATAAATTTAATCAAAAACATTGACAGAAGGGCAATTTTGTACTATAATTAAGTTTAGTGATATATATAAACAAAAGACAAACTATGTATTGTACTAGGATTCATAGAAAAGGAGTGTAAAAAATGGACTCAATACAGGGAAAACACTTTAGTATTACAGATCCACAAGGAGTTAACACTGTAATATACAGAATCAACAAAACAGATAAAAGTTTATTAGATGAATATCCAAAATATACGGTGCAACGCCTTGAATATGCCGAAGAATTAAATGGTGATTTAAGGAAAAAAACCTTTTTTGTTGATGAGCCTGAAAATGAAGAAGACTTAGTTATCTTATCTTTTGGACAAGATAAAGTAGTTGTCAACATGGGAATTTTAGCAGAAGATAAAGTGAAAATCGCCAAACGTCCAATTCCAATTAAGTTCGATACCTTATACTCTGAACAAGAATCAGAATATAAAGAATTTAAATATACACCAGATTTGAAAAGACCAATTTCAATTATAGACCCAGAAACAACAGAAGAAGTCAAACCAGTTTTATACTTTGACGGAGAAACAAATGAAGTAAAAGGCAAGTGCAAACTAAAACCATTTAAATCATATTTTGCATTTGAAATACGTGATAAGCGAGAAGATGTCTAAGAGGAGGAGCTAAGAATATGAAAAGTACAAATGTACCTTCAAAGAAAGATAATCCTGCAGTAGTAGTAGGACAAACAATTCCAACTGATAAAGGGTTAGAAATGCCACCAAAAACAGCTAAATGGGGAGTTTCTGAAAAAGAAGTAAAAGAAGCTGAAATTCAGGGAGAAATTGTTATTTCTCAAGTAGGAGAATCCAAAGTTAGAGAAGATGGCACTTTAGAAATGAAAGATGGAACTATTATTTCTATGGTAAATCCAAAAGCTTACCAAGCATTAATGAATGTAAAGAGACAAAAAGCAGAAATGAAACAAAAAGCAAATAAAAAAGGAAAAGCGCAAGTTGGAATGGAAATTGGATAAGAATTAGACAAATGAAAAGGTGATTTAAGAATGAATTACAAAGTAAGAAAAACATTAAAAGATAATAGAAAAAATATGGTAGTGATAGGAGTATTATGGATTATATTAACCATAATACTCGTTTCGCCAATTGCAAAAGCCATTGTTGATTCAACAGACAATGGTGTTTTTGTATTTGGAAAGTTTTTAGGACAAGTTTTTAATGATATTGTAAGCTTTAATTCTATTACTCAAGTATTTAACGCTGCTTATATAGGAACATTTTTCAAAACTCTATTATGGTTTAGCATATTTTATGCTATTTGTACCACTATTGGTCTATTTCGTTCAAAACCAAAAAGCGAATATGCAGATATTGAACACGGCTCTAGTGACTGGAGTGAAGGAGGAGAACAGTACAAGGTACTTAGCAAACATAAAGGAATTTTATTAGCACAAGAACACTACTTACCAGTAGATAAAAGAGGAAACGTCAATGTATTGGTAGTCGGAGGTTCAGGTTCTGGTAAATCAGCATCTTACTCTATACCAAATGCATACCAAATGTTAGGCTCCTACGTATTTACAGACCCAAAAGGTGAACTTTATGATAAAACAGCGGGATATTTAAGAAAAAATGGATATGATATTAAAGTATTAAACTTAGTAAATCCGGCAAATAGTGATGGATATAATCCATTAATGCATATAGCTAGTGAGTTAGACGTTGACGTTATTGCTAACACCATTGTAAAAGGACAAAAAACAGAAAGTGGTTCAGACCCATACTGGGATGATATGGCGGAGATGCTATTAAAAGCACTAATCTATTATTTAATAGCAACTAGACCAGAAGAAGAGCAAAACTTAGCTAGCTGTTCAGAACTAGTAAGAGCAGCAAATGCTAATGGAGGAAGCAACTTATTAACAGAATTAATGAACCAATTACCATATGACCACCCTGCTAGAATGAACTATAAATCAATTGAAATTGCACCAGAAAAAACATATGGATCTATTTTGAGTTCTTTGCAATCTAAACTTGGTAAATTCGATTCGAAGGAAATTGCAGAGGTAACATCAACAGATACCATTAACTTTGAAGACATTGGTTCAAAGAAAACAGCAGTATATGTTATATCTTCAGATACACATACAGCATACGACTTTTTATTAACCATATTCTTCTCTCAAATGATACAACAACTATATAACTTTGCAGATGCAAATGGCGGAAGACTAAAAATGCCAACATACTTTATCTGCGACGAGTTTGCTAATATTGGTAAAATACCAGACTTTGATAAAAAGATTTCAACCAGTAGAAGTAGAGGAATTTCCTTCAGTGTTATATTACAAAACTTAGACCAATTAGAAGCAGTATATGAAAAATCCTACGAAACTATCATGGGTAACTGTGATACGCACGTATTCTTAGGAAGTAACTCTTTTAAAACAGTAGAATATTTCTCAAAAGCATTAGGTGAAAAGACAATTACAAGAGATAATAGGTCAATTAACAGAGATAAGCAATACCACAGACAAGGTGTTAGTGATTCAGACCAAGTAATGGCAAGGCCACTAATGACACCAGACGAATTAAGAAGAATGGATAATGACGACTGTATTATTTATGAAAAAGGAATTAAACCAGTCAAAGCTAAGAAATATTACTACTTTGAAAGTCCAATGGCAAGAAAATTAGCAGAATATACTTTAAATCACTTGGATTTCAATATAGGAGAAAGAGGTAAGTGGAGAAAATATAACCCATATAACCCTTATGTAGAAGAAGACGATAAAACAAAGAAGGCAGACTTAAAGGTAGAATCATTAGATGATTTATTTGAAGATGATGAACCTAAAAAGGAAGAGACAAAGCCACAAAATGAAATAAAGGTAGAAAATAATGTAGACAATTTAGTAGAAGACATCAAAAAAGAAGTAGAACCAAAACAAGAAAGTACAATAGCAAGTGTGGAGACAGAAGCACCAATATTACCACAAGAACAAGAAGACGACGAAGTATTTTCTATAGATGTACAAAAAGAATTAGAAGCTAAATTCGATGAATTATTTGGACCAATGGATGATGATTAAGATAATTTAGGGACTATGTTAAGGTAACCTAAGCTGTTCCGGCTGGCATGGTGCTAGCAACCACAACTGGCTCAATAATACTAGCAACGGTTTCAGACGTGGCAATGGTGGGATGTTCTCCTTCAACGGCAACAACACTTGGACTGGTAACAACAACTGTGGTCGTGGAGTAGCAGTAGTAGGCACCGGACTCTAATATAGAATATCAGAGGGGAAAACTTCAAGGAGTTTTCTGAGTATAGCTATATTATTAAAGAAACATAGTTCCTTCCTTCAGAGGTAAAATAAAAAAGAAAGATATATCGCAAGTAGCTTTAAAGTGAAAGTGATATATTTTTTTATTGAAACAAACTAGAAAAAAGTCGAATTTTGTATGACGAAATTTCTTGCGAAGTGAGAAGAAGTAATATAAGATTATTCCAATTATATTTCTAGCCGAAAGGCATTACAATTGATTTCATTTTTATCTTAATTTTTTAATTCAGCGATTTTGTTAATTAAAGATTTTTGTATCAAATCAATTCTGAAAAACTAATCCAAATAAAAGATAAATAGAAAAAAGTATATTGTTTGTAAAGTCTTTTGTCTATAAATATAAAATTTAATTTTATATAAGGAGGTACCAATTATGGTAGAAGAAAATTACGAACAAATAGAAAGAAGGAGAATTTTACAACCAAAGAACGATATTGTGTTTCAAACGTTATTTGGAAAGGGGAAGGAAAACATTACAAAAGCAATGCTAGAGGATATTTTGAAAATCAAAATCCATAAAATTGACTTAGATAAGAATAAGGACTTATTAAATGATAGGAAAGAACAGAAAAATGGGAGAGTTGATGTAAGAGCAATCATTAATGATAATGTGGAATGTGATATTGAAATACAATTAGCAACTCATGAAAGGATGATAGAAAGATTTTTATACTATTGGGCAAAAATGTATACAGCTAATTTAAAGGTAGGAAATCAGTATAACAAACTAAGGAAAACAATTAGCATTATTATAGTAGGAGAAGAAATAGAACAATTTAAAGAAATACCACAAGCCCATACGAAATGGCAACTTCGAGAGAAAAAATATCAAAACATTGTATTGACAGAGTTTTGTGAATTGCATATAATAACCTTACCGAAAGCAATTCAAGAATATCAAAACAATAAAGAAGATGCAATGTTACAATGGATGATGTTTTTGGATAATCCTGAGAATAAGGAGGTAGCCGAAATCATGGAAGCAAACAAAGATATAAAAGCAGCAAAAGAAGAATTAGATAGAATAAATCAAGATGAAATATTATGGAAAGAGGCATTAGATATTGAAATTACAAGAATGGATAATGAACAATTTCTGTATGAAGCAAGAAGAGATGGAATAAAAGAAGGAAAAAAGGAAGCGAAATTAGAAGCTGCTAAGAAGATGTTAGAAGAGAATGCCTCAATAGAATTTGTTATGAAAGTAACAGGTCTCACAAAAGAAGAAATTGAAACTTTAAATAGCTAAAATAAATATAGGGATTATGTTATAGGTAATTCAACTATTTTGGTTGGCATGGCACTACTAACGCTAACTGGCTCAACGATACTAGATACGGTTTCTATCGTGGCGGTACTGGGATGTTCTCCTTCCGTGGTAACAACAACTGGGATAGCAACAAGTACTGTGGTCGTGGGGTAGCAGTGGTAGGCACCGGACTTTAATATAGAATATCAGAGGGGAAAGTTTTAAGGAACTTTTCGAGAATACCTATATTATTAAAGAAACATAGTTCCTTCCTTCAGAGGTAAAATAAAAAAGAAAGATATATCACAAGTAGCTTTAAAGTGAAAGTGATATATTTTTTTATTTATTAAGGAGATAATTTTATTTTAGTACATTAGAATATTAAAAATAGATGTAAGAAAATGGAAACTAGAAGCGAGAAAACGAAATGGGAAGGAAAATTTTAAAAGGTAAAAGACTAATTCTGACTAAGAAAATAATAGACTGAAAAAGGAAGAGATAAGAAATAAAATAATAAAGAGTAAAAAATAAAAACATAAAATTACGAAATAAAAAAGTAGAAGTAAAATAAAAATTCGAAACAAATTTTATAAGTTAAAAAGTCAGAAATGAAAAATAAAGTTTATACAAAAATAAGATTTTAAACAACAAAAATAAAAAGAATAAAAAACAAAATAGAAAAGGTAAAAAATGAAATTAGAAAAATGAAAAGGAAAAACTAAAAAGAAAAAAATTTTAGAAGTGAAATTCTAAAAGTAAAATTGAAAAATAAAAAGATGAAAAATGAAATTGAAACAATAAAAGAATGAAAAAATAAATAAATTAATAAAAGTGAAAAAAGTTAATAATAAAATCGAGACGAAAAAATAAATAATAGAAAAGAGGAAAATTGAAATAAAGTCTTATAAAGTAAATGGAATAAAATGGAAGAGAGGAAGCAATAAAAAGAATCAAAGAAAGAGAAAAAGTGGCATATATATGACTTGATAAATATTACCAATGTACAAGTAAAAAGGAATAAGCTTAAAAACGGAAAAACTTTTACAATTAGACAATATTTGGATGCGAATAAATATATAAGAAAGAGAAGAAAAAAGAAATGAATGCAAGCAGTAAAAAAAATAAGGCAGAGATTAGAAAAAAAGTAAGAAAAGGTAAGGCGGAATAGGTACGAAGATCCTTGCGGATAAAGAAAAAAATAAGATCTGGAGAGAAAAGTAGAAAAACAAGTGCAAAGTTTACGTAATGAAAGAAAACTAAGAACTCAAGAAAAGAAAGAATAATGGTACAGATAAGATACGTAAAACAGAAAAGGAAACGATAGACAATAAGACAAAAAAATTGCGAAGATTTTTGGCTAATTTAGTGAGCAAAAAAGAGAAAAAAAGCTGTCAAAAAACAAGGAAGGGGAATTGAAGAAAGCAAAAATTTTTAAAATAAAAAAGAAACAAAAAAATAATAAAAGTT
>CAPXSA010000019.1 GCA_948735595.1 uncultured Clostridia bacterium | reverse complement strand
TTTGGGAAGCTTGTTTATATGAATGCTTACCTTCAATAACAAAATTAACAATTTCGAGTTTTAACTCAAAAGGGTGTCTAAACATACTGGTGGACCTCCATTCATACTAAATTTTAGTCCAATATTTTTGGTTCACCTCACACTTGCTAATTGTGTTATATTAGCTTATTTAAAGGACATTAAACATACGTAAGCCTACGAAGCCTGACTTTAAAGCGGTAAGGAGGCAATATAAAATGAGTTATGCAATTATTAGAAATGAAAATTATAAAATGGGACAGTTGCCTTATATATATAGACATAATGAGAGGAAAAATACAAACTATTCTAATAGAGATATTATAAAAGAAAACGGAATAAAAAACTATTCCATAAAAAATGTAAATACATCATACCAAAAAGCATTTAATAATATAAAAGAAAAATATAAACTAAAAGGACAAATAAAAAAGGTTAGCAATGTAATGTGCGAATTGATTATTACATCTGACAAAGAGTTTTTTCAAAGAATTGGAGAAGAAGAAACAAAAAGATATTTTCAAAAGGCTTATGAATTTGTTGCAGGCTATCAAAATCTAGGCGAAGAATTTATTGTATCTGCAAAAGTCCATATGGACGAAAGCACACCCCATATGCACATTGTTTTTATTCCAGTAGTACATAAAAAAGACAAAAACGGAAATGATATAAATAAAATTGCGTGTAGTGAGTTTTGGAAAGGCAAAGAAAGTTATAGAATTTTACAAGACAAGTTTTACCAAAATGTAATTGATAATGGTTTTGAATTAGAACGTGGAAAAACAAAGGACAATGAGCACATTAAAATAGAACAGTTAAAAAAGATTACTAATTACGAAATGCAAACAATATTTGAAAATACAAAACAGGAAGAACAAGAAAATGTAACAAATGATATTGAAGTAATTAGAAAGGATTATAAACGATTAATAAACAAATGTAATATGCTTAATAAGAGATATACAAAAGTTAAAAATATTATTGAAAGTAGTTTGAGTGAAGTTGAATATTTACAAGAAAAAAATATTGAATTGCAAAAAGAAAATGCAGATTTAAAAAGTAAAAATAGCAAAATGAGAAAATATATAGATACTGTTTTTGAATATGTTAACTTAATGTTTGATTTTCCAAAGGAAGAATTTAAGAGATTAGTAAACTTATTTTTTGATAAGATTTACCACAAAGAAAGATAAATATTATTAAATAGGGTTGTGTGCAATAACCCTATTTTTGTGTGCACAAAATTTTTAAGCTAAAACTTGAAGCGGTATATCTTAATATACTTTCAAAGATTATTTTGTGTGCAAATGCTGTGTGCATATTGTGTGCAGATACAAAAAAATAACGAATAATGTTAAAAAATCTTGAAGATAGGTTGAATAATAAAATGCAGTAATGTCAATACATACAAATGCTTTTGAATAAAAATGAAAACAGTTGAAATTGGTTAAATTTCAACTGTTTTGGTGCAGATGGCCGGAATCGAACCGGCACGGTTTATTCAACCGCAGGATTTTAAGTCCTGTGCGTCTGCCAGTTCCGCCACATCTGCATTTATTGAACTGACATCATTTATTGTACTACATACATAGTTACAATGTCAAGACTAAATTCACATTTTTTTACTCAATTTTTAAACTATTTAGAAAATTTTCGTTATCTGCTAATCCTAAAAGCATCCAAAATAGAGGAGCAATACCAATAGTACTAATATTAAAAAATGCTTGCACTAAATAACTAATAATTGTAATACTTATTACAAAAACTATTTTATCACTTAACATATGTCGTATTTTTGGTAACAAAATCATACCAAGAAATATCAAGTAAATCACTAATGCAGGAATACCGATAGTTGCTGCAATATGTAAATACTCATTATGGGCTTTATCGGGTACAGTTGCAGTGCGAGAAGAAAATTGTGCAAATTCTTCAAAACAATTGGTGTATAAGCCTGATTCTAAATTATCAGTTCCACAACCAAATATGGGTTTTTGTACAATTAGTTTTAGAGTCATTTCCCATATTTCTATTCTACCAGAACCCATAGTACCTTCTAAACCGCCATGAAGAGAAGTATTAATATCATTTTTCATTTGAGCAAATTTATTTTTCATAACAGATTTAGGGTCAATTAATACAAATACAAAAATGAACATAAAACATAGTAGCAATAAGAAAAATCTTTTATAGTATACTTTATTTTTCTGTTTTATTAAATAGAAAATTCCTAAAATAGCAATTGCTCCAAAAGCAACCCATGCACTTCGGGTACCAGAGGAAAGCATATTGAAAAACATTACTAAGGCTAATACAAAACTTCTTTTATTCTTTTTCAAAATGAAAAGACATATAGTAATTGGCAAAACTAAACTGATAAAGCTACCAAAGAAGTTGGAATTTCCAAAGGTAGAACAAATTCCTTTATTGAAGAATGGTCTTAGAGTATCATCTGTAATAATATAATTTTGCAAAATTCCTAAAATTCCAATTACCATAGAAACAATAAATAGAATATTAAAAAAATCTTCCATTTTTTCAAATTTAAAGTACTTTTTAGCTGATAGATAGATACAAACATAGGAGGCAAACACCAGTAAGCCTTCATATCTATTTTCTTCTCCAAAAATAGACTTAGCAATATCACTAGATAGAAAGGTGCTAATACAGATTAGACCTAGAAAAAGCAGAATACAAATATCTTTCTTATCCAATTTTAAATCTTTATATTGGCATAATAAAAGAATGATTAATAAAAAACCACCAATGAGTAACGTCCATAATTTTAAAATATTATAATTTGAATTTAAAAAATTAGGAACAATTAATAATGGGGATAGTATAGCAATTGCAGTTAATATTGCAGTAATTAATTTTTGTTTCATTAGTACATCTCCTTCTATTTTCTTCATAATTATATTACACTTTTTTAAGAAAGAAAAGTAAATTTTGGAAATGATAAAAAATATAAAAAAGCCAAAAAGTTATATTAGAAAAATAATAGCATAAAATAAATTGGTATAGCCGAAAAATGCATTGACTTCATTAGGGGATAATGTTAAAATGAAAAAAATAAAGGAAATGAGGTCAAATTATGTCGAATTATGAACAATATTATCAAAAAAGCATAACGGCCCTAACAGAATTAATTAGAGAAAGGAAGGAGGTCCCTACTGAAAAAGAATGGAACCGCCTAGCAGGAATAGATAATTATTTAACTAGTCAATCTTTAGGTTTTATTGCTCAAGCCAAGTTTTCAGAGATATGCAAAAAAATATATAAAGAAATACAAAAACAAAACAAAAAGGAGAAAATAAAGCAATGAATAATATATGGCATGATATACCAAAAGAAAGAATTAAAAAAGATGATTTTGTTTCAGTTATTGAAATTAGCAAAAATGGAAGAAATAAATATGAACTAGATAAAGAGACAGGAATGTTAAGATTAGACCGAGTTTTATATACGTCAACACATTATCCTGCAAATTACGGATTTATTCCTAGAACTTATGCAGATGACCATGACCCATTAGATGTATTAGTGTTATGCCAAGAAGAAATAGCACCACTTACTTTAGTAGAATGTTACCCTATTGGAGTACTAATTATGACAGATAATAATGAAAAGGATGAGAAAGTAATTGCTATTTGTAAGCAAGATCCATTCCTAAATTGCTATCAAGATATTAGTGAAGTACCAATGCAAATTTCTTCAGAAATTAAGCATTTTTTTGAAGTATATAAACAATTAGAAGGAAAACAAACCTCAGTAGACGAAATGCTAGGGCGAAAAGAAGCAGAAGAGATTATTGAAAAATGTATGAATCAATATGAGGAAAATATAGAAGTAAAAGCAGTATAAAATGGAGAAAAGAAGGAAGTAGAATGATTATTGAAAAAATATTTTTTAATTTAATAGCAATTGCACTTTTTACGATTATTTTTATGAAGTTAATCCATAAAAATGATACTAGTTATATCATTATACTCATTTGCGAATTTATAGGAATTGCTGTTAACTTTATAGAACTATTTTTGCCTACGACATTAAATGCATTTTTTAGAATTCTTATATACTTTTTAGCAATTCTTGTTCCACTTTGGGTATTATGGCTAGAATATTTTAGAAAAATGAATTTTCCAGAATTTTTTCATTTAATAATAGCAAAAATACTAGTGAATAATGGACAACAAGAACAAGCAAAAGAAAGGATATCTAATTTTTTAAATAAAAATCCTAATAGCCAAGTAGCACACAAATTTATGGCAGAGTGTTATGAAAAAGAAGAAAATTATGATGCAGCTGTTACAGAGTATAAAAAGGTAACAGAATTAAACCGTAATGACTTAGACATAGCATATTGCTTAGCATCTGTTATGAATAAAAATAAACAAAATGAACAAGCAATAGAAGTCTTACAAGATATTTTAAGACATAAACCCGAAAACGAAAATGCAACTAATTTATTAGGAGACATTTATTTCGAAGAAGAAAAATACAAAGAAGCAGCCTCACTTTATATGTCAGCGCTTCGCTATCATCCAGGCAGTTATGATTTGTATTATAGCTTGGGCATGGTTTATACCATGTGCAATGACTTTAGCCGTGCCAAAGAATGCTATGAAAAAGCAGCTGAAATTAATAGTATGAGTTTTCATGCTAAATTAAGTTTAGGACAAATTGCTTTAGCATACGGAGACTTAGAGGAAGCGGAAAAATATTTTATGCAGGGAATTCAATCAGAAGAAACGGAAAGTCGGATCTTACTATTATCTTTCTAAAATTGCTATGCTAAAAGGAGATGAAGATAAAGCCGCGAACTATATGAAAGTAGCGGTAAATTTAGATTCAACAAATTATAAACAACTACAAAAGGATCCTGTTTTTACCCCGATTCGTCAGGAAATTCCAAAGCCAGAAAAGATAGAAAAACAAGAAGTAGAAGAAGTAAAAAAAGAAACAGACCAAGAAATGAAAAACATTGTAGAAGAAGAACAAGGTAAGAAAAAAATAGTTTCAAAAGAAAAGAAAGTATTTAGACATTTATTTAAAACTAATTTACTAATGGAGAACTTAAGCAATGAAGATTTAATGATGATTAGAAATAAAAAAGAAAAACAAAAGATGCAAGAAAAACAGCAAAAGGAACAAGAACAAGATTAAGGAGGAAAAATAGATGCAAATTTATCAAACGCTAATTTTAGGAGTGGTACAAGGATTAACAGAGTTTTTACCAATATCTAGTTCAGCACATTTAAATGTATTCCCTTGGATTTTTAATTGGGAACCATTATCAGAAGGAATGGACGTAGCCTTACATATAGGTACTTTACTAGCTTTGGTGATATTCTTTTTTAAAGATTGGATCAAACTTGTAAAAGGAGGCTTTGAACAAGTTATTCAAAAGAAAAAGTCAACAGAAGGAAGAATGTTTTGGTATTTGGTAATAGCTACTATACCTGCAGGAATAGCAAGCTTGATACTAGATAAGATAGCAGGCAAAATTATTGGAGACGATATTAATATTCAAATGGCGATTATAGGAGTTACTTTAATCATAATGGGTATTATACTATATGTAGTAGATAGAAAATCAAAAAAGGATACAGACTATGAACACATTTCTTTGAAGCAAGCTATTCTAATAGGTATATCACAAGCGTTAGCAGCAGCATTCCCAGGCGTATCACGTAGTGGAATTACAATGACTGTAGCAAGAGCACTAAAGGTAGATAGAGAAAGCGCCGCTAAATTTTCTTTTATGCTAGCAATGCCAATTACACTGGCTGCTGTTGTTTTTGATTTAACAAGTTTTCGATTTGATTTGGCATTAATATTAGGGATTTTAGCAAGTTTTATTGTAGGTGTTATTGTCATTAAATTTTTACTAGACTATTTGAAAAAAGGCAGTTTTAAAATTTTTGCAATTTACCGTGTTATTATAGGAATCATTATTCTAACTTTGTTTTTTGTGAGAGGATAATAATTAAAAAATAATATATATAACGAATAAAAAGTATTTATAATAAATGTTTGTCTTTAATGGCTGAACTTTTCTTATTATAAATACTTTTTATTTTATAGCAGAAATTTTAATTGATAAAAAAGTGAATCTCGACAAGAAATAAAACAAAATGTGTTACAACAAGAACAATATTACAACAATATTACAACAATATTACATTTGTGTTAAAAAATGGAAAACCATATTGACTTTTCATTAGAAACAGATAAAATAAAAACATAAAAATATGGAAAAGGTCATATTTTGTAAAAAAATACAAAAACTTCAAGTATTTTTGTGTGATTTTTGTAAAATCTAAGAATAGAAAAATTTATTTTTGAACGAAGGAGAAAAAGATGGCAAGCTGTTTAGGATTATATATTGAACCAAATTTAATTAAATATGCAAAAGTTTCGAAAGAACGTGACATCTTAAGAATAGAATCGTTCGGGATAAAATTCTATGATAGATTAGGAGATGCTATTAGGCAAATTATAGCAGATACTGTTAGCTTTAAAATACCAATCAGTGTTAATTTATCAGAAGAAACTTATGATTATCTTTATATGTTTAGCTTGCTAAACAAGAATGATTTAAGAAAAGCAATTAGTACAGAATTTGAAGCTATGTGCGCAGAAAAGAACATCAACAAAAATGCTTTTGAAACAAGATATGCTTTAGCAAATAGTGTAGAAGATAAAGAAAAAGTAAAAGTAATTCATGTGGCATCTAACAAAAATAGTATTAATACACTAGAACAATCACTTGGAGAATTTAAAGCATCTACTATTTCTCCAATAGGAATTACAATTGCAAATATAGCAAACTTAAAAGAAAAAGAAAATGTTGTTATTATTAATATGCAAGAAAAGACTACCATTACTACAATTGTTGACCAAAAAATATACCATGTAGAAACAATTGAAGAAGGTGCTAAAACAGTACTTGATAGTATAAATAGTAAAGAAAATTCTTATTCTAAAGCATATGAAATATGTAAAAATAGTACTATTTATACAATGGAAGGTAAAGAATTACAAGACGAAGAAAATGAATATTTAGATGATATCATGCCTACTTTGTATAAGATAGCAACTAAAGTACAAGAGACTTTAGCAACTCAAACAATAAAAGTAAACAAAATTTATATTACTGGAACATTATCAGTGGTAAACAATATTGATTTATACTTCCAAGAATTTTTCCAAACTGAAAAATGTGAAATTATGAAACCATATTTCTTAAAAGACAGTATCAAAATTAACATGAAAGATTATATTGAAGTTAATTCGGCTATTGCTCTAGCCCTTCAAGGGTTAGGCTATGGACTAAAAGATATGAACTTTAAGAAAAGAGACTGGAAAGATGACTTAGGAGAAATGTTCTCTAAATCAGAGGGCTCAGATGGTAAAAAGAAAAAAGGAGATATTTTAGGAAAAAGTATCAACTTATCTGGAATATTTAAGTTTAATCTTGGTGAAAAATTAGATGGAGTTGAAAGATGGCTACTTAGAGTGGGAGGCGGAATTTTAGCTTTAACCATTATCTATTCTGCTCTTTCTATGTATATCGCACATGAAATAAAAGCAAAAAATACTGAAGTCTCAAATGTCAAACAAGATACACAAGTACAAATTGCAGCAGTTGATGGAGATATTAGCAAAGTAAGCCAAAAAACAAATGAATATAAACAATTATCAGATAATTTAAAAACAATTAGTGAACAAGTGGCAGAAAAGAGCAAAAATAAGAAAACAATACCAAATCTATTAAGCCAAATTATGTTTGCAATGCCACAAGGAGTACAAGTTACTTCTATTGAAAATTCAACTTCAAGGCATATCATCATTAATGTTCAATCAGAAAAATATGAACAATTAGGTATTTTTAAAGCGATATTAAAAACGCAAGGAATATTTGCCCCAGATACAGTAGTTTCTTCGCCAGCAACTAAGCAGGGTAATATTGTTCAAACTGTAATAGAAGGAGATTTGCCATGAAAAAGATATTAATTATACTTTTAATTATACTTTTAGTTATTTTGTCCTATTTTGCAATCTTCAAAGGAATTACATTAGGCAATTTTGAAGTATTAAGTGTTGAAAGAATTCAAGAAGAAAATGACAAATTAACAGGAGAAATAGAAGCAACAGAAAAGTTAATACACAGTGAGTATGTACAAAAAACAGAACAATTAAAACAAAGTGTTGAAACTTTAATGGAAGCAAAAGATGAATATAATGAACTAGCTTCTATCAGTACAGACAAACAAATAAAAGAAGCGACTAAAAAAGAAATTTATAAAATGGAATATATTTGGACTAGAATAGGAAGTCATGCAACTAGTGAGGGGGTAGAATTAAAGCTAGATATTACAGCGGGGGAAACTGGAGAAGAAGATAGTAAGAATCTACTATTCACTGTAACAGGAAATTATATAGCTGTTATCAACTTTGTATTATCTATTGAAGATGATAGCCAACTAGGATTTAGAATTGAAAACTTTAAAATCCTTCCTGGTTCAGGAGAAAATGGTAGACAGGCAACCTTTACTGTAAGAAATGTTAGAATTAAAACAGAAAATGCTAGTAGTGGAACAACAACAGACACAACAACTACTACTCCAGATGCACAATCTACTACTACTCAAGACCAAACAGGAACTACTGACCAAACTCAAGGAACAGCACAATAATAAAAAATATTAAATTTTTTAGAAGGGAGATTACAACTTTGAGAGTAATTAAGTCAATTTTTAAAGAAATATGTATTATGATTTTATTATGTGTTGCTATTGTTCTAGTTTTAGGAGTTATCTTTTATGATTCACTACCACAGAACAAAGTAGTACCTAATAAATTAGTAGCATATAAAACAGAAGAAAATATACTAGAAGAAATTAATGAAGAAGTGGCAGCTATGAATAAGGTAGAAGTAACTTATGAAATCAAAGGCTCAGACCTTACCTTATACAAGCAAACACATAGCTATAAACCCGGAAAACCGGACCCTTTTTCAGCTAGTGTAAGTACAAACACTTCAAATCCAAATGGTGGCAGCGCAAGTAATACCAATAATGGTGGAAATGCCACAAATACAGACCCTAATTCAACAGGAACTTTCTTTAATAACACGGGTCACAAATAATTTTCGGTTATATTTATTTAAATAAATATAAAATATAACAAAACAATTCTAAAGAGAAAGGAGTAAAAGCCATGAAGAACCAAAAGAATGAAAGAGGTATCACTTTAGTTGCATTAGTTGTTACTATCGTTGTATTATTAATCTTAGCTGGTATTACAATCATGTACGTAATGTCAGATAACGGAATTTTTGGACAAGCTACAACAGCTCAACAAAAATCTGATACAGCAGCAGTTCAAGAAGCTGTATCTACAGCATTAGTATCATTATATGCAGAAGTATATAGCCCTAGCAAAGTAACACCTACTGGTGATTCATTAGAGTTAACACAATTATTTAAAGATAATTTATCAGGCTCTATGACACCAACTGGTACAGTTACAGCTACAGTAGGAACAATCAGTAGCTTAACACTAAGTGATGGATTCACAGTTACTTACAAAGGTAAAACTTATAATGTAACTTATAAACCAAGTGATGAAGCACACCTTCAAAATGGTACAGGTGGTGTACTTGCAACATTAAATGGTGCATCAAACTAATTGAAAAATCAATTATGATAAAAGCAAAAGGCATATGCAGCATTGTATATGCCTCGACTTTTATCAAACAAAATAAGCAGGAGAAAATAAATGGCAGCAATCGAACTTATTGTGTATATTGCAATATTTTGCATAGGAACTTTATTTGGAAGCTTTTTTACACTAGCAGTTTATCGTATTCCATTGAAAAGAGATATTACTCATGAACGTTCCTTTTGTCCAAATTGTAATCATAAATTAACTTTTTTAGATTTGATACCTATTTTTAGTTATATTTGCTTAGGTGGAAAATGTAGATATTGTAAGCAAAAGATTAGACCAAGATATTTACTATTAGAAATATTATCTGGAGTTGTCTTTGTTTTATTTGCCATATCTATTAAGCTTAACGTCTTAGACAGTTCACTATCTACCATTGTTTATTTTGTATTTGGTCTTTTATATTTAGCAACCTTATTCATTATTGCAGGGATTGACAAAGAAAAAATAAAAGTAGAAAAATCAGTGTTATTATTCGGATATATTGTAGAAGCACTATATATAGTATATCTTTATATAGTAGAAAAAGATCCTAATATATATAGATATGTTATATATTTAGCTATTATCGGAATTTTAGTAGTATTAGACACAATGATTCTAAGACGCAAAGCAAAAAATAGCTATCCGATAGATATAGCGTTACTTTGCATGTTTATCCTTACCTTTACTTACTCTGGAGTTAGTATATTAACGATATTGATGACTTTGCTTATGATAGCATTTTATATCATAATACAAAAAATGAATAGCAAAAAGAATAGAACTGTAAAAATAGGGGAGAAGCTACCTATTGGATTTTTCTTATGTATATCTAACATAATTATTTTATTAATTAGTAATTTCTATATTTTTAGATAGGAGATGCTATGAAAAAAATTACGGAAAAGTTAAAATCAAATAAAGGTTTTACCATGCAAGATGTTATTATAGGTATGGTTATTTTAACTGTGTTTGCAGGAACGATTGCAGGCTCTTATTTAGCAATTTATAAAATACAGGCTGAAACCCAAATGACAGCAGTAGCAAGTTTATATGGCATTCAGATTTTAGAAAATATAGACAGAATAGCTTATGAAGATGTAAAAAATGGCATGGAAGATACCTATAAGCAAGCATATGATATTTCAGACAAAATGGATTTGAAAATAGAAGTAAGTCCATATGACACAGAAGATACTTTGAAAATGGTAAAATTAACATTTACTTATCAAATAGCAGGAAATACAGAAGAATTAGTATTAGAAAAATTAAAGGTGAAAGAAATATAGGAGGAAAGTATGAAATCAGAAAAAGGTATTACTTTGACTGCATTAATTCTATATGTAGTAGTAGCTATGATTACGGTTACTGCTATTGCAGGCTTTTCATCTCTTTTTGTTTCTAACATGAATGAAGTAAAAGGTCAAGAAAAATATGCACCAGAATTTAATAAATTTAGTATGTTTTTCATTGGAGATGTAAAAAACAATAACACAGCAGTGGTTACCACAGAATGCGTAGAATTTGATGATGGGACAATTTATGAATACAAGGCAAGTGAAAAAGCAGTTTATAGAAATGGTACAAAAATAACAGAAAAAGTAGATAGTTTTAGCTTTGGATCTACTACAGAACAAGTATCTAGCACAACAAAGCAGATTATTAATGTTAAAATGTCTATTGGTGGAAAAGTAAATTTAAAAAATGGAATAGACTATACATTAAGATATTGGTAAATTCTTGTAAATCGGTAAAAAATATGTTGTATTTTACAAAAGTATAGTATAATAAAAATAGAATTTTGTCGCAAAAGAGAAAGGAGAAACATATGGGAAAACAACCATTGGGAATTGAACTTGTAAAAAGAGGAGTAGTATCAGAGGGGGATATTGAAAAAGCATTAGATTATCAAAAACTACATCCAAATAAAAAAATGGGAGATATCTTAAACATTTTAGGACTTTGTGACCCTCATGTTTTAATAAGTGCTATTGGAAGCATTTTAGATGAAAATGCTATTCTATTACAAGAACAAGATGTTAAAATCAACATACTAGAATATATTTCTTTAGATATTGCAAAACAAAATAAAGCGATACCATTTGATATGGGACAAGGAAAGATTAAGGTATGTTTTGCTGATACTTCTAACAAAAGATCAGTAGAAGTAGTAAGACTATTATTATTAAATAAAGGTCTTATTATGGAAAAATATATTACTTTTGAAACCAATATTGAATATTTATTAGGAACTTTAGAAGGAACTGCTACTGAAAACATTAATACAAATGCAGATGTTTCAGGTTTAGTAGACACCATTATCAAAACTGCTATGGAAAAAAGAGCAAGCGATATTCACATTGAACCATTAGAAAATACAGTAAGAGTTCGTTATAGAATTGATGGTCAGTTGATGACAGCTGTAGATATTGAAAAAGATAAACAACCACAAATTATAGGAAGATTAAAAGCAATTTCTAATATGCATCAAGAAAAACAAGAATCGCAAGATGGTAGAATTTTGCTTTATCCAGACTATAATATCCGTGTATCTTCACAAAAAAATGTATATGGAGAAAAATTCGTATTAAGACTTTTAAAGAAAAATGGAAATGTAAAAGAAATCTTTGAGTTAGGCTTCCCACGTGATGAAAAATTAGTAAATCAATGTTTCAACAAGAAGAATTGTATCACAGTTGTTGCGGCTCCTACTGGTGAAGGTAAAACAACCACTCTTTACAGTATTATTGATTACTTAAATAAACCAGAAATCAACATTACAACTATTGAAGATCCAGTAGAAATTAGAATTAATGGATTAAACCAAATAGAAATAGATAGTAAGGCATCTTTCTCAGATTCTCTAAGAACAGTATTAAGACAAGACCCTGATATTATCCTAGTAGGAGAGATTCGTGATAAAGAAACTGCTGAAATTGCTATGCAAGCAGGTCAAACAGGACACTATGTATTATCAACTATCCACACCATTGATAGTATAGAGGTTATTACAAGACTTAGAAAAATTGGTATTTCAAATTATGATATTGCAAGTATCCTAGCAACATCACTTTCTCAAAGATTAATTAGAAAAATTTGTCCACATTGTGCTAAAGAACGTGACTTCACAGAACAAGAAAAACAAGTTATCAAAGAAATCGGTGAAAAATATGGCAAGAACTTCGATTTAGAAGGAAAGAAAACATATGAAGCAGTAGGATGCAAACGTTGTAACAATACAGGATATTATGAGAGAATTGCTATCTTTGAAATCCTTTTAGTAAATGACGATATTAAAGAATTAATCACTAAAGATGCTTCTAGCTTCGAGATTAGAAAAAAAGCATTAGAATCAGGTTATGAACCATTTATTATAGACGGTATTCGCAAAGTATTAGATGGTATAACCACTTTAAGCGAATTAAATAGTAAATTGATTATTTATTAAACAAAGGAGGAAATTATGATAGATATAGACAAAATTATCACTACTGCAAAAGAAAAAGATGCATCAGATGTTCATTTGATTTATAACAATAAACCAATTTTAAGAATTAGAAGAGATTTAGTGGAAATAGAAGAATATGAGCCACTAAATGAAGATGATATGGCAGACATCTATGATTACTTTGTAAGAGGAAATGTCGACAAAGATACTGTGTATAAGCAAAATAAGAACTTAGACTCATCTTACGAATTAAATGGTATTAGACTAAGGGTAAATATTTCTACATCAGATGATATGCCAACAGTAGTACTAAGATTAATTAAAAATGAATTACCTAAATATGAAGATTTAGGAGTACCAGATATTGTAAGACGTATGATGGACCAACCACAAGGCTTAATTCTTGTAACAGGTAAAACAAACTCTGGTAAAACAACAACGTTAAATGCTTTAATTAACCAAATTAACGAAAATAAAAACAAAAAGATTTTAACATTAGAAAGCCCAGTAGAATTTAAACATACTTCTAAAAAATCAGTGATTGTACAAAAAGAAGTTGGTATAGGAAGAGATTGCCCAAATTATAGTGAAGGTGTTAAGAACTCTTTAAGAGAGGATTGTGATATCTTAATTATCGGTGAGATTCGTGATAAAGAAACAATGGAAGCAGCCATTGAAACAGCAGAAGCAGGTCACTTAGTTATTGGAACCTTACATACCAAATCTTGCGCTGAAACTATCGACAGAATGATAAACTTCTATGATGTCAGAGACCAACAAACGATTAAATATTTAATTGCATCTTTATTAAAACTTGTTGTATCTCAAAGACTTTTAAAAGGAAGAGACAATTCTTTAGTTTTGGTACCAGAGGTTATGGTAGTAGATAATATCATTGCAGGTATTATTCGTAAAGATAAAATTACTGTTTCTGAAATTGAAGATGCTATTCAAAGTGCATCTGACAAAGGAAGTATTGGTTTAATTAACTCTTTAGCAGAATTATTTGTAAATGATAAAATCACATTAGAACAAGCAAAAGCACAAATCGAAGAAAAGAATATTGAAATTTTAAACAGAACGATTATGCAATTAAAGATTAAAAGAGATAATCAAAAAAAGGCAGCAGCTAATGCACAAGCTGACATGTAGAAAGCAAAAAAAGAGAAGAAGGAGGAGGGAAAGTTGCCAGAGTACGTATATAAAGCAGTGACAAAACAAGGCCAAATTGTAAAAAACAGGGTAGAAGAATCTAGCAAGAATAACTTAGTTAAAAAATTAAAACACAATGATTTATTACCAATTGAAGTTGTACAAGTAGGTTTGAAAAGTAGAAATGGACGTATGAATAAAAGAAATGTTATCGATATAGATGATGTTATGAAAACTGCTAATTCAGCTAATATTTTGCAAGGTAGAACTTCAGCAAAATTAAGTGCTAGAGAAAAAGTAAGTATTGCACTATCCGCAGGACAGAAAATCAGAATGCGAGACATTATTATATTTACACAAAACTTCTATTTACTAAAAAAAGCAGGTTTTAACAATATTCATGCTTTAGGTACTATTATTAACAGTACAGATAACTTATCTTTTAGAGGCGTTCTAGAAGATATCTTAGCAGGTGTAGAGGCGGGAGAATATATGTATACCACAATGGAATACTATTCCAACATTTTCCCATATATCTATATTAACATGATTAAAGTAGGGGAACTTTCTGGATCTCTTACAAAATCTTTATCACAAGCAGTAAGATACTTAGACGAAACTACCACAAGAAATAAGAAGATTAAGAGTATATTAGTACCAAATATCACGCAATTTGTGGCTATTTTTGTCTTATTAATTGTAGGAACTATCTTCGTATTACCAGCAATTCAAGACGTATTTGAGTCTATGGGTTCAAGTGTAAAATTACCAGAGATTACGCAGAAGTTTATGCTCTTTATTGACTGGCTCAAAGCATATTGGTATGTACCAGTAGGAATTATTACAATTATAGTTTTATCGATTGTAAGTTATGTTAATACTCCAAAAGGAAAATACAACTGGCATTACTTTAAATACAAAGCGCCAGTCTTTGGTAGATTAATTTTTGGAATTGATTTTTCAAGATTAATGAGAGCAATGCTTTTAAATTTACAAAATGGTATGAGAATTCAAGATTCTCTAGAAGTTAGTAAATCAGTTGTTAAAAATTATGTAATGCTATCCATTGTTGAAACATCCATTAATAACATTTTAATAGGTGCATCATGGATAGAACCTTTTGAAAATTCAGGACTATGTAAGTCAATGGAAATTGAAATGCTAAAAATAGGTATGCAGACTGACTTACCTGAAATGATGGAAAAATTATTAGACTATATGGATCAAGACATCAACGAAAGCTTAAACAAACTAATGAAGGTATTACCAGAAATTTCATACGCATTTGTTGGAATTCTATTAATCTTCTTAGTAGTTGTAGTACTTGTACCATGTATCCAATTGTATATGGGTAACTGGTTGATTGACGCATATCAACAACAAGGAGTTATTTAATAAGAAAAAAAATTAGCAGAATAGAAACTGCTAATTTTTTATTTTATTTATATTTCTAAGATAATATGATTAAAAAGACAAAAAACGACATGACACATATTGACATATTCTAAAACAAAATGTTATACTACGAAATATAAAACTAAATCATTAAAATGTATAAAAATAGAATAAATAGAAATACTAAAGAAAAGGGAGGAAATAGAGAAAATGAAGAAAAAAGAAGAAGGTATTACACTTGTAGCACTAGTAGTAACAATAGTTGTACTTTTAATTTTAGCAGGAATAACACTTATTTATGTAGTAGGAGATAATAGTGTATTCAAACAAGCATCAGATGCTAGAATACAGACAGAGTTAGGAAAAATAGAAGAACGAGCTCAAATGATATATTCAGATAAATTAATGGAAACTGCAAGTAGTAATTTAAGTACAAAAGTAGAAACCAGTGAGGTGATAGAGCAATTAAGAAATGAAGGATATATAATAGAACAAAGACCAGTATCAGAAGGAGATATTACTGGAATCAGTTTAGATAAAGAGAGTATAATAATAGGGAAAAACAAGACAGCAGAAATTAAGGTGACTTATGAAGGTGTAGATGACCCCTTTGTATACTATGTAGAAGTACAAGAAAAATATTATCAAATGCATAGTAATAAAGGATTTATTACTATAGATAGAGAACCATCTAATTTAACTAAGACAGATTTTAAAAATGAAGATAGTGGAGAAGGAAGTACAGCTACTTTAACAGTAACTAGTAGTGATGAAACAGTTGCGACAGCAAAAGTGAAAGAAGGAAGCAATAATACGATAAAAGTATCTTCAAAAGAAAAAGAAGCAGAAACAATCATAACGGTAACATATGGAAGTTATGCAAAGACATGTAAGGTAAAAGTAATAGAACCAATATTAGCAACAAAAATAACTTTAGACAAACCAAATGGAACAGTAACAGGTGGTTTATCCTATACAGAAAATTTAAAATTAACAGCGACCTTAGAACCAGCAAATGTAACAGAAAAAGAAGTAACGTGGACAAGTAGTAATCCAGAATTAGCAACAGTAGATAACAATGGAAATGTAAAAGCAGGAGAAAAAGGCGGAAATGTTATTATTGCTGCAACCACAAAAGATGGAACAAATTTATCAGCTAAATGTGATGTAATAGTAGAGATATTTGGAGCAGTAGATAATAACACAAGAGACTATACAGATAATAGTTATACAGGAGCAAATAAGACAATTAAAGTTCCAGGAGGATATGCAGTAGGAACCAGTGACAATGTAAGCAAAATAGAGAATGGATTTGTTATCCAAGATAATAAAGGAAATCAATTTGTATGGGTACCAGTAGATAATCCAAATGAAATGTTTGAAGTAGTAAATGGACAAAATGTAGGAGTATTATATGACTTTGTCGGAAACAACTCAATAAGGAAAGCTTATTCCACAAACGGTTATAGAGAGCCTGATATTGCAACAGACTATGATGGAAAAGATGCTACTAGTGACGAAAGTTATTTCACATCAGCAATTAGTAGCACAATGACAGGAGCTGAGTTTAAAACACAATTACAAAATGAATTTAATCAAATGAAAACTAGTGTAGAGACAAACAAAGGATTTTATATTGGAAGATATGAGACAGGAGATTTAAGTAAAGCACAAGTAGTATCTAAGAGAAATAATAGTGATATAGGAAATAAAACTTGGTATGTGCAATATCAAAAATGTAAAACAATAGCTAATGGAACACAAGCAACTAGCAGTATGATATGGGGATGCCAATGGGATGCAACAATGAGATGGTTCCAAAAATCGAAAAATGCAGAAGTTGCGAAATTTCCAACAGATAGTACAGAAAAAGGAAATTATCAAGGAACAAATGGGAATAAACTAATTCCAACAGGTTCTAATAATTATTATATGGTAAATAACATCTATGATATGGGAGGAAATGCATATGATTGGACGATTGAGAACAACAGATCGTTAGAACGTGAATTTCGTCGGAGGTAGTAGAGGGATATCACCATCTGACTATCCAGCTTCTCGCCGTATTGGAGGCAATCCGACCTTTCGTCGTGATTACTATGGCTCTCGCTCACTGCTAATTATGTAAAGTCGAATGCTCGATAAATGAGCCTAATCAGAGCTACAAAACAGTATTAGAGAGTTGTTTGAAAGAGATAATGAGACAAAAATGACTAAAAAGACGGAGTTGAGACAGAGTAAAGAAAATAGATATATTGACATAAAAACAGAAAAATAAAGCAAGTAATCCATGATTTCAAATAGATTGAATGGATTACTTTTCTATTATACTCATGAAGCTATGATATAAATGTTTTTACGTAAAAAATTAAAAAAATGTAGAAATAAATTGAAAAAAGGTGTAAGATAAAACAAAAAAGGTGGAGAAAGAAATATGAGAATAGGGATAGACTTAGGTGGAAGTCATATTGCCATAGGAGTTGTCAAAGAAAATGGAACTTTATTAGAGAAAAAAGAAGTAGATTTAAATCAAAAAGAAATAGATATATTAGAACAATTTATTCAAGAATATATCATAAAGGGTATTCAAAAATATACAGATACCTACCAAATAGACTTAATAGGTATAGCAAGCCCGGGAGAACCAAGAGAAGGAAAGATAACTTCTTTAGTAAATTTAGGTATTCAAGAATTAGATATTACGCAGACTATCCATAAGATTTGTAACCTTCCTGTACAGATATTGAATGATGCGAAATGTGCGGCCTTAGCAGAAAAAACATATGGGGCTATAAAAAATGATGAAGATAGTGTATTTATTTGCTTAGGAACAGGAATTGGTGGAGCAGTCTTTATGGAAGATAAATTATTAACTCCTAAAAGGCACTCAGGTTTTGAATTAGGTCATATGACAATTCAAAAAGAAGGAGAACTTTGTAAATGTGGAAAGCAAGGGTGCTTTGAAACCTATTGTTCTATGAAAAGACTGAAAGATGCTCTTATTAAAATATTAGAACTTCCGGAAAATACAAAGGCACAAGAATTATATGAAATATTAAAACAAAGACAAGACGAAGAAAAGGTAGCAGAAAAAATAGATGGCTATATAGAAGATTTAGTGATAGGACTTAGTAATATTACCAATATCTTTGAGCCAGAAGCAATTTGCTTAGGTGGTAGCTTTGTCTATTTTGAGAATATCTTATATGATAAACTAGTAGAAGAATTTGACAAGAAAGAACAGCTTTTTAACAAAGACAGTAGTCCAAAGTTAAAATTAGCAATGTTAGGAAATGATGCAGGAATGATCGGAGCCACTATAGAGAAATAATAAAATTCACAGTATAGAATAGCCTATACTGTGAATTTTGGTATTTTACTTGCATTTTGGTTACAGACGTGTTACAATAGAAAAGTCTTAAAAATAGACTTTCTTACTTGCAAAGTAATTTGTAGGTTATTAATCCATAAGGAGGTGAAAAATAATGAACAAATACGAGAGTGTTGTCATTATTAATCCATCTGTTGAAGAAGAGAAAGTAAAAGAACTATCTCAAAAATTTACAGATATTATTAATAATGATGGTAAAGTAGAAAAGATTGAAGATCTTGGAAAGAAAAAGTTAGCTTATGAAGTTAAGAAAAACAAAGAAGGATATTATGTAGTGATTAATTTTGAAGCTAATCCAGACTTAATTGCAGAACTTGAAAGAAATTACAGAATCATGGATGAAGTAATTAAATTCATTACTATCAAAGCAGAATAAGTAGCAAAAAAGAAAACAACCGAATAATAATCGGGGGCCTTTGAAATATAGAAAGGTAAGGTATACAAATATGAATAAAGTAATTTTAATGGGTCGTTTAACAAGAGACCCTGAAGTAAGATACACACAAACAAATAATACATTAGTAGCTTCTTTTAGTTTAGCAATTAATCGTAGATTTGTAAGACAAGGAGAAGAAAGACAAGCAGATTTCATCAATATCGTTGCATGGAGCAAACTAGGTGAATTTTGTAGTAAATATTTCAAAAAAGGTCAACAAGTTTCTATTGTAGGAAGACTACAAACTAGAACTTGGGATGACGAACAAGGACAGAAACGTTATATCACAGAGGTCGTTGCTGAAGAAGCATATTTTGCAGATAGTAGAAGAGATGGCGAGGGTGCTAATGGTAACTTTGATGCTACATTTGGAACAATGCCAACTACTGCAGAAAGTAGCAATTCAGACTTTGAGATCTCTTCAGGAGATGATTTACCTTTCTAGAAAGGTAAAATTGTCGCCAGACTATGATAGAATAGGGGGAAAGAGAAATGGCAGACAAGAAAAATAATAGAAGAAATAACAGGAATAATGATGAAGATTATAATCCTAAATTTAGAAAAATGAGAAAGAAAGTATGCCCATTATGTGCAGACAAAAACTTGAAATTAGATTATAAAAATGCTGACCAGTTAAGAAAATTCATTAATGATAAAGGAAAAATTCTTCCAAGAAGAGCAACTGGAGCATGTGCAATTCATCAAAGAGATATTACTTTAGCTGTTAAAAGAGCTAGACAAATTGCTATATTACCATATACACAAGACTAATAAAATAAAAATGGGGCAAGTATCATTTGAAAATGATATTTGCTCTTTTTTTCCTTTATAAAACTTCCCCAAACTACTAGCATTTTTCTCAAGAATACGTTACAATAGAAGCAAGAAAGAAATAATAGAAAAAGGAGCCAAACATGAAAAATCCTAAAGTAATCTATATTCTAGTTGGTGCATTTTGTGTTTTAGCGATTATAGCAGGAATTTATGCACAATTCTTTGTAAAAGATGAGGACAAAAATAATGTTATTCTTCCAAGTTTCAATACAACACCAGATGACCAAGTAGTAGAAAAAACGGCAGAAGAAATCAAAACACAATTTGCGGGTCTATTTACAAACGTATTAAATAAAGGTGAATATGACACAACCAATATTCAAAAATTAGTAGAACAAAATGATATTGTATATTCTGCCTATGATATACAAGAAAAAAAAGAAAATTATGAAGTAGATATTCACTTACCAGTCATGAATATTCAAGGAGAAGTACCAAGTAGCTTCAACAAAATTACACAAGAACTTTTTGCAGATAAAGCATCTAGTATTATGAATAGTCAAAGTACAGTGAAAACTCTATATCAAATAGATTATGTATCTTATATTAATGGAGACATCTTATCATTAATTATTAGAGCAACTCTAAAAGAAGGAGATAATCCTCAAAGAGTAATTGTACAAACCTATAACTATAACCTAGCAACTATGCAAAAGGCAAGCTTAGAAGATGTACTATCTTACAGAAACTTAGTACAAAGTGAGGTACAAACCAAAATCCAAAATACAGTACAAAAAGCAAAAGAAGAAGCGGAGATATTAGTGCAATCAGGTTATACAGTATACAACAGAGATTTAAGTGATAGCATGTATCAACTGGGAAATATATCTAATTATTTCTTAGGACCAAATGGAGATTTATACATTGTGTTTGCTTATGGAAATGGGCATCACACTGCAGAAATGGATATTGTATTATACGAAAAATAAAGGATAAAAATATGGCGAAGAATTTACTCATTACCGAAAAGCCGTCTGTTGCCATGGAGTTTGCAAAAGTACTAAAATGTGGTGGAAACAGAAAGGACGGATATATTGAATCTGAGAATTGGGTCATTACTTGGTGTGTAGGTCATTTAGTAACCATGAGTTACCCTGATAAATATGACGAAAACTTAAAATTCTGGAGACTGGATACACTTCCATTTATGCCAGAAGAATACAAGTATGAAGTAATCCCAAATGTAGAAAAGCAATTCAATACGGTGAAAAGCCTACTATTAAGAGAAGATATAGGCTGTATTTATGTTGCCACTGACTCTGGGCGTGAAGGAGAGTATATTTATCGTCTAGTAGAAAAACAAATTGGATTAAAAGATAAACAAAGAAAACGTGTATGGATAGATTCTCAAACAGAGGAAGAGATCAAAAGGGGAATTGAAGAAGCAAAGGATTTAACAGAATATGATAGTTTGTGCAATTCAGCCTATTTAAGAGCAAAAGAAGATTACTTAATTGGAATTAACTTTTCTAGATTATTATCCATTATTTATGGGCGTAGAATGGCAAAAGACATGGGAGAAGAAAAGATTTCTATTTCAGTAGGAAGAGTGATGACTTGTGTTTTAGGTATGGTAGTACAAAGAGAAAGAGAAATCAGAAATTTTGAAAAAATACCATATTATAAAATAGTGGGAAGTTTTGGAGAAGAAAATAGCTCTTTTACAGCAGAATGGAAAGTGACAGAAAATTCAAAAATGTGGGAATCTCCCAAGCTATATAATGAATCAGGTTTCCGAAAAGAGGAAGAAGCCAAAGACTTTATATTATCCTTAAAAGATAAGAAAGCAATTATTACAGAAGTAAAAAAGTCTAAGACAAAAGAAAATGCGCCATTGCTATTTAACTTAGCAGAAATTCAAAATGAAGCAACGAAAAGATTTAAAATAAAGCCTGATCAAACTCTAGAGATTATTCAAAATCTATATGAAAAGAAATTAGTAACCTATCCTAGAACAGATGCAAGAGTACTTTCCACAGCAGTAGCCAAAGTAATTTCTAAAAACTTAAATGGTTTAGCTAAAGGATTCAAAGATGAGGAGATCCAAGGATATATTCAAAAGATGGTAGCAGAAAAGTATTCAACTGATTTAGTAAAAACAAAATATGTCAATGACAGTAAGATTACAGACCACTATGCTATTATTCCAACAGGACAAGGGTTTGAAAATTATGATAGTTTGCCAGATTTGCAAAAGCAAATGTATAAAGTAATTGTAAAACGCTTTTTAAGTATCTTTTATCCACCAGCAGAATATAGCAAAATCTCTGTTACAATAGAAGTAGAAAATCCTGATGAAGAAGGATGGGGAAATGATAAAAAAGAGCAATTTTCAGCAAGTGGCAAAGTATGCGAAAAATTAGGATACTTAGAAATTACCAAAAATGATGTTAAGAATAAAGAAGCAAGACAAGACATGAAAGCGAAGTCAGAAAACAATGGTGAGGTGGCTTTGAAGGAAAGCCTAGCAGAACAAAAGGAAAAGGCAGAAGAACAAACAGAAAACCAAAATAACTTAGAGATTTTAAGAAAGCTAAAAAAAGGAGAAGCAATAGCAGTTTTAAATTATGAAACCAAAACTTCAGAAACTTCACCACCCTCTAGATATAATTCAGGTTCTATGATACTTGCTATGGAAAATGCAGGGAAGCTAATCGAAGAAGAAGAACTAAGAGAGCAAATCAAAGGAGCAGGAATAGGAACTAGTGCTACAAGAGCAGAGATTATGAAAAAGTTAGAAAGAATAGGATATATTGCAATCAATAGCAAAACGCAAATTATTACTCCAACAGTAAAAGGAGAAAAAATCTATGATGTAGTATATCAGTCTATGCCAGATATGTTAAATCCAAAACTAACAGCTAGTTGGGAAAAAGGCTTAGACATGGTTTCAAAAAAAGAAATACAGCCAGATGAATTCATGGAGAAATTAGGAAATTACATCAATTCTAAATTTGACAAATTAGTGATAAAGAGATAAGCTTTAGGTTAAAGATGGTAGGGAGGAAGGAATATGGAAACTACATTGCAAAATGCTTATAGAGAAGTTGGACAAATATTAAACTTATTAGGGAATGATTATAAATCAAAAATTCCTTCTAATATGTTAGCATTTTTTGAACAAAAAGTAGAAGAAAGAAATCCCAAAGAGTTATATGAAGAAATAAAAAATAAAAAGATTAGTAGAGATGCTTTAATTATTTTGAGTATTTTAAATACAAAATATTGGGCAAATGAAGACGAAAAACAAGAACTAATAGCATTTTATAATAAAAATGAAGAAGACTATCAAGATAAGATAAATAGTTATAAAACACAGGAGTGGTTAAAAAGAGGAAAAAATAAAGAAAGAGAACAAGTAAGCTTAGTAGTGATACAAGAGAAGTCTATTTGGACAAAAATAAAAATGTTTTTAAAAAGTTTAATGTCAAAAAGAAAGTGAGATTAAAAAGTGAGTATATTTTTTAATTGCAAATATAGTATAGAAGATTTAGAACAATTTAGAGATGAAAAAGGATTTATAGACTTAACAAAAACAGGAATAGAGTTTACACGTGAGACAAGAGAAGAAGCAGGGAATCCCAGTAGAGCAAAAAACTGGATTAATTTTCAAGGAATTCAGGCTTTAATAAAAGGTGAAGCTATTCGAGAGGAAGAACCAAATTATGGAATTTATGCGGAGTTAATAGCGGAAGAAGTTGCAAAACAAGTAGGGCAAAAGACTGCACATTATGATTTGATTAAATTTTTAGGAGAAGATGGAGCATATCATCTAGGAGTTTTATCAGTATCAGTACTAGAAGCAAGCAATGAGCAATTGGTAACCCTTCGTGATATTATAGGAGATGAACCAGAAGAAACCAGCGATTTTATTGACACTACAGATTATGAATTTACAGTAACGAAATTAGAAAAGGAATTGCGAAACGATGGTTATGACGAGGAAAATATAGCTAGAGTTATTACAGAATACAAAAAGAGATTAGTGTTTTTACTTGCAGTGTTAGAAACTGACCAACATACAGAAAACATAGCTTTTAAAGAATGTAAAGTTGAAGGTAGAAATAGAATTGAATTAAGTCCAAATTATGATAGAGAATCTGCTTTTTTATTAGATAATGATATTTCTACAATAAAAAGTCTATTAGAAGATTATGTGGGGTTAAGAGAAAGTGTAGATAGGGCTCACCCAAGGATAGGAATTTTAAAAACTATAGAAGAGGGGGGATTTGAATCCTATTGGAAAGATACTTTTGAAGCATTATGTGAAGATGATGAAATCTATGATTACTATGAAGAAAGCATTAGAGGGGCTATAGATATAGAAGTAGCAATGGAGAGTGTAGAACAAAGAATAAAGGCTCCATTACCAGAAGACGTAAAGTTGTTAGTAAAGCATGCATATCGTATTAGAAATGAACAAATGGAAAAAATAATGGATGGGGAAATGGAAATAGAAGAACAAGTAGATATTAGTATGTTATTTAGACTGATAAATAATCAAGGAATAGCAGCCAGTATACGTACAGGTGAGCAAATGCAAGTAGGAAAGACAATGCAAAGAGATATATTATCAATGGAAAAAGGCAGAGAAAGTGATACTAGAGAAGATAAAGAGGACTTTACAATATAGGCTGTAAGGCAAGAAGTTGCAAAAGTAAGAAAAATATGATATAATAAGTTGAATATGCAATAATGCATGAATACGAAGAAAGGTAGGTAAGAATGAGGTACAGAATTTTTTATGAGGATGTTGAAATTGGGATGTTGGAGGTGAGTGCAGATGGAAGTCAGCACAAGTACACTCCAAACCCCGATGGCATAGTCCTTGTAAAGGACTATGCACCACTAACCAAGAAAATGCTTGAAGGAACCAATAACTGGGAGGAAGCGATACCATTTTTCAAAAATCGTATTGAAGATGCGAAGCGATTTTCCCACGAGGAATGCATTGCCAAACACACGGACAACATCCGCATGGTAAAAGAGGATTAACAAGCAAACCTTTCAAAAGCCACTGTGATTTATCACGGTGGCTTTTCTCTTATTATCACTAAAATAACAAAAACAAATTTTTGTGCAAGGGCTTGGAAGTGTATTTACAATATGGTATAAATAAAGTAATATAGTATGAAGGACTAATGATTTGGGAAAAATTGAAAGGAGTAGAAGATGAGTCAAGATAAAATGCATTTAATTAATAAGATTTTTCATGATAAAACAATTAGAACTGTGTGGGATAAAGAAGAAGAAAAATATTATATTAGTGTTGTAGATATAGTAAGTGTTATATCAGAAAGTAAAGACGGTAGAAAATATTGGAACAAGTTAAAACAAAGACTTAAAGAAGAAGGAAATGAGTCGGTGACAAATTGTCACCAACTGAAATTAAAATCATCAGATGGCAAATACTACAATACAGATGTATGTGATATAGAAGGAATGTTCCGAATAATTGAGTCAATTCCTTCAAAAAATGCTGAACCGATAAAACAATGGTTAGCTTATTTAGGAAAAGAAAGAATCGATGAAACTTTTGACCCTTCAATTGCTATTCAAAGAGCTATAGATTTATATCGTGTAAAAGGCTATGATGAGGAATGGATAGTCAAAAGGATAAAGTCACTTCAAGAAAGAAAAAAATTGACAGACATATGGAAAGAAAATGGTATAGAAAATAATATAGAATATGCAATATTAACAAATGAAATATATAAAGAATGGTCAGGAATGACAGCTAAAGAATATAAACAATACAAAGGATTAAGAAAAGAAAATTTAAGAGATAATATGGATAATATAGAACTTATATTAACAGATTTGTCAGAAGAAGCAACTAAGAGAATAGCAGCCAAACAAAAGCCAAGTGGTCTAAACGAAAATATAAAAGTAGCTAAAATGGGAGGACATGCTGCAAAAGTAGCAAGAGATGATATAGAGAAAAATCTTGGAGAGTCAGTTGTGACGAAAGAGAACAAATTAAATTATAAATATATTGAAGAGAAAGCAACTAAAAAGAAATTGAAAGAAAAATGAGAGAAAAATAATGAATTGTTTTATGTGTAAAGGCAATTTAGAAGAAAAGAAAGTAAATTATGTAGTGGATTTAGAGAATACAATTATTGTAGATTTTTATGTAAAATTGTGATATAATGCTAAAGAAAAGAGTAAATTACTCTAATTTTTAAATAACAGGAGGAAAATGGACATGATGAAAATTACTTTGCAGGTAAGTGGACGGGAAATGACCTTTTCCGAGAAGGAGCTTGTAGCTATCTTGGAAAAGCATTTTGACACCGAAGCAACAAAGCAGAAAGAAAAGGATGCACAGAAACAAGCTAAAGCCGAAGTAGTACAAGTGCCGACAGAAGGAAAATGGTTTGAAGTTAATCCAATGGCGATTGACCAAAGCCTTTTCTCACAGCCGAGAAATGACAGTCGACAAGAGTGGACAAGACAGATTATTTTGGAGGCATTTGCCGAAATGAAAAATGCTTCCAAATATGCAAGACCGTTCAAGACCATGATGCCAGAAAAGGAATGGAAGGTAAAAACTGTTAGTGAACTCAAAGAAATGGCTTGCCATTTGGGAGACCATATGGCAGATTGGGTTGAACAGGCATTGGAATGGGCTCAGAGAATTGCAAATGGTGAAACATGGAAAGCTGTTTGTAATGAGCCTGATACCGCCAATTGGTACAGGTTAGTTATATGGAAAAGTGGCTATGCACGGATCGTTGGCGGTTCGCGTATGGGCGGCAATTATCCAGCATCTCATGTCTCCAGCAGCGGTTACCATTCTAATGACCAACTGCGCAACACTGTGCCGTTAGTTGTGCTTTAAAAGTAGCACTGTTCACTGTCTTAGCATTTTCGGATAGTAGCAAAGTAAAAAACAGGGGAAGAAACTTTAAATAGAGTTTCTTCCCCTATTTTTACATTCACTTTTTATGGAAACAAAACATAATATATAGCAAATTAATTTATCTGTATATTATGAAATGTTACAGAGAATAGAAAGGAAGAATGAAAGATGGCTAGTTACATAATAGAAGGAGGTAAAAGACTAGAAGGAGAAGTTACTGTATCCGGTTCAAAAAATGCCTCCTTACCAATCATTGCGACAACAATATTAAATCCCAATGTTACCAAGTTATATAACATACCAAATATCCATGATACACAAATTACTTTAGAAATCTTAAAATATTTAGGTTGCAAGATTAAAAAGAACCATGGTAAAATAGAGGTCAATAGTAAAAACATTACTAAAAAAGAGATACCAGAACACCTCATGA
>CAPXSA010000018.1 GCA_948735595.1 uncultured Clostridia bacterium | reverse complement strand
AGCTAACTTTGCTACACGTTGTTTCTGCATAAGTTATCTGTAAGGTCGTTTCACTTCCAACAGCTAACTTTGCTACACGTTGTTTCTGCATAAGTTATCTGTAAGGTCGTTTCACTCCCAACAGCTAACTTTGCTACACGTTGTTTCTGCATAAGTTATCTGTAAGGTCGTTTCACTCCCAACAGCTAACTTAAAAGGAAAGATAGTTAATCTTAACTATTTGCAGTTATTGTTGTTACTTCTTTCATTGTTGTTATTATTTTGATTATTCTTGTTGTTATTGTTATTTTTGTTTTGTTTATTTTGCTTTTCTGACATAAAGAACACCTCCATTTCTTTTTAGTAATATTATTTTGCACAAAAAATTGAAAATTTATTCAAAAAAGAATATAATTGTATTGACTTATAAAAAAATTACCATGATTTTGTAATTTTATTAAAAAATATAAAAGCAATAATCGATATAATAAATTCAATAACTAGAAAGGGATTACAAATATGCCAAAGATACAAATCATAGACAAAGCAAAATTTATAAGAAGAACAATATTGGTTATACTAATTATTATTTTAATTGTTTTCATTCAAAAAATTATTTGGAGTAATAAGCAACAAAAACTTGCGAGTAGTACTCAAACAAATATGCTAGAGGAAAATCAAAATGATATAGATAGTATTGATAAAAATGAATTACAAAACAAATCAGTAGATAAAATAACAGTTGTTTTGAAAAAAGAAGTTGAACTTGACTGGAATTTGTTATTAGTTAATACTAATAACAAGATGCCTGATGACTATTTAATTCCACTAGATAGCCTTGATCAATATAGAAGTTTTGATAAAAGAGCAATTGCGTATTTAACACAAATGCTAAAAGCAATTAGACATGCAGGTATTTCGAATGTTTGGATACAATCCGCTTATAGAACACCTGAAGATCAACAAACTTTATTTGAAGAACAAGTACAATCATATAAATCTCAAGGATATAGTGAGAAAAAAGCGAAAGAACTAACTGAGAAAATGATTAATAAACCTTGGCATAGTGAACATAATTTAGGGCTAGCTATAGACTTCAACTATGTAAATAGAGAATTTGAAAATACAGCAGCTTTTCAATGGTTACAAGAAAATGCGCAAGATTATGGCTTTATTTTGAGATATGCAGAAGAAAAGGAGGATATCACAAAAGTAAGTTATGAACCTTGGCATTGGAGATATGTAGGAGCAGAACATGCTAAAAAGATGAAAAAACAAAATCTGTGTTTAGAAGAATATATTGAACAGGTGATAAAATAGTAAATAGTTCTATTAACAATATACTTAAATAGTATTTAAAAAGATGGAAAAGTGTAGTATAATGCCTATAAAATTAAAAAAGGAGATATGTTAAATAAAATTTAACATTTAAAGAAATATGGAAAATTTAGTAATAGGAATTGAAGGACATGTTGGTGCAGGAAAGACTGCAATCTGTAAAGAATTATTAAACAAAATACCAAATAGTATTTTATTGCAAGGTGGAAATTTATATCGTGGTATTGCTTATGCATTACTTCGTAGTGGAACTAATTTAGAAGAACTAAAACCAAGCATGAAGCAAGCAGATATTAAACAAATTATGGAGAAATTGAAAATACAAATTGCAATTGAGGATAGAGATACCGTGATTTATATGGATGGAAAGAAGATAGAAGAAGAACTTTTACAATCAACAGCTTCTTCTTTGGCTGTTTCTGAGATTAGCAATGTGGCAGATAATCAAAATTTCTATTTGTTTGGAAGAAAGATTATTGAACAATTCAAAGAAAAATTTAATGTTATTGTTTCAGGAAGAGATTTAATGAAAATCTATCCCAATTTAGATTATCACTTTTTAGTAACAGCTTCTCTAGAGGAACGTGTTAGGAGAAAGTGCATAAAATATAACGACACAATTAGCGAAGAAGAAGTGAGACAAAATATTATACAAAGAGACAAAGTGCAAGAGCAGTCAGGTTATTATAAACAGTATGAAAATACGATTTTAGTAGATGTGACTAATTGCAAAACAATAGAAGACTCAGCAGAAGAAGTGTTGAAACATATTAGTTTGTAAATAAGAGGGAGACAAAAATTTATGAGTTATCAAAATGAGAAGTTAGAAGAGTTTGAGCAATATATAACAGGAAGAAAAGTAGCGATTATAGGGTTGGGAATTAGTAATATTCCATTACTAGATTATTTTTATAAGCTACACTGTAAAGTTAGCATTTTTGACAAAAGAGAAGAGGAAAAGTTAGATAAGAGTGCAGTAGAAAAAATACAAAATTATGCATTCGCGCTATATACAGGACCAGAGGCTATGCAACATTTAGTTGGCTTTGATATCATTTTCCGTTCTCCAAGTTGTAGACCGGATACTCCTGAAATTGTTAAAGAATTGGAAAGAGGGGCAATTCTAACTTCTGAAATTGAGATGCTAATGCAAACTTGTCCGGGGACTGTAATTGGCATTACAGGAAGTGATGGGAAGACTACCACCACAAATTTAGTTTATCATATCTTAAAAGAAAAAGGTTATCATTGTTATTTGGGTGGAAATATTGGTATTCCACTATTTACAAAGGTACATGAAATGAAGCCAGAAGATATGGTTGTGTTAGAACTTAGCAGTTTTCAATTGATGGATATGCAAATAAGTCCACATATTAGTGTGATAACAAATGTATCTCCAAATCATTTGGATATTCATAAATCTTATGACGAATATATAGATGCTAAGAAAAATATTTTTAAGTATCAAAATGAAGATGATATTTTAGTGATTAATTATGATAATACTATTACAAGAGATTTTAAAGAAGAAGCAAAAGGCAAGGTTATTTATTTTAGTAGAAAACAAAAACTAGAAGATGGTGTGATTTGCGATAGTGGGATTATCAAATCTTGTGAAGAAAAAGTAAGAAGACATATTTTAAATACAAAAGATATTTTACTAAGGGGAGTACATAATCACGAAAATATATGTGCCGCAATTGCAGCAACTGCTAGTCTAGTAGAACCTGAGATTCAGGCGGAAGCCATTAAAAAGTTTAAAGGTGTTGAACATAGATTAGAATTTATTAGAGAACTAAGTGAAGTGAAATGGTATAACGATTCTATTGGGACATCTCCAACTAGAACTATTGCAGGTTTAAACTCCTTTTCAGAGAAAATTGTATTAATTGCAGGAGGATATGATAAGCATTTAGACTATACACCTATTGCAAAGCCAATTGTAGCGAATGTAAGCAAACTAATTTTAATGGGAGCAACTGCTCCAAAAATAGAAGAAGTGGTTACACAAGAACTAGAAATGCAAGGAAAAGAATTATCAATTTATCATTGCAATACTTTACAAGAAACAGTAGAAAAAGCATATGAAATAGCAGAAAGTAGCGAAATTGTTTTATTTTCTCCAGCAAGTGCTAGTTTTGATATGTTTAAAAACTTTGAAGAAAGAGGGGAAATGTTTAAGGAGTTAGTAAATCAGCTATAACAGTAACCATTTGTTGATATGATACATATGATACAGTAAATGAAAAGGAGGTATCATATGTATTATCAAAATTATGAAGACTATATGCGTCAAGTATTAGGCTATCCAATAAATGACCCTAATATATATGAAACATATGATTATAGAAACGAACCAATGTCTCAAGATACATATTCTGAATATTATCCAGAGATTTATCACTTAGTAAATCCAATGGTTTGTAAAGTGTGTGAAATGAACACACAACCCGTTACAAAAGAATTGATAGAAAAAATGACTGATGAAGTCTATATGGCTATTGAAGATACATCTACTACTGTGAACATTAGAGTAAATGCTCCAAAAGCAGAAGAAAGTAGAGCATCGAATTCTAACACGAACAGAAATAACAATGAAGAAATGCGAACATCTAAAGTTAGAACAGAAAGAACTAGTAAAAGTGTAAATAGCAATCTAGAGAATAGGGAAGCTAAATCAAGCAATGCTACTATGACAGAAAGCAGAGAAAACTCTGCAATTGCTGAAACTAGACATTCTAATTCTGCTTTAAGAGATTTAATCAAAATATTAATTTTAAATCAAATATTTGGAAATAGGCCTAGACCGCCAAGACCACCACGCCCACCATTTCCGGGAGAACCAGGAATGCCACCACCAAGACCACCTTTTCCGGGAGTAAGACCTCCAATGGGACCAGGTGGTAGACCACCGATGATACAACCAAGAGAATATCCAGATTATTTAGAATTTTAAAATAAGAATTTTTGAAAATAAATTGTTAAAAATTGGAAAGATATACAAAATTAAATTGTATATCTTTCTTTCTTTTTGTAGAAAATATTATTGAATGTATTTATAATGATTTTTTTCACTCAACTGCGGACGCTCCGCTATTTTTTGCTTTGCAAAAAACACCTTGTTTCGTTTCAAAATGATTATAAATATATTCATATAAAATTAAAAAGAAAGAAGGAAATGAAGATGAAAGTAAAAGATTGTATGTGTAATGAGGTCTGCTGTGCTACACCAAATAGTACAGTAAAAGAATGTGCTGATATGATGTGTAATAAACACATTGGTTGTGTCCCTGTATGTGACAATAGTCAAAATGTGGTAGGGCTAATTACAGACCGTGACATTATTTTAAGATGTGTAGCTTGTGACAAAGATCCTCAAAATACACCAATTAGTGAAATTATGACTTGTAACCCTTGTTGCTGTACCCCTGAAGCAGACGTAACAGAAGCCGAAAAGCTAATGTCTGAAAACCAAGTAAAAAGAATTCCTGTTGTAGAAAATAACAGAATAGTTGGTATTTTAACATTAGGTGATTTAGCAACAAATACTTGGGTAGATAAAGCAGAAGTAGATAATACTTTAAATAATATTTGCAAATGTAATGAGAAGAATGCAGAATAAATTAGAAGAACAAAAGCTGTATTAAAAATAATGCAGCTTTTGTTTGACATTTTAAGCATAAGTTTTATATAATTAGAGAATAATAAAAGTAGGAGGAATCATTACATATGGTTATAGACATGAATTATTGGGGAAAGGTACTAAAAAATATTGCAGTTCTAGCTTTAACCATTTTAGGTGTTTATTTAGGCTTTAAACTAGCAATATTCTATATGCCGTTTCTTGTCGCTTTTATCATTGCTTTAATGTTAGAACCTTGCATTCGCTTTATTATGCGAAAAACAAAACTAAAAAGAAAAGCAAGTTCTATTTTAGTTTTTGTGATAGCGATTATCATTATTGTAGGTTTGCTTGTGTGGGCAGGAGTTACCATTGTATCAGAAGCTTCTAATTTATTAACGAGCTTAAATGAATATTTTGAAAAGGGATATGCATTAGTAGAAAATTTGCTTAGCAAAATTGATTTTAGTAGATTACAGATACCGGAAAATATTATGAATACAATACAAGAATCAGCAATGGAGTTCTTAGGAACATTAACAGAATGGGCTAAGAATGCTTTGACAGGAGCAATTAACTTTTTAACTTCTATCCCAACAATAGGAGTATATATGGTTGTAACATTACTATCCTTGTATTTTATGTGTGTAGATAAAGTATATATGATAGATCAATTAGAACACCATTTACCACAAACTTGGGTAAAGAAAATTGGTGTGCATTTAAAAGGTTTAGTAAAATCTTTAGGTGGCTATTTGAAGGCAGAACTTACATTAGTACTCATTTCATTTGTTATATCTGTTATTGGGTTATATATTTTCCACTTCGTAGGATTAAATGTGGAATACCCATTACTAATGGCATTAATTATAGGGTTTGTAGACTTATTGCCAATTTTTGGTTCAGGAACATTTATGATACCATGGGCAATTATTTCAGCCTGCGCAGGAGACTTTACTTTAGCAATTGCCATTTTAGTGCTATGGGCAATTATGTCTATTGTAAGACAAATGATAGAACCTAAAATAGTAAGTGGTCATATTGGAATTCATCCGATTTTTACATTGATTGCTATGTATACAGGTTTTAAATTCATAGGTGTACTAGGAATGATTATAGGACCAATTTTATTAATTGTCTTGAAAAATATATTTGCTACATTTATTGACAAAGGAGTATTCAAATCCATTTTCGAGAGATAGCAGTCATACAATTTTATAGATGAATTAGAGAATAAAGTAGTAGAACAAAAGTAATAAACTAGAAAACAAACTAACAGGAGAAGAAAAAATGGAAATCACAACCACATATATTATTTCACAAGTATTTGCAATACTTATGTATGCATTATTGGCATCCACTTATTATTTAAAAAATAGAAAAGCTGTGCTAACCATTAATATTTTATCAATGGTAGCACAAGCTATTTCCTTTATTTGTTTAAAAGCATATACAGGATTAGCAATGGATATAGTTGCTATTATTCGTAATATTATATTCATGGTAGATGAAAAGAAAAATGGGCCAAAGGAGCAAAATACCAAAAAGGATATTATTATTTTAGCGGTATTATATATCATTACGATATTACTCAGTGTATTTACGTATAATGGACTTCCTAGCTTATTTTCTGTATTAGGTACTTTTCTCTATACTTATTCTGTATGGCAGAAAAATACGAATACATATAAATTACTTGGAATTCCAACAAGTATGTCATGGATAGCATATAATATTTATATCAAATCCATTTTTGGAGGAATTTTAGAAAGTGTTGTTCTACTCTGCTCAGGTGTAGGATATCTATTAGCTAAAAGAAAAGCAAATAAAGCAGAAGAAGTACAAACTAATATACAGAAGTAGAAGTGGTTACAAAGGAGTCATCAGGAGGATATACATATTCTTCAGATGGCTTTTCTGCTTTTTGTATCTTTTCAATTTGAAGAATAGGCATTTCACCATGATAGTTTCCTTTTATAATTTTTCCTTCAATTTCTACCCAAGCGTTATCTTCATATTTCGCTGCCTCTTCATATTCACATAAAAATCCTACAACAACAGTTTGGAAATCTGAAGAAATAACCATATTTCTACCTAATACAAATTGTGTTTGGGTAAAGTCGATTACACGATAAACAAAGCCAGAAAATTTGATTTTTTGACCAACATATTGGTCTATATTTTCATGCACCGCCTTTAAAACATTGGTATAATTGTTCACATTTAATTCCTGAACTTCTTCTGTTTTAATAGCATCATTTGTTTTAAAGAAGTTGTTACCTAAAATGCGATAGCAAACAATTGCAGTGATAATAAGAATAGCTACAAATAAAAGCCCTAATAAAATTTTCCCCAACTTATTTCCATCCACTTTTAAATTACAAATAAACATAAAATTCCACCCTTTTAATATGATTAGTAAATAATATGCCAGCGATAAGGAAGATATGTCTAAACAGAAAAACACCAAGACATTTTAGACATCTTAGTGTTTTTCTGTTTTTCATTTAGAAATGTTGATAGAGCATCTCTGCAAAGAGAAAATCTCTTCAAAACGATGCCCACAAGCATCACATGTGCAATGAAAACGAGTGTATGACCAAGAATCTCTTCCATTGCGGGAAAGAGTAGTTTGCTCGTCCTTAGTGTAATCAATACATTCCGATCCACACTTACTGCATGTGATAGTAATACCATACACATCCATAATTTACAGCCTCCATAAAAATTATTTTAAGGATATTTGCTACTTGCCATTTAACATATTTCGCATGGCTGCGAAGAATAGAATTTATTATACCACAATGTAGAGAAAAAGGGAATATAAAGCTTCTAATTTTAGAAAATTTATGGAATAGTAAGCCATAATACGGATTTGATTTTATGTTAAATTTGTAGTATAATAACAAGTGAAGTACTTTTGAAAAGTAGCCTTCAAATGATTATTTGGAGGTAGCTATTGTTTTTCTCCAAATAATCAAAATTATTAAATTGAAAAGGAGAAGAACAATGTCTAGCAAACTTATTGGAAAGAGCTATCTGGGAGAACTGGGCTATTGTCAATATCCTCCTACTATGGGGGAAGAACACTTTAACCAGTGGAAGAAAGTAGAAGACTCCCTTCCGCTCGGATTTATACCTATCATCACATCCATGACTGGTATGGAGGAAAGAGAGGCAACAAATAGTTGCTACCTTCCGCAGATTCGGCTATACGATCCAGCAATTGCCCCCATATTTGATCCGCAAGAAATTTATAAGCATTGCTTAGAAGGCAATGACTTCCTGCGCCCAAGCGTAGATTTTGTCGTATGGGGACCTGAACACAAGGTTGTAGGACTTACATTTTCACGGGATGCGCCTATTATTTCCTTTACTGCTGACAACGGATACAGAGCCATCGGAACTATTCTAAGACCTGCTTTAATGACATATGGAGATTATTTATTCTCTTGTATGAAAAAAGCTATGAAGAGCAAAGGAAAAGAAGATATTTTAGTAACCCTTGAAGCATCTATTTATTTTGAATATGAAGAAGGGAGTATTCCATCGATAGTAAGAAAATTAGCAGTGCTTTATGGGATGCGTTTACTCTTTGAAGCTGATACAAAGGGACATCCTGAGTGTTATCATGGTAATGAAAAGGGCAACCATGTTGTCGCATTGTGGTAATTTCCAATAGAAGAAGGAGAAGATTGTATGCAGTCTTCTCCTTCTTCTTATACTTACATAAGATTTTTATAAAAAATGATACTAATCTCGAATTTTACCTTGCGATTTTTCAGTAAAAGTGATATAGTAACAAAGAATATATTTATACGAACTAACAAACTCTAAAAGCAAAGCTTTAAGACTTTGTAACGTTTCGCATAAATATCTTCTACGTCAATTACACGATAAACGTGTAATTTCCAAGAATATATTTAACGTTAGGAAGGAAGAAAGCAATGGGATTATTTAAAACATATAGTGAAAAAGAAGTAAAGAGAGTAAAGCCAATTGTAGAGAAGATTAACAGTTTAGAAGAGGAATTTCAAAAATTAACAGATGAGCAGTTAAGAGGGAAAACGCTAGAATTTAAAAAGCAATTAGAAGAAGGTAAAACTCTAGATGATATTTTGCCAGAAGCATTTGCAACAGTAAGAGAGGCTTCAAAGAGAGTATTAGGAATGAGACACTTTGATGTGCAATTGATTGGTGGTATTATACTTCATCAAGGAAGAATTGCCGAAATGAAAACAGGTGAAGGTAAAACATTAGTTGCCACATTACCTGTGTATTTGAATGCCTTAACAGGAAAAGGTGTACATGTTATTACAGTCAATGATTACCTAGCCAAAAGAGATAGTGAATGGATGGGAAAAGTATATAAATTTTTAGGCTTGACAGTTGGACTAGTTGTTGCAGGAATGGAACCAGAAGCTAAAAGAGAAGCCTATCACGCAGATGTTACTTATGGTACGAACAATGAATTTGGTTTTGACTACCTAAGAGACAATATGGTTATTTATAAAGAACAATTGGTACAAAGAGAATTAAACTATGCTATTGTGGACGAAATTGATAGTATTTTAGTGGACGAGGCTCGTACACCACTTATCATTTCAGGTCGCGGAACTCAATCATCAGATTTATATAAAAAGGCAGATAACTTTGTTAGAAGATTAACTCCAAAAGTAATTGTAGAAGAAGATTTAAAAGATGAAGAACAAGCAGAAGATAATGAAAATTATGATTACATTGTTGACTTAAAAGCAAAATCAGCATCTTTAACACAAAAAGGTATTGAAAAAGCAGAAAGAGAATTTAACTTAGAAAACTTCAATGATATTGAAAATTCTGAATTAGTACACAATGTTAACCAAGCTTTAAGAGCACATGGTATTATGAAAAAAGATATTGACTACATTGTAAAAGATGGAGAAGTATTAATTGTAGACGAATTCACAGGACGTATTATGTATGGAAGAAGATACAATAATGGATTACATCAAGCAATTGAAGCAAAGGAACATGTTAAAATTGCAGATGAGTCTAAAACACTTGCAACTATCACTTTCCAAAATTACTTTAGAATGTATGATAAATTATCAGGTATGACTGGTACTGCTATGACAGAAGAGGCTGAATTTGAAGAAATTTATCACTTAGATGTTATTGAAATACCAACTAATAAACCAATGATTCGTGATGACCATCATGATATCATTTACAAGAATGAAGATGCTAAATTTAGAGCAGTTATCAATGATATCAAAGAGAGCCATGCAAAAGGACAACCAGTTCTAGTTGGTACAGTTTCTATTGAAAAGTCTGAGAAGTTAAGTAATTTACTAAAAAGAGAAGGAATTACGCATGAAGTATTAAATGCTAAATTCCATGAAAAAGAAGCTGAAATTATTGCACAGGCAGGTAAATATGGGGCTGTTACAATTGCAACGAACATGGCAGGTCGTGGTACTGATATTATGCTTGGCGGTAATAGTGAATATCTAGCAAAACAAGAAATGAGAAGACAAAGATATACAGAAGAGCAATTAGAACAAGCAACAGCCTTCAATGAAACACAGGATCAAAATATTTTAGAAGCTAGAAAGAAATTTAAAGAATTAGAAGAAAAATTCGACCAAGAAATCAAAGAAGAAAAAGAAAAGGTAATTGCAGCAGGGGGCTTAAAGATTATTGGTACAGAAAGACATGAATCTAGAAGAATTGATAATCAGCTTCGTGGACGTAGTGGTCGTCAAGGTGATCCAGGAGAATCTAGATTTTATATTGGATTAGATGATGATTTAATGAAAATCTTTGGTGGTGATGCAATTACTAGAGTATATAATACCTTAGGTGCAGATGAAGATATGCCTTTAGAATCTAAAATACTTTCTAATGCAGTAGAAACTGCTCAAAAGAAGGTAGAAGGACAAAACTTTAGCATTCGTAAAAATGTATTAAGATATGATGATGTTATGAATGTACAAAGGGGTACCATTTATGACCAAAGAAGAAGAGTTTTAGATGGAGAAGATTTAAAGAAAAACGTATTAAACATGATAGATAATTTAGCTGAAGAAACTGCTATGGAATATTTATCAGAAGTAGCAGACTTTAACTTAGATGCATTTAATCAAGATGTAGCTGTTAATTTTGGTATTACAGAGTTAGAGTCTACTAAAAAGGACAAAATTGTATTAAATGAAGTAACTAAAGAATTAAAAGAAAAAGCACATCAAATTTATGAACAAAAAGAACAAGAAATTGGCGCTGATAACATGAGAGAACTTGAAAGAGTTATCATGCTAAAAATTGTTGATGATAGATGGATGGACCACATCGAAGCAATGGACGAACTAAAAAATGGTATTGGTCTTCGTGCTTATGGCCAAAAAGACCCTGTTGTTCAATATAGAATTGAAGGAGCAGATATGTTTGACCAAATGAATTTGGATATTCAAACAGATGTCATCAAATTCCTAATGAATGCTAGAAAAAGAGAAGAAAATCTACAAAGAACAACATCAGTCAAGATTACAGGAGAAGGTTTTGAAGATACATTAAGAGATTTAGACACACAAGCACCAAGAAAATCAGGTGGAAATATGACAGTAGTCAATACTGCTCCAAATGTTGGAAGAAATGATCCTTGTCCATGTGGAAGTGGGAAGAAGTATAAAAATTGTTGTGGAAAGTAAGTAGGCTATTTGAAGTGGACAATAATTTTTATTGTAGAATAAATATGTAGAGGAGAATACATGGAGGAGAAATTTGCAAAACCTGCAATAGGAGCTATTGTAGAAAGAAACATAGATGATAAAAAATATATTATCATTCAAGAAAGATGGAAAGAAGATGGAAACGAAACAAATGGACAATATGAACTACCAGCAGGAAAAATAAGAGAATATGAAAATGCTTATGACACTGTAAGAAGAGAAGTATTTGAAGAAACGGGACTAAAAGTTACAAAAATAATAGGAGAAGAAGAAATAATACATAGTAAAGATATTGGAACAATAAATTTTATGCCGTTTTGTATTACTCAAAATCTAGCAAACGCATACTCTATAATATGTGCTCACTTTATATGTGAAGCAGAAGGAGAGCCAGTATTAGAAACAAATGAATCAAGAAATATTAGATGGATAGAAATTCATGAATTGGCAAAATTATTAAGAAATCAGAGAGATAAATTCTTTATTATGAATATAAATGCATTAGAAAAATATTTGGAATTAAATAATTTGTAAAAATAAAATAGATAGTCGTGTACTATCTATTTTTGCATTCATGAAGATTAACTGAAGAATATCTTAAACCTTTCTTTGCTATATTGTTAATGATGGATCTATATGGTACGATATGATTTATTAAAGATAGGAGAGTTTATGAAAAAATTATTTAGTAATATCATAATAGATTTAATACTTTTCGATTTACTTTTTGGAGTTACCTGCTTAATTGTAGACAAATTAGGTTTAGAGTACTTAAAATGGGTAAAGCAAACGATACTGATTATAAATTGCATAGGAATTATTTCAGGAATTGTGCAGTTACTTATGATGATAGAAAATAAAACTGAAAAAATTATAATGATAATTTTAGTTATAATTAATTTGTTGCTATTTAGTAAGATTATTCTAGGAACAATTGCTATTTTCATATATGAACTTTATCCACCAGAATATATTATCGAAATAGAAAATAAGAAAATGGTTGGGTATGTGATAAATGGATACGAAACAAGAGTAGATTATTATAAGTATAAAAATATATTTACAAGAGAAAAAAATAGAACATATGAAGAAAATTATGGGAAGGGGTCTTTTAATCCATTTGAAGAAGAACACTCAATTTTAACTTACTATTATTATGATAAAGAGGGAAAATTAGAAAAGCAAATCGATACTATACAAGAAAGTGAAGATTTGAAAGAAGATAATCTAGATAATGAAGAAAGCGCAATTTTATATGAAAAGCAGATAGATAAAAATATAGCAATAAGAGTAAAAAGAGAATGTTTCATACTGGCTCAAAGGGAAGTTATAAGTATACAGAAAACTATAGATGAAGGAAAGAATTGGAACAACCAAAGCAGTGGAATGACAATTCATAGTGGTGCAGACTTTATATTTATCGATGAAGAAATTGGATTTATTAATGATTATGGGCTTGCAGGAATGAACGGAGAAAATAGTGGATTATTAGTAACGAATAATGGAGGAAAAAGTTTTCTAAAAGTGAAAATAGAATTAGATGGACTAAAAAGAGATACCCAACTTTATATTAACGATGTGCCATATAAAGAGGGAAATATTTTAAAGGTTCAAACTTATATCATAGAACAATCAAAGAAAAAGTATTACTATTTTTACAGTGAAGATAATGGACTAAATTGGAAGATAGAAAGTGAGAAAGAATGAAAGAAATTACGAAAATTGCAAGAAGAATTCTGATAGGATTTATTATTTTTATTGACATTTTGCTTTTAATAGGAATTTATATTACAAAGTTAAGAGTTACAGATATTTCTGAATATATGAATAAAAATAATGGATATAAAGTAATATTTCAATCTGTTGGAGAACCTGAATGGCCCTTTGGGGCAACAAAAGTAAGAGTAACTTTAGTGAATAACAGAAATAGAAAGATTGAACAGTTTGAAGAAGAAATTAATAATGATGGAGCAATAGCAAGAGAAGAAAACATTGAAATAACATGGCATGAAGATTATGTAGAAATAATTTTAAAGGGAGGGGAACAAAAAGATAGTATCCATACTATTAAATATTAAAAACCAATAAAGAGAAGACGATTATCAATCGTCTTCTCTTGCTAGGGAAAAGTTGCGTGATATTTCATAGATTTGTTTTTGGATTGTCCTCCTTTTAGTTGTCTTCTGTGATAAGCTTCATTGCGGTCTGCTTGGAAACCAACTGCTTCTCTTTTCCAAGAACAAGGAAGTAATCATCGTCTCCGTCGACCTCCAATTTGTGGCCGATTGCCTTAACAATGACACGGGTGTCGGAACGGTCGATCACGTTGACTTCGACGAGAAGGCGAACTTCTTTGTCGACCAATTGTGATTGCCATCCTTCTCCCATGACGCCAGTAATCTCCATGAGGAGATCAAGTTCCTGAGCATCAGATTTGTCTGCCAAAGAGAAGGATAAACCGGGGTTGCGATGATAGGTGCTGTAAGTGCCTTGGAAAATAAGGTACAGTCTCTTGGACTCACTCTTTAAAGTAGAATCAGCCAAGAGGATTTGGCTATGGATCTCTTTGATGTTTTTCTTCGTGGTGTTTTCCATGATGTAGCCTCCCTAGTATTATACAAACGTGTTTTACGTTTAAGATAATATCATTATAGCACAATTAACATAATATGTCAAATATGCAACTTGATTCTTTCGAATTTTAATGATATAATAAATAATCTTAAGATAAAGAAGGGGTGAAAAAGTAATGATAGAACTTGAAGAAAATAGCAGAAAATTGCAGGATTTGAAGGATAGATTACTAAAGATAGGTGATTCACTTTGATGTAGTAAATAAAGGAAAAGAATTAAAGCTTTTAGAAGAACAAACTATGAATAATGACTTTTGGAATGATACAGAAAACAGTTCAAAGGTTTTAAAAGAAATCAATGGACTAAAAGTGAAAGTAGAAGGATTTCATAAAATACAAAATGAATTAAATAATATATTCGAAATGAATGAACTGTTAGAAATAGAAACTGATGATGAAATGGCTAAAGAAGTAATAAAGTCTACATCTTTAATAGAAAAACAAATTGAAAAGTTAGAAATTACCACTTTATTATCTGGTAAATATGACAACAATAATGCGATTATCACAATTCACCCCGGCGCAGGAGGCACAGAAGCACAAGATTGGGCAGAAATGCTATATCGTATGTATAGTAGATGGGCAAATGCACGCAATTATGATTTAAAAGAGTTAGACTATTTAGAAGGCGATGAAGCAGGGCTTAAAAGTGTTACCTTTTCCGTTAGTGGTGATTATGCCTATGGATATCTAAAAGGAGAAATGGGAGTTCATCGTTTGGTTAGAATTTCACCATTTGACGCAGGAGGAAGAAGACATACTTCATTTGCTTCTATTGAAGTATTACCTGAAATCACAGATGATATTGAATTAGAAATTAACCCAGATGATATTAAAATGGATGTATATAGAGCATCAGGAGCAGGAGGTCAGCATATCAATAAAACTTCATCTGCAGTAAGATTAACTCACATTCCAACAGGAATTGTCGTAGCATGTCAAACAGAACGTTCTCAATTCCAAAATAAAGATACAGCGCTTAAAATGTTAAAATCTAAATTATTAAACTTAAAAGAAAAGGAGCAAAAAGACACAATTGATGAATTGAAAGGGCTTCAAATGGAGATTGCGTGGGGAAGTCAAATTCGTTCTTATGTATTTTGCCCTTACACTTTAGTAAAAGACCATAGAACAAATTATGAGGTAGGAAATGTACAATCTGTTATGGATGGAGATTTAGATGGATTTATTGATAGTTATTTAAAGAGTAATGTGGCACAAAAATAAAATAGAAGAATATGATATACAAGTCAAATTTGGAATCAAATTGGCTTGTATATTTTCATATAAGGACATAAGTTTATGAATATTAAAGTTATCAAATTTGGAGGAAGTTCACTTACAAATGATGAGAATCTAAGAAAGGTAACCAAAAAGACAATTCAGTTTTTGCAAGAAGGACAAAAGGTAGTCGCTATCTTGTCAGCACAAGGCAAAACAACAGATACCCTATTAGCAGAAGCAAAACGATTAAGTAAAAATCCAAACAAAAGAGAATTAGATATGCTAGTATCAGTGGGGGAGCAAATATCCATTAGTAAGTTTGCTATTCTTTTAAATGAAATGGGTTACAAGGCTATTTCATTAACAGGAGAACAAGCGGGAATGATAACAAATGAAGAGTATACACAGGCAAAAATACAAGAAATTCGTCCATATAGAATATGGAAAGAATTAGAAGAAAATGACGCAGTAGTAGTTGCTGGCTTTCAAGGAATAGACAGTCACAGAAACATTACTACATTAGGAAGAAATGGTTCTGACACAAGTGCAGTAGCAATAGCAGCGGCTTTAAATCAGAAGGAATGCTATATTTTTACAGATACAGATGGCATTTATGACAAAGATCCTAATCAATATTCTAATGCTAAAAAAATAGAAACTATTTCCTATGAGGAGATGAATAAACTGGCACAAAGTGGCGCAAAGGTATTGCATGATAGATGCATTAGAATTGCCAAGAAATATGGTATTAAAATCATTGTTAAGTCAACTTTTAATGAAAACAGGGGAAGTGTTGTGCAAAATTAATATGCCTAATAGACAAAAAGTAAAGAAAATAGTTCTAAATAAGACAAGGACTGAATATAATAAGATTAGACTTATTTTTGAAGGAGTGGTACAAATGCCAATAGATGAGAGAAAAACAATGTCAAGCATGACAAATGTAATTCAAAATATTGTTTTGGAAAACAGAGAAAAATTAAACATCTCGGGGGTATTAGATGTTTTAAGCTTCGATGACCAAATTGTAATTTTAGAAACAGAATTGGGACTTCTTACTGTAAAAGGTGAAAATTTGAGAATTAATAAATTGAGTCTTGATACTTCAGAAGTCACCGTAGATGGAGAGATTTTTCAATTAGCATATAGTGAAAAAGAAAATATGGAAAAAGGTGGAGGCTTTTTAAATAAAATATTCAAATAAGTAGTAAAGCAAAAAGGAGGGAAGAGAAGTGCAAGAAGTTTATAACCAACTATTTTGCTTAGGGATATTCATTATAACAGGAATTTTGATAGGATTCCTATTTGATATATTTAGAATATTAAGAAAGAGTTTTCATACTTCAGATTGGATTACATACATACAAGATGCCTTGTTTTGGATATTAGCAGGTAGCATGATGCTATTTTCTATATTTACTTTTAATCATGGAGAAATTAGAAGCTATGTATTTATTGGAATTTTAATAGGTATTGTGATTTATATGTTGGCACTTAGTAAGCTTTTTGTAAAGTCTTCTGTAACCATTATTCTATTTTTTAAGAAGATTTTATCCTATCCTATTCATTTTATAGAAAAAATTGTAAAAGTAATTTTTATAAAACCTATTTTATTTATAACTAAAAAAGGAAAGGTAGGAATTCAATCTATTCATAAAAACTTACATAATTTTACAAAAAGCAACAAAAAGCTTACGGAAATAAATAAAAATTGAAATAAAAAGAAGGAATTTTACAGAAAATGTAGAAAAAATATATAAGGTATGTTATAATCATATCATAAATTTGATTAAGGAAGCACAGATGAAAAATATCAAAAATAAGAGTTTGTTAAAAAATATTTTGTTAATAGGAATTATTATATATGTCGTTTATACTTTTTTTACACAACAAAAAATGTTAAATGCGTATCAAGCAGACCAAAATCGTTATTCTGAGCAAATTGCAGAAGCAAAAGAGCAACAAGAAGAATTGAAAGCCACAAAGGAGAATATTAATTCAAAAGAATATATTGAAGAAGTGGCAAGAGAAAAGCTAGATATGTATTTACCAAATGAAAGAGTATACATTGATATTAGTAAATAAAATAAAAGAGGCATTTTAGTTGCCTCTTTGTCTAGTATATATTATTTATCTTTATTATATTTAAAATCATAGGGTTATATCTATTATTTCCAAATTAAAATAAACATAAATTAAATAAAATAGGGGGCAAATATGGAGTTTGAAAATTGTACGCTAGTAGAATTACGTCAAATGGCAAAAGAGAGAGGAGTAAAAAATACTTCAAAGATGAAAAAAGAGGAGTTGATTCAAGAATTATCTAACTTAGAAGAAGTATCGGGACAAGCAGAAGTAAATGTAGAGGCAGAAAATTTGGAAGGGGACAATAATGCTATTGGTACAGAAACTAAAGGAAATTCCAATGATGATACTGAAGGCGGATATAAAGTAACAAATGCAGATGACCAAATTGTAGAAGGTATTTTAGAAGTATTACCAGATGGATATGGCTTTTTAAGAGGTGAAAACTATCTATCTACACCAAAGGATGTATATGTTTCTCCTGTTCAAATTAGAAGATTTAGATTGGACAAGGGAGACAAGATAAAAGGTATTTCAAGGCTTCCAAAAGAAGGAGAGAAATTCCCAGCACTTATTTATGTAGGTGAGGTAAATGGTGAAGCACCTGAAAAGGCATATAGAAGAACGAAATTTGATGATTTAATACCAATTTATCCAAATGAAAGAATACGTTTAGAAACAGTTCCAACAGAATATGCTATGAGAATTATTGACTTAATGTCACCGATTGGAAAGGGACAAAGAGGTATGATTGTTGCACCACCAAAGGTTGGAAAAACAACACTTCTTAAGAAGATAGCAAATAGTATTACTACTAACAACCCAGAAGTAGAATTAATTGTACTATTAATTGATGAACGTCCTGAAGAAGTAACAGATATGAGAAGAAGTATTAATGGAGATGTTATCTATTCTACCTTTGATGAACTTCCTGAACATCATGTAAAAGTAGCAGAAATGGTATTAGAAAGAGCAAAAAGACTAACAGAGCAAAAGAAAGATGTTGTTATCTTATTAGATAGTATTACTCGTTTGGCAAGGGCATATAACTTAGTTATTCCATCTTCTGGTAGAACATTATCAGGAGGTTTGGATCCAAGCGCCTTACACAAGCCTAAAAAATTCTTTGGAGCAGCAAGAAACATAGAAAATGGGGGAAGCTTAACTATTTTAGCCACAGCCTTAATTGAAACAGGAAGCAGAATGGATGATGTAATCTTTGAAGAGTTCAAAGGAACAGGTAATATGGAAGTGCATTTAGACAGAAAGTTGTCTGAAAAGAGAATTTTCCCAGCAATTGATATTAATAAATCTGGTACTAGACGTGAAGAATTATTACTAGCTCCAAAAGAATTAGAAACAGTATTTGCTTTAAGAAAAGCAATGTCAACAATGTCCGTTGCAGACATAACAGAAGAACTAATTACAGAAATCATGGCGACTAAGACAAACCAAGAGTTTTTAGAAAAGATGGCATTATTTTTAAAGAATGTAAAATAGAACGAAGAGTAGGGCAACCTACTCTTTTATTAGCAATGCATAAAAACAACTTTTTATTTTGTCATTTTTGCTTATTAGATGCAATTGTTCTTCTTTAAAAGTTGTATATCGCATTGTAATGTACTTTTAATTTCTTCTAAATTATAACTATTTAATACTTTTATTCTATGTAATGGAATACCTACTTTTTGAAATAAATCATTTTTAAAGCTATCTGCTTTTTTTGCACTTTCTCTATTGTGAGTGTAATCATCTAATTCAATACAACTGATTATTTTACAATTTTTATTATTAACTATTGTAAAGTCAATGCTTCTTGATTTAATTCTATTTCTATCAGAATTATTATTATCTTTAACTTGAATAATTCGTTCAAGGTCAACTTGAGGAAAAATAGATAATTCTAGTTCATCTGTTATCTTTTTTAACTCTCTATAAAAAATTAATTCAGTTTGTGTCATTACATATTGTTTACTTTCATATTTAGATAAATCATATTCAACATTAGCTGTAGGAGTACTTTGCATATTATTACTATTATTACGTGTTATAGCTTTATCTACAATACCAACTATTATAATTAGGATAACTCCTAGTATTAACCAAAAGTACATATTTATTACTCCTTTCTTTTGTGAAATTAAATAAATTTTAACATATTCGTTTAAAATTGTAAAGAAATATTTTTTGTGAAATAGGAGAGAGGACGTAATATTAATATGAAAATTTCAGAGAAAATTAAAGAAATGAGAAAAAAAGAAAAATCGTACTCAAGAACAATTTGCAGAAAAAATAAATGTTTCAAGAATTACTGTTGCTAAATGGAAAATTGAAAAACATGTCCCAATAATAAAAATATAATTACAATAAGTAATTTTTTTAATATTACTATAGATGAATTATTAAAGGATAATTAAGAACGCTAAAAAGGGAATAATAAGAGGAAAGAGGTATGAAGGATAATAGGAAATACCTTTAATTTTTCATACGGACAATTGCGCAAAATGTAAGTTGCGTAATATAAGAAGAAATATACAATTATTGTAAAAAGTTGTCAAAAGTGTATCAACTTTTATTTTTTTGCTTTTTAAAAGTTGCTATAAGAAAACAACTTTATGTATAGTATTGTTGTATTTTTATTATATTTGTGTTATTTGTTGTGAAAATTACTTTTTTAATTGAAAAAAAAAGCAAATAAAATGTACTTTTATAAAATACTATACATAATATTTGCTATATTTATATGTTTTTACTAATTTTATTTCTCCTTTGTGAATTCTTTTTTATTAGTTCTCTCAAGTAAGTAGTCTGTGCTAGTGTTATAAAAGTCTGCTAGTTGAATTAAACAGTCTAAAGGGATATCTCTTTTACCAGTTTCATACCTTGAGTATTGTTCACGTTTCATATTTAGTAAATTGGCTATGCTAACTTGTTTTTCGTTGTTATTTTCTCTTAGTTCTTTTAATCTTTTTAAATACATATTGAAAAAAATCTCCTTTTTCTATTGACATTGTAACCGAATGGTTCTATAATGTAAATACAACGTAACCATAAGGTTACGCGAAAGATTTGCTATTTGGAAGGACATGACCTGACGTGTCTTTCCTAGTGGCGAATTGAAAGTCAGGGGGTACATATGAATAAGAATGAAAAAGAATATAGGACAGACTGTTTTGCTTATGTTGAAAAGCAAGGTTATTGTAAATGTTCTGCACTAATGGATATTGAATGCCAGAATTGTAAGTTTTATCGTACAAAATCTTGGTATCTAAAACATGTTAAACCATTAAAAAATAAGTCAGGGGGTGCGTAGTATAGAGATTTTAACTACAGAGGAAAAAGCAGACTTATTATATTGCTTAAATGAGCGTAAAAAAGGTATTATTACAAAAATACAATTTTTTAATTCAACTATAAAAGGCAATAGTTCATATAGTTTAGAAATTTTAAATAATTGTTTAATTGACTGTAAAAAGGAATTAGATAAAATTGATTTGTTAATATTGAAAATACAAAATTTATTATAGTCAGGTGGTAGATATTATGAAATATGATTTTAATTCTTTAACGGAAGAAGAAAATGTTTTACTATATAGTGTGTTAATAGGTTCTATAGATATGTTGTCTGCTGAAATAGAAAGTAAGTTGGTAGATGTGAAAGAAACTCAAAAATTGTTTGATAAACTTGTAGATTTACACGGAAAAATAAAAATAGAAGAAAGTGGGGAAAAGAAAGATGAAATGTAATAATGAAGTAATATTTAAAGGAATTGAGGAAAGAGCATCAGGTGTATTCAAAAATGATAAAGGTCAAGAGATTGCTTATCCGAAGGCTTATATAGTGCGTTTTGACGAAGAAGTAGAAGGCGATTTTCAAGAAAGAAAAGTCAAATTTTCTGGAGATAATGTAGGATTATTCACTAGATTTAAGGCGTTGAAAGCATACGATAGAATTAATCTTATTTTTGATGTTACTTTAGGAAATAATTCTTGTAAAGTTGCTATTGTTGATTTTACACAAGTACAAAAGAAAAACTAGTATATTATTTAAAATAATATAAATACAAAAGAAAAGAGGAGGGAAAAAGTATGGAAAATGCTGTTGGTATCGCTGAAACAATTAAACCATTAACAGACGCTCTTACTGGTTCAATTACTCCCGGTCAGATTGTTGGTATAATCGCTGGCGTAGTTGGAGTTGGTATGGGATTTGTTTTAATGTGGTTTGGAGTTAGAAAAGGTATTTCTATCTTCAAAAAAGCGGTTATGAAGGGAAAAATCTCTGCTTAGTTTAAAGATTTACTAAAGATAAAATAATTTTACATTTGTTGTCAGGGTGTTGCGGGGGGAATTTATCTTCTCGCTTTTTATTATTTTAATGTGGGGTGCTTATGTGGGAGATAATAAGAGTTGTGAAAGGAAATATGAGAAGGTTGGCTTTTGTTCTAAAGAAGGCAAGTCTATTTTTGAATTTCACTTCAAAAAACTTGCTAAGAATTATCATAATTTTCTTGTTGGTTATTTTGTTACTAAAGGTGGTGTTTTAACAGATGAGTTTCGATTTATCAATGCTAGAAGGTTCATTGAACCCTAAGCACGTATTGGATGTTTTGAAATATAGAAATAAATTTACTAAGGAACACCCAGATTATTTTGACCCAGAGGGCTTATTGGTCTTTTGTGGAAGTCAAGGTTCTGGGAAAACACTCTCAGCTGTTCAATATATAAAAAAACTTTGTATAGAGTATCCTCGTGCAATTTTGGTTACTAATACTAAAATAAATGGGCTTCCCGCTCATACAGCGGTTGTCCCATATGAGGGTATTGAAAGCCTTACTAAGTATGAAAATGGAGAATTTGGGGTTATTTATTTTATAGATGAAATACATCTTGAATTTAATTCTTTAGAAAGTAAAAATGTTCCAATCGAAGTTATGGTTGAGATTTCTCAACAGCGAAAACAACGTAAGCATATTGTTGGAACTTCTCAAGTCTATATGAGAATGGCAAAACCTCTTAGGGAGCAGATAAAGAATGTTGTTATCTGTAAAAACATTCTTGGGTGTTTACAAATTAATAGGCTTGTGAATGGGGAGACTGCTAGAGAAGTTGACGGAGAGTTAAAATTTGATACTACTAAGTTATTCTTTTGGTTCCATTCTCCAACACTCTATAACTCTTATGATACGTATGCTAAAATGAAAAGGTACTCGTTAGAGTGGAAAGGTTCGTCTGGTACTAGTTTATATGGAAATAATAATTGATTTAGAAGTCTTAAAAAAGACTTTAGAAAATATACGTAAATTAAATGAAAAAGACTATAGAAAAAATATAAGTAAAAAAGAAAACATTGGCTTGGTATGAGATTGGGAAAGGCGAAGTTTATGTTCATTGTATGGTTTTGATTTTGAACATGGAAAACGGGTCTGGGTGATAAGGGGTTTTCCATGTGTATCAATTAGAAAATTTTTTAGAAAAATATAAGATAAGGAAGTTGGTGTTTGTTATGGATTATTCTGTTATTTTTAACTTAATAGCTGATGTTGTAAAGACGGCTATTCCTATTGCTGTTGCTTTTACTTTAGTGGAAAGACTTGTGCATATTTTCTTTTATTTTGCTTTCCCAAAAATGTTTAAGTAGGAGGTATTTTATGGATTATTCTATTGTTTTAGCTGAAATAAGTAGTAGTCTAAAATTAATAAACAATGGACTTAATTGTCTTATTGTTTTATTTATCGTATTCCTAATATATTCATATATTAGGCTTATCGTAAAGCATTAGGAGGTATTTTATGAAAAATAAATTTATAATTATTTTTATATTACTAATTTTTATTTTATTTATACCTTCTTTTTCTCAAGCTGTTGAATATGACGACAATGGAACTACTATAACTTTACCTGATTTTAATATGCTATCTGGTACTACAGATTATGTTTTGTTTACTAACTCGTATGGATATAAAATATATGGTTTTAAAGACAAAGAGAGTGCTTCTAAGTGTTTCTTGTGGTATTTAGGTTCTAATATTATGTTTAAAGTGCCTTCTAGTTTAGAATATTGGTGTGCTACTTTAGATAATAGTTTAGGTTATTGGAGTGAAAATTTTGCGGGTAAGCCAACTTTTACATGGCTAACTAGTGATGGTCCATATGGAACTAGTTTTGCATCTGGTCTTAAAGAAAATGATTTTCATGCTGTTTATACTACTTTTGATGTTAAGTATGAAAATGGGGATATAGCTTTTGAGGATAGTACAAAGCTAAAACTTAATTTATCTATCAATCCTGAGGGGGAAACAAAGAACGTTCCAGTTTTAATAACTTCTGATTGGTATCTTCTTGAAAAGTGGAATACTTCTTTAGAAGTTTCTACAGAAAATCAAATGTATGATGTATATTTACATATACCTCAGGTTGATAATCCTGTTCGGAATTGATGATAAGGTTTCGGCTGTGGAAGTTTCCAAAGATGAAAAAGGTCGTAATATTTATAGATATGTATATAAAGTATATAAAAATGGTACATATAAATTTAAACTTACTGATATAAACGGTTTAGCTAATAGTGAAATAGGGGAAGATTATAGCAAGTATGTAATAGAAAAAGAGATAAAGATTGATAATATTGTGCCGAGCCAGGATAGTGTTGATAATTACGTAGACGGAAAATTTGACCCCACACCGTTTCTGTCTTATGAGTATGTGTCTGATACAGAGATTTATATCACTACGCAAAAATTCTTTATGCATGAATTAATTGACTTGCAATGTTTTATTGCAAAAGATATTGATATAAAGAAAGATTTTAATGATTCTAGTAAGTGGACTAAAATTGATGTTAGAACTTTTAAAGATGAGATAAGTCAAGATGATGTATATCAGTTTTATTATAGTGTAAAAAATGACAATTTTGATGGAAACGGCACGTATTACGTGAAATTCTACAATGTGTTTTTAGATAAGTACAGATGGTCAAGTATAGAAATTGACTTTAATAAAATTTTAGCCATAGACGGTTCGTGGCTTTTTAAGTATGTAAGTTTCTTCAGAGAACGTTTTGGTTTTTTGGTGTACCCATTTGATTTAGCTATAAATGTTCTAAACAGAGTTAAGAATATACAATTTGAAGAGCCAGAGTTTGATATCCCAATTTTGAAAGAACCATTTTCTGGTCAGCAGCTTATTAATGCTACACATTTTAACTTTAATGATTTACTTGAAAATAAAGTTTTTAATAATATTCATAATATTTACTTAACTGTTGTTGATGTTATAATTATTTTCGCTCTTGTAAATTTATTAAAGAATAAAATTATGGGGGTGTTTAATAAATGATAGAATTTTTAAGTGGTACATGGAGTATTCTAATGGACTGGCTTTATAATATCGTTAGATTCTGTTTTTCATGGATAAACATTCCTTCTTTTCCAGTTGAATTAGCAAGTTCAATAGATAGTTTTTTAGGCTTAATTTTTAACAATTTAAGCTTATTGGGTTTTTTTATTAGGCCAGTAACCATTAGGATTGTCGTGCCAATTTTACTAATTGTAATAAACTTCGAGTTGATTTATAAATTAGTCATGTGGATTATCCGAAAATTGCCGTTTATTAATATAAAGTAGTCATTTTAATATGTTTTATTAGTGAACGGATACTACAGAGAGTTGCTCTGATATGCAGGGGGTTGCGATTAGCCGTGCCTTAGGGCACGGCATCGCAAGAGGGGGGATAGCCCCCCTAAACCACCTGAAAGAAGAAAAGGAAATACCGTGCTATCTAACAAGCGGTATTTCTTGCTGAATATAGCAATTAAAAAACTGAAAAAAAACGTTGAAAGCGTTGCGATAGTAAGTAAAGGTTCAGGTTACTTTTAGATTATGCGTTTTTCAATTTCTTTACAATATTTTATTTAGGGGGTTTGTAGGTTATGAGATTGGAAAATTTATATCATACTAAAGCTAAAGAATTTGATAATATAATGTACTCAGTAGATATGCTTAGATTAAAAACTTATATTTCATATAGTAAATTTGCTGAAATTGAATTTCGTTTTAACACTTGTTGGAAAAAATATGTTAAGAAAAACTTTAGTTCTTCACAGATAAAAAACTTCTTTTATAACTATGTAATTGAGACAGAAGAGGGGAATAGCTTTTGGTTTGGTTTTTTGCATAATTCGGAAAATAGAAAATTTGAGCAGAGTAAGAAAGAAGTTTTTACAGATGATGTTTATAACTTTACTATAGAATTTAATCCCAATAAGTTAAAAGATTTCTTTATTTTATTTTACTTTTTTAATTTTTCTGATAGTTGGTATCTTGTGAGTTATGATTTGGCATTTGATTTAAGAGTTAATATCTTAGATTTAATTTGGGATTTATCTGGAAAACATTTAGAGAAAATTGATAATAGGGGTTATGATAAAAAAACGGTTTATATCGGTGTAGGAGACGGAAGAATAAAGATTTATAATAAAAAAGAAGAAAGTAAACTTGAAATAACAGGGGATTTAACTAGAGTAGAGATGAGTAGGAGTGGGGAAGATTTTGAAATACGAAAAATGAAAATATGGAAATATGATGAGTTATTTCCATGCGTTTACTTGAATAACTACATTTATAGTCTTTCTGATTATTCTGATAAAACTTTATTAGCAGTTCTTTTTGCTGTTCAAAATGGTTATCCATTGCGTGATTTGACTAGATATATGAGAGATAAAATAAAAAAACTATTGGAAGGTGGCTATAAGGTAAAATTTAGTAATAGAGTAGTAGAAGAATTAGTGTTCTCAATAATTACATATTATTTTTCTTATTCTAAAGTAAAGTGGTGGTAAAATGGATATTTTTGATTTTGAATTGAGAAGAGTACGTTTTTATGGAAAATCCGCAGAAGATAGAAGATGTGCTGTAGATATTCCGCCAATTTATCTTCAAAAGATGAAAATAGATGAGGAAGATTGTTATGTGAAAGTTACTTTTAATCATAAAACTAAACAAATTATTATAGAAAAGAGGAAAAGTTGAAAAGAGGGTATATCTTATATACTCTCTTTTCTTGAAAGTTATTATTGCGCAAAATGTAAGTTTTGCGCAATAAGAGATAGGAGTAAACTATCTTTTTTCCATAAGTACTCCTCTACCACTATTTCTAGCCATTCTTACGTATTCTGCATCCCTCTCATGATAAGTCTTTGTTGTTCTCTTATTATATGTCTAATTGTAATAATATGTTATGATTTATCTCGCTCTCATTTGCTTTCTAAGCCTTTTTATTATTTTAGACATATAAATTTGTTGTTTAGAATTTTGCTGATTTTTATAATTGAATTTTTACTGCTGAATATTTTCCTATAAAATTAAAAATTTTCTCAAATTCTAAATTTTGATTTTACGGCTGTTTTTTGAGACATATAACTTGTTGTCTAAAAAATAAAAATTGCTTAAAATCGATTTTAGAGCCTCGCTTTTTTAGCACTTTTTAAATACTTCAATAGAATTATTAGTTCAAGCAATTAGTGATAATTTGTACATTAATAAATGACTCGATTAAGAATATTATTAATTTAGATATATAATTCCATAAATTAAGTATAAAAATGTCTTAAAAACGATTTTGAAGCTTCATAATTACTAATTATAAAAATGTTTTTAATAATATTTATAAAATTAATTGTAGTTATAATTTAAAAATTTGATAATTAACAAATGTTTGCTTTTTGATTTTTTAAAATAGTTTTTGGTAATAACTTGTTAATATGAAATATTATTTTACAAAACAACAAATGTTCGTTTTTAAAGAAAATTTGCTACTCCTCTTCTTTCATCATAAAAAAGCTGCCACATAATATGACAGCTTTAAGCATAAGCTTTTGTAAATTCAGTCCTAAAAAGTTTAAAGACTAATTGTTACTCAAGTACTTTCTTGAAAATGATTTAACGCTTTTTCCTTGATTTTGAGTACTTCCGAGTGTTCCACGGTTTTACTTGTCCAACTCGCAATCCACAGAATTGAATTTTTGTAGAGTGAGTTTCAGGATACTGGAAAGAGTCCAAATCCCTTATTACCCCAACTCTCATAGCATGCGGATTTATTTTTTGTCCCACAGATATTCCTCCTTATTGTCTTAAATAAATCATAATTGGTCTACTTGAGCAACTATACTAATTAATAAAATAATTATACTCTTTTTGGTTCAATATATCAAGTTTTTATCTGAATAAAGGCTTTGACTTCAAGTAACAATATGATATAATATTGCTAAATTTATAGAAATGCAAAGGAGAAAACATTCATTATGATAGATAGAAAAGCGAACCCTTCATTCCTTAACTCATTTTTAGACTATTTAACCGTTATTTTAAATAAATCTCCGAATACGGTAAAAGAATATAATTATGATTTAGCACACTTTTTAAAGTATTTAATACATCATTATGAATTATCTCAAGAGGAAGATATTAAAAGTATTAACATTAAAGAAATGTCAATAGATGTATTAAAAAGAGTAACACTAGATGATATTCACTCTTTCCTATTTTATTTAACGAACACTTTTCATAGTAAAGCTGCTACTCGTGCTAGAAAGGCTGCTAGTATTCGTGTATTTTTCAACTATTTAACTCAAAAAGAAAAGCTGTTAGAAATCAACCCAGCACAAGGTTTGGAGACACCTAAAATAGATAAAAGATTACCGAAATATTTATCTTTGGAAGAAAGCCAAAAGCTTTTGGAAGTAACGAAAACTCAGTCAGATGAAAACAAGGAAAGAGATTTTGCCATTATTATTTTATTTTTAAACTGTGGAATGCGTTTATCTGAATTAGTTGGTATTAATATTAATGATATAAACTTCTCTGATGGAAAAATGACTGTTATTGGTAAGGGAAACAAAGAAAGAACAATTTATTTGAATGAATATTGTATTAGTGCTATCAAGGACTATTTAGCTGTAAGACCACATGATGGTGTAAAATATACTTCTAAAGATGCCTTATTCCTAAGCAAACGTAAGGAAAGAATTAGTAATAGAATGGTACAGGAAATTGTGAAAAGAGAACTTGGACGAGCAGGATTAGATATGAATAAATATTCTGTACATAAGTTGAGACATACTGCAGCTACCTTAATGTACCAAATACGGAAAAGTAGATATTAGGGCTCTGCAAGTTCTATTAGGACATGAAAGTATTTCTACTACTGAAATTTATACACATGTAGATAATATTCAAGTAAGAGATGCAGTAAATAGTATTTCAGAAGAATTAAATGGAAAGATATAGTAAAGGGTACCTTAAAGCACAGGTACCTTTATTGTTTGCCCCACTTGAAGATCAGAATTATTTAATTGATTTACTTTCTTTAGTTCTAGTATAATATCACGTACATCTTTTTCTGTATAATAAGGATTATTTTCTTGTTGGTAGCTAGCAATAGACCATAAGGTATCTCCTTGTGCAACTGAAATATTTTCGTAATTAGAATGCCCATTTTCATTATGTGATAATGTAGCCTTTGGAAAAAATAATATAATAGCAATTACTATTCCAATTAAAATAGCTATACTTCTTACAAACTTTTTTACATTTACAATTTTCATTTTTTTCATAAAACTTCCTTCTTTCTTTTGGTTTTTTATAATTTCGTTCTCTATATACGAACATTTATTTCTCAATATGATTATATTATAACCAAACGAAAGTTTCTTGTCAATAGCTTTTACAAAAAAATGTTTGCGAATTATTCATTGCTTCTTCTTCAGCACTATTTCTTTTTTTCTTCCACAAGAAAAATACCTCCTTGATATTTTTTTATTATATCATAAAAGGTATTTTTTTATTTTACACAAAAATTCTGACGCTCTCGTTTACACAAAATTTCGGACACACTCCAGTGTTACTTTATATATAGCAGTGGACGAAAAGAATGGTATGCATTACTAAAGGTCGTATTCGCATAGTAACGAGTCCTTGTAGAAAATGTGACAGACATGTTCCAATAAGAACCTCCTCTATGAACGCAGGGTCTATAATTACTGCCACTCACATAAGTAGAGTGTTCTGTACTCCATTCCAAGCAATTGGAAGCCATATCATGTATATTGCACACCCTATCTTGATTTACTCCAGTATTCTCCAAACTACTGCTTACAGATTTTCCATTTTCATTCGCATAATTACTATTTCCACTATACTTTTGTATAAAAACAATTGCTGTATCCCAACTATAACTATTTATTAAATCACTTTCCACATAACTACTTGTAAATGAATTTCTTGCTACTGTTGCTGCACTTGGTTGTGCAATAAAGTTCCATAACATTCCTTTTATTAAAGATGTGTTACTGCTATCTCTCGTTGATGTTGATTTCTTACTATAACACATTGTACTACTCTTATAACTTGCTTTATATCTTGCTAAATAATATCCTCCATTATCTTTTGTTTTATCAACAAATGTACTTAAACTTTTGGCAGCTGTATTTCTATCATTATTTGTTTTTTCTTGATAAGAACTTATCAGTACCGTTTGCGTATAATTGTCTGCATCTTGCTTTTTTGTTGGAGTGCCATTAGTTGTGTTAAATGTATACCTTCCAAGTCTTATATCATCCGCTCTTATATTTGCTCCCTTTGATACTGAGTCTACAGGCACCCATACAAACTCATTTCCTTCACTATCTTGTATGACTATTCCTTGTGGCACAGTCGTTGCTTGACTTGTTAAGACTTTGAAACCTCCGTGGTACTGTAATTAAATTCCCATAACTATCTCTTGCTATTTTATTACTTGACTGTATACTGGTTAATGTTGTGACATCTACTCCTGTCGCTACTGTTACTGTACAAGTTTTACTTAAGTTCGTTCCATCTTTTGTTTTAACTGTTATTGTTGTCGTTCCTGTTGCTTTTGCTGTTACTTTTCCTGTGCTATCTACTGTTGCTACATTTGTATTACTACTT
>CAPXSA010000017.1 GCA_948735595.1 uncultured Clostridia bacterium | reverse complement strand
TTTGCGACATCGTTTGTAGCCATAAAAGGAAATAGAGTCTTTCCAAACGGTAAATAGCAACTGATAGCAAAGATTACATCTGGTTTAACAGCTGCTACCCAATATTCTACTGCACCTTTACCTTTACCCATACGAGTACCAATAGGTTTTGCAGTCATTGGTTTGTCAGGGAAGATTTTAATCCAAACCTTTCCACCTCTTTTAATGTAACGAGTCATAGCAACACGGGCTGCTTCAATTTGGTTAGATGTAATTAAACCAATTTCTTGTGCTTGTAATCCGAATTCTCCATCAGATACTTTATTTCCTCTTGCTGCTTTTCCTCTTACTCTACCTTTTTGTAATTTTCTATATTTTGTTCTTTTTGGCATTAATGGCATTATTTGTCTCCTCCTTCCACTACTTTCTTCTTAGTTGGAAGAACTTCTCCTTTATAAATCCAAACTTTAACACCGATTTTTCCATATGTGGTATCTGCTTCTGCAAATCCATATTCGATATCTGCTCTTAAAGTTTGAAGTGGAATGGTACCTTCTTTATAGAACTCAGTTCTTGCCATATCTGCTCCACCTAATCTTCCAGATACAGCAGTTTTAATTCCTAAAGCACCTGCCTTCATAGTTTTTTGCATACATTGTTTCATAGCTCTTCTAAAAGAAATTCTTCTTTCTAGTTGTCCTGCAATGTTTTCAGCAACTAATTGTGCATCTACATCAATGTTCTTTACTTCAGTAATATTTAAGTTTACTGTTTTTCCAATCATTTTTTCAAGTTCAGCTTTTAATACTTCTGCAAGATTTCCACCTTTACCAATTACTAAACCTGGTTTTGCTGTATATACATTTACTCTTACGAACTTAGCAGTTCTTTCAATTTCAATTTTTGAAATTCCTGCAACATATAATTTTTTCTTAACATATTCACGGATTTTGTGGTCTTCTACTAAGTAATCTGCAAAATTTTTCTTATCTGCATACCATTTAGAATTCCAATCTTTAATGACACCTATTCTTAATCCGTTAGGATCTACTTTTTGTCCCATTTTGTTAAGTCCTCCTTTCTTAATCTCTCTCTTTTAACACGATTGTAATGTGGCTTGTTCTTTTTCTAATCCTTACTGCACTACCTTTTGCAGCTGGTCTAATTCTTTTTAGAGTTGGACCTTGATTTGCATAAATTTCAGCAACATATAATTTTTCGTGTGTCATATGATGGTTGTTTTCAGCATTGGCAATTGCTGATTTTAATAATTTCTCTATAATTTCGCTTGATGCTTTTGGAGCATATTTGCTAATCGCTAAAGCTTCATCGATATCTTTTCCTCTAATTAAATCTGCTACAATTTTTACTTTTCTGCTTGAAATTCTAGCATATCTTAGAGTTGCTTCTGCTGTTGGAATGATAACTTCTTGCTTCTCTTCCACTTTTCTTTCCTCCTCTACTATTTTGAGTTTTCGTTGGGGACACATCTTTCCCCTTCGTCTTTTCTCTAGGGACAAGATATGTCCCCGTCAACTTTTATCCTATTTTGCGGTTGTTGTCTTGTCTCCTGAATGTCCTTTAAATGTTCTTGTTGGTGCAAATTCACCTAATTTATGTCCTATCATTTCTTCTGTGATATAAACTGGTACATGTTTTCTACCATCATGAACAGCGATTGTGTGTCCAACCATTTGTGGATAGATTGTAGATGCTCTTGACCATGTTTTAATTACTTCTTTGTTTCCATTTGCATTCATTGCATCAATTCTCTTTAATAATTCTGGTGCAACAAATGGTGGTTTTTTAGTTGATCTTGACATTACTTATTCCTCCTCTTTGTAATTAATTTATCGCTTTGTTTATGGTTCTTTCTTGTCTTGTATCCTAGTGCTGGTTTGCCCCAAGGAGTCATTGGTCCTGCGTGTCCAACTGGTGCTTTACCTTCACCACCACCATGAGGGTGATCTACTGGGTTCATTACAGAACCTCTTACAGTTGGTCTAATTCCCATATGTCTTGTTCTTCCTGCTTTACCAATTTTAATGTTTTCATGGTCTGCATTTCCGACAGTACCAATAGTAGCTTTACAAACAGCCATAACTAATCTCATTTCGCCAGAAGGTAATCTTACATGTGCATATTTTCCTTCTTTAGCCATTAATTGAGCTTCTTGCCCAGCTGCTCTAACCATTTTTCCACCTTGACCTGGATTTAATTCGATATTGTGAATCATAGTACCTACTGGAATGCTTTCAATTTTCATGCAGTTTCCTGGCTTGATATCAGCTTTTTCTCCTGATACTACTTTATCACCATCTTTTAATCCTACTGGTGCTAAGATGTATGCCTTTTCTCCATCTTCATATTGGATTAATGCGATGTTTGCGCTTCTGTTTGGATCATATTCAATACCAATTACAGTTGCTGGCATATCAACTTTATTTCTTTTAAAATCAATTATTCTATATTTTTGTCGATTTCCACCACCATGGTGTCTTACTGTTATTCTTCCGTATGAGTTTCTACCTGCATTTTTCTTTTTGGTTGCTAGTAGAGATTTTTCTGGTTCTTTTTTTGTAATTTCTTCAAAGTCAGAAACTGTCATGTTTCTTCTTGAAGGTGTATATGGTTTAAATCTTTTTGTTCCCATTTTTTAATTTCTCTCCTTTACTTTATTTTCCGGGTTTGTTTCCCGATAATTTAATCTCTTTCTTCTTCAAAAGAAGGAGTTATTTCATCAAACTTTCTAGAGCCTAATATACATTTTCCTTCTAATTCTGGAAACATCTTCTTTCTCTGTTCTTCTGCTTCTTCCTCAGTTGGATATTTGCGTTTTCCTAATATTGGAACTTCTAAACTCTTTTTAAATGGATTTTTCATCTTATACCTTCTTTCTAAGCTCCCATAAAGTGTTCAATACTATCTTTATATTTCTTAGAAACTTTAACTTCTTTTCCACCTTTTGATAAATATTTCATATCTGCTGGGTCTGTATCAATTGTAACAATTGCTTTTTTCCAATCAGGAGTTTTTCCTGATGTTTTACCCATTCTTTTATTTTTTCCTTTAACACTCATTGTGTTAACATTTAAAACCTTTACTTCAAAAAGTTTTTCTACTGCATTTCTAATATCAATTTTAGTAGCTTTCTTATTTACTTTAAAGGTATATTTTCCTTCTTGTAATCCATCATTACTTTTTTCAGTAACAACTGGTGCTATGATAACGTCTTCTGCCTTCATTATGCATACACCTCCTCTAATTTTTTAACAGTGTCTTCTGTTACTACAAGATTTTTATGTTTTAATAAATCATATACATTGATAGTTCCAACTTGAAGTGTTTTAACTCCTTCAATGTTTCTTGCTGATTTTTGAACGATTTCATCTTTTTCTGCTAAAAGAATAACTGCTTTTCCTTCTACTTTTAAGTTATTTAGAACTCTTGCCATTTCCTTTGTTTTAATTTCTTTTAATGGTAATTTTTCTACAACAACTAATTCTTTCTCTAATACTTTAGAACTTAATAATGATTTAATTGCTAATTGTCTTTCTTTCTTATTTACTGTGTAGTTATATGAACGTGGTTTTGGTCCTAATGCAATACCTCCACCTACCCAGTGTGGTGCACGGATACTACCTTGTCTTGCACGACCTGTACCTTTTTGTCTCCATGGTTTTCTTCCACCACCAGATACTTCGCTTCTTGTTTTAGTGCTTTGTGTACCTTGTCTTTGATTTGCTAAGTAATTTACTAAAACATGATGTACTACTGTTTCATTTGGTTCAATACCAAATACTTCTTCTTTAAGTTCGATTGTCTTTACTTTTTTACCTTCTATATCGTATACATCTACTTTAGGCATTTGTCTTTCCCTCCTTATTTACTTTTTACACTTGTTTTTAGTTTTAAAATAGCTCCATTTGCTCCTGGTACACTACCTTTTACTAAAACTACATTTTTGTCTAAATCTACTCTTACTACTTCTAAGTTTTGAATAGTAACTGTTACATGTCCCATATGTCCTGGTAATCTCTTTCCTTTAAATACTCTACCTGGTGTAGTTGTTGATCCCATTGAACCTGGTCTTCTGTGATACATAGAACCATGTCCCATAGGTCCTCTTGATTGACCATGACGTTTGATAACACCTTGGAATCCTTTTCCTTTTGAAGTTCCTTGAATATCTAGTTTATCTCCTGCTACAAAAGTATCAGCTTTTAATTCATCTCCAACTTTTACTTCTGCTGTAGAATCAACTCTAAATTCTCTTAAATGTTTTTTAGGTGTTAAATTAACTTTTGTATAATGACCTTTTACAGGTTTAATTACTTTATGTTCTTTTACATCTCCGAAACCTAATTGAATAGCATTGTATCCATCAGTTTCAACTGTTTTTACTTGTACTACTGTACATGGACCAGCTTCAATAGCTGTTACTGGAATTACTTTTCCTTGTTCATCAAAGATTTGAGTCATTCCAACTTTTTTTCCGATTAATGTTTTACTCATTGTCTATGTTTCCTCCTAACTATTGGCTAACTACTTATTAGTTAGCTTGGTTTGATTTTTTTGTTTTCTTTTAAGATATATCCTTATCAAAGTTTTTTTCTAAGGATTACAATCTCGTTCAAGTTGCTTTCACAGCTTCGCTCACATAGTTCGCTACGCATAAGTTATCTGTAGCTTGCTTTGCTTCGCACAGCTAACTTAACTACAACTTAATCTCTATGTCAACACCAGCTGGCAAATCAATTTTCATTAAGTTATCAACTGTTTTTTGTGTTGGGTAAAGAATGTCAATTACTCTTTTATGTGTTCTCATTTCAAATTGCTCTCTTGAATCTTTGTGTTTGTGTGGAGAACGTAAAATTGTAACTATCTCCTTTTCTGTTGGTAATGGAATAGGACCTGATACTTTAGCTCCTGTCTTTTTAGCAGTATCTACTATTTTTTCAGCAGACTGTTCTAAAACAACTGAATCATAAGCTTTTAGTCTTATTCTAATTTTTTCGCTTGTTACTGTAGTTTCTTTCTTTGTTGCCATTTAAAAATTCCCTCCTTCTATACTTTCTGGACTTTTTCGTCCATTTTTTGGTCGGAAGTTATAACGCACTCTGGTGTTTCATTTATTACCAATATAAAAGCCCAAGCTTTGTATGTGTCACTTGGGATAAGTGCTTTTTATTTTGTAACTTACCGCCTTGGTCTAAGCCACGACATACTCCATAAGAGTTCCCTCCAAACTCAGAAAAAATCCTAAGTTTGTAGCCACATCTTACTTCATCGCCAAATACATACTGCATAATTATACAATGTATTTTTCGCAAAGTCAACTATTTTCTATGCTTTTTTATTATTTTTTCTCTCATTTGCTTTTTCTTTCTTTTTATGCTATAATAAACTAATCGACTATTTGTCGTAATTTTTAGAAGAGAGGTTTTTTACTTGAAGACTTTCAAACACGCAATCCCTTTAGAGTCCGTCACACGGAAACTAAAGGAAATGATCTCCTTTTTGGGAACATCGCCTGAGGAGATCCGCAATGTTTCCATGATGTACTGGTGTGGCACCATCCGGTTGTCTCACGACGTCAGTGGTCACCACAAAGGCCTTGTTCTTGCTCTGCCTACGGATCCTGCTATTCAAGCGCTCTCCTTGGAGCCAGATGGATCCAAAATATCGAGTAAGGAAATCGAGCACGCTATTACCACATACAACTTCGCGAAGAACTGCCTGAACTGTCACATCAAATTGTCCTTAAAGGGCAAAAATTTACTCATTCACATTACGCCTCTCGATGAGGCAAGTTATCACCTTTTGGAAGCATTAACCATTGCTTAAAACACACTTCTTCTAATGAGTTTGATATTCTCAAACTCATCGAATGCAAAAACACCGTTCCCACAGGAACGGTGTTTTTCTTAATTTATTATTCTGCTGATTCTGTATCTGTAGTTTCTTCAGTCTCAGGAGCTTCATAAGCTTCTAATATAGCTTTTTGAATCTTCTCTCTAGTATCAGCATTAATTGGATGAGCTATATCCTTGAATTCTCCGTTTGGAGTTTTTCTGCTTGGCATAGCGATAAACAATCCATTTTGACTTTCAATAACTTTAATGTCATGAACAACAAATTCGTTATCAAATGTCACAGAAGCAACAGCTTTCATTCTGTTTTCTGAATTTACTTTTCTTAAACGTACATCTGTAATTTGCATTTTAAGTACCATCCTTTCTAGTTTTCTATACATTTCTTATGTACAATTATATTATTCGCCAAAAATATAAAATTTCCTTCTTTATTTTACAATTATTTTAACTTTTTTATATTCACCTTTTTTTCTTGGCTACATATCATATTATAACCTTATTTTCTCTCTTTATTCATTCTTTTTTATATTATCCTGATTATTTTACATAAGTGTCTTGAAAAAAACTGACTTAAAGTATATAATTAGGCTTGCGAATTAACGTTTAATTAAAGGGGTGTTATTCTTTGGCAAATATAGAAGAACTAAAACAATATAAAAATGTACATATGATAGGAATCGGTGGCATTAGTATGAGTGGAATTGCTGAGATTTTAAAATTCTGGGGATTCCATGTAACAGGTTCGGATACTTCTAGTTCAGAAGTTACAGAAAAATTAATAGCTACTGGCATACCTGTAACAATAGGCCATAATTTAGATGATGTTGCAAAAGCAGATGTTGTTGTTTATAGTGCTGCTGTCCGCAAGGATGATGTTGAACTGGAAAAAGCACATGAATTAAACATTCCTACTATTGAAAGAGGAACTTTTTTAGGAAAAATTACAAAAGCTTTTCAAAATACAATTTGTGTTTCTGGTACCCATGGCAAAACTACTACAACCTCTATGGTATCTGTTTGCTTTTTAGAAGCTATGAAAGACCCTTCTATTCAAGTAGGTGCTTTCTTAAAACCTCTTGATGGAAATTACAGAGTTGGCAGTAGCGAATATTTTATTATTGAAGCTTGTGAATATGTAGAAAGCTATTTAAAGTTATTTCCTAAAACAGAAATTATTTTAAATATTGATAACGACCATTTAGACTATTTTGGTTCTATTGAAAATATCGTTCGTTCTTTCAGTAAATATGTTACTTTATTACCTGAAGATGGCTTATTAGTTGTTAATTGGGATGATATTTATTGTAGGACTGTTGCTAAAAATACTAAAGCTAAAACTATTACCTTTGGTATCGAAAATGAAACTGCCAACTTCTTTGCTAGAAACATTACTTTTGACAAGAATGGCTTCCCTACTTTTGATGTTTATTACAATAATACTTTTTATAAAACGATTCGTTTATCTGTTCCCGGTAAACACAATGTATTAAATGCTTTATCTTGCATTGCAGTTTGTCATGAATATGGCATTGAAAAGGAAGATATCAAAAATGGCTTAGCAAAATACACTGGTGCTCACAGGCGTTTTGAATATGTTGGCTCTTTTAATAAAGGGGTTAGCGTTTATGATGATTATGGTCATCATCCAACTGAAATTAATGCAACAGCTAAAGCTTTAATGCAAAAAAGTTACCGAAAATCATGGGTTGTTTTTCAACCTCATACCTATAGTAGAACAAAAAATTTATTAGATGAATTTGCCAAAGCCTTACTTGATTTTGACCACATCATTGTAACAGATATCTATGCTGCTAGAGAAGACAATACTTATAATATCTCTTCTAGAGATTTAGTACAAAAAATAGCGTCTTACGGCAAAACGGCAATGTGTATCTCTGATTTTGACGAAATTATAAAATATCTAAAAGAACGTACTATTGAAGGTGACATTGTTCTAACATTAGGTGCAGGCACTGTTACCAATATTGGACCAAAATTAGTAGACCCAAATTAGTTCATAAAAATAGAACTTTGTAAACTTATTGTTTACAAAGTTCTATTTTTATTACGGTCTATAATTTTGTTCTGATAAAGTTGGAAACTTAAATTGCTTTCCATTCTCCGATATTCTTCCATCTTCTTTATGGTTGGCTTTAAATTCTGCTTCTCCTTTTAAGAAGTATTTATATCTTAATTCTTGTGGCAATTCCCCTTCTCCAGTTATAATAGGGTCATCCCAAGTCACATCAACAGCATACCAATTTTCATTAATTTGTACATAGTTCCAAGCATGGTTTTCTTCTTCTCCTTGTGAATTAGTTGCTGTTCCCGAAACAAGAACACATGGAATTCCTGATGCATCCATTAAATATTTGAATGCTCTAGCATAGCCTTCACATACTGCTTTGTTATCAGCTAATGCTCCATATATGGTATGTTGATTTTTTGAAGTACCACCATAGCTTACTGTTTCTACTAACCAATTATGCACTTTTCCTAATTTACGATAAATACCATCTGTTCCAATCTGTTCTGCCATTTGTTTTCTTACATCTTCTAAGTAAGACTTTGCCTTTTCCACTTGTTCTTGTGTTTGAAAAGTATCTAAATAATAGCTTCCCTCATTTCTTGGTCCTATAGATACTTTATAAGTTCTAATTCCACCAAGGCTTTCATATTGGATATTAATACTCACTTTTGTAACATCAATATAGAACAAATCTATATTATCATAAGTAAATGCATCCCACGCTGCTTGGAAGGCTTCTGTTAACTTATCTTGTCCTCCTTCTGTATTTAATAAAGTATTAAATTTTGTTCCATAATCTACACTATAATTTCCTGAAATAAATTTAGATTTGTTGTTTTTTAATTCTGTATAAATGGTTTTGGCTGTTTCATCTAATTGGTTATAATAATAGCGTGAAACGAAACTCTCTGTTGGCTCTGTTGTCGTTGTTCCTGAAGGATTAATATTAGGGTCTACCAAAATCAAATTACCAGTTGCTTCATTTATTACAGTATTTTGTACTTCATTTACTGGCTCTTCCGTATTTTGTTCCACATTATTTTCTATATTTTGATTACCTGTTGGTTGTTTCTTGCCATTTAGCATAACAACTAATAAAACTGCTAATACTCCTATCACAACTACTGATAAAACTGTAATTAAAATAATCATCTTCTTATTATTTCTCATAGTAAGTTCCCCTCTACTTCTTTTTATTCATTTACTTGCCTCATTTGCTTTAACATAATATCTGCAAAAACTCCATACCCTTGACTAGGGTCATTGACTAATACATGAGTTACTGCTCCTACAAATTTTCCATCTTGCACAATCGGTGCTCCACTCATTCCTTGAATAATTCCACCTGTCTTTTCTAAAAGCGTTTCGTCTGTTACTTTTAACAACATACTTTTGTTATCTTCATTATTGCCTATAAAAATCTTTTGAATTTCTATATCAAAATACTGTGTTTTACCATTTTCTAATTCACAAATAATTTGCGCTGGTCCTGTTTTAATTTCCTCTCTAGATGCTACTTCTATGGCGTCTTTTGCTGAAATAGAAAGATAGGAAGGTGTATCTAATATTCCGTAAACTCCAAAAGCTGTATTTTTGCTAATTCTTCCTAAGGTATAACCTGATTCAATCGTCCCCCTTATTTCTCCTGGCTTTCCCTTTTCTCCTTTTTGAATATTTAAAATATTAGTAGTCACTAGTTCACCATTTGCAATTTTAATTAAGTCTGATGTATCTACATCTAAAATGCCATGTCCTAAAGTGGCAAACATTTTGGTATCTGGTTCATAGAAAGTTAAAGTACCTACTCCTGCTGCAGCATCTCTTACCCAAAGTCCTAACTTATATCCTTCTTCTCCACTCTTCACTGGTTTCATACTTGCTTCAATAGTTTCTTCTTCACGAACGTATTTAATATTAATTCTACTTCCCTTGCTAGCATTCACTTCTTTCATTAAGTCCGCGGTACTTCCGAATGTCATTTTCATTGATTTGAATAATTCTGTCTCCTTCTTGAATGCCTGTGTTCTCATAAGGTCTTTTTCCTTCTATTTCTGACATTCCTACTACTAAAACACCATCTGTATATAACTTCATACCGATTGCTTTTCCTATAGGAACAACACTTGTCTTTGGAATTACATTCACACTTACATCTTTTATTTTAAATAAATGAAATAAGCTTAAACTAAAATCTATCTTGCCTACTTGTTCTACTTTAGAGTAATTCAAATTACTTACTGTCTGTATTGTTTGAAGATTGTTACTTTCTTTTGGAATTAAAGTGGTTCCAAATAAAGTATTAATTTTCAAGTTCTCACCTTGCATAATAATGTAATTACTGGGTAAGAACGAAATATAACAAACGTAAGTATAAATAACAAGTAGTAAAAGAATAATGGCAACTTTTTTAACAATTTTCATATGGTTCTCCTTTTTTGCAAACGCTTAATACTTTTAGCATTTAGAATATCGCTTTTTATTTAGGATAACCATATTTTTGTTTTTTAAACATTATCGATTTGTTTTATATAAGTTGTTCTTTTCTCTTCCAAAAATTGTAAAATATTCTTTTCTTAAAATACTAATATCATAACTCTTTTCTTCTCTCGTAATTCTTCCAGTAGTATTATAAATAATGTCATCATCTAAATCGTATCTGCCACTTGAATTCACTAAACATTGATAACAAGGTGTATACGATGTATAATGTTCATGGTCAGGATCTGGATCATCATCATATACATGACGATAATAATAATAAGTTATTTTCTTTTCCTCTCCTGTTTCTTCATCTACTATTTTCGTCTGTTCTACAGTTTGTCTTTGAAAAGCAGTATTAATATAGCCACCTACAATACTATTTTGATTATCAAGATCTTCTACTAAATAAGGGCAATTTGCTAAATGGTATTTTCCATCATTAGTAAGCAAATAAAGAGCATCATTATCTACAAATTCATTATTTTTGTCATTTGGAATAACTACATAATCATTAAAATATTTTGTACCAATTGGCATGCCTTGCATGAAAGAAATCATGCATACATTATTAACCACTTTTTCCCAGTCTTCTTCTCTTAGTTGTGGTAATGCATACGAAAAGGAACTTGCATTACTGTTATAGCTATTAATTGCTGCTACTAAATTGGTTTCAATTGCATTTTTTATGACTGCAATTCTATGTTGATTAAAAGTAGATGCTGGATTTTCTGGATCTTTCGAAATATCAAAAATCTTTTCATCTCCTGCATCGAATTCCAAATTTTCTCCACCAGTTGTCACTTCAATCTTCCCATCTGCTTTCCTTACTACTGTACGAATATTTTCTTGTTTTATGTCCCTTAAGTTTTCATAAATCCATTTACTAAATTCGTAGGCTTCTTTATAATACTCATAACTGCTATTTACTTCATCTATAGTTTTCTTAATAGCTACTCTTGTTGTAACACCTTGAATAGAATGTGCTACTCCTTGGTCATACCAAAAATATCTATTTTCATCTTCCTCAGGAACATTTCCGTTGATATATACTTTCTGATTTTGATGTACTACATACTGATAGTCTCCGTCACTAAATGTCTCATTTGGACTAGAGAACATTAAATATTCTCTTAAATCTTCCCTTTCATTTTCATCTAGTCTAATTCCTTTATAATTTCCATCAAACTCTTGGTTTGGATCAATTTGGATTAAATGACCTGATACATTTTCATATTTTCCGTTAATGGTTCCATAAATACTAATAAAATTATCTAATGTATAATTCACTATAAAATTATTTCTAGTATCTTTGTAATATTGACAAGAATAATATACAAAAGGCTTTAAACCATATTCATATAAATCTGGCTCTGTAATATCTTCTGTATCTGTATTAATCGTCATATTGGTTAATTCTCCAGACTCATTAATAGTCGGTTCCTCATATACATTGTATCTTTTTCCATAAATATAATATCCATCATATAGAGTAAATACAATTGCTGGAACATAAGCTTGTAAATCTGATTTATTATAATTTAAGTTTGCTGTCAAAGAATTATAAAAAGCATTTACAGCAGCTTCAATATCTCTAATTTTAGAGTCACTAACACTAGAATAATAGCTATTAGTAGTATTAATTTGAAACGCCTTTATAGCATCATGTGTTGCGTCGCCTAAATATGTTCTGTATTCACCTTGTCTTTTCATGACATCTGTTTGAGTTTGCACATAAAATGACATAACCAATATAATTGGTAACATGATGATTACAAAAATAACAGCTAAATATTGAAATTTCATCCCAATGTTCCTTTCCTTTTTTCCCCTTTGTTTAAAATAAGAGTGGAAAACTATTCCACTCTAAATCTTGTACTGCACTAGAACAGTTCATTTAACTCTACTTAGATGCTCCATTTACACTTACTGTACCGGCATGTTGACCTGCAATTTGATAAGTGTCATCTCCACTAATACTATAGAAAAATCCTCTTAACATTTCTGCAATTGTTTTATTGGTGTTTTTGGCAGTCACTTTGAAAATGTCTCCCTCTTTTAAAGAGATTCTCTTGTCTTTATCCAATCTTTCTTCAATTTGACTTGTATATTCATTATAATACAAGTTTTCGCCAATCTTCGTGATATCAGCTTGTGTTACTTTTACACCCGGATTTTCATCAAGATGTTGAATTTGCATATCAATATCATAAGTATTTCCTGTACTAGAAAGAGTTGTGATTAATTCATCATAATCATTCATGGTTAACTTTCCTGTATTTTTTACCTTGTCTACAAATTCTATTACAGCATTTTTGACAGTTAACTCTGAAATATCATCTGTTCTGTCTGCCATAGACATTAGTGGAAATATGAACATTAAGATTGCTGCTAAAAATATTGCGATAATTGTAATAAAACTATCTGACATATGAATACCCCCTTTTTTGTATCATCTTATTCCATCATTTGTTTTCTATTTATTCGCTATCCTTTATCAATTGATATACTATTACTCTTTTGTTTTTATTATCTCTAATGCCTTGATTCAATTCTGATGCAAAAGTTCCTTTTTGGTTTGTTTTATATTCTCCTATGGTCTCTCTAAATTTATTCTTTGAAAAGTATTCCATAAAACTTTGGCCATGTATAATATTAGCATAATCATACTTTTTTCCTGATCCATTTGGCCAAACATATTCTTCACCTTCTATGAAAGCTTCTAAATTTTTTCTTGTTTCTATCGGGTCACCAACCCATGGTTCACGACGAACTAATTCTTCATTGACATCAAAGGAACAAATTTCCATATCCTTCATGTTAGGATATTTGGTTGTTGTAAAACTTTTTATATTTCCATCCATATCCTTACTCCAGTTATCATGGTTAGTCAAGGATTCATATAGCTGCATTCCTTTGCCATTTTCATCTAAAAATACTACTGTATAGTTTTCCTTATAATACTTGTATAAAGTAGGAATAATAGTTTCTAATCCTACTATCCTATTTTTAATATTATTAGAAATATCTACATCAAAGTATTCATAATAATTTGTTCTATCGCTAGCATAGACAACTGTATCAACAGTACTTCTTGCTTGTGAAAATACCGTCATTGCCACCGAAAGGGCAATGACAAATATTAGCACTGCTCCTGCCATAATAATGGCATCTGACGCATTTTCCATAATTTTCTCCTATCTAACTGTTTAGTTAGCTACTCTAGTAATTGTAATTTCTTGTACTCTACCACCATTTGAAGTTTTAGTAACTACTATGTTATATCTAGCACTTGTATTAACTTTGTTTCTCATTGCTGATAATGTCACAGACTCAGCAGTCATAGCAACTGAATTAGTGCTAATAACAGAATCTACAAGTTGAACAGATACTTGGTTACTTGCATCTGTATTAGCATTATTTGTCATAACATTACTAATTAAGCTTTTTGCTACACTTCCTAGTTTATTATCTCCTATACTACTATTAAATTTAGAGTTAAAAGCGTCCACCTCTTGTTTTGTCATCTCCTCAACAGCGGCATCTGGGTTTAAACTTTGTACAACTATAACTCCTACACTTACTAAAACAATTGAAATTAGGATTGCTCCTGCAATAATTAATGCTTTTGATGCATTCTCCATAATAAAATTCCTCCCTTTAACTTTTGTATTTTATATATTTTTCTTTTGGATTTCTGATCCAATATTAAAATCTAAATTAAACTTGTTCAAAATATAAACTTTTCACTTGCTTATTTTGCTCATGATATTCTATTTTCGTACATTTAAAACTAGCTGTAGCATAAAAGTTAATAAAATTTTCCATGTCCCTTAATAAAATATCTTCCATTCTAAAAGTCTTTTCACTTTCCGAAAATTTAATTTCTATTAAAATAGACTTTTCTGTTTCGATATAATATCTGTTTTGTTCATCTTTAGCAATATCATTCTTTTTATTACAATCCATTGCTTTATTGAGTACAGTTGCTAAGTCTGTGCCTAATATTGTCTTTTCATAATATACTTCATATTGTCTATTAAAGCTTTGCATTTGAATGACATCTTTTTTATAATTATACAATAAATAGACAGTAAATAGCAAGATAATTATAAAAATTCCTAAAATTACTAATAATTTCTTTTTCATCCTTTTTCCTTATTTTATGGAATCCTCTTGAAAGTAATTCCACTTACTCGATTTGGCATTTCTCTATTTTCAAAATGCACTTCACATTGATAATATTGTAAGTCGGCTGTTGGATTATCATCTTCATCCGTTTTATAATTAATACTTTTATTATCTAATAAATTGGTCCAGTCACTTTCTTGTTCATATCTAGTTAAATCTTGTGGATTATTCCCTATTAGGTTTACATGAATATAATACTCACTATCATAACTAGCTTCTATGGTTTCGTTTGTCTTTTTAGCAAACTTTGCCAAATTCACAATATCATGAATGGTACATTTTTCACTTCCTTGGTATTTTAAAAAGTTATTATTAAACTCTGCCATTACTCTTGTGTCTACTTGTTGTTGTATTTCTTTACTAGAACTTCCAAAAGCAGTAAATAGATATGCTGCAATAGATAATATAATAATACCAATTAAAATACTAGCAGACATAATAAGGGCTTTTGAAGCATTTTCCATACAGTTTCTCCCTTCTTACTTTAGTCTATCACTTGTTCAAAGTACATACTTTTGATTCTTCCAGATGAGTTGTAAGTTGTTTTATCGCTGATACATCTAAAGGGTATATTTTTAAATTCTTTTAATAATTGCTCTGCATTTAACTCACTATTTCCTTCTAATTCTTGCAAAGCGTTTAGGTACTCATTTAGTTGCATTTTTGTACCTGTGCTCGTTGATGTCTCAACTAAATTATATTCCCCATTCATATCTCCCTTTTTAAATTTTGTTCTCACAGTTTCACCCGTTTCTTCATAATATATTGACTCTGCAGTATAATTATAAAGCTTTACTATCACTGTAATTTCATTTTCTGCTATATACCTTGGGTCTGCCCCTTGTAATATTCTATTGTTATAATCTTCTAGCAAATTTTTAAGTGATAATATCTCACTTCCATAAAGAGATTTATCAAACGTGTTAAACTGTCTGTTATATTTTTCTAATTGTTCTGCTGATAATGATTCTCCTTCTTGTGTATAAATATCTCCCATTGGTCTGAATACCAAAACCAACAATGACAAAATAATAACGCCTACTAAAATACCACCAGCTAAAATAATAGCTTTTGAAGCATTCTCCATAATCTCCTCCCTCTATCATGTTAGTTTCCTTAAGTTCCTGTTGATGTTTTTACTGAATTTAGTGAACTTGTCATACTGGTAATTCCAATAAATACTAATGGTACAATTAAGTATCCAACAAATAGAACTATCATTGGAGCAAATCCAATTACTTTTCCTATTCTTCCTTTTCTAGAAATTAATCTTTCATTAGATTCCTTTCTTTTTTCTTGGTAGTAATCTCTTTCTGTATCTAACTCGTCAAAAGCATCTTCAATTGGAATTTTCTCAACTGCTGCTTGCAAACTTTCTACTATTCTAATAAATGGTTGATAAGTAACATCTTCTTTTAATTGTTCTAATGCTTCCCATGCACCACTTTCATAATTGTTCACGCATTTACTGATTGGCTCTCTAAAGATATTTGCATATCTTTCTAGCCACTCTAAAATGATTTCAACATTAACTCTTTCAATTTTCATAAGCATCAAGATAATCGTATTAAATTGCATTACTTCGTCTTCCATTTCCAATTGTCTCATTTTAGCTTGGAAAATAAGCATCCAAATTGGTGCCATGTAAGCAATTACTGCAAATACTAATCCAAGTAATACTTCAAACCATTGAAGTGTTTCACTACTAACTAGTTTTAGCTTTTCTAAAACTCTTTGTGCTGCTGTTCCTAACTCCTCATCACTACTTTCTATGTAGTCTTTATTCACTTTTCCCTGTCTCATCACTTTTTGTATTTCTTCTACTTTTGTGTCAGGTTGCCCTCTATAATATTCTAAGTATTGATTATCTGATTCAGTCAACTTCATTGCTTTTTTATTATCTTTTGAAGACATTTGTCCGATAAACATCATAGTCTTCTGTTGGATCTGTATAAACTCCATTAATTACTAAAGAGTGTACATAACTAAACAAGAAAATGCTTACAATGAATGTCATCACACATAATATAATTCTATTAATATAAATCCACTGTACTTTGTCTTTACTTGCTGCATCTTTCATCTTTTTCTTTAGATTTCTATCTTCTTTTGTTCCCTCTTTTGGAATAAATAAATCTACAAACTTTTTAATCATTTTAATTTGATATAGTTTTTCTTGCCAAGGATTTTCTGTGTTTTTGGTATTCATTGCTGTCGAACCATTATCTTTTAATTTTCCTATTAATAAATAACAAACGAAAGTTAATAGTAAAATTAAAATTTGTACAATAAACCCAGTTTTGCCATTATAAAATCCTGCTGTAAAACTAAATTGTGAAATTGCCCAATTTTTAATTGGCTCTAATGCTAAAATTGGTACAATAGAAATAACTGATAAACTTTGGAAAGTATAATCTAATTTATCTCTTTTCAAAATCTCTAGTTGCATTTCTTGTGTAATGTTATTTAGATTCTTTAAATATAATGATGTTTTATCTATCTTACGGTCACCAAATTCCTTGGTCAAGTAAGAAACTCCCGCAAATTCTTTTAAATAGCTATTTGGTGCAATATCATAATATTTTTCTAATTCCGATTCTGGATCATTAGAAATTAAAACTTCATAAATCTTTTCTGCCTGCCTTGACATTTCTGGTTTTTCGTCATCTTGGGCTACCTGATAAATTGCCTCTTCTACCATGTTAAATTCATGATAAGCATGTCTAATTTCTGAGAAAAATTCTATCTGTTCTCTTAGTAATTTATTATCTAATTTATTTACCATTCCATCCATAAAAGTGTCTACCATGAATAGTTCAAATAATAATAGAATGCATAATAGCAATCCATTTTCATGTGTCATCACAATAATGGTAATGGTAAGTGGAAGAATGATACATAAAGTTTTGGTTAAAATAGATGCTGCCTGTTTTCTTGTTAAATATTCATCATCTACGTTAATAATTGCTAATCTTCTGCGTACTTTTAGTAAATATTTTTTTAGAAAAGGAGTCTTAAGGTAAAAAATGTATAATTTTTGGAAAAGCACTTCTGTTGAAAAAGATTTTGCCTCTGTTCCTTCTCTTAATTGCTGTATTTGCCTTATTTCAGAAGTATTCATTTTCTTTTTAAGCATTAAAAATGCAATAATAATTAGAACAAATAAGACACCTGCTCCTCCTAATACATACATCATTAAGTCAGTATTCACCTTAAGTCACCTACCTTTCTTATTGTACCTTTGGTTTTCTTCCTCTTTTCTTTGGTTCATTACTTACTGTCACTGGCTCATCATCAAATCCATTACTTGGTTTGATCCCCCAATTTCTTTGTAAGAAATCATTAAAGCCCTCTAAGTCGCTTGTATCCATGTTATTTCTCATAGCTTGAATATTCGCATCTGTAATTGGATTGGTTAATACATATCTACCATCTTGGTATTCTAAAACATTTCTATGTTTGAATAACTCTCTGTTTGTTGTTTTTGTAAAGAATACAGTCGCATTGTCCATAAATTTATTCATTTTTCCTTCTAATGTCTTTTCTTTTCTATGGTCAAAAGTATATTCATTCTTTTCTTCTACTGGAATACACTCTGTTACTCTTTCAATATATCTGTTTCCTCTAAAGTCTTTTACCAAGTGGATATCAAAGTTTAATACTTGTACTACTTGTTCTTCTGCTGTTTTTTCGTCTTTGAACACCCCTGCTCTAAGCATTGAGTTACGAAGTGCTGTTACTAAGTCTGGGAATGTTTTAGCATGGTGAGTAAATAAAGTAAACTTAGATGCAACCTGTGCTGACTGAATCATCCAAGATGCTACAGGGTCAGTTGCAACCTCACCGATGATATTAACACTACCATCTGTCTTTTTCTGAACGTCCAAACAGTCTTGTCCAGATACTGTTTCTGTTTCCCTCATAGACAAGATATTTCTAGTTGGGTAAATTTTTCTTAAGTGTAACTCGAATGCTGTTTCTGTAATACGAAGGTTCATTGTTTCATATATATTTTCAATCATTGCCATCAGCATAGTTGTTTTTCCGGCAACCTTGTTCACCAGTTAGTGATATAATTCTGGCACCCTTTACTAAATATTTTAGTAAATCAATTGCCTCTTCTTTTCCTTCAAAACGAATAATTTGCTCTAATGTTGCACGTTGTACGTCGAACTTTCTTACGAAGAAAGCCCATGTTTCAGACATACTTGGTCTTACTACAACGACACGTGAACCGTCTTTCATTTCATTAATTTTAAAACCGTTAGTGTCTGATAATTGTCCTGGATTATTATATTTGTAAATATTCTGACAAACTCTTTTTAGTTCTGCCTCTGATCCAAATGAAAGAAAAGCTAAACGAATAGATTTACCATGGAACATAATCCAAATACTATCACAAGCACGTGGCACTTTATGTTCTGCAATTTGGCTCAAATAATCACCATCTGTTTGAGCCACTTGGCTCAAGAAGGATTCAGGGAGTCCTGATACACCACCTGAAATACCATCTATATTCATATCTCTTATTTCATCAATACTACTGTAACCTTTGTAATGTTGATAAATTCTTTGTACTACTACATTTAATTTGTCTGTAAATGTAAGAATAAAGTTTTCTTGGTCATAAATTCTTTCAATTTCATCTGATGTAATAACATAGCAAGGTTTTGCTTCACCTTCCACGTATTTTAAATCATCTAAATTATATTTCTTAATAATCTCTCCCATAGCTTCATAGCCGAATTCATTTTTATACATATATAAAATAATTTCGAACTTATCTTGTGGTGTTAGAAGTGATGGAATGTCAAATGGAATGGCTTTTGAAACATTTGTCTCATTTACACCATATTCACGATATAATAAATCATAAATCAATTCTTTGACATATTTTTTATCATTTACATCACCATATGTACAGCCTTTTAATGCTTTTTTTAGTTCATACTTTTTCTGTTTTCTTCTTTTCAATTCTTCTTCTGAAAGTCCTATATCATACAAGTTAATTTTTGTAATTTCATCAAGTCTTTTTTTCACAAACTCTTTCATTAACTCTAATGTATATGTCTTATCATCAACTTGTATTTGTTCTTCTACTTGCTCTGCTTGCTTTTTTCTAATAAATCGAAAAATGATAAATATAGCTAGTAAAAGTACGACTATAATTAAAAATACATTAAGCATTCTTCGGTTCTCCTTTCCATAGGGTTACAATTTCATTTGTAATTCTTGTAGTTTATAAATAATATTATTATCTGCCTCTGCTACTGCTTGTTCAAAAATTATATTTTTGTCTGTATCATCTACAACATTTCTTAATCGTAAGAAAAAATCAATAATAGTACCTTCGCTACAAGCTTCCAAAAATAGTGTATTGTATGGCACTACTGAAAGTTCTTGCCTTTCTTTCATATATCTAGTAATATTTTTATTGTTATACTTTGAAAATTGGTCATATCTGCCAATATTCAACATAACATTTCTTTTTTTATAAAAGTCATTTGCTTCCCTTAATCGAATAAAGTTATTAATTGTTTCTAATCTTTGTACTAAATTCATCATAACAATATCTGATATTTCTAAAATAGATTGAATATCTTTTCTAGGCATTTTTTTACTTAAGTCTACAATTACAAGATCATAATATCTATCTGCTATTTTAATGATATTGGCATAATTTGGTGCAATTGCCATATATTCTTGATAGGATTTAGTTTCTGGTGCTAGTAAAACATCTAGCCTGTCTTTTAATACAATTCTAGAATAGTTTTTTACTATTTCATTGCTAGTTCTATTACTTGCTAATACTTTTAATAGTCCTTCCACTCCCGATTCTAAACCAACGTTTGGATTGCTATTGCTTTGCACTACAGATGTCTGTCTTATTTTAGCATATTCCCAAAAGCAGTTTTCTAAAGTCAACTCATTAAAACTAGTAGAAACTATTAATACTTTATAATTATGGGCAATTGCTATATGAGTAGCTATTGCTGCTACTGACAAGCTTTGTCCCGTTTCTTTACTATCATGGCTATAAAATGTAACAACTGCCATAGCTTATACTCCTCTTTCTAATTGTTTATATGCTCTTCTCAAAGCACTATCCTCTTGTGGATCTATTAGTTCATTTGCTAAATATATCAGGCCGTCTTTGTAAGCTTGTGTTAATTTCTTTATTTTTACTTTTGATACTCTTTGATTTTCCATTAAAGTAGTCTGATCTCCTTGTTCAAAAGGAAAATAAATAATTTCCTCATTCCAAAGCACTTTACATCCTAAAGAAATATAGTCAAAATATTCATTCTCTTCTTTTTTGGCTTTTTTAGTAAAATATACTTTTTTCATTGGTATAGCTTCTGTAATTCCTTCTAGTATTTCCATTCCTCTCTTCAAGGAGTATACGTCAAAACCAGTTATGAAGTAATTTTGAGTAGCTGATTGTATATTAAAGTTTACCATTTCCTCAGGTGAATCAATGTCTAAAAATATATAATCATATTCAAACATTGCGTGTTGTGGCATTCTTAAATGTTCTTTAATCAACTCATAATTATGAAAGCCGACTGCTATATCAATTCCTTCGTATTCTGTCACATATATTTTAGAAGGAGAAATAGCAGGAACAATATATCTCATTTTTTGTAATGTTGTTGCATCAATAATCATTACTTTTTTATTCATTTCTGTTAAAAGTTTCGCTATATAAATGATTAAATCAGTTTTGTCATATGCTCCTATAAAACCTATTGTTCGCATAATATCCTCCATTCTTCTTTATTCTTAATATGTTCCCCCTAATGACTCTAAGTATTTTTGTCTTTCCTCTTGTGCTTTTTGAAGTTCTTCTTTTAGTGCATTTACAGCATTATCTGTTGCATTCTCAATGTTTTCATTTAATCCATTATTAATTGGATTTCTAACTGCTGTTTTATTAGCCGCGTCATTATTTCTTTTAAATAGTGCTTGTCTTGCTTCTTCTACGCAGTTTGGATCTCTATGAATTAAATTAATAGTATCATCATCTGGTATATATGTTGCTGTCGCTGCTGTTTGTAAGCCCGGCTCTATATATTGGTTAACATATAAAAGTGAACCACTAATTTTATAAGATTCTACAATTGCACAGCTTAAAGTTAGAATTTCTATTTCTGACATATTCAAAGATACCGTATTTACTGACAATGTACCTTCATAATCTGGAATAGTAATTCTTTTATGGGATACTACAATATAGTCTTTTCCATTTGGTAATCTTAGGCGAACATCTACATATTGACCAGTAGTTAATTGTGATGGAATAACAAACATGTTGTATTCTTGTTTCCTCAAATCATTTGCAAGTTCTCCTGTTTCTGCAACCATGTCTGTTGTAATAACAGTTCCTTGCATTAATTTGATTTTAGAAATTACTTCTACTTTCTTAATGATGTTTCCTGCTTCATCTAACACATTTGTTTTTTCCTCTAATGCTGACACTGTTAAAGCATTAGCTGGAATAGTACTTCCATCTACTGTTTTCATTGTTAATTTATCGGGAGTAATAGGTTCTCCTGACTCTATATCTTGAGATACTACATATACTTGTTTTAAAAGAGACTGTGTCTTTTTTTGATCTTTGGTTACTTTCATTAATTGTAGTATCAAAAACGCTATAATTAATCCTGTAATTAATAAGGTGATTAACATTCCTAATAAAAATGAATTTTGTGCTTTTCTTTGCATTGGATTTTTAGCCATGCTTGTTCCTCCTCACACTTTTTGAAAATATCGTTACTTAATTCATTGTACAACATTTTATGAGTAAAAACAACAATTTAATCATGGTGTAATATAAATTTAATATCGTTGTAACATATTTGTAATATTACTTTGTTTTCATAAAAAAAGAAGCCCTTCTTTTTTTGAATAAGCTTCCAAACTTTTACTATTTCCTATCTTCTTCCGCATCCACAGTTACAATTACAGTTACAACTTGGTCTTCTAACTGGGGTTGGAACCAAATTGGCTTCATTTGCTAAATTAACACTGTTACAAGGACTAGTATTATTTATTGTAATTGGTCTTTCGATAATCCTACAATTACCTGTGTTTTGATTATTTTCTAATATTCTAAGTAATCGACAAATCCATGCTGATAGTACAGCTGTTACATATGCTAAAATAGCATATAATATTGCATATACTAAGAAACTTGCGTCAAAAAATGCAAATGTAATTACTAAGAAAATGGCAAAAAATGTAGCTGCTACTAAAAGCGGATTTTTTAATACTTTTTGTAACACAATTGCTAATATAACAGTAGCAACAGGAAAGGCAAAAAATATCAGTAAAGTATTCATATGTTTTTCTCCTATTCTTTTTTATTTTTCTATCTGTTATATTTTATGTTACTTCTCCTTTTTTCGTTACAATTGTTTATCATCAAGTTTGTTCTTGCCATAGTCTACATTCATCAAAAACAAGCCTTGGGCTGGCAAAGTCTTTCCTGCTTTTTGTCTATCTTTTGCTTCTAAAATAGTTTTCATTTCTTGCGGTTCTTGGTTTCCTAGCCCTATCTCCACTAAAGTTCCCACTATAATACGTACCATATTATATAAAAAGCCATTACCTGTTAGCATAATCACAACCCTTGACTGTTCTTTTAACACTTGTGCTTGATAAATCGTTCTCACACTACTTTTGCTACTAGTTCCGCTTGATTTAAAACTGCTAAAGTCATGTTCTCCCACTAAATAACTTACTGCTTCTTGCATTTTTTCTACATTTAGTGTTTGTGACACATGATAAGTTGTGTTTCTATAAATCGCTGTTCCTTGCTCTGAATTATCTATAATATAAGCATATGTTTTTTGGTGGCAATGATAACGGCTATGGAATTCTAGTGGCACTTCTTCTGCCTTTAAAATGCGGATGGATTTCTTCAATTGTGAATTAATAGCTGTTGCCATCTTTTCAATCGGAAAATCTGACTCTATCTTAAAATTTGCTACTTGTCCAAAGGCATGTACCCCTGCATCAGTTCTTCCAGAGCCAATTAGTTCTACTTCTTGTCTTGTTACACTTTGTATTGCCCTTTCTATTTCTCCTTGAATATTTAGCTTATTAGGTTGTTTTTGCCAACCATTATAGTCTTTCCCTTCATATTCAATCGTTAATTTTATATTTCTCATTTGTTTGCTCCTTTTCCATTTTTTCTAATCATACTATATTATCTTTTCAATTTCAACTTTTTAAGCAATCTATTTATAATATAAATAGATTGCTTAAACTGTTTGAAACTTGACAAATCCAGATTTTTCCTGCATAATAGAGAATGGAGTGAAAATTATGTCAATTAAATTAATTGCAACTGATTTGGATGGAACTATGCTTGCCACAGACAATTCCATTCCTCAAACTAATTTAAAAGCTATTGAAAGTATAAAAGAAAAACACATTCCCCTTGCAATTTGCACTGGGAAAAGTTATGCTATCTCGAAAGATATCTGTAAGCAATGTGACGCTCAATATGGTATTTTTGGAAATGGTACACAAATTATCGACTTAAAAGAGCAAAAAGAAATTTATCGCAATTGTTTAGCAATCGAAGAGTTAACTTTCTGTTATCAACTAGCTAGAAAGCATCATTTACATATTCATGCCTATGGAGATAGTTTTGTTATTACTGAGGAATTAAAATATATGGACCTCCGTAATTATGCAATGTATTTTAAATCACAAAATTCCGTTTTTGGTAAATATGATACTGACTTTAATTTGATTTTGCAACATAGCGAAAAGGACCTTTCTTTTTATATCGTAAAAAACTTATTACAATATATTCAAGAACACAACCTTACCATTTTCAATGTTATCTTATCAGGAGAAAATGACTTAGAAGAAATGCGTTCTGAATTAGAAAACAGGTCTAATCTGACAGTTCAGTTCATCTCTAAAAAAGGAAATTATAAAGATGAATTATTAGACAAAGAATATGATTATTTTTCAATTGCTCCTCAGAATATTGGTAAAGGTGTTGCTTTAGATTTCTTAAAAGAGTATCTAAAAATTAATACCAATGATACCATGTCCATTGGTGATAATTTAAATGATATTGATTTATTAAAAAGTTCTGGTATCGGCGTTGCAGTTGCCAATGCTTATGAACCTGTAAAAAAGGTAGCTACCTTTACAACTACTAGTAATGCTAGTAATGGTGGATTTGCAGAAGCTGTTTATCAATTTGTAGAATTTAATTAGTAAAAAGACAATTCTAATTTTTTAATTAAAATTGTCTTTTTATTTTTTATTTTTCTTCTTTCTTCTCTATTTTACTTTGTTCTATATTTTGTTGTTTTCTTTTCTTGACCTTTTCTACTCTTTTTAATTTTTCATCTCCAAATCTTTTAGTAACAATATGCTTTATCAAAATATTTTTTAGGCTATCCTCTTTGACATCTACAATTAAAGTTCCTTCTTTTGCAACTGATATTTTACCAGTTTCTTCTGAGACAATAACTACTATTGCATCAGATTCTTTGGAAATTCCCAAACCTGCACGATGCCTTGTTCCTAACTCTTTTGCAATATCTTTATCATTTGCCAATGGTAAAATACAAGCCGCTGCTGCAATTTTGTTATTTGCTATAATAACTGCTCCGTCATGCAAAGGAGTATTTGGTGTAAACAAATTTACAATTAATTGTGGTGATACTTCTGAACCTATCCTAACACCAGTATCTGCTATATCATTGATTTGAATATCTCTTTCTAAAACAATTAAGCCACCTGTTTTTGCTTTTGCAAGTTCTGTCGCTGCAATCACCACTTTATAAATATCCTCTTTTGTCTTTGTTGCTAAATCTTTATCAAATCCAAAGTATTTTGTAATTCTATTTGTTCCTATTTGTTCTAGCATTCTTCTAAGTTCTGGTTGAAAAATGACAATTAATGCAATAACTCCGTAAGGCATAAAAAAAGTTAAAAAGAAATTCAAAATTCTTAATTGTAACACTTCACTAAAAACAACTATTGCAATAACCCATACAATACCTTTCAATAATTGCCATGCCCTTGTTTTTTTTGCATATAGCACAAATTTATAAATCAAATAACCTACAATAGCTAAATCTAGAATTAAAGTTATCATTCTAAATGGATTTTGTGACAAGTCCGTCATATATCCTGTAAAAGCTTGCCAAATTCCTGTCCAACTAATATTTATATTTTCAAACATATATTACCTCTTTTTCTTCATTTGATATTATCCATTTTGTGTCATAGCAACAATATAGTATATAAGTGTTGCTGCAACAGATAATACCATCATGCTAGCTAAAATAATTGCCATAATCTTAGTAGCTACCTTTTTTACATCTTTCTTATTTTTTGTTTCTTTTGACATTTGTTATTTCCTCCTATTTTTCCTCATTATAAATTAGTTATAGCACAAAAGCTTTACTTTTTCAATAAATAAAAAATTAATTTTTCATTTATTGACCTTTTTTATTTCTGTGATATAATTCATATGTTGTAACTTCTCGTGTTTGATAACTATCATCACGATGTTCAAAGAACTTTATATGAGGTTAAAAAATGGAAAAAATTGCAATTATCAACGCTTGCACCGATTTGGGCGTTCACGTAAATGGTGCTAGTTTAGGAGCCCAAATGCTTACAAAAGACTTAGCTTCCAATTCTATTTCTCATAAGTATTCACTTCAAGATAATCAAATAAAAAAAGAAGCTAACCCTAAAGATTTAATTCATTCTCATCAAGAAATTAACGATTTTGTGCAAGAATTTAATCGTCTTTTACTTGATATGCACGAACTACACTTTGAAGAAACAATGACTCAAGAGGAAGCAAAAATATATCAGAAAAAAATGCATGATTTAGTATTATCTATTAAGGCTTTAGACACAAAAAATGAAAAAAGAAATTTAGAGCAAATTAATGAATTTAATGAAAAATTATATAAACAAGTATTACAGGTAATAGAGGCTAGTGAGTTTCCCCTTACAGTTGGCGGAGATCATATTATTGCTATTGCTTCTAGCTTAGCATCCATTAGAAAGCACCAAAATTTAGGTATGATTTGGTTCGATTCTCATGCAGATTATAACACATATAACACTTCCGTTACGGGTAACTTACATGGACTTCCACTAGCTGTGGCAACTCATTTTGAAAAAGACATTTTAGCAGATTTTCATCAAGGACCATTTTATGATCCGAAGCACACAGTTATTGTTGGTGGTAGAGATATTGATCCTTGGGAATGGAGCAATGTTTTAGAAGCTGGTATTACTGTATTTTCCACTAAGGATATTCAGCAATATGGTGTTAAAGAAATTTGTAAAAAAGCTTTCGAAATCGCTTCCAATGGCACAAATGGAGTTCACATCAGTTTTGATTTAGATTTAATTGATCCACAAGTTGCACCTGGAGTATCTATTCCGGCCAAAGATGGTATTAGCTTAAAAGAGACATATGAATTAGTAGATGAAATTATAAAATATGCAAATGTAATTAAATCTGCTGATTTAGTGGAATATAATCCTATATTTGACAAAGATGACAAAACTGCAAATCTTGCAAAAGAGATTTTAAATAAGTGGATTGAAAAGTTTTAAAAAGAAAAGAAGCAATAGCTACTCTTGAACAAAAGTGCTATTGCTTTTTTAGTCTAATTCTTCTATCTTTCCTTTGTACTCTTTCAATAATTGGCTATCCTCATATAAATTTTCTGGTGCAATAATTTCATAAAAGAAATCTCTATTTTCTTAATTCCGCACCCAAACTCTTTTCTAATTCTGCTATAATCTCTGTCATAACGCTATTGATTTCCTCATCTTTTAAAGTTCTGTCAGGTACTCTGAATTTCAAGCTGTATGCAACACTCTTTTTGTTTTCTCCTAGTTTTTCACTTCTATAAATATCAAATAGCTTAGCTTCTTCTAACATTTTCTTTGATTTCTTTTGAATAATAGCCTCTATTTTTCCTACTTCAACAGATTCGTCCACTAACATACTAATATCTCTTTCTACTGCTGGGAATTTAGTAATTGGTGCATATTTCTTATTGCTTCTTGCATATTTTGCAATCTTATCTAAGTTGATTTCAGCTAGCAATATTCTTTGTGAAATATCGTAATTTCTAGTTAATAATGGATTTGCTTCTCCAATCGTAGCAACCACATCATTTCCTACATTGATATTGGCACATCTTCCCGGATGATACATTTGGTTAGTTACTTCTTTTCTTACGTCAAATCTTGCTAAACCTGCTACTTCTAAAACATTTTCTACTAATCCTTTTAAGGTATAGAAATCTTCATTTTCACTATACATTCCAATTGTTAGAATATTGTTTTCTAGTGGTAATTCTCCTTTTCCAATTGCCTCATTTTTGTTTTGATAGGTTCTAGAAATATCAAATAATCTTACATCTTTATTCTTGTAATTATTGTTATTTTGAAGCATTTGCATCATAGTTGGAACAGACGTTGTCTTCATGACTGTATAATCTTCACTTAATGGATTTTGAATACGAACTGCTTGTGTTAGATATTCATTCTCCCCTGTAATGTTACATTTTGCCAAATCTTTTTCACTAATAAAACCAAAGGTACAAATTTCAGATAATCCAAGATTCACTAATAGCCCTGCCACTTTATCTTGAATGGTTTGTTCTTTATTTTTTCCACCTAAAGTTGTCTCACTATTGATTAATGTTGTTCCTAATTTATCATATCCATGAAATCTTAATACTTCCTCTGCTACATCTGCTAATTGTTCCACATCTTGTCTAAAATATGGCGGAATAACAGTATCATTTTCTACCTTCATTTCTAGTTTTTCTAAAATGCCTATCATTTCCTCTTTGGTAGCTTTAATGCCAAGCAAATTGTTAATTCTATCTACTTGTAAAGGAATTTGATTTACTTTTTGTTTGGTTGGGTATACATCAATTTTACCTTCAACCGCTTCTCCTGCTCCTAGCTGTTCTACCAATTCTACTGCACGATTAACTACTTTTAATGCATTTTCAGGTGATAATCCCTTCTCATAACGCGCCGATGCCTCTGTTCTTAAACCAACTGCTTTAGCTGTTTTTCTTACACTTCCTCCATAGAATACTGCTGATTCAAATACAACAGTTTGTGTATCACCTTCTATTTCAGAATTTTGACCACCCATCACACCTGCGATTGCTACTGGCTTCTTTTCATCAGCTATGACAAGCATCGTTTCATCTAGATTTCTTTCTTGGTCATCTAGTGTTATAATTTTTTCATTTGATTTAGCTCGTCTTACTGTAATATGTTTTCCATCAATAGAGTTAATATCAAAAGCATGCATTGGTTGCCCTAATTCAAGCATAACATAGTTTGTAATATCTACAATATTATTGATACTTCTTACTCCACAGGCATTTAATCTTTTTACCATCCAATCTGGAGATGGACCAATCTTTACATTTTTCACTACTCTGGCAATATATCTATAGCAAAGGTCTGGTGCTTCAATGCTAACCGTTAATCCTTCAATATTCTCTTTATCAGGCACTTTCATTTCTTCTAAATTCTTACGTGGATTTTTGAAAGTTTCTTTTAAAGACACTGCAGTTTCTCTTCCTAAGCCTTCAATTGATAAACAATCTGGTCTATTCGGCGTAATTTCAAAATCAATAATCGTTTGATTTAGACCCAACACTTCTTTAATTTCTTTTCCCAAACTTTTCTCTAATTCTTCATTTTTCCCTATTTTCTTGTTTTGCTCTGAAGATAAAATCATAATTCCATCCTCAATTTGATTTGGATAATTATGGATATCTAACCCTAGTTCTCCTACAGAGCACATCATACCACAGGAATCTACTCCTCTTAATTTACCGGTTTTAATTTGCACTCCCCCCGGTAAGTTCGAGCCATCTTTGGCAATTGGAACAATGTCGTTTTCATGAATGTTATTTGCTCCTGTTACAATTTGCACAACTTCTCCATTTCCTACATCTACTTTTGTCACTACCATATGGTCAGAATTCAAATGTGGTTTAATCTCCAAAATCTTTCCTACTACTACATTTTGAATATCTCCACCTTGTTCCTCTATAGTCTCTACCTTAGAACCAGTCATTGTTAAAATATCACCTAGTTCTTTGGGGCTTACATTGATATCTGAATATTCTTTTAACCATTCAATACTTGCTTTCATTTACTTTCCTCCTAAAACTGTTTTAAAAATCTTACATCATTTTCATATAATAAACGCATATCATCAATGCCAAACTTTGCCATGGCTATTCTTTCTACTCCAAAACCAAAGGCAAATCCCGAATATTCTTCTGGATCAATGTTGCAATTGCGAAGTACATTAGGATGTACCATTCCACATCCTAAAAGTTCTATCCAACCTTCTCCTTTGCATACTCTACAACCTTTTCCTCCACATACGAAACATGATACATCTGCTTCTGCGCTTGGCTCTGTAAATGGGAAATGATGTGGTCTAAATCTAATTTGCGTTTTTTCTCCTAAACACTTCTTAGCAAACATTTCCAAAGTTCCTTTTAAATCTGCCATGGAAATATTTTTATCAATTACTAACCCTTCAATTTGATGGAATACTGGTGAATGGGTAGCATCTACACTATCTGAACGATACACAGCACCTGGACAAATAACCTTGATTGGTGGTTTTTGTGTTTCCATGACTCTTGCTTGCACTGGTGATGTTTGAGAACGAAGTACAATGTCATCTGTGACATAAAAAGTATCTTGTACGTCTCTTGCGGGGTGATCTGGTGGTGTATTTAATTTGTCAAAATTGTATGTTGCAAGTTCTACCTCTGGTCCATCTGCAATTTGATATCCCATGCCAATAAAAATCTCTTTTACATCATTCACTACTTGTGTAATTGGATGTACACTTCCTAACGTCATCTTTTTGCTTGGCTCTGTTACATCTATGTTTTCTGTAGCTAGTCGTTCTTCAATCACCTTATTAGCAAAGCTCTTTTCTCCTTCTTCAATCTTGGCTTCAAGTTCATCTCTTACTTGATTTACTAGACTTCCTACAACTGGTCTTTCTTCTGGACTAAGACCTCCCATACTTCTTAGAATTAAAGTAAGTTCTCCTTTTTTTCCTAAATACTGTACTCTTACTTCATCTAGCTCTTTGGCATCTTTTGCATTTTGAATTGCCTCTAAAGCCTTTTCTTTAATTTGTGAAATTTGCTCTTGCATTTGTTTTCCTCCTTCTATTTTAAGGTGTGTCCCCAAAACTGACAAAAACGAGTTATTCCATCCTTATTTAGGACGAATAACTCGTGGTACCACCTAATTTTATTAGTTTTTATTTACTAATCTCATTATAGCTATAACGTGGCTAACGCTTTTTCCTACTTTGGCATTTCAAAAAAAGTCCTAAAAAAGTGAAATTTCAATAAAAGTTATGATAATAAACTCTCAACCAATGGTTTATCTCTCTGTTTCAAAGTTTCTTTTACTTACTTTGCTTTTTTCTTGTTTTTTTATTTTCTCAAATATTTTAACATGTTTCTATAAGAAAAGCAAGATTTTTTCTTAACTTTTGCAACCTATCCAAAATTTTCTTACATAATTTTTTTCAATTGCTAATTCTAGTTCATCCATTATCTTATCTTGTTTTCCTTGTTTCTTTAATTTTTGTAACATCTCCTTGTTTCTTTCTTCTAACTTAATAATTTCAACTTCTAATGGTATTACATTGTTTTTAGTCGAATTGCATGATTTATGCACATACACTAAATTCCATAAATCGTCTGAATATAAATATGACCAAGGAACAACATGATCTATGCTTAGCTCTTCCTCTTTAATCTCTTTTCCACATAAAAAACACTTTCTTGTTGGATTTTCTACATCTAAATATTTCTTAAATTTTGATAAAGAATTTCTTTTTATCGCCTGTTCGTCTATAATTTTTACCTTTTTATTAATTCTTGGTGCAGTATTAAAGGTTTCTAATATCATTCCCCATCTATAATTAATTAAGTCAAATAAATCTTCACAGTTTTCTTGCAATGTCTTTAAGTTCTCTGTTAGTATCTCTAGTTTTTTGTCACCTTTTTTGTATTGATATATTCCATTATTATTTTCTCCTCTTATCACAGTAAATCTCCAACTTACATCTGCTTTTAATGTCTTGGTTACTTGAATTAGACATTGAGCATATTCCTTTTCCATATTACTTTTTAAATATTCTTCTATTCTCTCAAACCTTTCTGGTTTTTTAGTCTGTCTACTATCATAATACTTTTTTATTAATTCTTTAACATGCTGTACAATTAATGGTGTTTCTTGCAAATTGCTTCCTTGTACTAAATTAAAAAATATAGTTTGATTCCAGTAATATTTCATCATTTTTTCTGCTATATCTTTTAAATATATTGTAGTAACTTCTTGGGTTGGTGTACTTTCACAAGCTATCTCAACAATCGCTTTCGCCCAAGCCATTTTATAGGTATTAGTTACATTGCATTCTCTTATAATCTTTTTAAAAGTATAATAATAATTATTTTTTTCCATGTTTTTCTCCAAATGATTTTTAATAACTTTATATCATAAAATTCAGCTTTTCACAACAAATCCTTAGTTAAATTCTCGACATTTTTTTTGCAAAACATATTCCAATTTGTTCTAGAATATAGTATAATATAAATTGCAAATTAATAAAAAGGAGATTTATTTCTATGTGGACAATTTGGTTACTTTTAATTGGCATTTTTGCCGTTGCAGAAATTATCACTCCAGGATTTTTAGTTATTTGGTTAAGTGTTGGTAGTTTCTGTGGCATGATTACTAGTTTCTTTACTGACAATATTATTGTTCAAACTACTGTATTTGTTATTTCTTCTGCTGTGTTCATTTTCTTTACTAGACCACTTGCTAGAAAACTTAACCAAAAAAGTAAAACAATAGTAACGAATGCCTTCTCTATTGTTGGTAAAAAAGCAATTGTCTTACAAGACATCAATTCTACCCAAAGTACAGGACAGATTAAAGTAGATGGTCAAGTTTGGTCTGCCAAATGTCAAAATGAAGAAATTATTGCCAAAGATACAGAGGTTTTTGTATTAGCAATTGATGGTGTAAAAGCTGTTGTATCTGCTAAAACTTCAAAACCTGTAGAAGAAAATGTTTAATTTATGTTATTAATATTTTATAAAATAAAAGGAGGAAAATTTTATGTGGATTTTATTAGTCCTATTAGTTATTATTTTAATTATTGCATTTAACACAATTAAAATAGTAAAACAATCAGAAGTATACATTATAGAAAGACTTGGTAAGTTTCATAAAGTAGCTGATGCTGGTCTTACCATTATTATTCCATTTGTTGACCATGTTCGTAGCGTGGTAAGTTTAAAACAACAAACCATGGATATTCCACCACAAGGTGTTATTACACAAGACAATGTTACTATTACTATTGATACAGTAGTATTCTATAGAGTAACAGACCCTGCTAAAGCAGTTTATGAAATTCAGAGTTTAAAGAAAGGTATTGAATATTTAGCAATTACAACTATTCGTGATATTGTTGGTAAAATGGACTTAGATGATACATTTAGTTCTCGTGATGCTATCAATGATAAATTAAGAGTTATCTTAGATGAAGCAACTGACCAATGGGGTTGTAAAGTAGATAGAGTTGAAATTAAAGATATTACTCCACCTGCTGACATTCGTGATGCTATGGAAAAACAAATGAATGCAGAAAGAAATAAAAGAGCTTTAATTCTTCAAGCTGAAGGTGAAAGACAATCTGCTATCACTCTTGCTGAAGGTAAAAAAGAAGCAGCTATTCTAGAAGCTGAAGCTGATAAGGAATCAAAAATAAGACGTGCAACTGGTGAAGCTGAAGCCATTAAGAAAGTAGCTGAAGCAAAAGCTGAAGAAATTCATTTAGTATATGATGCTATGATGAAATCAAATCCTAGTGAAAAACTAGTACAATTAAAATCTTTAGAAGCATTAAAAGAAGTGGCTCAAGGCGAAGCTAACAAGATATTTATACCTTTTGAAGCAACGAAAGCTTTAAGTAGTTTAGGTTCTGCTGCAGAAATCTTTAAAGATAAAAAGAAATCAGAATAATTTAAAGCAAAGCCAATTTTCTCAAGGAAGTTGGCTTTTTGCTTGTCTTTTAGTATTGACTCTTCCATTGTATGGTGCTATAATATTACTTATATCTCATTGAAAGGAGCAATATTCATGAGTTTCAATAGTAAAGCAAATCGGAGGCACGCCAATGTCCTTTGCGGGGAGGCTACTAAAGTAACTGCCCAAAAGCGTCTTGCTGATGTAGCTTTCGGAAGGCGTATCGCCGAAGAACGCCTCATCGCTCAGCAGGAGGACTCCATGTGGGCTGAGTACCGTGCTGAGCAGGCCGCCCTGCTTTCCTCTGGCGAGCAGGAAGCTCTTCTCCCCAGTAGCGATACTGCCGAGGAGCACGTAGTAGACGTAGATTCTGCTACTCACGAGCCTGAGGACAGTTGTGAACACGAGGACGCTCATAGCCGTTTTGCTATAACTGATTCTGGTCCCGCTCACATGTATCCCGCTAAAAAAGATGGGCATACCACCAAAGACCGGCGTTATCGCCCGCAAACCAAGTTTTCTGACCGCGACAAAGCCCTTGGCAAAGTCCCCGGAAGGAAAGCCACTTCCTATCGTCAGTTGAAAGGTGCCAGCATGCCTTTGGAATCTGGAGACCTTACTTCTCCCGACGGGGAATTGGGTGAAAGTATTGACTAATGCTCCTACTCTTTCGCACATTGTGTGAAAGGAATAAAAAGAAGAGGCGCTAGTGTAAAAGCTAGTGTCTCTTCTTTCTATTTCTAATCGCTAAAGTGATAAAATAATCATTCACATTCTACTGTATCATCAGGAATATAATATTTTATCCCTATCATCTTATCTGGTAAATACTGCTGTTCCACAAAGTGTCCTGGATAATCATGTGGATATTTGTATCCTACTCCATATCCTTCTTTTGCCATTCCCTCCGCCGGTGCATTACGTATGTGCATTGGAATAGTACCTGTATCTTTATTTGCTACATCTTCTAATGCTCTATTAATTCCTAAATATGAAGCATTTGATTTTTTAGAAGTCGCTACATATACTGCCGCCTCTGCTAAAATAATTCTTGCTTCTGGCATTCCTACCATAGTCACTGCTTGCATCGCTGAAGTTGCTATGACTAGTGCATTTGGATTTGCCATTCCTACGTCTTCTGCTGCTGCAATCACAATTCTTCTGGCCATAAATACTGGGTCTTCCCCTGCATTTAATGCTCTTGCTAAATAAAATAGTGCTGCATCAGGGTCTGTTCCACGCATGGATTTAATAAATGCACTAATATTATCATAGTGGCTATCTCCACTTTTATCAAAAACTGCTTTTCTAGTCTGTACACATTCTTTGACTATTTCATCAGTTAACACAATAACGCCTTTATCATCCATCTGAGTGGTAAGTACTGCTACCTCTAATCCATTTAAAGCTGTTCTTACATCTCCATTAGAAGTCTGCGCTAGTTTTTTGAGCGTACTATCTTCTACTTCAATAGTATAACTTGCTAAGCCTTCTGTTGACGTTAAAGCCTTCTTCAGTACTTGAAAAATATCTTCATCTGTTAATGGTTGCAAATGAAATACCATAGACCTTGAAATCAAGGCTTTGTTAACTTCAAAATATGGATTTTCAGTTGTGGCACCAATTAAAATAACAGTTCCATTCTCTACAAAAGGAAGAAGCGCATCTTGTTGTAATTTATTAAAGCGATGTATCTCATCGATAAACAAAATACATTTCCCCGATGGATTTAATAATGCATTTTGTGCTGTTTCCACTGCATTCTTAATATCAGATACACCTGAAGTTACTGCATTAATCTTAATAAACTTATATTTAGTAGTATTACTAATTACTCTCGCAAGAGATGTTTTCCCACACCCCGGAGGCCCCCATAGAATAATACTAGATAGCCTATCTGCCTTGATTGTACGATATAGAACTTTATCTTTTCCTAATATATGCTCTTGCCCTACATAGTCCTCTAACGTTTTAGGGCTCATTCTATAAGCTAATGGCTTACTTAAATCCATAATCTATACTCCTTTTGCTAGGTTCCCTAATCCCTTTCGAATAATATCTTCTACACTTAAAGATTTCATATCCATTTTTTCTAATGCCCCTGCTATTTCTTTCCTACTATATCCTAACACTTGCAATGCACTTACTGCTTCTGATACTTTTTCGTCTTCTAAAATTGCCTCTTGGAAAGAGTTTTCCTCTTCTTCTGTTGATACTGCAATTTCTTGTTCTTTCTTTAATTTATCCTTTAATTCTAGAATTGTTCTTTGTGCTGTTTTAGGACCTATTCCCGGTAATTTTTTTAGGCATCCTACATCATTTGCTATTACTGCTAATGCAAACTGTGATGGTGTTATATTAGACAAAATCGTTAACGCTCCTTTTGCCCCTATTCCACTAACACTTAATAAAAGTTCAAACATTCTTAATTCTTCATTAGTAATAAAGCCATATAAACTAACATCATCTTCTCTTACTCTCATAAAAGTAAAAATTTTAATTTGCTCTCCTATTGCTCCTAGTTTCTCAATTGTAGATTCTGGCATAAATATTTTGTATCCTATCCCGCCTGTTTCTACTACAATATATCCCTTTGTTTTAATTTCTAAAGTTCCTTTTACATATGCTAACATAATTTTCTCCTCGTTTGTTTTCTATTTTATTCTTTGCCTATTTTATCACAAAGAAAAAAACAAAGTCAAGTATTTTACAAATTCTTGTTTGTGTATATTGACCCTTATTTATATTAATGATATAATTTAGCCTGTTAAAGGAGTTCATATAATGGAGAATTGGTTAAATCGTACAGAATATTTAATTGGAAAAGAAAATATAGAAAAGTTAAAAAATGCTCATATCGCAGTTTTTGGCTTAGGTGGTGTTGGCTCTTATACTATTGAAGCACTTGCTCGTAGTGGTATTGGGCATCTTACTTTAGTGGATAAGGATGTTATTGATATTACCAATATCAACCGTCAATTAATTGCTGATACTACAACTGTTAATATGCCTAAAGTAGACGTTGCAAAAGAAAGATTATTAAAAATTAATCCTAATTTAGTAATTACCACCTATCAAACTTTTTATGATAGTAGAAAGACTGACGAACTTTTCTCTACTTCCTATGACTATATCGTAGATGCTATTGATACAGTAAGTTCTAAACTTTCTCTAGTTGAGGAAGCAAATACAAGACATATTCCTATTATTTCTTGTATGGGAACAGGAAATAAGCTAGACCCTACTCAGTTTGAAGTTGCTGATATTACAAAGACATCGGTGTGCCCTCTTGCCAAAGTCATGAGAAAAGAACTAAAGGAACGTGGAATATCCCATTTAAAAGTAGTATATTCCAAAGAAATTCCCCATCGTTTTGATGAGGAATATAAGCAAACACCTGCTAGTATTAGCTTTGTACCTTCTGTGGCAGGACTAATTTTAGCAGGTGAAGTTATTAAAGATTTAATCAATTAAGCAAGAAATAATTACTATTCAAATATATTGGCTATAAAATCTAAACTATTTTTGTTAAAATCCTTGTATTTTTTCGCATTGTATGTTAATATAATAAATAGTCGATTTAAGATTTCACATAGGAGGTGCAGTTCAATGGCAAAATGTGATATTTGTGGAAAAACATTATCTCATGGAAATAAAATTAGTATTGCTCGTTCTCATGTTAGTAGAAGAGCAACTAGAACATTTAAGCCAAATCTAAGAAGAGTAAAAGCTGTTGTTGATGGTCAATCAAAAACAATCCATGCTTGTTCAAAATGTTTACGTTCTGGAAAAGTTGTTAGAGCTTAAATTTTTACCATGAATAATTTAAATAAGAAATAAAATGAGACTATTATATCAATAGCCTCTTTTCTTGTTATTTAAAAACATACATATTTTATGTACTATTTTTCTTTAATTCCAAATAAGAGTTTTACAATTCCCCTTAAACACTTCGGAACTTTCTTTACAACGATTGTCATACCCTTTCACTCTCCTTTTTCCAAAATACTTTTACATTTCATTTTTTCATTTGCAAGATAGCCATGCAAGGCCAATAGCTACAACAGCAATTCCTATAGCAAATAGCCAACCTGATATAGGAAGTAATAAAACAAGTAAAATCCCAAGCCCTAATCCTATCAAACATACCCCTAGGGTCTTTTTTAATGCACATAACATATCTATTTTATCCTCCTATCCCTTTTCTAATATTATATTCCTTATTTCGTTATCGGTTACCTATTTATGTTCTCTTCTATTTGATTTTTTATTTTGAAACTGTTATACTATTATCAAACTTTAAATATGGGAAAGGTACAAAATAACATGAAAAAAGAACAAGTAATTGAAATATTTGAAATACTAAAAAAAGAATATCCTGATGCTAAATGTAGCTTAGACTTTAATAGTCCTTTTGAGATGATGATAGCTGTTATGCTTTCTGCTCAATGCACAGATGAAAGAGTAAATATTGTAACTAAAACCTTTTTTCCTAAATATCATACTCCACAAGACTTTGCAGATATGCCATTAGAACAAATAGAGAATCTTATTCATTCTTGTGGTTTTTATCGTAATAAAGCAAAAAATATGAAACTCGCTTCTCAGAAAATTTTAAAAGATTTTCATGGTGAAGTTCCTCAAACAATGAACGAACTAATGTCTATTCCCGGTGTTGGTAGAAAAAGTGCTAATGTTGTTATGTTAGAAGCATTTAATAACCCACAAGGAATTGCAGTTGATACACATGCCAAAAGAATTTCTAATCGTATTGGTTTTTCTAAACAAAGTGAACCTGAAAAAATTGAGCAAGATTTATTGAAAATAATTCCAAAAGAATATTGGAAAGATGCTAATCATATTTTGATTTGGCATGGTAGAAATATTTGTAAATCACAAAATCCTCAATGTGAAAAATGTCCACTTCATCATTTATGTCAATACAGATTAACAATTTCTAAATGATAAAATCATTAAGAAATTGTAATATCCGTTATAACTTTCTTCTACGTCGATTACACAATGAAAGTGTAATCTCCTAGAATAAAGAAAAACCCAGTAAAAATGATGTATATTTTTGTCTGTTTTTCTTATACTACATAATAGAAGGTGATGATTTTGACTAATATTAATTGTTCTGAGAATTGCAAATATCAAAAAGATGGCAACTGTTCTTTTGAAAATATTAATCAAAAGAAAATGACATCTCATACGGATTGTGCTTATTTCACTCCCAAGACGAATCCAAGTCATCCTAGTTTGCAAGCAAAATAAGGGTTTTCTATTTGACTTCCTTACTTTTTTGGTATATAGTTATCAAAAATACATAAGGAGGTTTTTTATTTATGAAACGAATCTATAAATTCATAATTTTGATGCTTGCTTTTTTCTTATTTCTTTCTCCTCTTTGTATAGCAAGTAATAATCAATCAGTTAAAAGTACTAAAAATGAAACAATAAAAGTATTTAATACTGACCTTTACTTAGGCGGTCAAGATGTTGTAGTTAATGATGCAGTAAATGGCAATGTTTTTGCTTTTGGCTCTACTGTTACCATTAAAGGGGAAGTTTTAGGAGATGTCTTTCTCTTAGCCAAATCTTTAACCATTGATGAGTCTGCTACTGTTCACGGGAATATTTTTGCTTTTGCTAATGATATGACTGTAAAAGGAAAAGTTAATTATGATATCTATTTTTTAGGTCAAGACTTTGAATTAACAGACTCTGCCTATATTAATCGTGATATCAGACTTTTCGTAGCTACTGCTAAATTATATGGTTCTATTAAAAAAGACGCTTTTCTTTTTGTCGATAGTATTTTAATGGCAGATAACGCTAAAGATATCATTGGTGGAAATCTGCATTATACGAGTGACAAAGAATTCACTTTCCCTGAAAAAGCAATTATGGGAAGTGTAACATACACACCATATCAAGTACATACTGCTACTACGGGTGAAATTATTTTAAAATATGTAAAACAATTTATCTCTGACATGTCACTTGCTATTGTTGTAATTTTGCTTGCTGTTTTCTTAGCACCTAAGTTTATCGAAAAAGTAAATTATGCTTTAATGAAAAGACCATTCCTAAGTAGCGGAATTGGCGTATTAGCATTTGTATTAGTTCCTGTATTAGCTATATTACTATTATTCACTGGCTTCTTAACATCTTTAGCCGTTGTCCTTGCTGTACTATATGGCTTAATTTTAGCGATTAGTCTTTCTATTTTCAGCTTGGCAATTGCTAAATCTCTTGCGGATAAATGGAATGTTACTTCAAAAGGAAAACTTATTTTATTTGCTTTCTTATCTGCTGTTGTATTATGGATAGCAAAACTTGTTCCTATTCTAGGTACCTATGTGTCTTTATTTATTCATGTAGTTGGATTGGGAATATTCTTGACAAGCTTTATGAAAGCGAAAGAAAAGAATTAATACTTTAATTCTTTTCCAAATATACTATATAATTAGCTTTAATAGAACAATGTTATGAAGTGGCGAGTAGTCGCAAGTGTTAACTTGCGACTCCGAATACAACTGACTTATAAAATGCTATGATTTAACTAAAAAGTGACCTGCTTTTTAGTTAAATCATTTGCATTCTATTAGGAAGGCGTACAACGAAATAATATGTTCTATTAAAGCTAATTTATTATATTTATTAAGCTTATTTTTTTAGTTTCTCCACAACCTCAGCATAATTATCCGAACCTGTAATCGCACTTCCTGCAACAATCATATCTGCCCCCGCTTCTTTCACATAAGCTACTGTATCTAAATTAATTCCACCATCTGCTTCAATATCCACTTCTATTTGCTTGTCTTGCACATATTTTTTTAATGCTCGTATCTTCTCTATTGTCTTGGGAATTAATTCTTGACCACCTTTTCCCGGCTCTACTGTCATTACTAATACCAAATGAACAAATGGTAAAAACTCTGCTACTTCTTCAATTTTTGTGTCTGGCTTTACTGAAATTCCAACTCTCACATTGTTATCTTTTATCAACTTTATCCATTCCATTACTTGCTCTTTATCTCTAGCTGCTTCTAAATGGAAAGTTATAATATTAGGTTCAAATACTAAGAAACTGGAAATATAACTTGGTACATCTTTCACCATTAAATGAACATCTAATGGCAAATTAGAAATACTACTTAAATACTCACAGTATTCTGTCATCTTACTTACAGTGTTATTCTCCACAAATTCTCCATCCATAACATCAATGTGAAAATAGTCTATTTTTGCTGTCTCCAAATTATATAAGTTTTGTATTGTATTTTCGCTCTTCATACTTAAAAGTGATGCTGAAACTTCTACCATTTTTCTTCCTCCATTTTATTATAAATTTTATTTTTACAATTACCCCTTTAGCAATTACAAAAGTGTAGCCTGCGCAAGGTGAGGCTTTAGCCGAACGCCTGTCGCATCCATCCTATATTTGCGCAAAAAATCGAAGTATTCGATTTTTTTGTGCATTTGATGGTATGCGTCCGCAAAGGCAAACGTTGTAATTGCTAAGGGGGTAATCGTTTCAATTAAAATTTCTCCTATTAAAAATTAATCAATTACTAACACTGGATTTTCTACTGACAAATCAAATTGTACTTCTTTTTTCTTTATTTCATCTACAAATACTTTTATTGTAACAGTTCCTTTGCCTGAAGCTGTTGCACTAATATCTGTACTATCTTTGCGTACAGTATCTCTATATACGTTATCATCTCCAACTTGAATTCTTAAGCTTACTGTTGGGTTAATTTCAGCACCAGTTTCTGGATCTGTATCAATGGTACTATCTGCACCCAATAGAGATTTTAAGTTTAATTTAATAGTTCCTGACTTAATTGCTTCAATACGGTTAACTGTGATTGTTATTTTTGTTCCTTCGTCAACACTTTCTCCTGCATCAATACTTTGTTTTAAAACTTTTCCATTTACTTTTGTTGTATCTTCTTCATATACTACAGTTACTTCTAAATCAGATAATTTCTTTTTAGCACTACTTTCTGTTTCTCCAATGACATATGGAACATTTATCTTTTTAATTCCTGTTCCAATGCTAACATAAACTTTTACTTTATCACCTGTTTTTAGTTCTTCTCCTTCTTCTGGATCTTGTTTCGTAACATAGTCTTTTTCAATTGTTTTGCTAGTTTCTTCTATTTTTTCTACTTCTAACTCTAATCCTTCTAGCAATTCTTTTGCTTCATCAAATTTCATTCCCACTACTTTTTTCATTTCTACTTTTTCAGTGCCTAAACTGACAATAAATTTGATAGTAGAATTCTCATCTACGGTTTTTCCTTCGCTATATGGTGGCTCTTGTGAAATAATCTTTCCTTCTTCTACTTCCTTATCATGTACTTCTTCTATTTCAATATTTACCTTATCATTTTTATATGCTGCTTTTGCTTCATCAACTGTCATATTCTTCACATCTTTTAGCGCTACTTGTGGTGCTTTTCCACCATCTAAAATCAATTTCGTAGCTAAATATCCAATCAATGGAATTAAAGCAACAATTGCAATCGCAATCACTGTAATCCATACCTTCTTGGCGGTAGGGTGCTCTTCAAAATATTTTGCTAATCCTTTTTTCTTTTTCTCTGTTGTCTTTCTCGTCTTTCCTTCCTCCATTTCCTCATTTAAACTAGGAATTCTTTGCGTATATTGCATTGTTTCACTATTTCTTTTTACAAAATTCCCTTCTGGGTCTTTTAATGACATACTTAAATCTTTTAACATTTCTGTTGCTGATTGATACCTTAAACTAATATCTTTTTCCATTGCTTTCATAATAATCTTATTAATCGCTAAAGGAATAGAAGGATTTAGTTTGATTGGCTCTACTGGTTTTTCTTGCATATGTTTTAATGCAATAGATACTGGTGTATCTGCATCAAATGGAACTCTACCTGTTAGCATTTCATACATCACAACACCTAAAGAGTAGATGTCTGATTTGGCATCTGTATATCCACCACGTGCATGTTCTGGTGAGAAATAATGAACTGAACCAATGGTTGTTCCAAATGCTGTAATTGTAGAATTAGAAACTGCTTTTGCAATTCCAAAATCTGTTACTTTTGCAATTCCTTCTTCTGTGATAATAATATTATGTGGTTTGATATCTCTATGTACAATATTATTTCTGTGTGCCATTTCTAAAGCAGATGCTACTTGTATTGCAATATTAACAGACCATTTCCAAGGAAGCACACCATCTTCATTAATGATTTCTTTTAATGTTTTTCCTTGCACTAATTCCATGACAATATAGTAGACATTCTCTTCTTGTCCTACATCATAAATGGATACAATATTTGGATGAGTTAAGCTTGCTGCTGATTGTGCTTCTGAATTAAATCTTTTTATAAATTCTTCATCTGTTGTAAATTCATCTCTTAAGACTTTTACAGCAACATAACGTTTTAAGATATTACATCTTGCTTTATAAACTGTTGCCATACCGCCTTCTCCAATTTTTTCTAGAATTTCATAACGATTTCCTATTACTTTACCAACTAAATTCATCTGTTATTCTCTCCCCTATTTTATTATTACCACTGTGATATTATCATATCCACCAGCTTGATTTGCCAAGTCTACTAGCATTTGAGTAGCTGTTTCTGGATTTTCCTTTACCACTTGATAAATTTGTTTTTCTTCTACCATATTGGTTAGTCCATCTGAACACATTAATAAAATGTCCCCTGTTTCCATATTTCTTGCTCTTACATCTGGTTCTACATAGGCAGTACACCCAAGTGCTTTTAATAGCATATTCTTTTTAGGGTGGTGCTCTGCTTCTTGCCTTGTTATTTTGCCATCTTCGACTAACTGTTGCACATAACTATGGTCTTTGGTTAGTTTTCGAATGACCTCTCCTCTAATACGATAAATTCTACTATCACCAACGTGTCCCACATACACTTTATTATTATATATGAAGCAAATGTCTAAAGTAGTACCCATTCCTTCTAAATTTGGTTCTTGTTTTGATTTTTCAAAAACCACCATATTGGCATACTCTATTGCATTTTTTATTAGTTCTAAAATTGCTTCTTTATTGTGTTCTATCTTATCAAAATTATTTTCTATATAACTTTTTGCAGAAGCAGTTGCTAAGCTACTTGCTATTTCTCCTCCATTATATCCTCCCATTCCATCTGCTAGAATAAAGAGTTGCAAGCTATCTTCTGGTTTTGGAATAGAATAATAATCTTGATTTATTTCTCTTGCTTTGCCAATATCTGAACTAGCAAAACCTACCATATATCTTTTCCTCCTGTTATTTTAAATTCTTTCTTCTTAGCTGACCACAAGCAGCATCAATGTCACTTCCTAGTTCTCTTCTAATTGTTGCTACTATTCCATGGTCATTTAAATAGTCTCTAAACTTTATAATATTTTCATTACTACTTTTTACAAATTTTCCATTTTCAATTTTGTTAATTGGAATGAGGTTAACATGACAAATCATTCCTTTTAATAATTGTACTAAAGCTTTTGCATCTTCTAAATTATCGTTATTATCTTTTGCTAATGCATACTCAAAAGAAATACGTTTATTGGTTTTAGCAATATAGTCTTTGCATGCTTGCATTAGTTCTTTTAATGGATATAGGTTGTTTACTGGCATCATTTGACTTCTCTTTTCGTCTGTTGTTGCATGTAATGAAATAGATAGTGTACATTGTAATTCTTCATTTGCAAAATCATAGATACGAGGAACTAAACCTGATGTTGAAATACTAATATGTCTTGCCCCAATATTGAATCCTCTTTGGTTATTGATAATACGAATTGCATGCATCACATTATCATAATTGTCAAAAGGCTCCCCTATTCCCATAAATACAATATTAGAAATATGCTCTCCAATATCTTGTTCCACTGCCAAGATTTGCTCTACTATTTCTCCTGAGGTTAAATTTCTGACAAAAGCAATTCCTGTTGATGCACAAAATTTGCATCCCATTCTACAACCAATTTGAGAAGATACACAAATGGTTTTGCCATGATGATATTCCATAAGTACTGTTTCAATTGCATTGCCATCTAATATGTCAAATAAATATTTTTTTGTACCATCTAAAGATTCTTGTTTTCTTAAGATCTCAAAATTGCACATTGTATAATTTTGTTTTAACTTTTCTCTCAACTCTAAAGAAATATTAGTCATTTCATCAAATGCTTTTACTTTTTCAATATAGAGCCAATTAAAAATTTGCTCTGCCCTATATGGCTTTTCCCCTAAAGAAATAAGTTCTTGTTTTAATTCGTCTAAGTTGTAGTCTTTAATATTTTGCATAGTAAATTTATTTTCTCCTTTTTCTCAAAATAGTTATACCACAAGTTGCTATTTTTAGCAAGTAAATTAAGAATATATCTATGAATAGATATATTCTTAATACTTTTCTATATTAGTAGATTAAACTCAATTCGCTTCTTCCATAATTTCATCTTTTGTTAGTCCTGTTGCTTTCATAATAACTTCTAGTGAAATTCCTTCTTCTAATAATTTTTTAGCTGTTTCTATTTTTCCTTCCTTTTTGCCTTCTATTTTACCTTTCTCTTTTCCATCTCTTTCTGCTTCGTACACCAATTGTTCCTGGTCTCTTTTGGCTAAATCAGCCTTTAAAGCCATTCTCCTTAATAAATCATCTTGACTAATCTTATCTAATTCTTCTTTTGCTTCTTTAATTTCTGCATTTTCTTCCATAATTTGGTCTACCTCCTTATTCTCAGGATTATCTAAAAACATCATCCATTGTAGCATTCCATCTTGTTTATTTTCTTGATACTCCTTTATTGCTCTTGGTAGTTCAATTATACTTATTTCACAAAAACTTGTCAATATTACATCTTTGTACTTTTCTTCTCTTAATTGCCATTTTGTATGTGCTTTATGTATTCCTCTAAATTGTTTTATTTCATCATCTACTATAATAATACTAATTGTTTTTCTAAGCCCTTGATATTTTTCTCCTATTTTCAAATTGGCAACATACATTTTGGCCCAATAGTATAAAAAACGCTCTATCATCTTGTCATGAGTAGATAATTGCAATTCGATATCACATTCTATGTTATCATTAATAATTGCTCTTAAATCTACCCTTCCATTTTTATCATCCTTATTTTCATTGAATAAGTCTTTGCCCTTATCTAAATCTAACTTATGTATTTTAATCTTCAAAATATTTTCTAGCATTGCTTTTGTGATATTTTCTCTTCCTCTTCCAAACAAGGCTTGAAATACTACATCGTTTTTTACTTGTAGCATTCCTTTTTTCTCACTTTTTTGTAACATATATTACCTCCAAATAATACAAAATTTTATATTGATAGGCAAAAGGCTTTATAACTAATACATATCTTTCATTTGGGTAAACTTTCAGAATTGATATGATATAAAAATCCTTTGAAAATAAAACTTTATGGCTTATAAACATATTAAGATAAAAATCATGTCGCCTTTCGGCTAAGAATATAATATTGTTATTCTAAATCACTTTTTCTTAGTTTGCAAGAAAAATCGTATGACAAATTTCGACATATCTGCTATAAGAAAAAAGCTAGAGGAGTTAACTCCTCTAGTCCTACTATTTACTAAGCATTTTTACTAATGCTTGTTCAATATTAGAAAATCTCTTTTCAAATACAATATTTGTCATATCTGCAATCTCTTCAAATTCTCTTAACTTGTCTAGCTTTCTCATAGTGACTTTGTGATGTCTTTCCATTTCTTGCTTTGCGTTTGTTTGCTGATTTCTTACTTCATTTAATAGTTCTTTTACTTCTTCAATTAGTTCTTCTAGGCTTTGTTTTTCGTCTACTTTTTTAGACATATTACCACCTCTTTCGTAAATTTGTATTTTCTCTACTGTTACATTATACCATTTTGTTATACTTCAGTCAATACATTTTACAAAATTTTGTTTTGTCCTAAACTAATTCTAGTACATTTTATTTTTCTTCTACAATTTTAATATGAACATCCTCTAATTGTTTTTGGTGTACTTTGCTTGGAGCTCTCATTAATAAATCTCTTGCTTTTTTGTTCTTTGGGAAGGCAATTACTTCACGAATATTTTTGCTATCTGCTACTAACATTACCATTCTATCTAATCCTGGTGCAGCCCCTGCATGTGGTGGTGTTCCATATTGAAAGGCATTATACAATGCACCAAATCTAGTTTCTACTTCTTCTTCACTATATCCCGCAATTTCAAAAGCTTTTACCATTAACTCTGGATCATGATTTCTTACCGCTCCTGATGCTACTTCATATCCATTACATACCACATCATATTGATATGCTAGAATATCTAATGTGTCTTTTGTTATTAAAGCTTCCATTCCACCTTGTGGCATTGAAAATGGGTTATGATTAAAGTCGATGGTTCCTTCATCAGACAATTCGTACATTGGGAAATCTACAATATAGCACAAACGATATACATTCTTCTCTAACAAATCTAGACGATTTCCAAGTTCTATACGAACTGCCCCCGCTATTTTTTGAACTGCTTTTAACTCATCTGCCATAAAGAATACACTACAATTTTTCTTCATGCCAATTTTTTCTTCTAATTCTTTTTGTATTTCAGGTGTAATAAACTTTGCAATTCCACCAGAAATGGCATTTTCATTATCTACTTTAAGCCAAGCTAAACCTTTTGCTCCTGCTTCTTGCATAGCAAATTCAGTCATAGAGTCAAAGAATTTTCTACCTTGCTCAGTTCCATTTTCAACTACAATTGCTTTTACTGTCTTATCTTTAAAGTTATTGAAATCTACATGTTCAAAAATATCTGTTACATCTTGAATAATTAATGGATTTCTTAAATCTGGTTTATCACTTCCATATTTCTCCATTGCTTCTAAATATGGTATCTTTTGGAAAGGAGTTTCATCTATTTTCCAGTTTGTATGGGTTTTAAATACAGTCGTAAATACCTCTCCTAATACTTTTAATACATCTTCTTGCTCTGCAAAACTCATTTCAAAATCTAATTGGTAGAACTCTCCCGGTGCCCTATCTGCTCTAGGGTCTTCATCTCTAAAACATGGTGCAATTTGATAATATTTATCAAAACCTGAAACCATTAATAATTGCTTAAATTGTTGTGGTGCTTGTGGAAGAGCATAAAATTCTCCCGGATGTAATCTGCTTGGTACTAAATAATCTCTTGCACCCTCAGGTGAAGAATTTGCTAAAATTGGTGTTTGAATTTCTGTAAAGCCAAGTTCATCCATTTTTTTACGAATTGTTTTTATGACTTCACTACGAAGTAATATTGTTTTATGAAGCTTATCGTTTCTTAAATCTAAAAAACGATACTCTAATCTTAAATCTTCTTTTACTTCTCCGTTCTTTTCTGAATTCACTTCAAACGGCAAAACATTTTTGCACTTTCCTAAAATTTCAATTTTCTTAGCATCTATCTCAATTTCACCAGTAGAAATTTTGTCATTTTTGTTTGATCTTTCTATTACCTTTCCTACTACTTGAAGTACACATTCTGTTACCACATTATCTAATACAGCTTTATCAATCTCTTTGTTATCTGCTGATATAACAACCTGAGTAACACCAAATTGATCACGCAAATCAATAAAAGCCATAGAACCTAAATTTCTAATTTTTTGTACCCAGCCTGCAAGTATTACTTCTTCTCCTACATTTTTAATATTTAATTCTCCACAATTATGATTTCTATACATACGTTTCTCTCCTTTTTGTCACATTTGCCTTATTATACACTATTTTGCTCTTTGTTACAATATACTGTATAGAAAAAAGGCGAAGATTTTTTCTTCACCTTTTTATGGCTTTATCCGCCTACATTGTATTTCATTGCCCAAAATCCTGTTAAAGCTTTATTGTTGAACTTAAATGCTTCCGGCACTTGATAGGTTGGCGTTACAGCAGCTGATGTTCCAGTTAGGAATCTAACATCATTTCTTTGTACTTTTGCATTTCCATCTGGTTTAAACTCATATCTTGGTATCCATGTATAATATGTTTTTAAGCTATTGTTTTCAACTACAATGTTTGCCCATCTTCCTTGGCTATAATTATACCAATTTGCTGGCATATTGCTTCCATCATTAGTAATATTAGTGCCAATTGTTTCTGTACTTCCATTATATAATACATATTTGGTGTTAGCTGGCTTAAATCCTGTTAAATCTGGTTTATTTGCCTCGGCTGTTCTAACACGCTTCGTTAAACTTCCCACATATTTACTTCCATTTCTTACCTCAATTAAAATGAAATATTCTTTTCCAGAAGTTAAACCTTCAAAAGTAATTTGATCTGCTGCATTCCTTGTCGTTTTATCCGGTGTTTTTCCTCTAGGTTTTCCACTAATATAATAATTGTAAGTTAATCCTGATGTACTTGTAGTAGTACCCTTTAGTCCTTTAATAGTAATAGAACTTGAGGTTGTTACTACTTCTGCATTTAATGTAGAGGTATCTTTATCTCCTACATTATATTTCATTGCCCAATAACCTGTAATTTCTTTTCCATTAAATTTAAATGCCTCTGGTATTTGATATCCTGATGTTACACCACTTCTATTAGTATCAGTCGCTCCTTTATTTCCTGAAACAAATCTTACTTCCGTTCTTTCATTTCCTTTAACTACAAAGAACTCGTATCTTGGTATCCATGTGTAATAGGTTTCTGTTCCTTCATTTCTTACTACGATATTTGCCCATTGGTTTGCTTCATAATTATACCAACCAAATGGTACTTCTTCACTAATTGGAGTCGTACTATATTCATTGTCGTTTTCATCATACATTACATAGAAAGTAGAATCTTTATCAAATCCAGTTAAATCAGGTGGATTTGATGATGATGCTCCATATACTCTTGTATAGCTTGCTACCATTTCACCTTTTGCATTTAAAGCAGTTAGGTTAATAACATTTTCTCCTGATTTCATATTTTCTAAGCGGATTGTTGTTGATGCAGTAATACCTGCTACATTTGTAATCGTTTTCTCTGTCTGCTCTTTACTATTTAAGTTAACAACTATTTTTGTGGCTCCTGTTACATTTGTTAATTTAATATTTGAAATAGTAATTGCTCCCATAGTTACCTTCATATCATAATATAGGGTTGATGTAGTTGGTGCATCTCCTACATTATACTTCATTGCCCAATAGCCCGGCAACGCTTTTCCATTGAAGGTAAAGGCTTCTGGTACTTGGTATCCTTGTGATTTTAGAGTTTCCCATGATGTCTCTTCATCTGTATATGGGTCTTTATAATTATTGTTAATATCAATTAATTTAACGTCTGTTCTTTGGCTTCCCTTATTCAATTTGAAACAATATCTTGGTATCCATGTATAATAGCACTCAATACCCAAATTTTCAGTTACAATATTTGCCCATTTTCCTTTACTATAATCATACCAATCTTCTGTTGCTTTATCAAATATCCAATTCTTTGGTTGCATAACTCCATTTACTTCGTTAACATATCTTGTATAGTTTTTATTAAAACTATCTTTTAATACAGGTGTACATAGATATACACCGTTTACATATTCATAATCACCTTTTTGGTTATTAATACTAGATGGTTTCTTAAGTTCTAACACTGGTATTCCTACTTGTTCACACCAGTTGGCTTCTTTTTCACCATTTTTGTTTCTGTCATCTTTTACATAACATAATTCTCCATGGTAAACTACTGCATACTTCTTATCTTTTGAATCAAGATTGTTTACAATATCACTAATCGGAATGTTAACATCCTCCGGCTGAATATCCACACCATCTGCTTCAATATCAATTAATTCTAGTAAAGTATCTCCTGCATTAATATCATCCACATTGCTACTCATGGTTGATGCCATTTTCCATGTTGCATAGGTATCAGCTTGTTCTTTGTATGCTGTCCATCGTGTCTTAAATTGGGCTTCACTCGCTTTTGCAAATATACCATTATCGCTAAATACATAGTTAATTGTAATTCCTGCTAGTATTAGCAATACTACAATGGTTACTACTAAAGCAACTAGTGTTATGCCAGCTGTTGAGGCTTTGCCAATTACAGATGGCTTACACTGCCAGCGTAAGTTATTTGTACGCATCGAAGATGCTACAACTAACTTATCCTGGCAGGATATTCCGTTTGTTCTTTTTTAATCCCATCTTTTTACATTCCTTTCCAAATATTGTTTTTATTTTGTTATATAATTCCTTGTTCTTTTTCATCATATAGCCAATCGCATCTTCGCTTCATTTCTTTTACTAAGTGGTAGGTATCTGCATTTTGAGCATGTCCTATCCAAGAATTTAGCTTTAATGCTGTTTCTTTTAAGTCTAATTTATTTTCATGATATAGTTTGTTCCATATCTTAATCTTTTTCTTGATCTTTTGTTTATTTTCTTTTAATAGCAAAATACGATTTTCATATACTTTGTATCCACAAAATCTTACCCCTTGCTTTGCTTTAAAATAGTTTGTCTTTTTATTTAAGGTTAGACCTAATTCTTTTGTTAAAAATTCTGTAATTTTTTCTAATATTTCCTTACATTGTTCCTTATTTTCTAACAGTAATACAAAATCGTCCATATATCTAACATAATATTTTACCTGAAGTTTTTCTTTCACAAAATGGTCTAATTGATTTAAATATACATTAGCAAAATATTGCGAAGTATAGTTTCCAATTGGAATTCCAACAGGATCATCATTATGATAGATAAGCATTTTAGTTAAGCTTAAAACCTTTTTATCTTTAATATATTTTTCAATAATACGATATAAAATGTCTTTTCTAATACTGTAGAAATATTTAGAAATATCACATTTTAAGATATAAAAATCTTTATTTTTCTGTGAAAAATTATACATATATTTGTTCAATTTTCTAACTGCACTATGTACACCTCTTCCATTGATACAAGCATAAGAGTCAACAATAAACTTTGGTACAAATATTGGTTTAATAAATTCTTCTACATACCATTGTTGTACTACTCTGTCTTTGAAAGGTAATGATTGTATTAGTCTTTTCTTTGGTTCATAAATGATAAACTCTCTATACTTCCCTACTTGATAAGTTTCATTTTGTAATGTTTTCAATATTTCCATGATATTGCTAACCGCATTTAAATCAAATACAATTACTTCCTTACGATTACGCTTTTTTTCTCTTGACCTTTCATATGCTTCTAACATATTAGAGAATGTTAATTTTTCATCAAATATATTATTTACTCTTTTTGGCATGACTTCATCCAACCTCCAATCAGTTTACCGATTTCATCTACTTGTTCGTTCCAAACCATATAATTTTTTTGATTAATATACATACTTTTATAAGATATGGTTATAAAACTCTTTAAAACGACAAGGTTGACATCTGCTTTTCTTAAATAATCGTACTTTTCACTATTTCCATATGCTTTCCATGCGTATACGATATATTTCAAGTTTTCATATAAGACATTTTTGATGTCATTACATAAATCAAATCGTTCACTTTTTGGATATTTCTTTAGTAAATTTTTAGAGTAATAAATTAGATTAGTCATTTTTTGATATGTTACTAGTCTATTGTCAATTTTAGGCATATTCTTTTCCTCCGTTTTGGTAAAATTCTATATTATTTTAGACATAATATAGTACTTGTATTTTACCTTTGAAGAAAAGAAGAATTAACTTTTTTATGTGAAACTTTCTAAAAATGATATAAAACTTCTTATTTCCTATTTTTAGATATTTTTCGACATTTTTTGTATTATTTTAATTTATTTCAAAGTCTGTCCGGCGCCGCTCTTCGTCGCTCCACGACCGCAGTGGTTTCACCTCTGCCGTCGCGGAGAAGTCTCGGTCGACGCCCTCGCTATTCGGGTGAGCCTTTGTGGGCTCTTCGTTTGTTTTTTCTCTTTTATTTTTTGTTGTTCTGATGTTCTTCTCATGTCTTGTTTTCACATCAAAGAACACAGGACAGAACGATTACTTATCCAACTCCACTCGTGTAAGTATAAGATATCTGTACGGCTCGTTCCTCGCCTACAGCTATCTTAACTTCCTACTTCCTTCGTTGTATAGCTTATCCGTAGGCTCGCTCACGCTTCGCACGGCTAAACTAAAGTCCGGTGCCTACGACTGCTACCCCACGACCATAGAAGTAGAAGCTAGTCCAGAAGTCGCTATAGGTGAAGGAGAACATACCGCCACTGCCACGTACGAACCCAGAGTTAGTACTGCTGAGCCAGGTAGCGCGGCTAGCGCCATGCCAGCCAGAGCAGCCAGGATTAGTTGTGTATGTGTCGAGTCCGAGTGCATCTCCGACCTTGGCGCTTGTTTGGTCATTGATTTTATACAAGTCGTAATATCTTGCATTTTTTCCTACTGTTGTTGCATCACATACACCTGCTGTCCACTCCCATCTAGTTCCCATTACGTATACTCCAGTTACATTTCCAGTAGTGCTCTTTACAGGTGCATCGGCTAATTTTCCGCTATATCCGAATCCGGATGCAGATAAAATAGCCATAGCACCGTATTCAGTGGTCTTCATCATATGAACATCGATATTATTACTGGTATTTGGTGTTAAATCAGTTTTCAAAGTCTCGGTTAATCCCATTGTTTGTCCTGCTGTTTCCATTTGCCTTATACTTTGGATTAGGGCTGCTCCTGTATATGTCTTTCCGGCAGCATGTGTTGTGGCATTTGCCTGCAAGGCAGCTTGGCTACTTGTTCCTCCTATTGCTAGCATACTTGCTGTTACTAACGCTGTTGTTATCAATACTTTTTTCATGTTTCTTTTTTCTTTCATTTCTTTTCATCCTTTCTTATGTTTTCTTAATTGCTTGTTTGTCCTAGCCGGTATTAACCACCTCTTTTTCTACACGAAAAGGACAGGCTATACTTTGGCATAGTCTATCCTTGAGATTTCTATATTTTATATATATTTTCTGTTCTATAAATAAAACTAATTTTTTCATCTGCTTCTCTCCCCTTTCTAAGTAGTTTTTGTTTCCTTAAAACTTGCTTTTCCATTCGCTCTTATGTATCATTTTTTATGACATAATTTTAACTAAGTTCCTTATCATTTTTAAAAATTAAAACAAATTGTTTTGCGTTTTTTGTATTTTTTTGTCGCCATAATTTTTTTACTCCTAGCGTAGAGCAAAATAGAAAAGTTTTGACAAATAAATATTGAATTTTCTAGTATTTTTTTATATAATAGGGTAAATTTATATATGAGGAGTTTTTATATGGAAACAAAGCAAGTTTTAATAAAAGATTTATACAGAAATACAGATGCTCATATTGAAAGCCCTGTTCAAGTTTCTGGTTGGGTTAAAACCCTTCGTGATTCTAAGAATTTTGGATTTATTGAATTAAATGATGGAAGCTTTTTCAAAAATGTTCAAGTGGTTTTTGATACTTCCCTATCTAATTTTGAAGAAGTTAGAAAATTATCCATTAGTTCTTCTATTATTGTAGTTGGACAAGTTGTAAAAACAGAAAATGCAAAGCAACCTTTTGAATTAAAAGCTGAAAAGATTGAAATTTTTAATCAAGCTGACTTAGATTATCCACTTCAAAAGAAAAGACATTCTTTTGAATATTTAAGGACAGTTTCACACTTGCGCCCAAGAACCAATACTTTTAATGCAGTATTCAGAGTTCGTAGTGTGCTTTCTTTCGCTATTCATAAGTTTTTCCAAGAAAGAGGTTTTGTATATGTACACACCCCTATCATTACTGGAAGTGACTGTGAAGGTGCAGGTGAAATGTTCCAAGTAACTACTATGGATTTAGAAAGTCCTGTAAAAGCTGAAAATGGCAATGTTGACTATACTCAAGACTTCTTTGGAAAACAATCACATTTAACAGTTAGTGGCCAATTAGATGTAGAAACTTTCGCACACGCTTTTCGCAATGTTTATACTTTTGGTCCTACTTTTAGAGCAGAAAATTCTAACACAGTCAAACACGCTGCTGAATTCTGGATGATTGAGCCTGAAATTTGTTTTGCTGATTTGCAAGATGATATGAATTTAGCAGAAGATATGATTAAATATATTATTTCTTATGTACTAGAAAATGCACCTGAAGAAATGGAATTCTTTAATCAATTTGTGGATACTAGTTTATTAGAAAGATTACATCATGTTGTAAATTCTGATTTTGGAAAAATTACTTATACTGATGCAATTAAAGAATTAGAAAAAGTAAATAACCAATTCGAATATCCTGTTCATTGGGGTACTGATATTCAAACAGAACATGAGAGATATTTAAGCGAGAAGCTTTTTGGAAAGCCTGTTTTTGTTACAGATTATCCAAAGGAAATAAAGGCATTTTATATGAAGTTAAATGACGATGGAAAAACAGTTGCTGCAACTGACCTTTTGGTTCCAGGAATTGGAGAAATTATTGGTGGTAGCCAAAGAGAAGATGATTTTGAAAAATTAGATAAACGTTTGGAAGAACTTGGACTAAATAAGGAAGATTACTGGTGGTACATGGACTTAAGAAGATATGGAAGTTGTGTTCATAGTGGTTTCGGCTTAGGTTTTGAAAGAATGATGATGTATTTAACTGGTATGCAAAATATTCGTGATGTACTTCCTTTCCCTAGAACACCAAAGAATTGTGAGTTTTAAAAAAGTAAATTAACAATTTCTAAGAAGCAAAACTTTAAGTACCTTTGCATAAGTTCTATGTTATATTTGTTCCTAGAATTATCTTGAAGTTAAAAATAATCCCTATAGCATTTTTGCTACAGGGATTATTTTTTGCTACTTTAAATAAATAATTGTACGAAGTGAAGTTGTAGCAGTTTTTGTAGTAGTTTCGCCATAGTTACGTGAAGACGTAGTACTAGTACTAGTCGCACAATAATCGCCTCTAACTACACAAGGTCCATTATAACTCTTTGTATAAGTAGAATGTTCTGTGCTCCATTCAAAACAATTTGAAGCCATATCATGAATATTACATACTTTATCTCCAGATTTTCCTGTATTTTTTTTATTGAGATTAACTGACTTCTTATTTGCATAATTACTATCATTTGAATATTTTTGTATAAATACAATTGCTGTATCCCAACTATAACTGTTTATTAAATCGCTTTCTATAAAGTTACTATTATACATTTCTCTTGCTACTATTGCTGCATCAGATTGAGTTATATTTACCCATGTTGCTTTATTCCCTTGACAATCTACCTTTCCATCTAAGCCTTTGCTTGCTTCATATCTTGCTATATAATATCCTCCATTGGTATTTGTTTTGTTCACAAAAGTACTTAAACTTTTAGCTACTGTATTCTCTGAGTTACTAATTAACTCTTGAAAATACTCTTGTATTGTTACTGTTTTTGAATAGTTTGTTGCATTTTGTTTTAATGTTGGGGTACCATTAGTCATATTAAATTCATATCTTCCCAATGTTATTACCGTTGTTGTTCCATCTTTATTCTTTATACTTCCTACTGGTATCCATACAAATTGATTACCTTCGTCATCTTCTATCACTATTCCGTCTTGTACGCATGGCTTTTTATCCCCATTATACGTATAATCTACATCATTCTCACTAATATCTGGAATAACTTTAAATCCTCCTGGAATTACTACCTTATTTCCATTTTCATCTTTTACTATTCTATTATCTGTTTGAATTTGTCCTACTATATCTGCCACAGTATATTCTTTTACTGTAATATTACAACTTGCTGTTACTTCACTTCCATCTGTTGCTTTTGCTATAATACTTACATTTCCTGCTACTTTGGCTGTTACAAGTCCTGTATTACTTACTGTTGCTATACTTTCATTACTACTACTCCATTCTAATGTCTTGTTTTCTGCATTTTCTGGTAAAACAGTAGCTGTTAATTGTAAAGTATCATCTGATTTCATTGTTGCTGTTGTTTTGTCTAATGTAATTGTTTTTACTAATTGTTGAATTGCCTCTACTGTTACTAATTCGTCTTCTCCTTTTTCATTCTTTGCTACTACTTTGATATGATAGATTTTCCCATCACTTAAATTTCCTATTGTTACTGTTAAGTCTGTTACATCTTTTTTTACTTCTTTATATGCACTTTCTGGTTCTTCTACTTCTTTATAGTAGTAACTTAATTTTCCGCCTTCTAATCTTACTACTTCTACTTGTATATCTAAACTTGTTCCTGTTTTTCCTATTACTTTAATACTTTTTACTCTTGGTGGCAGTTTTCCTGTCTGTCCTATATATTCTATCTCTGCATCTGTTGGTTTTTCAGGTGTTGGTATTAATGTTACTAAAAATACATAGCCAGGTTTTACTGTTACATCATAAGTTCC
>CAPXSA010000016.1 GCA_948735595.1 uncultured Clostridia bacterium | reverse complement strand
TTAAGATTTCTAAAGTAATTTGTGTATCATGGATATTTGGTATGTTATATAACTTGGTAACATTGGGATTTAATATTGTTGTCGCAATGATTGGTAAGGAGGCATTTTTTGAACCGGATACAGTAACTTCTCCTTCTAGTTTCTTACCTCCTTCTATTATGTAACTAGCCATTTTTCATTCTTCCTTTCTATTTATCTACAACATATTCTATAGATAACTTGATTTGCTATATATTATGTTGTGTTTCCATAAAAAGTGAATGTAATTGATTGTGAACTAAAAACAAGGGAAGAAACTCTATTTAAAGTTTCTTCCCCTTAGTCAACTGGTTACAATTTGTTACCAGTTGGTTAGAATTACTAACCAATTGAACTTTCTTTTTTTTAAAAAACCTTTGTTTTCTTTTTTGTCTTCTATATATTTATAATTTAATTTATTTTCTTTTGTTACAACTGACTCTCCTAGATTTCTTTCTACATCTTCTCTTGCAACTTTTGCAGCATGTCCACCCATTTTAGCTACTTTCATATTTTCCTTTAATCCATTTGGTTTTTGTTTAGATGCAAGTCTTTTAGTAGCTTCTTCAGATAAATCTGTCAGTATTAGTTCTATATTATCCATATTGTCTCTTAAGTTTTCTTTTCTTAAACCTTTATATTGCTTATATTCTTTTGCTGTCATTCCTGACCATTCTTTATATATTTCATTTGTTAAAATTGCATATTCTATGTTACTTTCTATTCCATTTTCTTTCCACACATCGGTTAGTTTTTTTCTTTCCTGAAGCGATTTTATTCTTTTTGCAATCCATTCTTCATCATATCCTTTTGCACGATATAAATCTATAACTCTTTGTAATGCAATACTTGGGTCAAAAGTCTCATCAATTCTTTCTTTTCCTAAATGAGCCAACCATTGCTTGATAGGTTCAGCATTTTTTGATGGAATTGATTCAATAATACGAAACATTCCTTCGATATCACATACATCTGTCATACGATATTTTCCATCTTTTGCTTTTAATTTCAACTGGTGACAATTTGTCACCGTTTCATTTCCTTCTTCTTTTAGTCTTTGTTTTAATTTATTCCAATACTTTCTACCATCTTGGCTTTCTGATATAATACTTACTATATCTATAATACTAATATAATATTTTTCATCTTCTTTATCCCACATAGTTCTTATAGTTTCATTGTTAAAAATTTTATTTATTAAATGCATTTTATTTTGCTCCATTTTTTACCTCTTCTCCAACTTCCACTATTTTAATTTCTTAAATAGTAAAAGTTTATTTTTATCTTCTATATTTATATCATATACCAAACAAGTTTTCAAGCATTTTGCAAAATTTTGTTTTCATTACTTGTATTTTTCTTGTATTCTATCTGAAATAATATCTGTAAATATCTTTTTATAATCACTTGCAATATCTTCCTCTTTGTTTGTAGGAGTTATAAATACTGCAAATGGCAATTTATTCTTTTTATGTACCTTTAAATTCTCTTTTTCATTCTCCAATTACACCACCTCTCTTAAAAAATATTCTCATCATAAATAAATATGAGCATTTTTAAGGCATACTAAAAAGCAAGTCATTTATTTTTCATAAATAGCTTGCTTTTAGTTGATTTTTGGGAACAGTATTTTAAATACAATTATGCTAAGTATCTTTTTGACATTTCAATTGCGTGTTGCCATTGTAAATGTCTTAAATACTCTAATTCATAATTTTCTTTTTCCATTACTTCTTTTGCTCTTAACTGTCTATTTGTCTTTTTTCTTTCAAGATAACCTTTTTGTTTTATATCACTTCTTATCTTTTTTTGCTTATTATAATTAGGGTGTTCTTTTAAAATTCTTGATACATATTGAGAACTTATTCCTAATTCTTTTGCTATACAAACACAGTTAAAATTCTTTTCAAAATACAATTCGCAAATTTTCTGCCTCTTGCTGTCTGTTTTGATTACCTCCTCTCTAAAAATAGTAATCAACAATTCTTTATTTCCTTTGAAAATTTGACTTTCTTTGTATTTTCCTTCTTTTCTTATATATCCATCTTAAGTCATTTTGTATACCCATTTGTTGTTGACAAATTTATTGTACTACACTTTTAATCAAAATTCAATACGTACAATTAAAATTTTATAGCCTTTTCGCAGAAATTAACAAACTATGTTACAATAAAATCGAAAAATATAAATAATGACGTGTAAAAATTTGTATAGCATATCCCTTCATTCTACTATGCAAGCTATGTATTTTTGTATTCTCCTACAATCCAATTCTTTGCATTTTGTGTATTATCTAGCAAATATTGTCCTCTATATCTTTCATCTTCTCCAAATGGAAAAAAGTCTAATACTTTGTTGATGTATTCATCATCCATTGTTACTAATTTTCTTATTCTTTGAAAACATTCTTCAGTTATTTCATCCATTTCTTTAAATTCATCTTTAAAGTATAAATTACTTTTATATTGGCTCATAATAATTATACTAATCTTTTTGCTCTCAAAAAACTTTTGAAATACTAAAAATATATGGCTACTTATCTCATTAACCTCTTTAATATTTTTTCCTAATCTTTTCCATGCTTCTGTAAGTATATCTCTAAAATTTTCATCATTCATATTGTCATTATAATAATTTTTCATATATTCTGAAATTATCATATCATCTACACAATGGTTAGATAATAATAAATCAAACTCATCTGGTGTATCTTCAAAGGCATTCTCAAAATTCTTGTTAATGCATATAATCTTTGCATTTGGAAGAATTTCTTCATACTTTTCGTTAACATATCCTAAAACTTCAGCATTGTTATCAATAATATATAGATTTCCATTGAAACCAATTTCTTTTAAGGCATATGCTATTTTATACCTAAAGCCTGGAGCAATTTCAATAACATTTTTGATAGATGATTTGTGTACCTTATTTATAATTCTTGCAAATATTTGACCTATATACCATTCCCATTCATCATCAGCCTCTTTTTCATTATAATTCATCTTACAATCCTTTTCATTAAATAATTTTTTTCTATCATCCTAATGTTCCTATATAGAAAAAAAGTATTTCATTTCTCTAATTTTATGAGAATAAAATACTTCTTCATCATTTACCTAGCAATTCAAAAGGTTTATCTCCCATCTTGCTCTCTTTCACTTTCACCTAGCATTGCTCTGAATCTAGCTTTTGTTTTTGGATCAAGTTTATTTATTTGTGCTATGGCCTTTTTCTCTGCTTGCTCTAATTTTTTCTTAGCAGAATTCCAATCTGCTTCTCTTGAAGCAACCTCTTCTCTACAACTTTCTACTTCTTCTAAAAGTCTAAGCATTTCTATCATTGGAGAATTTGTACTTCTTCTTGTTGAACTTCTACTTCCACTTGTACTTCCTTTTCCACTATAACTACTTGTACTAGCTCCCATAAAAGTACCTCCTTCATCTTATTTACTTTCTTCATTTTATCACAAAATTCCATTTTAGTCAAATTCCACACTATTTTCGTCATATTATCCTAATATATCTTCATACTCTCTTCCATTTATTTTTAATACAATATCAAAGTTTAAAATGTCTTCTAAATTACTATAATACACTTTCTCAGTAACCATAATATTACCATTTTCATTAAAAGAATGACTAACCATTAATTCTTCTTCATTTACAATAACTTTGGCAAACTCTATTTCAAATGTTGAATATGGCTCTATTATCAAATAGTAATAATTAGATGATACTACAAAATAAGTTAAGCAATCTTTGTATAACTTTAGCCCAATTTTAGTTTCGACCTCATTGTTATAGTTATTTCTTTGATTTGTTTTTATGATTGCATTTATGATTCTATTTAATGTAACTAAATCTATTTTTTTATTTTCATATAAGTAAGCAAGTAGTCCATATATATTTCTATCAGCATATAAATAATCCCTATTAGCATTTATTATATATTGTTTTAATTTTATATTAGATATATTTTCTTCTTTTTCTATTTTAGAAAATAACTCATCATATTCTTCTATAAAATCCATTGCACTATTTATTAATTCATTTATACTACTTTCATCCATTGCCAAGTCTTGTTCAAAAAACTCTTCAATTTTCTCTTTTATCATCCCTACTTTTTCATAGTCTATAAATTCCACATCATTTAGTAGTAACTTCATTCCTATTGATACATTGTTTCTATTGGTTCTCTTATTAATTAAGTATTTTTGAAAGAAATTAGAAAAATCAAATAAATAAGTTGAATCCTCATCACTTTCTACTACATTTATTGCATAATAATTTGGTAAGAATTTTCTTGACAATGTGCAAAATTTTTTACATAATTTATCAATATATTCATTATATTTTTCATAATATGAATTATAATCTAAACCAATTAAATCACAAAATCTGATTTTTAAATATTCTTCATATCTTTTATCCATAAAGTTTTCTATTTCATTTTGAATTTCCGCACTCTTTTCTATCTTGTTCTCTAGAATAGATTTTATCATCAATTTTTGCCCTAATAGTTCATATCCAAAATAATTTGATTTATATTTATTCGTATTTGAATATTGTGGATATCTACCCTTTACAAAAGTGGCTGTATCAAAATCAATTAAATTTCCTTCTGTGGATATATTACCAACTGACCACGAACCATGTAGAAATCTATCACAAAACTTATTTGCCTCTATTTTGGCTAATCTATCACAAAATTTTTCTAACTCTTCTACGGTATATTTATCATTATTTATCAAACTATTACTAAGTCGATACAATTCCTTGTTCTTATTAACCCTTACTTCTAGGCTACAAGGTAAATGATAGGTCTCTGTCTTAATTTTATCATTCTCATCCATATATTCATCAGAAAAATCAAACTTTTCTTTTGTTTCTAATATTGCTAAAGTCTCAAAAGTCGGAATTGCAAAGTCTTTCACCAATACATTAGCAAGCACAGCTTCTTTTATTGTTGCTGATAACGCATACTTACCATTACTATATATTGTTTTAGATGATGTAGCTAGTTTTGTTTTATCTCCTTTTATATTAAATTTTTCTTTATAAAAGTAAGCTCTCCCAGAACCCAAGTTTCCACTCAAAGCTATTCCTGTTGGATCAAATTGCTTATCACTATACCCACTTCCTAGAATTACTTTATTTGACTTTTGTTCATCTAAAGTAATGGAAAAATTTTCCCTAATCTTTTGACATGCTATATCCCAATGATATTCTTCTTCAAATATTTTTTCATATAATTTAGGATTTATATAAACAGTATTATATTGCTCTTTTGCTTTATAGACTGGCTGAATACTCAAATTTTCCTTTTTAAATAATGGCATTATATTTGGTTCTTCTTTCATTTTCTCTTTTAATCCTATCTTATTAAATTATTTTTTTCACAAAACTTGATACAAAATTCACATCCATAGCAAGAAGTTTCACAAAAGTTTGCCTTTAAAACTTTACTTGGAATAACTTCCCTAAATCCTACTGTACCATATTTTCTTATAAATCTAATATATTTGTTACTATTAAAATTTTCTAAAACTTTATCTATTCCTATTTCAAAATAATTTCCTAAAAACATATCTTTATGCATATTAAATACTTCACAAGGATAGCAATCTCCATTACATTTCATAAATATTTTAGGACTTACAAATTTCCCCACTTCTGCCTCAAATTTATTGTCACATTCATTTATAGCATGATATACTGTCATTTCATAAGTTTCAATTTTCTCTTTTGACTCACTATTAGCATTTACATAGTAAGAGTCCGTTAAATAAATTCTTCCTGTTGGAAACTCTCCATATCTATTTAAATAAATATGGTATAACTTAGATAATTGAGATTCTCCTTGCCCCTTTAATCTAGTATGTATGATACCAAAATTCAATTGTTCCATTGTATAATGATTAGCTACATAGTGAATAATACTACATATATCTTCTAATGGAATTGTTTGCTCTCCTATTGATACTTGCATAGATGGAACAAAAAATTGATTTTTTAATAAGCCTGCTTCTTCTAATTTTGGAAAATAATATTCTACATTTGCCCCCCAAAATCCATTTGTAATAATTTTGCTAACATCTAATTTATTTTCAGAATATTTTATCATTTTACACATATTTTCAAATTCTAGAAATGGCTCTCCTCCTGTTATCGCAAAAGCAGGAATTCCGTTTTGATATAATTCGTCTACTAACTTATATAATTCATTTTCTTCGATTTTTGTTTTTCCTACCTTTATACTATTCGCTGACATCCCACAATCCTTGCAATTACAATTACATCTATTAGTTATTTCAAAAGTAAATTGTATAGGTCTTATGCTATGATTTTTATTATTCTTTTCTCTTTGCCATTTTTCTATATCTTCAAAAAATGTTTCCTTTTTTGAAGAGTATTTGCCCATTGTTGGATTACAGTTTTGCTCATTAATGGATAAAAACTGATTCATTATTTCTTCTTCCATTCCCTCTCTCCATCCTTTAATTTTTTTTCTGTACCAAAACTCATCTCCTATTGTTTCATAAAGCTCAAATCCTCTTTCTTCGTAAAATCTAATTGCCCTATCGAATTCCGCATAAGTGCATAATATAATTTCTTGGTATCCTGCTTCTTCAGCAAATTTTATAAACAAATCATATATTTTTTTGCCTATACCTAAATTCCTATATTTTGCATCTAAGTAAAAACAATTCATTTTTATTATTTTTTCTTCTTGCTGTAATGCTCCACAAGTTCCTATAATTTCATTTTTAGTATTTATTACAATCCAAAAATTATTTTTCCCAACTTTATACCTTTCTACTAATTTGTGTTCAAAATAATCCTTCCAGTCTGAATGATTAAATTCATTTGAGGTAATTTGAATTAGAAAATCTATGATATCTTTTCTATCACTATATTTACATTCTATTATTCTTATTTTATTTTCTTCTGTCATGATATTTCTCCCTAACCATTTACTTTTAGCCTTTCTATATGCCAAACGCAAATATCAACCAGTTTCGTATCATCCTTAAATCCAATATATTTCATTAGTTTTTGAAATCCCTTATCTGTATCTTTAAGGCATATATGATTTCCTATTTTCTCATAGAATTTCTTATTTATCTCCCATACTTTAATAGAAAAGTCCATTTCTTTAGTTGCTTCAATAGTTGCTCTTGTTTTTAGACAAACATATGGCAATACATATGGAGCTCTTGCTACCTCGTCATTTGGAAGTCTTACAACTAGTCCTCCATTTTCTGCTCCTATGATAAAATCACGGAAGTCCACAATATCAAATATTTTTTCATTTAACATACTTGCCAATAGATAAATTTGTTCTATATTAATTCTTTCTGGTAATTTAGTCATAATTTCTTCTATTGTTTTGCCTGTTGCACTATCATCATCTACTAAAATATAATTTCCATCTTTTATTTCTTGAATTTGTTTTTCTATTGTTTCATGTCCCAGTCTTCCTATTAATGATATATATTTGTCTTGTAAATCGCTTATCTCAAACATTCTACTAGTTTGAATATTAAATGTTCCTTTATAGTAAGTGTCAAGGCTGATTGTATTTTTATCCTTCAACTCTTTCTCTCCACATTTTAGTTGCTCTTGCATATTAATAGTTTTTATCTGTAATTGATTATGAAATGCTTGCTTCAATAGCATTACTAACTCTTTTAATGCTTCTTGCCTTGCTCCTTCTATCACTTCACTTTTCACATATTTTTCATATTTCATAAATGGTGTTAACCCTTCATCTCTTATTACATAATGTCCATTTTCTTTAGAATACTCCTTCATTTCATAGCAATAGCTTTGCTTTTTTCTAATATTTCTTGAAGAATAGGTTGATAGAATGGATTTATTGTTTATAAAAATATTATTTTTACCTTTCATCTTGTGTTTCATTTCATTATAAATATCACTATATCCTTCCCTTTCAACGCATACTCCTATTCCTTTATTTTCAAAACAGTACATAAATTCGCTATTGTCTCCACCAAATACATAAGCAACTTTAATTTTAGAATTTACATGTTTTCTTAAATATAATTCTAATCTTTGTATAATATCTGTAAAATTAATATATGTCTTTACATATACCGATTCCCATGGGTCTATCATTAGCCAACTACTATTCTTAACACATTCTTGGCACAAATCTAACCTTTCATAGGTATTCGTTTTATAATATGGTTTTGTGGATATATATTTTTCATGAGATGGTGAGATATATCCACCTAGCACACTATATCCTTTCTTCGCTAAGGCTTTTTTAGCAAAGTCCAGCATATACAAGTGCCCCTCGTGAATTGGATCAAATCCTCCTGTTGTAAGTAATACCACTGGATTTTCTATTTCTCCTTTAATACCTTTAAGTTTACTTACTGGAGTAGTAAGTAAACTTAAATTATAATAATTTAAGTCTTCTGGCTCTAGGCTATCTAAAATAAAACCTGCTTTTATTACTATATCTATATCAAGATATTTCTTATATACTTCGCTATAATATTCATCTCTTAATATTTTCCAAGCCAGTTTTACTTCTTTACTTTTATTTTGTGTTTTACTATATGCCTTATCCACCTCAGAACATTTGAATTGTTTGTCTAAATTTAGCAAATCCCATAGATAAGTATTGTTTTTCATTTATTCTCTACACCTCTTTATTCGAAAATGGGAACTTATTACACTAGCTATTCATAAATTTCCTTGTTACCTCATAATAATTGTCCCAACCACCTTTTACTGAACTCTTATACAAATCTAAGTGCACAGCAGGCGATTTTGCAATATATTTATGCAAATTATATCTATGTAAATTCTCTAAGTTCTTAGCATACAAATTAAATTGCTCTTTTGATTCTTCGCTTAATGTAGAAAGCATTTCTTGTTTGGTTTCTTTTGTCATATTTAAATAATTTAGATATAATTCTACAAAATCGTATGAAGCACCAAAAACCATTTCATCTGAGCGACTATCATACATATCTCCACTAGGAACAGCATCTATAATACTTTGTGGTATTTTAAGTTCTTGAGCTACTTGATATACTTCTGATTTGTGTATGTCTGAAATAATTTGCAAATCTACCATTCCATCTGATGCTTTTCCAATATACCCTAAATAGGTTCCTTCATCTTTATTGGTTGTCCCACATACAATTGCTCTATAACCCGCTTGATTTAACAAACTAGTTGTATAGTATAAAATTGGAGTTCTACTATATGGGCCTAATTGTCCTATTGCCCAATCTTCCCCTTGTATTTCTACTACTTGTTCTAATACATTTCTAATTTCATTATTTACTGATGTCAAATCTATGATATATGGTTTTAAATTTAGCTTTTCGCACAATTCCTTTCCTCTACTTGTAGCTTCGTTTTGGTTTGTTACCCCTGTTGACTTCATAATTGGCAATAACATTGGAATTATTTTTTTAATGGGTGAATTTTGTTTTTTAGCTGCTTCATTTACTATTCCTAAAACAATTGCAGAGTCAATTCCGCCACTAATTGCAATAACACATGCGTTTAGCTTTGATTTACTCATATATCTATTTAATAACTCTACTTTTTCTTCTATATACTTTTGAGCATTAAAATTTCTTTCTTTTCTTATTTTTTCAAGAATATCTGTTAACTCTTTGCTCATTTTTTTGTCTGATTGCTCATTATATACTTTCATAGTAATATTCCACCTTCCATTTCCCATTCATATCGAATATGTCCATCTTGAAAAAAGATTAAATTTCTTATATTGTCTGGATTAGTGTCTCTTGTATATTTATTTAATGGCAATGATAGGCATACATTTTGTCCATTCACATCATAAATTGTTCCTATTCTCTCTATCTCCAATAATTTAGTAGCATTTTCATCTACCCATTCCTTTATATCTCTTTTTTGTTCCTCTGTTAGCCTATTCTCCTTTATCCAATCTGCTGCACTTTGCCTTCTAAACTCATCATTTACTGGTCTTAACGTAACTTGTTCTACTTTATTTTCTTTTGCAAACTTAATAAACTCACTTATTTTCTCGGTTGTATCTGTCATTCCTTTACACAATACACACGTGAGTCTTAATGAAAAACCAAATCCGTGCAAATATTCTATTAAGCTTGGCAAATCAATATATTTATTACTATTTGGCATATACACATTTTTATTAATCTCTGGTAAGTGGCTAACCACTGATATTGTTATTGTTGTTAAACCTAGTTCATACCATTGTTTTAAATAGTCTTCATATTTTTCTCTGTTAGTAGCAAGTGGTATGCAATTTGATTGTAATTCAACAAATGGAAATCTAAATTCTTCTAAATGCTTTAAATATTCCGTTATCTGTTCAGGGAAAAGTGTAGGTTCTCCTCTACTTGTTAGCATTACAGTATCAATGCCACTTCTATTTGCTAGATTACCTGCAATCTTTAAGTTTCTCCAATTGATATGAATATCTTTCAAATTTTCTTTATTTGGTTCTTCCCCTGAAACACAGAATGGGCAAGATGCTATACATGCTTCACTTCCAACTATTACGCTAAACATTTTAAATTTCATATTTTATTATAAATATTAGTAAAAAATTACTAATACTTCTCCTCTCCTAAAATTTGTAAACTTTATTTATATATATTTTTTATTTAAGTCATCACTATATCGCATGAAGAATTCTTCAAAATATGCACCCACATTTTTTATGAGAAATTTTGCACCTACTGTTAATTGATTTTTATATTTAGAATCAATATACACTTTTCCTAATATATCTCCACTATCAGAAGATCCTCCACATAAGATAAATTCATAATCACTTTTTTCTGTTCTTTCGTGTTCTATCTTTATTTTTTCTTTCTCTTGAGCGAGTAAATACATTTCAAATTTTTTATGATACAGTAAAATATCAAAAAAACCACTATATATTCCATTCTTAATGATCACTGTTTTGGTATGATTTATAGTTTTTTCTCTAATAATTCTAGTTTCCATATCAATGGCATCTTCTACTAGATATCTTCCTATTTCTAAAATTACTTGCTCTAGCTTTAGTTCTCTCTTAAAACTTTGAAATGCTTCTTTATCAATCTCCTTACTCTGATTTAAGCCACCAATGCTAAAAAATCTTATTCCTAAGTTATTATAATTTTCTTGTATATGATTAAGAATTTTTTCCAAAACACTACGTTCTGCTTTCAAGTTGCTTTGTATATAAAATGAAATTCCATAATTATTACACTGGTTATCTTTTAAAAACTGAAACATCTTTAGGCATTCTTCCAAATCCGCACCTAAATGTGTATATCTCTCATTAAATACTTGCACAGTTGATAATCTTACTGCTATCTTTGTTTTACTTAAATCAGCATATTTTGAAAATTTTATTAGTGAATCCATGTTGTCAAATGTAAAAAATCTTACACCTTTTTCATATAAATATCTTAATGTACTATCTTCTACTAATACATTAATCAAACACATATTTAAGGGATTTATTTGTTCTTTACTTAAAGTTTCAAAGTGAGTTATGGAACTGATTAAGAATCCTCCATTTTCTGCTTTTGTTATTAAAGGGCTTAAAGTTTTAATTATCATCTCATTTGAATTAGTTTTTAATGGATAATATATATTACCTAGTTCTCTAAAATTATTAAAGTTTTCCTCTATTTTATGTTTGTTAAAATAGAAATAGATATTGTTTTCTTCTAAATTAATCATTCTTGCCTCTTTCTTTATATTTCTTGCTTATTATAACATTTATTGACAATAAAATAAAGTTTTATAGCATTTTTCGTCTTACAAGTTTATCTGTTGCTCTATTTATACTGTACTAGCAATTGATTTATCTTTTCTCTACTTAACCCCTTATACTCACATTTAGGTATAAAAGTCCTAATTACTTCTTCATATTCTTCTAATCCAAATATGTATATATTTTTATAATCTTCCTTAGTTTCATAATAGCAGTATAGTTTTGCTAATGTTTCCATATTAATTAATGGCATAATTACTATATAGTTATTATCGTCTAATTTTAAATCTGCAAACTTAAAATTAGTTAATTCTACTTCATATAGTTCTTTTAATCTTAAATAAATACTTCGTCTTATTTCATAATTATTTCTAATTATGAACTTACCATATTCATTATATGGCACTAAAATTGTGTATTCATTTCCAAAATAGAAACCCTTTTCATGAAGAACTATTTTGCTTATATCATTTGTAAATATCATTGAATTTGTATAGCCATTTTCTTTTCTAATATCATAATAAATTGATTTTATGTACTTATCATCTTTTCTTTCATATATTGCATACATTAGAAACTCATCTTGCCTATTGTATTCCAATTTTCCAATATACCTTCTTGAATATGTTGTTGGCTCATCTTCCTTTTTCATTTCCCAACTAGGTATAAAATTTAAATTATCTTGCATTAAGCTACTAGCTATATCGCTTATAACATTTAACCTTTCCATATTGTTTTCATTTCTGCAATGATTTACCATTTCAAATCCATTTTCTAGTAAATATTCTTTACCTTTTGTACCAAGTGTAATGTATCTATGTTTTAGTCTTTTAATATAATTGTGTTTTACTAATCCTACCATCCTTTTTTCCTGATAAGTTATTGTGTCGTAAATATATCTTGTATTGTCTAATGACATTATCTTATACTTTCCTAAAAATACTAATAATTCTATATCTCTACTCTGTAATCTAATTTCATTACTCATTTAAAATCACCTCTTTCTAATTTTTTCTTTTCCCGTTCTCTTACTTTCTTCTTCCCCTTTTCCCCTACTAATTGCCTTTTTATCCTGCCCCCTTGTACCTTCGTAGAGGCAACATATTGTATATGTTACCTCTACTCTAGACAATTTTAATATTTATTTTTTAGTGAAATCGTTACTGTTTCCTCGTTTTGCAATCTTATAGAATATGGCAAAATTTTAAAGAAAAAATCTTCTAAAATTTTGCCATGTTTGTATATACCGTTTATCTCAATTTTTGATTAATCACTCTTGTAATTTCATCTGTTGGTAATACATAAACTTCTGCATGTGGCTTGTCTGAATAATATCCTTGCACCATATAACAGGTACAATAAATATTATCATCTCTTATTATTTTTCCATGTATTAATCCATCATGAATTGGTTTTACATTTCTATTATCTGTATCCCATATTTTTGCATCATCATAAATTTTTATAAGTACCATTGTAAATTTATCATAGAATAATTCTTCATACTTTCTTACTACTCTAGATACATTTTGCATGATTCGTTTTTGCGTATAGTTTGTTCCATTTTTAATTGGTGGTATTCTTTCTGGGACATATATTTTTAATATGTCACTCTCTACTTCTGCCTTATATTCATCATCTATAAATTCTGGTCCTTTATCATCCATAAATTCTATCCAAAGATTTCTTTGCCTTGCTGCATCATACATATCCATTCTTGTTTTTTCTAATTTGCAAAAATATCTTTCCAATTGATCGTCTTTGATTTCTTCTTTTGTTTGTACTATTTCTTCACTTATCTTTCCTATTCTTTCTATTGATTTTATAATTTCTTCTTTCTTCATAAATATCACTCTCACTTTCTTCAAATTAATTTTAGGGGATAAAAAATAGAAGGTATAGATTTTACTCTATATCCTTCTTATATCGCTTATTTTATGCTTCTTATCCACTCATTTATCTTATGCTTGTCCTTTGTATCCACCAAATATCTCAATCCCCCGGATAAGAGAATTTTGCTTCTTTAAATCTTCCTAAAATTGCTCTAGCTAATATCACTGTTGAGCGCATTTGGTTCATGAGGTGTTCTGGTATCTCTTTTTTAGTAATGTTTTTACTATTGACCTCTATTTTACCATGGTTCTTTTTAATCTTGCAACCTAAATATTTTAAGATTTCTAAAGTAATTTGTGTATCATGGATATTTGGTATGTTAT
>CAPXSA010000015.1 GCA_948735595.1 uncultured Clostridia bacterium | reverse complement strand
TGTTATACTTTCTACTGGTATTTTTGTTGCAGTTATTTCTTTTGCTAATTCTACTTCTCCTACGTCATTTTTTGCTACTACTTTTATCGTATAACTTTCTCCTGCTGTTATTCCTGTACCTTGTGTTGCTCCTGTTATTTCATCTATATTTGTTATTTCTGTATAAGTACTATCATCGGCTGATGTAGATTTATAATAATATTTTACTGTTCCATTTGTTCCAAGTCTTGCTACTATTGCTTTTCCTGTAATACTATTTGATGTTGCACTAACGTCTAATCTCTTGATGATTGGTGCTATTTTTCCTGCTTGCCCTATATATTCTATTTCAGCATCTGTTGGATTTTTAGGTGTTGGTATTAGTGTTACTAAAAACACATATCCCGGTTTTACTGTTACGTCATAAGTTCCATCACCATTATCGATTACATCTGTATCTTTATTATTTATAATTCCTTGCTGTTGTATATAATCAAAATACTTATCAGGGTCAAATGTGCCCAAGCCCTCTATAAATACTGGACTTTTTGCCATTTCTAATCTTTCTTGCCAATTAGCTATATCTGTTTTTAGTTTAGCTTCTGATGCTTGTCCAAATACTCCATTATCTCCAAATACGTATACTATTGTTATGCCTGCTAATATGAGCAATACAACAATAGTAACAACTAAAGCAACTAAAGTAATTCCCGTATCAAAAATTTTTTTCATTTTCTTTTGTTTCCTTTCTCTTAATATCTTTAATAAAAATATTTTATCTTTAATGAAGATAAAAGTCAATATCTTTTTCAAAGATATTGTAGAATGATTTAGGGTGCATAAATATGAAAAATCGAATTAGAGATTTAAGAGAAGATAATAATAAGAGTCAATTTGAAGTTGCTAAAATTTTAGGAATTCAACAAAATAGCTATTCTCAAATTGAAACAGGAAAAAATACATTGCAGGTAGACCACTTAATTAAATTGGCCAAATTTTATGAAACATCTACAGATTACATTTTAGGTTTAACAAATGAGATGAAACCATATCCAAAAGTATAAAATGCTAAAAACAAAAGAAGTCTCAGTTCATAGTGAACTGAGACTTCTTTTTATTATTACTAATATTTATTTTGCAATTTCAGCAGTATCTCTAGCTATCATTAATTCTTCATTTGTTGGAATAACAAATACTTTTACTTTAGAATCAGGGGTTGAGATTTCAACTTCTTTTCCTCTGCAATTATTCTTTTCATCATCAATTTTAACTCCTAAGAATGATAAAGAATCACAAATTTCTTTTCTTACTTCTATACCATTTTCACCAACGCCACCTGCAAAAGTGATAGCATCTACGCCATCCATTTGAGCAGCAAATCTACCGATATATCCAATTACTTGATATACGAATGTATCAATAGCAAGTTTTGCTCTTTCATTACCTTCAGCAGCTGCTTTTTCAATATCTCTATCATCAAAGCTAATTCCTGAAACTCCTAATTTTCCTGATTTTTTATTTAAAATGGTGTCTATCTCTTTTGGAGTTAAATTTTCTTTTTCCATTAAGAATGGAATAATAGATGGATCGATATCCCCTGATCTACTTCCCATTGGAATACCTGCCAAAGGTGTGAATCCCATAGAAGTATCAACAGATTTCCCTCCCTTTACAGCACATAAACTACCACCTTGTCCTAAGTGACAAGTAATAATTTTTAGGTCCTCTGCAGGTTTATTCATAAGTTCAGTTGCTCTTTTTGATACAAACTTATGAGAAGTTCCATGGAAACCATACTTTCTAATAGCATATTTTTCATAATATTCATATGGAAGTGCATACAAATATGCCTTTTTAGGTAATGTTTGATGGAATGCAGTATCAAATACAGCTACCATCGGAATATCACCCATAACCTCTTTACAAGCTTCAATTCCTTTGATTTGTGCTGGCATATGTAATGGTCCTAAAGGAATACATTCTTTCATAATATCTACTACTTCATCAGTAATTAAGATAGAGTCACTTAGCTTTTCTCCACCATGTAAAATTCTATGACCGATTGCATCAATTTCTGATAAATCTTTAATAACACCATATTCAGAATGTGTTAATTGGTCTAATACTAATTTCATTCCTTCTTCATGAGTTTTTACAACTTGTTCTATTTTGTGTTTTTCTCCATTTACTGTGTGTGTTAAAAAAGAATCAGGCAACCCTATCTTTTCTAAATATCCTTTTGCCATTAATCCTTCGTTTTCCATATTAATTAATTGATACTTTATGGAAGAACTTCCACAGTTTACTACTAAAATTTTCATTTTAAATCTCCCTTCAAATTTATAAAATATATTTTAACAGATTTTCTCTGTTTTAAACAAGACTTAATCCATATCTTGTGCTTGAACACAAGTAATTGCAATAACACCTGCAATATCATCACTGTTACACCCTCTTGATAAGTCATTAACTGGTTTAGCAATTCCCTGACAAAGTGGTCCATAAGCATTTGCTTTTGCTAATCTTTGTACCAATTTATACCCAATATTTCCAGCATTTAAGTCTGGGAATATTAAAGTGTTGGCTTTTCCTGCAACATTACTTCCTGGCGCTTTGGAACTTGCAACTTCTGGTACAAGTGCTGCATCTGATTGTAATTCCCCATCACAAGCTAAATTTGGTTCTTTTTCTTTTAATAATTTAGTAGCTTCTACTACTTTTTCAGTTAGTTCAGAATGAGCACTACCATAAGTTGAATAAGAAAGCATTGCTACTTTTGATTCTTTTCCTGTTAATTGGTGGAAACTCTTACTAGAAGATATTGCGATTTCTGACAAATCATCAGCAGATGGATTTTCTACCAAGCCACAATCTCCAAATACAAATACTCCATTTTCTCCGTATTCACAATTAGGTACTTCCATCAAGAAGAAGGCTGAAACAAGTTTTGTTCCTGGAGCAGTTTTTAATATTTGTAAAGCTGGTCTTAAGGTATTTGCTGTTGAGTGGCAAGCACCAGATACTAAGCCATCGCTATCTCCTTGTTTCATCATCATCATACCAAAATAAATTGGTTCTAATAATAATTCTTTTGCTTGTTCAAGTGTCATTCCTTTTGCTTTTCTTAATTCATAAAAAGCGTTTGCATATTCTTCATATTTTTCAGAAGTTTTTGGATTGATTATTTGAGCTCCTGTTAAGTCAATATTATTTGAGTTCGCTCTTTCATTAATTTCTACTTCTTCTCCAATTAAAATGATGTTTGCATATTTTTCTTTTAGTGCTTTAGAAGCTCCTTCTAGAACTCTTACATCTTCACTTTCAGGAAGAATGATTGTTTTTACATCTTGTTTTGCTTTTTCTTTAATTCCATCTATAAATGCCATTATTTTTTCCTCTTTTCTATATAATTTTTCTTTAATATTATATAAGGAATTTTGTTAAAATACAAGTATTTTAGGAGAATTTTTACTAAGCTATAAAAAAGCCCTACTTCTTTAACAAAGTCAAAGAAATAAGGTTTTGTAATCACCATCTTAAAACATAGATCCGTTATATAAATTATAATATTGATTTTGTGTATTAGCCATAGAATTAGAAATTGTTACAAATTTAATAGAATAGATATCAGCATAAACAGTAGTATTACTTTCTAATGAACGAAGAAGAATATAACTTGCACCTACATCTTCTAAAATTCCAATTCTATCTACTAAATTATTTGTTCCTATTAAAAATTCTACTCTTACTAATTTTCCTATTTGTTGTCTTAAAAAGGCTGGTGTATATATGTTATTTGTCATTATCTCTGGCGAATTTGCATTTGTAACCACATGATTACCTGTTTGTCTTTGGTCTTGTAATTGATTTTCTTCCATATTAATCATTCCTTTATGATATATTTAGGTTTTGAGATATACCTATAAACTTTAAGTATCAGAATAAGACGCTGTTGGTCTATAAAAACAATGGTCACCAAGTCTTGTATGAAAAGTACCAGAGCCATTAGATGGAAATGTACTACCACAAGATGGTCTAAAAGGGTTTAAGTACCATAAGCAATCTCCTATTTCATTTAGTCTATTTCCAGATAACGCCCAGTCTGCTATATTATAGTGTACATCTGTTGGTGTCATATTATAGATATTTTGAGGATTGTATTGATTACGAAGAGTTTCACGAACACAATCAAATTGACCAGGTTGAAAGATAATATTGCGAATACTGCCACCTTGAGAAACTCTAGCATACTCTCCTGTTGAAACATTTACCCTATTCATTACGACAGATGCAACTGCCTTCATTCCGTTTTCTCCTTCTCCTCCTGCTTCACATTGCACAATTCTTGCAATTAATTCTCTATCTGAATATGCCATAAATAATCCCCCTACTTTCATTTTATGAAAAAATAAAGATAAGGGTGCCATAAAACTTTACTTTTTTAAAATTGTAAGATATAATAAGTTTTATCAATGCGAACATGCTGGAACTGGCAGACAGGCACGTTTGAGGGGCGTGTGCTTAATTAGCGTGTGGGGTCAAGTCCCATTGTTCGCACCAAAATATCACTTCTTACTGTAATGATTATGAAAATTGTATTTGACAAAGCTATAAAATGACTGTATAATAAAAGTAGGAAATGGAGAAACTACAAACGTGGTTCGCCAAAATTGATATGTAAAAAACACATCGCAATCGGGCAAATGTACTGAACCCAAAAAGTTAGACTTTTTGATTAAGTATAATTAAGCAACTTGTAAGGAATGAATCCTGTATTGTACAGGAGACATTCCTTTTAGTTTGCTCTTACTCAAAATTATTGCTAATGCTATAATTAAGGCAATTGCTATGATAGTTGTCCCAAGTAACGCATAATATAATAAGTAAATTATTAATATTAAACATCCTGTTTCTATCATAAGCCTCACCTCCTTATTGAAGGCAAACCACATCTGCTTATTCTCATTTCCTATGAATGCTAATATACAACATTATTAAGTAAAATACAAGCGAACAAAACAAATTTTTGAAAAAATATTATTTTCCCACTGAAATATTTCCACAATCACATTCTATTTTCAATATAATATCAGAACCTCTATTACTTCCATTTACTGTACATTTTCCTAAATCTACTTTAGCATCTACATAGATATCATTTATTTCGCCAATTGTAACATTACCTAAATCAGCTTTGACAAAAGAATTTTCTTGAATAGATAACTTATCTATTTTGACATTACCAGAATCTACTGAAATATTACATCTATTTAATATTTCAGAAACCTCTACTTTTCCTAAATCACACTGAATATCTGCATTTTTTACTTTTCCCACTTCTACATTTCCAGCGTCACAATCTACCTCTATGCTAGCATTTTCTATATTAGCTATTTCACAATTTCCTAAATTATTTTGTATTGAAATATCCTTATCGTATTTAGCTGGAATATACACAATGATATCACTTTTGGTAACACCAAAGCTGAAAAAGAAAAATTTATTCCTTTTATTGTAATCAATGGATAATTTTCCATAACTTAAATTAACATCAACATCATTTGCATTATCTCCATAGACGACTACTTCTATATTATCATCAGATGCTTCTTTAAAAATGATATCTCCTGCATCTTGCTTAATATCAATACCTTGTATTTCTTCTAAAGTATATGCTTGATTAAAAATAATATTTTTACTACTTCTCCCAAAGCCTATCATAATTGTTTCTCCTCCACATAAATATCTAACTAAAAACATCGTTAATCCGAAAATAATAATAGAAAGTAAAATAATTGAAACAATAATCCCAGTTTTACTTCTCATCTTCTTCTCCCTCCTTTAGCATAAAAATAAGTTTCACAACTTGGCAAATCAAGCCATCAATCACAAAAATAATCCAAGTAATATGCCAAGCAAATGTAATAAAACTAACGATAAAGTAAATTGCTACACAAATAGAACCAATAATCCCATTAATTTGCCTTAAAACCTTATCTTGTCTTTTTTCCGCCTTCGTCTTTTCAAACTTTGGCATAGACATATGATTTCTAATAATACGAGCAGTTGCCCAACCTATTAATAATAAAAAGATAGAACTTGCAATAATAGGGTTAGCATGTTGTACAGGTATTGCTATCATTAAAAATGCTACTGCAGCAACATAGATAAAAATGGAAGCACTTACTACTTTTGCTGACTTTTCTTTTGCCTCTTGTCTAGTAAGAACTTTTTCTTCCTTTTTTTCTTGCTTCTCTTCTGACTTTTTACCAGTTAATAATTCTTCTACTCCGATTTCAAATAATTCACATAGTGGCATAATTTTATCAAAATCAGGAGTACTTTGATTTGTCTCCCACTTAGAAACAGTTTGTCTTGTTACATTTAATTTTTCTGCCATATCATCTTGTGTTAAATTTTTTGCTTTTCTTAATTCAAATAATCTTTCGCCTAAATTCATTTTTATTTGCTCCTTTCTATGTTTAAAATTATACCCTATTTCCTAAGTTGCTTTCTATCAATTTTAGTTGGAACTTTGTCAACTAAAATTAACATTGTAGTGTTTTCAGTACTTTCAGGCTTTTAAAAAATAGAAGAAAAGTCGAAAATTTTTCCTTCGACTTAAAAAGAATCTTCTTTAATATATCATTCCTTCCAAACTATTAGCAATATTTTTTACTGTAAATATTGATTTTCTATTGGGCTAGATTTGAATTTTTACATCAAATATGATAAAATAATGTCATATTATTCGTGGGTACAGCGAAATACAATAAATGTACCATATTGCTTATTATTATTGTAGTTCAATAATAAGTATGGAAAGGTAGGTCAACTATGAATAAGCGGAGTTATGTTGGACTAGTACTCGTCTTCTTAGTTATGGTATTTACATTGACTGGATGTGCAAATTCCTATCAAACAGAGTTAGAAGAACTTCAACAAAAATATTCTCAACTTGAAGAAGACTATGCCAAATTGCAAGAGGAGTATGAAAGAATTCAAAATTTACCAAACATAGAAGTCTGTCTCATTGATGACAGAGATAAAACTATCAAATTAGAAATATATCCATCTCTCAATGAGTCACAGAAGGCCTATACTGAGTATTTTTGTGCAGTAGGAAAATCAGTTCATCAATATAATATTACTATTACTTGCAATAACGGAGAAAAAGTAGATGATATTTATTGGATTTGTGATGATGGAAAAATAGAGTCAATTATGGATAACGTAAGTAACATAGACAATACCTATGTTATTCAAGTAACTACACACATTCAATATATTCATAGTCTCATTCTCAAATGCAATAACAACACTGTTTACACTTCGTTTTATGGTTCTTACAAATTGACCTAGATATCCTTTCTCGTTTATGATGAGTTTTGCGTAGGGTAATAATATTACCCTACGCTTTTTAAAATTTGCTCTTTTAAATAACAACTTTTGTATAAAATCATTGTCAACTAATGTATTTTAGTATATAATTTTTGAGAAAAAAGATTTATATTTTAGGGGGAATGTTATTTATGAAAGAACAATTTATAGCACTTTTAAAAACAGTTCAAAGAGATGGAATGGATAAATTAGTCAATTATTTAGAAACTACTGACTTCTATAAGGCACCTGCTAGTACTAGATTTCATGGAAATCATGAGGGAGGTTTGTTAGAACATAGCCTTAATGTATATGAAATGCTAAAAGAAAAGTTATCTCATAAGCCATATTCTGATATGGTACAAGCATCAGAAGAAACTATTATTTTAATTACTTTATTACATGACATTTGTAAAACTAATTTCTACACAGTAGATTTTCGTAATAAGAAAAATGAAGATGGTATGTGGGTAAAAGAACCATACTACACTATTAATGATACCATTCCTTATGGTCATGGAGAAAAATCAGTAATGATGATTAGTAAATTCATTGACTTAACTATGGAAGAAATGTACGCTATTCGTTGGCATATGGGTTTTACAGAACCAAAAGAATTGTATAATACTATTAGCACTGTATATGAGAGATTTCCGTTAGCTTTAGCTTTACATGAAGCTGATTTAGAAGCTACCTATTTAAAAGAAAGTCGTAATAAATAAAATGAAGTTAGTTTATCAAGTACCAAAAGAAACTACATATCAAACTATAAAAGAAGTCTTGAAGATAGAATTTTCTATGTCTGATAGACTTCTCTTAAAGTTGAAGAAATTACAGAAAATATCTCTTAATGATAAAATAGTTTATGTACATCATACTATCCAAAAAGGAGATATTATTCAATGTGACCTGGAATATGAAGAGGACAATTCTAATATTGTTCCTACTCCCCTTCCTCTCTCTATTCTTTACGAAGATGAAGGATATCTAGTGATAAATAAACCTGCTGGAATACCTGTTCATCCTTCTTGTGACCACTATACAGATAGTTTATCTAACAGAGTACGTTTCTATTTTGACCAAATCAGACTAAAGAAAAAGATACGACCAGTGAATCGATTAGATAAAGATACTTCTGGCTTAGTTATTTTTGCTAAAAATGAATATATTCAAGAATGTTTGGTAAAACAAATGCAATCTAAAGATTTTGTAAAGAAATACATAGCAATTGTGAATGGACAACTTGAAAATAAACAAGGAACCATTAATGCTCCAATTAGTAGAAAAGAAAATAGTATTATTGAAAGATGTATTAATCAAAATGGAGAAATTGCAATTACACATTATCAAGTTTTAAAACAAGAACAATTAGAAGAATTATTTCAAAGTAAAACTCCTAATAAAACTACTGATTTTAATATAGTAGAATGTACATTAGAAACAGGAAGGACACATCAAATTCGTGTACATATGGCTCATATTGGACATCCTCTTTTGGGAGACACTTTGTATGGTACTTCTTCTCCCCTTATTGCTAGACAAGCTTTGCATTGTTATAATATGAGATTTATTCATCCAATTACGAAACAAGAAGTAGAATATTATGCAGATATTCCACAAGATATTTTACTTATTCAAAATGCTACGTTACTCTAATTATTGTAACGTAGCATTTTGTTAGTAGACATTAAAAGATGAACTTTATCACATCTACCAAGAGAGAACCAACAGAAATGAAAATGACATAAGCTGTGGCGAGTTTTTCCGTCCTCCAAGGGTCGACTGTAATTGACAGCTTTTGTGGTATGTAATCAATGCTATACTCCATTGAAAACACGTTCCACTCTGTGGGTTGTACATACTGTTTAGTAGTAGCTCTCTTCCAAATAGAGATTCCAAGGAATAGGTCTACCACGCCGAACAGAACGCTGAGCCAGTAGAACGGGATTTTGAATAACAGTTCAGATAGTTCACATTGATATTTTTGTGCCAAATAGTTGCAGTGACAAGTGTCAATAGTCCAGCTAATAAAAAGCATTAGCCACAGCCAACGAGTCTTTTTTATTGTCCGTTCTTCCATTTTGTATTCCCTCCAAAATATGAATTATCCATTAGGATATTACTCTCTATTATAGCATAATTTCCTATTTTTTACAAATAAATGATTTCTTATTCCTTTAACAATTAGAAATCATTATATAGTTTAGCATAAAAGCCACATTCAGGCGATTAGTCTAAATGTGGCATGTCAGTAGTAAATCTATAAGCCGGGTTCTGTCTAGGATAGTCATTTATCTAGTACTTACATTGCTGTAAGCCTCAAGCCACCAAATTAGAAGACGGCGAGTAGCCTTAACCTTCTGTCTCGGTGTTGCTCCAGATGGGGTTTACACTGACCCGATATGTCACCATATCAGCGGTAGGCTCTTACCTTACCTTTTCATCCTTACCTAAAAATTAGGCGGTTATTTTCTGTTGCACTTTCCTTAAGGTTTCCCTCACTGGACGTTATCCAGCATCATTACTCTATGGAGCCCGGACTTTCCTCGTACGCTGCCTTTCGACGTTGCTATACGCGACTATCCAACTTACTACCTTTCTATTATAACTCATCTTTTAATAAAAATCAATGGAGATATTCTTGTAATTCAGATGCATCTCGTATTACTTTATATCCAGTGGTATCAGGCCTTTGAATGTCACTGTCTTTAACAACTCCAAAATCATAATAATTTTCAATAGTAGTAATATCGTTATATCCATAGTGAATTGTTTTTATTTCAATTCCTGTTTCTTTATCTATAATTCTATCTTCATTGCTATATTTAATGACATAACATTCTTTATCATCTATGTTTAAAGTTTCTATTTTTACAAAAGGAGCATGTTGCAAATTTCCTATGAAATATGCAGTTGTATTAAACGAAATGCCTGGATGATAGCGAAGAAATCTCTCTCCTTCAAATTGAAATTTCTTATCTTTTGTTTCCAACAAGTATAATTCCTCTTCACCTTTTTTGTAATATGTCATTTTAGATTTATGCCCATTTGTGCTCATATAATTGATAGTAGCTATATAATCTTGTTCTTTCAGATAACTGGTAGTTTCAATAATAATACCATCCATATACTGTAGTGTTCTTGCAAAATAGTTATTGGAAAGCTGTTGATCTGTCTTTTCCCATTTGGCTCCCAACGAACATAAAATATAAGTTTTTCTACCAATTGAGAATACAAAGAAAAGTACAATAACTAAAAGAATTATTTTCAAAAATTTTAATTGTTTATGAAATTTCTTCATATACCTCACCTCTTTCTCTTCAATAGTAGGCTTTGTATTCAAGTTTTCAGACATAGTAGAATATACCTTTGGGCATTCCTTACAAGTTTTCAAATGATTTTCTATGTAGCCATTGGTTTCTTCAGTTGTTACTTTTTCAATGTAATTCGGTAATAAATCTTGAACAATTTTACATTCTTTTTTCTCATTCATTTTCATCTACCTCCTTTAATTTTTGTTTTCCTCTATAAAAATTTACTCTAGCCCAAACTTCACTTTTACCTTTAATTTCACCAATTTGCTTAAATGTCAGATTAGAAAACAATTTCATATAAAATATCTCTCTTACAGTCTCATCTAATTTTTGAATTTTGTTATATAATTGCTCTAAATCTTGCTTTTTTAAAAATTCTTCTTCAATGTTATACAAAATATCAATATCATCTACCATATCCAAAGAAGATACTTTTTTCATTTTTCTTAATTCATTAAACCATAAGTTTTTAGCAATTTCACAAAGCCATACAGATATTTTACATTCTCCCCTAAAATGCTGAATACTTTTAATTGCTTTACAAAAAGTTTCTTGTGCTAAATCTTCTGCAATCTCTTTATTATGAGTCAAACAAATTAAATATTTATATACCATTTTGAAATATTCGTTATAAATTTGTTCTATGTCCATTTTTTTACTCCTTTGTATATGTGACACAATATTTCAAAAAATGTTACACATTTTTTATATTAAATCATAAAAGTTGGAAACTTTCTACCTTCCTTAGCAAAAAGAAAAGAGCACCAATGGTGCTCTCCTACCGCCTTAACGATAATATTCAATGTTTACTTTTTCTGGGGTTCCAAGCAGATTTCCCAAGATGCTCTCCAATACAGTATCAGTTATAGTATATGGATTAATTGCACAATGCGAATAAAATCCTGCTTGGCCGAAGAGAGTAAAAGTATACACCCAACCTTCCACGTTTTCAATCAAGGATTCAATTGCATCATCAAAAGCTCTTCTTTCTCTACAACTTAATTCTCTGACGTCTGATAAGAAAACGATTACCTTTGTACCACTAGGCATTTTTTCCTTCGCCTCCTGATATGCTTGTTTAAATACTGCCAGTTTTTCCTGTAAAGACATTGCTAGCTTCAAACCTTTCTACATTATCATTTAGGCATGTACTTGCATATTTTTATGCCTAACATTTATTATAACATTTACATACCTTCATGTCATTTAAATAATATCCATCTTTCCCATTAAGTTTTGATATTGAATAAAGAAAATCTCTCTATCCTGTAATCCAATTGCTTTATTTAATTCATTTACTAGAATATAGCATTGATTGACTAAAGTTTGATTTTGAAAATTCTGTCCTACACTGTTTAATAAATTAGTAAATTGTGTAATTGCCCCTGAAAGTTGTTTCTTTGCTGATGTCCAATCCTCATTAGAAACATATACATAAGCTGTTACAACAGCATTTTTAATTTCTAACACATTGGTTTCTTTGCTATTGGGTTTGTAATCTTCACTATACTTTGGAAGAAGTTGATATAGTTTGGCGATTTCCTCCATAGCTACTTTTTTATCTTTCTTTTTAATACTCTGTGTGCTAGAATTTAAATAATCATTAAAAGCTAAAATAGATTTTCCATCTACATTTAAAGTATTCAAATCAATACTAATCGTATTCCAAGATTGATAAAGATTTTCAATTTGTGTTTGAATTGTGTCCCATTGTGTGTCATACTTGCCTTCATTTACTAAAACTCCATTTTGAGTACCCTTGCTATTTGGTTTATTATTAATCAAATGTTCTTTTGACTGACTCTCTTCTTCATTCTTGGAAGATTTTTCAGAATTCCCCGCAGAGTTATTTTCAGTATTAGAACTTTTATTATTCGAATTTGATTTTTGGCTGTCTTGCAAAGAATCAAATTGCCACTCAGAAGAATTATCTTCTTTCAAAAAGCTTCCTATATGAAGTCCATTAAAGTCTCCCAACATTGAAACAAGATAATTATCAATATATTTAATTTCTTGTGTTGCCTTTTCTTCTAACGTAAGTTCTTGATTTCCGTTACTCGCAAATACAACTAAAGAGAATAAAACAAGTATAACAACAATACTACTAACGAAAATGATAATAACATTTTTTTTCATCTTAAAAAATTCCTTTCTGCTTTCTTTTTATTTAGTTTGACCAAAATATTTCCTTTTATTCTCAAGTATAAATATTTTTGTCTGTCTAATACTATTAATAAAGAAAATTTATAAAAAGGAATAAAAAATGAATGCTCTTGTAAGACTATATAGTGATGAAGAAGGAGAAATTTCCTCTTTCCTATCTCGATTTTTTCAAAATAAAGAAATTGCCATAGAAGATGAACTTCTCTGGCAAAAAGAATATGCTAATCCTCTTGAAATGGTAGACATGATGAGTGCTTTAATTGAAAATCAAGAAGATTATAAAATTAATATGTGGATTAGTTTAGATCAAGATCTTTTTATTAATATTACAAAAAGTAGTATTGATAGTGTCATACGCTATTTATATGAAAGATACCCCTATTAAGCAATAGAGGTATTTTATTTAAACATTTTCTTTTTCTAAAATAATGGTAACTGGTCCATCATTTTGAAGTGATACTTGCATATCTGCACCAAATTCTCCAGTTGCTACTTTTTTAATATTTTCTTTTTGGCATTGTTCTACAAAATATTCATATAATTCATTTGCTAAATCAGGTTTAGCAGCTTCTGTAAAACTTGGTCTATTTCCATGATTACAATTAGCATATAGTGTGAATTGAGATACAATTAAAAGTTCACCATCAATATCTTGGATTGATAAATTCATTTTTTCATTTTCATCTTCAAAAACACGTAAATGAATTAACTTTTGAACTAAGAAATCAGCAGTTTCTTTCGTATCAGTTGGTGCCACTCCAAGTAACACCATAAAACCTTGCTGAATTTCTCCTATTGTTTTATTTTCTACTACTACATTTGCATTTTTTACTCTTTGTACAACTAGTTTCATTTTTTCATCCTTTTCTTGTTATTTTAATATCAAAAAATATGACAAATCTATTCATCATCCTCATTATCATATTCATTTAATATACTTATTTCAGTTAATACTTCTGTGTCATCCAATACATCTTCTATATCAGATGATTTTTTGTTATTTTGTTTTAAGTTTTTATCATCTTCATCAGTTGTCACGATAGTAGCAGGTCCGTCATTTTGCTTTGCCTCTTCTGTCTGTTCTTGGATATAGCCACAGTTAGGACAATAATGAAAATCATAATAAATTTCATAATGACATTCAGGACATTGTTTCAAATCTTTTAGTTTTAATAAATCCATACGAAAAGTATCTATTTCCTCCGCTAAAGTATCAATTCTAGCACATGGATTTAATAAGTCTGTCTCTGGATTAATTTCTTCTTTTAAAAGATATTTCTCATAAATGGTTTTGCCAATATCTTCATAAATTTCTTGAATTTTTCTTTTATTCTCAGACATCTGTGTCTTTAATTTTATTTCTCTTGCTAGCTTTCCTGTCGCCTTCACTGCACAGTGATAAGTATCCACTGCAGTTTTACTGATTTTATTCATAATATTTTCCATACACTTCCTCCTATATTGATAATAGTATAGGAAAAAATAACGAAAAATATTCTTTTATTCAGATTTTTTTTCACGAGTCATTAATTTTAAAACTGCTTCTTTTGGTTGTAAATTATTGTATAAAACATCATAAACTGTTTCAACAATTGGCATCTCAATATTATATTTTTTAGCAAGTTCATGTGCTACTTCAATATTGTCAACACTTTCAATTGTCATTCCAACTTCTTTTTTAGTTTCCTCTAGGCTTAGTCCTCTTCCAATACATCTTCCTGCTTTCCTATTCCTGCTGTGTTCACTCATGCAGGTAACAATTAAATCGCCAAGACCTGATAAACCATAGAAAGTATTATGCTCTCCTCCCATTGCAACACCTAATCTTGCAACTTCTGTTAATCCTCTTGAGATGAGTGCTGCAAAAGTATTATCTCCTAAGTTTAGCTCTGCTGTTACGCCTGCACAAAAAGCGATAATATTTTTCAATGCTCCACCTAATTCAACGCCTTGTATATCAGTACTGGTGTATACTCTCATTGTTTCATTCATAAAAGTATCTTGTACTAAATATTGTACATCATAATCTTTAGATGCAATAACAATTGCAGTTGGAATTCCCAAAGATACCTCTTCTGCATGACTTGGGCCTGAAAATGCTCCTAGTTTTACATTTGGAATTTCTTCTTTAGCTACATCACTTAATGTAGAAAGAGTTGCTAATTCAAATCCCTTTGAGCAAATAATAACAGGTTGATTGGTAATATAATCTTTATATTGTTTTAAAGTATCTCTAAAAAATTTAGAAGGGGTAACATGTAAAATTAAGTCTGAACCTTCTACTGCCTCTTTTATATCAGTCGTACAATAAATATTGTCTGGCATAACTGCCATTGGTAAAAATTTGCACTTTTTTTCATTATTAATTAAATCTGCCTCATCTTGTGCAAAAGACCAAAGTTTTACATTATGTCCTATTTTAGCGGCATGAATAGCTAATGCACACCCCCAACTCCCACTACCTATAATACAAACATTCTTCATATTTCCTCTTCCTTTCGTATAGACATTATTTCTTAAAACTTAATTTATTCTCTGTTCCTGTAAATATTCTTTTTAAATTGCTTCTATGATTGAAAAGAACTAAAAGTGCAATAATGATACTAAAAATTAAGTAACTCCAATTACTACTTTCAGATACGATATAGTTTTGATTAATGAACATGACTAGAACTGGAAATAATACTGCTGCTGCAATAGAACCAACAGATACCATTCTAGTTAATGCCATTAATAATAAAGCAAATACTAAACAAATCAAGCCAATTTGCCAATTAGTTATAAGAAGTACTCCTAGAGAAGTAGCAATTCCTTTTCCACCTTTAAATTTGAAGAAAATAGGGAAAGTATGACCAATAATAACAAATACACCTGCTAGTTGTACTAATAAGGCTTTGTCTAAATCTTTCATAATAACACCTGCAAGTAATGCTATTAAAATGGCTACTACACCTTTTAAAATATCACAAACTAAAGTAATAGCAGCTGCTTTTTTTCCTACTGATCTTAAAACATTTGTGGTTCCTGCATTTCCACTTCCCTTTTCTCTTACATCAAATCCTGCCATCTTCTTACTGATGATAACAGAAAAACTGATACTACCCATTAAATAGGCAATAATTGCAACTATAATATATGTTGCCATAATAATCACTCTCCTTTTTATCCTTTGAAATCTTTAATTTTCCTTATCTTTTTTCTCTCTAGCAATCATTCTAATTGGAGTTCCTGTAAGTCCAAATTCTTTTCTAACTTGATTTACTAAATATCTTTCATATGAAAAATGAAATAATTGTTTATCATTGACAAATACCACAAATGTTGGTGGTTTTGTGGTTGCTTGTGTCATATAGAATATCTTTAATCTTCTACCTTTATCTGTTGGTGGTTGTACAATAGTTACTGCTTCACTTAATACATCATTTAAAACAGCAGTAGAAACTCTTAAAGCATTTTGACTTGCCACCATATTAATCATTTCGTATAATTTATCTACTCTTTGACCTGTTTTTGCTGATATAAATAATATTGGCGCATAAGATAAATAGGACAATTTATTATATACATCCTTTTTATAAGTTTCCATTGTCTTTTCATCTTTTTCAATATCATCCCATTTGTTTACAACAATAATAACACCTTTTCCTGCTTCATGCGCTTCACCTGCAATTTTAGTATCTTGTGCTGTTACTCCTTCATTGGCATCTAACATCAAAACACATACATCTGCTCTTTCAACAGCAAGTAAACTCCTCATGACACTATACTTTTCTAGGTTATCATTTACTTTACTCTTTCTACGAATTCCTGCTGTATCAATAAATACATATTTTCCAAACTCATTTTCAAATTCAGAGTCAATAGCATCTCTTGTTGTTCCTGCAATGTCACTTACGATTACTCTATTTTCTCCCAAAATTCTATTAATCAAAGAGGACTTTCCTACATTTGGCTTTCCAATAATGGCAACTTTTATAATGGTATCGTCTGTTTCTTCTTCTGTTTGTTCTGGAAAATGCTCATAAACTGCATCTAACACATCACCAATACCTTTTGCATTGACACTAGAAACTGCATAAGGGTCTCCAACTCCTAAGTTATAGAACTCATATAATTCATTGGGAGTATCCCCAAAAGTATCAGATTTATTACACACTAGAACTATTGGCTTTTTAGATTTTCTAAGCATTAAAGCAATTTCTTCGTCTGCTGCAGTAACCCCTTGTTTAATATCTGTTAAAAATATAATAACATCAGCAATTTCAATTGCCATATCTGCTTGTCTTCGCATTTGAGAAAGAATAACATCATCTGACTCTGGTTCAATTCCTCCTGTATCTACTAAAGTAAAATCTCTTCCTCTCCAATTTGCTTCTGCATACACTCTATCTCTTGTAACTCCTGGTGTATCTTCTACAATTGAAATTCTTTTTCCTACTACATAATTAAAAAATGTAGATTTTCCTACATTTGGTCTCCCTATAATTGCAACTGTTGGTTTTGCCATGTATTCACCTTCTTTTTGCTTTCTTAAATTATTATTTAGAATTTCTTAACTTTTTACTGTACTAATTTTACTATAGGAACAGAAAAATAGCAAGATAAATCTTGCTATTTGACTAGTATTTCTATATCTTTTTAGTACGTTATTTTTCCATCTAGTAAATCATCATTTTGTATCCACTCATTGACATCAATTTTTTGATATTCTGTATCACTAATTCTTACAATAACTTGTTCAATGCCACTGTTAATAATCATTTTTCTACACATTTGGCAACAGCCTGCATTCACTTCATAGTTTCCTGTATCTGTACGATATTGTACTAAATATAGTGTAGCACCAAGCATATTTTTTCTACTAGCACTAATTAAGGCATTTTGCTCTGCATGAACACTTCTACAAGCATCATAGCCCGCATGTCTTACATCTGGAAAAAACTTTTTCTTACAGCAATATCCCAAATCAATACAATTTTCCCTTCCTCTAGGTGCTCCGCTATAACCAGTTGAGATAATTTCATCTTTACTTACAATAACAGCCCCTGATTTTTTTCTAAGGCATGTACTTCTATCTGCTACTGCTTTTGCAATATTTAAATAATAATTAATTTTATCAATTCTTTGCTCCATTTTATCCTACTTTCAATATATAAAGAGATACTATGTCATACTGTATTTTTAATATAACACATTCTTTCATAATAATCAATCATTTTCCGTGAATTTAGTCCAATTTCTAAGTAACATTAGATAAGGATATTTTAATTGTTTTAAGGTCTGAATAGTATTTGAAAAATATTAAATTACACCCCATTTTTCAGACCAAAGCAAAATTGACTCTATTATGTAAATATGTTATAATGAAGTAGTATACAAAGTTGTATATACTGACGCAGTTCACTATTAAATTTGAAAGGAGCAATCGCCTTTATGCAGATCTTTGGAGGTATCATTGGCACCGTGAATCTTTCCACGAAAGATCGGTTGGATGCCAAAAGTGCCAAGCAGTATGCACAGCAAAAGCTTTCCTCAGGCAAATATAAGAACTGCACCATTGGCAAAGTTTATGTCAATGGCATGCTTGTTTTAGAGAATGTGCGAACTCCCTAAAACAAAAGAAATGCCTCTCCTTTTCTAAAAGGAAGAGGCATTTCTTTATATCTTCACTCTTTTCAACCTCAACGTATTTAATATTACTGTAAGACTACTAAACACCATTGCTAAACTTGCTAGCATAGGATTAATGCTAATACCAAAAGGTTTTAGTATTCCTACAGCAATTGGTATCATCAAAAGATTATAGAAAAATGCCCAAAATAGATTTTGCTTGATGTTTTTAATTGTCTTTTCACTGATAGTAATTAATCTCAAAATAGAACCTAAATCACTCTTGGTAAGAATAACATCAGATGAGTCCATTGCAATATCTGTTCCACTTTTCACACTAACACCAATATCGCTATTTGCTAGCGCAGGGCTATCATTAATACCATCACCACACATCATAACATATTGATTATCCGCTTTTAACTTTTTAATCATATCCGCTTTTTCTGCTGGAAGCACATTAGCAATTACTTTTGTAATTTTTAATTCTTCCCCTATCTTCTCTGCTGTTTCTTTGTTGTCACCTGTTAGCATAATGGTTTGAATATTCTTTTCATTTAATTTTTGAATGACCTCTACTGCATTTTTGCGTATCACATCATTAACACCAATTAGAGCAATCAATTGCTTATTTTTAACAACATACACAATACTATTTCCTTGTTTAGCAAGCTCTTTTTCTTCTTGTTCATATGGATTTTGTATTTCAAACTTTGTCAAAATTTTGCTGTTTCCTACAATTATTTCTTCTTTTTCAATCTCTCCTATAATACCATACCCAGAGATATCTTGAAAATTGTTTACTTCTAAATACTCTAGCTTGTTTTCTTCCATGTATTCTGCAAATGCTTTCGCAATTGGGTGTGTAGATTTTTTCTCGATACTTCCTACTAATTTTAGAACATCACTTTCTGCTAGTTCACTATAATTGCATACCTTTGCAATTTTTAGTTTTCCATAGGTCAAAGTACCTGTTTTGTCAAATACAATGGTATTTACTTTAGACGCATTTTCTAAAATTTCGCTCTTTTTTACTAAAATTCCATTACTTGCGCACAAGCCTTCACTTACAATAATTGCTAAAGGTGTTGCTAAGCCCAAACTGCAAGGACAAGCCACTACTAGTATTGTTACAAAAGTAATAATGCTACTGGATACACCAAAACCTAATAGCAAATAAGCAATTAATGTGATAACGGCTATTACCATAACAATTGGTACAAAATATCCTGATATTTTATCCGCAATTTTAGCAATAGGCGCTTTAGTATTGCTAGCTTCCATCACTAAACGTACTATTTCAGATACAGTTGATTCTCTTCCTATTCTCTCAGCTTTGTACTTAATAAATCCATCATAGTTCAAACTTCCAGCAACTACTTTGCTACCAATTTCCTTTGAAACAGGTTTACTTTCTCCTGTAATAAATGCCTCATCTAAATGTGCCTTTCCTTCTATTATTTCGCCATCTACTGCAATTTTCTCTCCTGGACGACTAATCACTATATTCCCTTTTTTAATTTCATCTAAAGTAACTTTTTTCTCTTCGCCCTCTACTTCAATAATTGCTTCATTTGGTGTAATCTGTGTTAACTTCTGAATTGCCTCTTTTGTCTTATCCTTACTAATGCCATCTAAATATCTTCCTAATTTGACAAAATAGATAACAATTGCAGATGACTCAAAGTATAGGTCCATTAAATAGTTATGGTTCCCTTGAATGATTTGATACATCCCATACAAACTATATACAAAGCTACTAATAACTCCTAAAGCCACTAATGTATCCATATTTGGTATTCTATGAATGAGATTTTTGTAACCATTTTTCAAAATATCCCAACCATAAGCTAAAAATAGGATAGTAAGCACTAATAGTGTAGTTGTGTAAACAATAGGACTTTGATGCGGGTCAAAAATAGAAATTGTAGGCAAATTTATCATGTGCCCCATAGAAATATACATTAAAATAATTGCTAAAACAGTAAAAATAATAAACTTTACCTTTTCTGTTTTGCTCTTTTTCTCTACTTCAAAACCTTTAAAAATACCTAGACTTGTAAACCCTGCTTGTTTTACATATTTCTCTATTTTCTCTTGGTCTAATATGTTTTCATCATAATCTACAGTAGCATTTGCCATAACTAAATTGACAGATGCGTTGATAATCCCATTTTGTTTATTTAAGTATTTTTCTAATCCATTAGAACAAGCACTACAAGTCATTCCATCAATGGATAAAATAATTTTCTTCATATCTATTTTACCTCAAAACCAAGGTCTTCTATTTTTTCTTTTAGTACTTCTATATCTATATCTTCTGTCATTTTTACTAGAACAGTTCCTGTTTGGTGATTGGCAATTACTTCGCTTACACCTTCTAATGTTGATAGGCTATTTACTACTCTTTTTTCACAACCTCCACAAACCATTCCTTCTACTTTTAATTCTAATTCTTTCATAATGATTAACCTTCTTTCTTTAAATTTATTATTTGTGTTGCCACTTTTTTGATGAAATATTCATCATGTTCTACGAAAATCATCGTAGGAGTATATTTCAAGATAGCTTCCTCTATTTGCTCTCTTGTTAAAATATCAATATAATTAAGAGGTTCGTCCCATATATAAATATTAGCCTGCTCTGAAATACTTTTGGCAATTAGTACCTTTTTCTTTTGACCTTCACTCATTTCCTCTAGCTTGGTATCAAAGTCACTATTTGAAAATCCCATTTTTGAAAGCATTGCTTTGAAAATGCTTTCTTCTACTTCATTTTCTTGTGCATACTGCTTTAAGTTTCCTTTCAAGCTTTCTGTACTTTGTGATACATAAGATATTTTTCAATTCTTTGTTCTAATACTTTAGAACGTTTCATCATTTTGGCTGATTTATGTCCAACATATCCTCTATCTATATCAGAACCCGAATTGTTTGTGTTAAACTTTGACTTCTCCACCTTATCCGACCAATTAGCAGTATTCTTAGCAGCCGCCTCTAAGTGTTTAATATCTTTGGTCAATCTTTCATTTTGCATCAGTTCAAAGTTATCTTGCCTTTCTTTGTTTTCTTGCCAAGAAGAATAATTCCCTTTTTGAATATCAATATTTGTATTGTTAATAGAAATAATGTGGTCTACTACCTTATCTAAGAAATTTCTGTCGTGAGATACTAGAATAAATCCTTTTTTCTTATTCAAATATTCCACTAGGCTATCTCTTGTTTCACTGTCTAAATGATTGGTAGGTTCATCAATTAACAAGAAATTGTTGCCTTTTAAGAATAAGCTAATTAAAAGAATTTTGACTTGTTCTCCTCCACTTAGAATGTGAAAGTTTCTATATAAAATTTCTGTATCTGTGTTTAGGAGATTTAATTCTTTTATTATCTCCCAATCTTCTATATTCGGTGCAATCTCATTTACGATTTCTATTGCTAGTCTTTCTTTATTTTTGACTTCAAAAGGAAAATAGTCAAATTCTACATTTTTTGCAATGCTCCCTTTATATGGATATTTGCCTAGTAGTAATTTTAGAAAGGTTGTTTTCCCCTTACCATTTCTACCTATTAAGCCTAGTTTCCAATCAGTGTCTATCTGAAAAGATACATCTTCAAATATATTGTCTATATTGCCATCATATCCAAAACTTAAATTGCTTACATTGATTAAAGACATATTACCTCCTCGTATACCAAAGCAATTATATCATTAGTCTTTAGAAAAGTATATAGGAGAATAAAAAAATCCTTCTCACACAAACTCAATTGTTTAAGTGTGAAAAGGATTTTGAATATTACATTTGAATGATTTCCAGGTTGCCGTCTACGATAATGCTAGGGGTCCCATTGCCGAAATATTCTCCCAGCATGTTCATTACTTTCCAAAGGGGTGCTTCCCAAGTATTGCCATTCAGCAATATCGGATCAGCACCGTAGAGTTTGTGGGTTCTTTCCACAAGTCTCTTTCTTCCAAGTTCTGTGAGCTCTACCCGGACAATAGCATTAAAATTTATAATATTCATTTTCTTTCCTCCTAAATTTATCTCTTTTTGCTTTCCCAAAGTTGCTAATATAGAGGAAAATACAAAAAGGATTAATACTAATATTATAACATATTTCTTTCCATAATTCAAATTAGTTACTTTTCTGCAAAATTTTCTTCATTTCTTCTTGTCTTTTTACTTTTTTAGTTGTTGTTTTAATCAATTCTTCATTTGTTAAAATCAATTTCTGAATATGCTTATATCTTGGGAAAGATTGGTTTAATTCTTTAATTTGTTCCCATATAATTTGATATAATTCCTCTTGTGATTTATCTGGATATTTCTCTTTAGCCACTTCTTGGTTGTATACTACTTTAACAGATACTTTCACATCGTCTTTTACTTTTTCATCAGGCATACCAAATACCATAGACTCTTCTACTAATTCTAAACGGTTAACAATTGTTTCTAGTTCTTCTGGAAATACCTTTTTGCCATTTCTTAGTACAATCATATTCTTATTTCTACCAGTAATGTATAAAATGCCTTTTTTATCAAAACGTCCTAAATCACCTGTATAGAACCATCCATCCTTTAGTACTTCTTCTGTCAATTCTGGCATTTCATAATATCCTAACATGACATTAGGACCTTTTACTCTAATTTCTCCAATACCATTTTCATCTTGATTCACTACTTCTATTGTATCATTTATCATTGGAACTCCTACAGAGCCATTTTGAGTAAGTTTTGCATTTTCTGCTGCGATAACAGGAGATGTCTCACTTAATCCATATCCTTGAAGTGTAGATACTCCTAAATCATTAAATCCTTGTGAAATCACTGGGTCAGCAGGTGCCCCACCTGAAATGATAAGTCTTAGTTTACCACCTAAAGCATCAATAATTTGTTTGAATAATTTTCTTCTTACATCTATATGGAAAACTAATAAAAACTTACTAAGTCCTTTTGCAAATTTAATTAGCCCTGTTTTTCCTTGTTTGTCAATTTCCTTCATAATTGTTTTATAAATTGCTTCTACTAAAACTGGAACACCAACAAATAGGCTTACTTGGTACTCATTTAAGTTTTGTTTAATATATCTTAAACCATCTGGAAATACTGTTTTAACTCCACAAGCAAGCATCATAATCATACAAGTTGAACCAAAGATATGATGAAATGGTAAAAAAGCAATATTGGTATCAGTTGACCTAATATCTTCTACACATTGCATTGCATAAATATTAGAAGCAATATTTTTTTGTGATAACATAACTGCTTTTGATTGTGAAGTTGTACCTGATGTGAATAATAAAATATTCATTGCATTTTCATCAATATCAGCATGAAGGTATTCATCTTTTCCTTCTTCTAGTAGTTTCTCACCTTGTTCTAAAAGATCTTTTACTGATTGAAATCCCTCTTCATTCCCCATGCAAACATAGTTTGCTAAAGAAGTATTATTACTTTCTTGAATTTGTTTCATGGTTGGTGTTAACTTTTCATCAAAAATAATGCAATCAGCTTTACTTCTAATTAATGAGTTTTCTAACTCTTCATATTGTAAATCTTTATCAAGTGGAACAGATACTATTCCTCCTAGCAAATTAGCTAAATGAGAAATAACCCACTCATATCTATTTTTTCCAATAATAGCAATTCTTTTTGCTTTTAGTCCCATGTTATAAAAAGCAGTTCCTAATTTGTTAATATCCTTTAATAATCTTTCATAAGTTACATCTTCATAACTAACTTTTTTTTCATCTTTATGTTTGATTTTAAAAGCAATATTTTGAGCATATTTTTCTGCTGAATGATAAAGAATTTCTTTAATATTCTTAAATTCAGTAGCTTCAAAGATTTTTTCCATTTCATTTTTGTATGATATTTTACTATCATACTCCCCTTTCTTTTGAACTATTTGTTACAGTATATCATATCCTAAAGGAAAAATCCTCAAACTGACCTGTCAGTTTAAGGATTTTATTAATATTTATTCTAATTGTTTTTGATAAATACGTGATATCTTTTTATCCATAAAATTTAATATTCTTGCATAAAAAACCATCTTCTTCGAGTCTAAACTTGATATTTTTTTATTTGTTTTATACTTTACTTTATGTTCGTTCGTTGCCCAAAAGTCCATTGCCATAGTTCTTAATTGAATTTCTACTTTAACATGAAGTGTCTTTTCTTCTACTTGAACTGGTACTTCTACAATTAAATGGTATCCTGAGTATCCACTTTCTTTTGGCTTCGTAATATAATCTTTTTCCTTTATCACTTTTATGTTGGGTAATTGGTTAATAATGCTTACTAGACTTTCTATGTTACTCTTTGTTGGACATATTGCCCTAACACCTGCAATATCATTGATGTTATAGACTAAGTTTTGATAGTTTAATTTATAATTCTTCTTTTTCATCTTTTTGACAATACTATCTGGTGTTTTTATTCTAGAGGTAATATGGTTAATAATTTCATAGCCATAAATTCTATTCATCCCCAATTTTATTTGCTCTAATTCCACAACTACTTGATTTAGTGCTATTTGATACACTGACATTAATGTTTCATAAGTCTTATCTTTTACTTGAATTGGTATCAGCCCTTCTAATTGCACCTCTTCATTTTTTATTTTTAAACTTTCTGTTTGAATCTCCTCCTTCCATGTTTGTTATTCTATCCCTTATTTGTTACTTCTTGATTGTTCTTATGTGTTTTTTATGTGAATTTAGAATTTCTTAATATATTATATTCAAAAAAGGAACAACTCAGTATACTTCAACTGAATTATTCCTTATTTTTTATAATTCTATATCTGTAATATCTCCTACGTTTGCATTTGCTGCAACTGTCTCTTCTGCTGTTTCTATGTTTTGAACAACAGTATCATTTTGTGCTTGTACAACATTTGGTGTAACATTATTTTCTACAACTGGTGTAGTATTGGTTCCAAAAGAAAATGCTCTTCTTTCAGCTTTTGTTTTTTCTTCAAACTTCTTTTCGAATTCAGCTTTAGCAGTATTTAAAGATTCTTGCATAGCTAAAAACATTTCTTCCACATCACCTTTTGTGAAATCATACACACTGCTTCTTGCCATTGGTTCCAAAATTTGAATGTCATGCATAACCTTATTTACTCTTTTTCCTGCATTCTCCATAAATTTTATTCTTTTTTCTTCATTTACTTCCATTTTTTCTTACTCCTTTTTCAAAACTCATTTGTTTTATCAATTTACTACTCAAGTTATATCATAAATTATTTTGCAAATCAAGAATTCAAATTAGAAAAATTAAAAATATTTTATTGAAACATTTAACATAATGTGTTATAATTTATTCACTTTATTATAAAGGAGTTGAAAGGCTAATGTTAATACAACAAAGCGAACGACAGTTCAAGCCTCGGCACTATTTGTTGAAAAGACTTGACGTAAGACCTGTAACACCTAAAGATAAATGGTGTTACAGGCCAAGTATCCGGAATGGGAAACCTGTAGCCCAAGAAGAATGGGGGTATATCGTAACTCTTCCTTCTATTTCTGGAAGCAGAAGCGCTATTTTGGACGGTCTTGATAGCCACTATGCTATTCTCCGTTCCAAAAAAGTCGCAGGTCAGTTTCTCCTGCAAATTATTCCAACTACAACAAGGCATGAGTATGGCATTACCTCCCAGCAAAAAGGAGTCTGTCATACTGGTAAAAAGAAATACCCCAAAATCAAAAGGGAACAACACGTTTGGGTTATTCAGAATTTGTAAAAGAGGTCATCCAACAATTAATGTCAAAACAAACCCTCGTATTCTATGTGTACATTGGAATACGAGGGTTTGTTCTATACTTTAATCACCTTTTCCCAGGGTAAATTTTCTTTACCAAAATGTCCATAATTTGTTGTTTGAATATAAATTGGTTTTTTCAAATCTAAATACCTAATAATTCCATCAGGTGTTAAATCAAATTTTTCTTTAATTAATTCTACTAGTTCCTCTTCTGTCTTTTGACTTGTTCCATAGGTATTCACGCAAATAGATAATGGTTCTTTCATTCCAATCGCATAAGCTACTTGGATTTCACATTTTCTAGCATATCCATTTGCCACTATATTTTTAGCAATATGACGTAGCATATATGCACTGCTTCTGTCTACTTTACTTGCATCTTTACCAGAGAAACAACCTCCTCCGTGTCTCGCATATCCGCCATAAGTATCTACAATAATTTTTCTTCCTGTAAGTCCTGTATCACCTAAAGGACCACCAATAACAAACCTTCCAGTAGGATTTACATAGATTTTTGTGTTCTCATCTATCATATTTTGAGGAACAGTAGGTTCAATTACTTTAGCAATTAAATCCTTCTTTATTTCTTCTACACTGACAGATTCTTGATGTTGTGTAGAAATTAAGATAGTTTCAATTCTTTTTGGTTTATCGTCTTCATATTCTACTGTTACTTGTGTTTTTCCATCAGGTCTTAAATATGAAATTGTTCCATCCTTACGTACCTCTGTTAATTTTCTGGCTAATTTATGTGCCATATCAATCGCATAAGGCATATAGCTTTCCGTTTCGTCGCAAGCATACCCAAACATAATTCCTTGATCTCCTGCTCCTCCAACATCAACTCCCATAGCGATATCTGGACTTTGTTTTGTAATATCTGTATGAATTTCACAAGTTCTATAATCCATATCAGTTTGGCTATTATCAAATCCAATTTCTTCAATTCTTTTTCTTACTAATTCTTCTACATTGAATTTAGCATTGGTTGAAATTTGTCCTGCAATTGTAATTGTATTGTTGGCTGCAAAAGTTTCAATTGCTACTCTTGAATTCTCATCTTGTTTTATGCATTCATCTAAAATGCTATCTGAAATATAGTCACATAATTTATCTGGATGTCCTTCTGTTACACTTTCTGAGGTAAAAAAATATTTCTTCATATTTTGGTTCTCCTTTTATTCTTTATTTTACTATGGCTTTAATGCTGTAATTGGTACTATATAAATTCCTGTTTCAGGGTCTTTGGCTATGACATCTGTGTAACCCACAATAATACACATGAATTTTGGCTTTTTCACCATATTATTTGCAAAACTTTGCAAGCTTTTTTTGGCTTCTGCTACTTGATTAAAACCTAATTAGTTTTTGTGGTGTTAAATCTAAACTGGCGCATGCAAGAGATACATCTGTAAAATGCCTTTTAGGAGTCTTTCCAATTCTGTCTGGTGACCTATAATTTTCACTATAGACATTTTGATTTTCAATAATATGTAGTCTATTTTCCTTTGTCCCTTACTTTATCATCGTTCATGTCTTTATCTAAAATTGCTTCGATATAACTTTTTGGAACTATTCCAATTTTATCTTCTGGAATATTTAAATTAGATGGCCAACCACCACGAATAATAAGGTTTGCTAACTGTTCTAAAGTTACTTTAGAATTTTGCCATTATTGTATATGAAGTTGTATGGAATTGCAATAGTAAATATACAAATTTTAAGGATTTTGATATATATTTTTTAAGATTTTTAGTATACAATTTTTAAATATGAAAAAGTGATATGGCTTTTCTGATAACCCTCACCTATCTACCAAAAGCTATTCCTATCGTTTTGGCTCTATTGAATGTATTTTTCAATCTTTGCCATTACAATACCATAAATTTTACCTTAAAATTTGATTTTGTCCTGTATGATGTCTGACAATTTTTGCAAATTTTCGAAAAAAATTTTTCTGTTTTTTTGTCATGCTAATTTACAAAAAAAACATGTGAACAATTCTATTTTTCACATGTTTTTCTACTCTATTAGACGGGATTTTCTCCCTGCAATCCCTCTATTTTATTACCTTCTACAAATTCTGTCTGGTTATCAGCTCCTTGATATTTTATTTATTATATCATAAAAGGTATTTTATCTTTACTTTTTTAGTTTACACAAAATTTCTGACGCTCTCACATTAACTAGCATACAGGTTACTTCAAATACAAAAGTGGGCGGAAGGAACCGTAGGCACCGCTGATGGTCGTAAGGCCGTAGCCGCGATGAGACGTAGTGGTGCGGCTGTTGTTGTAATTACCTCATCTACATCTTCTTATGACAAAAATAAGAAAATATTTATATTTAGTATAGTTTCGCCTATAATTAAAAATTTATATTTTATAAGTAAAATTACTTATTCATCACAACAAATTGCCTTAAAATTGATTGTGGTGGCTAATTGAATAATATTATAACTTGCTACTTGTAGTTGAAATCTACAGGTAGTTTTTTGTTGTAAAAAGAGAAATGCAATAGCCTCTATAAAAGCTATTAGGTGTGATGAGCCGATGCTATAAAGTTTATCCGTATTCGTACTAACGGTCTATTGGTACAAAGTGCGTGAGTGAGATTTTACAACAATAGACTCACAATAATAAAAGAGTTTGGGAGGCAAAACTTGAAAATGGATTTGTAATTGTAAAAAGTTTGGGCAAGTATGAACAAGATATATAAATATATCAGCAATTACAGTAGCTATGGCTACTTACTAGACTACCTATGAAACGAAGCAACTGATCGACGGTTTCTAAAATATAGGTGTAATAATTCTTTATTTAACATAAGGGATTATTACACCTAATTCTACTTCGCTCTTTCACTCTGGTTTCTTCTATGGGTGGCTTTAATTTTAACTAAATTGCAGAATGCAAATTTAGTTAAAACCCAAAAAATGCAAGTGTATTTTTTAGGCAAAGGGGTGTGGGGAAAATAAAATTTTCCCTGCCACACAAAGACTTTTTTGCAATAGGCTAAAAAGTCTTGTAGTGTGTTACAACACAATTTGAGATAGAGCAAAATTAAGAAAATTCATTCGTGTATATTAGCACGAGCAAGGAGGAAAAAATGAGTTATGCAATAATAAGAAATACAAAGTACAAAAGAG
>CAPXSA010000014.1 GCA_948735595.1 uncultured Clostridia bacterium | reverse complement strand
GATAGTTTGTATTATTCTATTAATCATAAAGAAGTACCTCCTTGATATGGCTATGTTTTCTGTCAAAATCATCATATCAAATTGGTGCTTCTTTTGTCTATTTTTATCTTTTATTTTTCCCACATATTATTTATGCTAATAAACTTTTTTCTTGTAGTCGACAAACTTCGACACACTTTTTCATGTAAATTTGGTACAATAATATTAGAAGGGAGTTGATTTTTATGGATTATAAAATAATTTTGCTGACCTTAAAAAATAAATCTAAATTAGAAAGGTTAATTGAAAACAACGCACCTTATGAAAAAATTCTCAAACAGAGTCAATTGCTTGATAAGTATTTAACGATTCAAATAAAATATATGAGTGAAAAGGGAGCTAGCCTAAGCTAACTCCCCTATTAATTTATCTATTCCTTTTGATAAAGTATTTTTTTAATATCTCCTTTGTCTATTTCTAGTATATCTTTTGATATATCTACATTCTTTACTTTGCATATAGTGTTAGTAGTTTCTAATACTATAGCTTTAGTTTCATCTTTTAATTCTATAACATCAAATCTTTTTAATTTCATAGTTCTCCTTATTCTACTTAATTATTACTATTTTTTAAATTTAGTCCTGCAAGTTGTAAGCTCATCTCAATATCACGAACATCTTTGAAGCATATTCCCATCTTTCTTAATTCTATCTTACTTTTCTCGCATAGCTGACTAATATTCATAATTTCATTTTCCTTTAATTTTTCTATTGCCTTATTACTAATCAATAACTTCTCAACATTTTGCTTTACGATTTGTCTACTCACTTTCATTGCCTCCTACAATTTCTTTATTGCTATCATTAATTCATTTTGTTTTACTGTTAATATCATATTTTGATATGCAAATTTTTCATTTGTAAAATATACTTTATAATTCATATTCTCTAACCTAGTTTTCGCCAATTCTAACATTTTATTTGTTTCTTCTTGAGTTAGATTTAATTTTACTCTAAGTTCATAAAATGTAATTTTAATAAAATTTTCGTTTTCTTCTATTTTTTTATCTAAATACTCTGTTATCTGTTTCATTGTCATTTTGCTTTCCCTCTTTTCCTTTCTATATTATCATAAAAAATTGAAAAAAGAAAGTCAGATTGAACCAACTTTCTTCTTTCCATTAATTAATGCTATCTACTATTTCTAATGGTGGGAATGTACATATATAGCATGGTTTTGTAGTGTTAATCTTTCTTTTTTTATATTCTTTTGTTTCAATAATGATAATTAATTTATCCGCTGTTGAAACAGTATCAATATCTTTACATATTTTTTCAAATTCTTCATCTTTAACTGCAATAATATCATAAATAGTATGTTTTGTTTTCATTGTTACATTAGCTGGATACTTTCCTTTTATAATCTCTGGATCTCTATCAAGATAATCCATGACTACATCAAATGCAGCTACATTTCTATTATTTATTTCTTTTAATTTGTGCCTAACAATACCATTGTTTTCTCTAACTATTATGTTTTTTGCCACCAGAGAGCCTATGCTATCTCCTTTACAGCCTAATATTTTCTTAATATGTTCTTCTCTTAAAGAATTGAAATCCCATAATAATTTTACAATTTTATTTTGCATTTCATTCACTAGCATCACTTCCTATCACTTTTATTAATGTACTATAAATTTTTCTTTTTTCTGGTATTATTTTATAAATTTTGACTACAACTTTATCTCCAGGAAGTGGTGGTCTATCTAACCAAGTTGGAAGAATGCAAATTGTGTCAACACCTTGCTTTATACTAGCAAACATACCGATTTTCTGTATATCCTGTTATTGTTGCTAAATATTCTCCTCTTTCTGTAAATTCTTTTCTTATATCTTTGAACGGATCTTCTATTAAATCTTTTACTGATATTTTCATACTCTTTTTATCTTCTGAAACTTCCTTTACTATAACCTTTACTTGCTCATTGATTTTGTATATTTTAGATACATCTTCTACATAGCCATATTGCAAATCTTTAGCATTTATTACAAATTCTAGTCCTACACATTCTAATCTAATATATTGTTTCCAAGTTCCTACTACTTTTCCATAAATTTTATCTCCTACTTCAAGTTTCTTTAAGTTTATTTCTTTAATTCGTTCCATCGCTTTAATTCTTGAACCTACAGCTTTTTGTGTTACATTATCAGATTCTACTACAATAAATTTAATCTCTGCTCCTATCATATTTCTAAGTACTCTTTTACTATGTTCCCCTTTTAGTATTTCTTCAGCTGGTATTAATACTTTAACTCCTTTAAAATTTACAATAGCACAATTAATATCTTTGTCTTTCATTTTTTCTGTTTCTATTGCAATAATTTTTCCTGCTAGAATCTTTCCTCTAACCTTTGATGAATGAATGTTTTGCCATATAAATTTCTCTTGTAATTCTTTTGTCATGATTTTTTTCACCTCTTTCTTGGTTTTTTAAAAATTCTTAAATGAATACTGTACTTTTTTTGTTTTGAATATTTTTGAATTGATTTCTTCAATATTCTTTTTAAATTTTTCTTTTTGTTCATCTATAGTCACATCCTCTAATTTTTCTGTTTCATCATGTTGCGAATAATCAAATTTATTACATATAAATGGTTTCCTTCCTCTTACCATTACTATCTCTTGGTTATGGTTCATCTTTAGTAATTCATCTGGATTCATTAAATTCCTTTTGTTAGTTGCTACATTGGCCATTCCATAAGTAAAATTTCCATCAAATCCTGCTTCTTTTCTAATAGCATTTGTTTCTACTGTAGCTACTCCGTAGGTAAGACGTGATATATTCAGCCGTTAGAATATCTCCGACATCCCATACATATTTTAGTATCGCAGTTTCCTAATATCTCTTGCCATACATCATTGTCATATCTATTTTTTAGCTGTGCTATATTTTGAAATATCATAAATATATTGATGCCTCTACTTCTTGTTGTTGCCAGTTTCTTCTCGAAATCTACTATTCTTCCGAATATTTGTAAATTCATCTAATATTAATGATGTTTCTACTTTTAGTCTACCATCTATGTTTTCATCTGCTAGTTTTATTAGCTTGATAAACAAAAAAGAAAAGAATAAGGTCGAAAGGAAGTCAAATGTTGAATTGGTATCACTGGTTACAACAAATATACAAGTCTTCTTATTTCCAATACTCTCAAAATTAATTTCATCTTCATTGGTTATGTTTCTAATTTTGTCTGTTTGAAAAATCTGTAATCTTGTAGCAAGACCTGTAACAATAGACTGCTTTACAATATCTGTAGCTTGTGCGTAAATATTATATGCCAACTTCGTTGGACCTTCTGTATCCAAAAACAAGTCATCTATCTTCTTAATGTTTCCACTTGCAAGTTGGTCATATATATAGCCTAGATTTTTATTTTCCTCATCTTCATAGTGGATAACATATAGTAATAATGCTTTTAGTAAGTTCTGCTCCCCTCTGTTCCAAAATTCATCTCCTCCTGACTTTCTATCTAATTGTGTTCCTTCTATAACTATTTGACTAAAAATTTGTGCATCTGTTTCATCTTCCACAAATCCAATAAATTTTGAGCCGTTTGAATATAAAGGATTTACTAAATTAAATACTTTTACATCATATTCCTTTTCTTTTTCTAAGTATTTTGCTAATTTTCTATATAATTTACCTTTTGGATCTGTAATAACTAAACTCATATTTCTGCCTATTACTTGTTGTAATCCTTCTTGTGCTAATTCAATAGCATTTGGTATCGCAAAACCTCTTGACTTTTTGCTTCCACTCGAACCGAAAAACTGCTATATTCTTATTTAAGTATGTGTCTAATGGTAATGTAATTAGTTCTTTTTCTTCTGTTTCTCCTATAATAATGCCATTTCTTTTTCCTATTCCTAAATACTCTTCTATTTCTTCTTTTGTTCCCCAATCTGCTGTTCCATATGTTCCATCTTTTCTTTTTAGCCTTATTCCTTCTACTTCAATTTTTGCATTTTCTTTTGTCAGTAAAATATTCTTTACCGTTAGTATTATAATAGTGTCTAATATTAACCATATTACAATACTAATCCCTCTCTGAAATGTTGTATTAAAACTCTGTTCTAATACTTCGATATAACTATTGATAACTGGAATAAAAATTCCGACTTAATAAAAAAAATAAAGGTATCTTATACCTCTTTAAAATCCTCACTAATACCTCCTAACCAACCATCTAGCTCTATTATGTTCGTACTGTTAGTTAGTATTTCTTTTATCTTTGTTATGTTTTCCTTTAAAGTTATAATATCTATCTTTTTCTTTTGGTTTTCCTTACTATTGTAAAATATATTTAATCTGTGTAATTTTTCTACATCTATAAATGGTGTTAATATAATATAAGTATCTTCTGTCATATAATCTGCTTTTTCCCAGTTAGACAGCAATACTTCTTTTCCTTTATAAATCTGTAGCAAAACTTCGTAGAAATCTAATTCTTGAAAAATCTTCATTCTATCTAAATTAACTTTATTCGGCTTTATAATTAATGTATTTTCCCTTCCTAGTATGAAATATTGATTACTCTTATTTAATAGTCTAAAGTTTTCTAGAAAGATGAGAGCATATTTATAATTAATTGTTTTTCGCATGTCATTAATAACTTGTTTAATGTAACTATTATCTTTTTCCTTAGAAATATAGTACGATATAAACCTTTTATTTTGGTAAAACAGTTCTCCTATAAACTTTCTTGATACTTCTGTATAAATTTGACTATCTTTTACTTCAGAACTTGTTAAAAGCTCTATACTACTATCTAATGTTAATGCTGCAATTTTAGATATATCTTTTATTCTGTCCTGATACTTCTTTTTTCTGCACAATCCATTATAATTATAGCCTAACTTTTTAATCAGTTTTGTTCCATTTGTGTCTAACTTTATATAGTAATAATTCATTCTCTGAATATATCTTGCTGTTTCTAATGCTTTTAATCTCTTTAAATAATAATTTTTTCTGCCATAAATTTTTTTTGCTTCTACTGCTATCATAATTCTATATCTTCCTAAAAACGATAACAGTTGGATATCTTTTTCTGTTAATCTCATTCGCACATTTGCATCACTTTCCTCTCTTACATAAGATACGACTTAATTATTTGCTTTTTTCTTTTAAACCGTTTCTTCCCTTTAAACACCCCCGCCCCTAATTTGAGCTTCCCCTTATTTTTCAATGGTTTTAGTACTATCAAAATGGGCAACTTGAGGTGGTCTAAAAATACCCAAGTTGCCTATAATTAAAGTACCATTTTAAAGCATATTTTGTATCCAACTTAATGCTTTTTTTCCTTTTACAACACAAACTTCTGTATGCGGTTTTTTCTTCATATTAGTTGTACCTAATACACCGTAAAACATATTATTCGTATTGTCATCTTTTATCACTTTGGATAAAACTAAACCATCAATAATTGGTTTAACATATTTGTTGTCAATATCAAAATTCTTTTGCTGTTCTGATATTTTTATAAACACAAATACTAATTCGTTGTCAAACATATTTTTGTATTTTTTTGTCTGTTCCATAACATTTAGCATTATATTTTTGTAAGCAAAATTATTTATATTTTTGTACTTTGGAATGGTCTCTGGAATATATATTTTCAAAATTCCATTTTCGACTTCTGCTTTATACCTATTATTCAAATAGTTGATTTTTTCATTTTCATCTACTTGATATTTTCCTTTTAATTTAATTTTGTTAAAAATATTATATCTGATTCGTTCAAAATTTCTTAAATAGTCTTCTATATGCTTATTTTCTATATTCTTTTCATTATTTATAATAAATTCTGTTGTCTCTCGTAATTCTTTTAATTCTTCTAAAATTTCCTTTTGCATTTCTTTTGTTCCTCCTTCTTTTAAGCTAAAATAAAAGACACAAGATTTTAGTTTCTTGTATCTTTGTATGTAAATTCTAATCATTACTTCTATTAAAAATTGTGTTTACTTGAAATTTCATATATTTTCTAAAACCATCCTTTAAAAGGACTAAAAATCATTACAAGTATAATTGCTAATGTATTTATTGCAATTAAGTATAAAACTGTCTTTGCTGTTCCATATTCCTCTTTTCTATACTTAATATAAAATATTCCCATTATGATAACACTAACTATACAGCAGATACTAACAAATATATAAAATGGATTTCGGTGTGGATATTGGTGAAATTTATTAAATCTAATAGTCCATTGTACAAAGCCATAAGAAAATTGTAGCAAACAGTAAATGATAGAATGTAGTATTGCTAAAGCAATGATTCTGCTTTTTTCGTCTAAGCCTTCTTTTTTTATTATTGATATACTCCAAGCTATTATTGAAGATAATATTGCTACCGTAAATGAACTACAATAAAAAACAAGCTCCATCTTCTGTTCACCTCCAACTTACCATTCCATATTTCTTATTAATATTTTAATTCATTAAAAAGTCTAATATATTCATTCCTGCATCTGTTCCAGCTTTATAGATTTCTGTATAACCGCACTTGGTACAGCTTACTGTAATAAACTTCTTATTTTGCACATCAAATATCTTAGCAAAGTTTCCACCAGTTGCTTGAAATTGATCTTTCTCAAATTCTGTATTTCCACACTTTACACATTTCCATTCTGACATAATAAAATCTCCCTATTCTTGCTTCTTATTAATTTGTAAATATTATATCATAAAATTTCAAATTACTCTACAATTAATCTAATAGTTATAAAAAAGAAGATACAAAAGTTGTTATCCTCTTGCATCTTCTCTATTCTTATTCTTCTACATTTACTTTGTCATATTCTTCTGAAATTGCCTCTAGTAATTGCAACCTTGTTTCATTGTTAATTGGATATGAGAAGTTTTTTCTAATATCTTTGTTTTTTAGCTTTCTACTTGGAAAACTAATAAATCTTCCATTCTTTCCATTCAATAATTTAATTTCATTCATAATAAAACAATTGTCTATACAAATACTAGCTGCTCCTAGTAAATCTCCCTTATTAATTTTTTTAATTCTAATTTCTGTAATGTTTAACATAATAAAATTCCTCCCTATAATTTAATTTTTTGAAAAAGAGTGGTACGAATACCACTCAAATTTTAGTTATCTTTTCTTCTTTTAAAAATAATAATTCCTGTTGTTAATCCTACTAGTGAAATAATAACACTTCCTATTAGTAGAAAGTAATTTGTTTCATTTCCAGTTTGTACTACTGGTGTAGGCATATCTTTCATAGTAACCTTTTGGCCATCTCCTGCTGTAAAAGTAATTTCTTCAGCAACTTCATAGCCATTTGGTGCAGTTATCTCTTTCATTACATATTCTTTACCTTCTACTAGATAATGAATAATATGTGGTTCTTTTGTTGATACCCATTCTTCAATGACTTTACCAGTTTCTTTATCAATAATTTGAATCTTTGCTCCTGGTAGTTCATTTGTGCCTGTTTCATCTACTTTAGAAAATGTCATTTCTGTAGGTTTATTTTCACAATTTATAATTAGTATGTCTCCATCTTGCTTAACTTCTACTTGATAGATTGTATCATTCAAAATATAGCCATCTATTTGTTTTTTCTCTTGTATATAATATGTGCCTAGTTCTAGGTCTTTAAAAGTTGCAATTCCTTCGTTATTTGTTTTTTCTGTAGTAATAATTTTGCTCATATCTTTTTTGCTAGAAATGTTAAATTCAATGTTTTCTAACTTTTTACTTTCGTCTAAAGTGTCTACTTTTCTAACTTTGATTGTTCCACGAGCTAGTTTATTATCAATTACACCTTTTTCTCCAATTGTAACAGTATATTCTGCTACATCTTTTCCTTTGTAGCCTATTTCAAAATCATACTCTATGTCATTTAGAACATATTGTGAATTGGTTGCAAGCTCCTTAATATAAAAAACTCCATTAGGTAAATCTAGTACATGTTCTAAATGTCCTTCTTGTGTAATTCCACTAATTGCCATTAAAGTTCCGTTTTCTATTGCTACATTTCCCATATAATCATAGATATCTTCTCTTGCATAGATTCCAAAAATTATGTCTTTATATGCTTCTTTATTTTCAAATATCCTTTGTTCTTCTAATGTCTTTTTCATATCAATATTAACTTTAGCACGATTATTATATAAACTACTTTCTATCACTTGTAATTCGTTAATTTGATTATCTTCAACTGTGAAATAGTGTTTTTCATTATTAGCAATATATCCATGAGGTACTTTAGTTTCTATATAATAGTAATTTCCAACTGGTAGTTTTTTGCTTGTTACAACTTCCCAATCGCTTTCTAATGTTTCTATTTTTTCATCTTTTGAATAATATGTTGTATTTCCTATCCTTATTTCTTCATTAGCATAAATAGTAATCTCTGCTCCTAATAAGTTAGATTCATTCCAAACTGGAGTTTTAGTCTTTCCAAATTCAGTATCATTTTCCTCAACTTCATTGAAAATTTCTCCTTGTTTATTAAATTTTAGTTCTCCATATACAAGTTCATCTTTCATTGTTACTTTTTGAACCTTGCCTGTGTCCTCTACTGCAAATTCTATGTCTTGTGTTAGTGCAAATCCATGAGGACTAGAAGTTTCTCTTAGCACATAGTTCTTTCCAACTTCTAAACCTTTCATTAAATGAGGTTTAAATGTTCCATCTTTATTTTTACCGTCTTGACCTGAAATCCAACTATCAAAAATTGCTCCTGGATTATCCTTTTCAAAAACGGTTAAATGTGCACCTTCTATTTCTGACTCGTCTGTAATGTCTTGCTTAGACACTTCTATCTTAGTTATTTCATTTTTAAATTCATATTCTAATTTAATAGTTTCAATGTCTTGTCCTCTATAAGTAGCATCTACATTTATTACTTTTCCATTTGATGAATAACCAATAGGTGCTTTAATTTCTTTGACTTCAAATTCTGTTAATGGTAAATCTGAAATAAAATGCACTTTTCCGTTTTCATCACTTGTTGCTGTTTCAATTAATTGTCCTTTATTTACCACAATATCACCACTATAGTTTACTATATTTTCTTTAGCATATAAGCCAAATTCTGCTCCTTGAAGTCCTACATCGTTATCAGCATCTTTTTTTATTACATTTAATTCTACTTTTTGTCTTTGGTTTACAAATGAGGTATCTGCAAATATAATAGGTGTATTTTGGTCTTTATATTGTAAAGAAACATCTTTTACTTCATTGTTTATTACCATTCCTTCTGGAGCTTTGATTTCTCTTACATAATACTCTCCAAGTGGTAATTTTTTAGATGTTGCTTTTCCTTCACTATCGGTTGTAATCGTGTCAGCTACTTTATCCTTTTCATAAAGGATTGTTCCATCTCCTGAAGGATCTAAAATATTTTCTCTTGCTACTATTTCATATTTAGCACCTGCTAAACCTTTTTCTTCGTAAATAAATTTCTCATTTTCAAATTTAGTTAATACTTCGCCTTTCTTCTCTATATTAACTTGCCCTTTAACAGATGTATCCTTCTGTAAAATTGTGATAACTGCTGTGTTTTCATCTGGTAATATTTCATACGCAGTATGCGATGAAATTCTAAATGGTACTGGCTCTGAACTAATTAAATATCCATATGGACTTTTTTGTTCTTCTAATTGATAATTACCTACTTTTAATTTATCTCCTGTCATCACACTACCACTTTGGTCGGTTACCCAAGAATCCACATAATGAGGCAATGGATTCCATTCCCAGTATCCATAGTATTCACCTGTATCTGTGTTTTTAATTTTAAATTTTGCACCTTCAATTTTTACTGTTTTACCTGTTTCCTCATCTTTTTTTACGATTGCTAAAACAGCTGTAAATTCTTCATCATTAAAAATTCTCCAAACTTGAGGTGTACTGCTATCTTTCGTTATTTTGACTATAAAATCTTCTGTTTTTTCTTTTTCATCTGGTACTTTAGTTTCACGAACAATGTATGTTCCATAAGGTATTCTTTCACTTAGTGCGTATCCTTTGCTATCTGTTACTAATATTGCCGCTGTTTCTCCATTTGCATTTTTAGCTCTAGGCGCTTTTTCCCATGAACCATATTTTTCCACATCACTTTTTAGTTTAATAGTAAACTCAGCACCACTTAATAATTCTGCTTCTGTAGAACCTTCTACTGATACCTTTATAACTTCAAATGCTTGTGAAATAACTCTTTCTTTTACAGTTACATTTTTTGTAACTATTTTTACTTCTTGTCCTTCATAAGTTAGGTCAAAGTTATATTTTGTACTATCCAAATTATATCCTTCACTTGGGCTTATTTCTTGCACATAGTATTGACCTAAATATAAATTATTCATAGTTGCATTAGAATTACTATCTGTAACTAATTCTCCTATTTTTTTATTAGCTGGATAAATCTCACTGTCATCTGCTGGATCTAAAATTGCACTTCGTGTATATACCCCATATGTTGCCCCTTGTAATGTTGCATCTCCTTGTGGATTTTTGCCTGTTACGGAATCTTCTTTTGAAATAGTTACACTACCTTTTACTCTGGTATTAGTTGCTGTTATTTCATATGTTTTTCCATTTTCTTTAATATCAATATTATCACTTACTTCAGCTTTAATAGTATATTTGTCTGGTGCTGTCTTTTCCTTTATATAGTAAACACCGTAATCTAATAGTTCAGATGTTGCAATTCCTTCGTTATTTGTTGTCATACTAGAAACTTTAACATCTTGTGTATTATATATGTCAAAAACAGTTCCAGCTTTTTGTACTATTTTGCCTGTTTCTTCATCTTTTTTGGTAGCTTTTATTCTCCCTTGTTTCCAATTATTTGTTGCTGTATATGTTGTAGTATCGTTTGGCTTTACTTTTATTGAATGAATTTCATTATCTAGTATTAAATTTGCTGGTACTTCTACTTCTTGAATATATACAGTTTTTGGATTCAAATCTCCTACTGTAACTTTACCATTTTCTAAAGTAGTATATGTTCCTATAGGATTTGACATATCTTCGTTATAACTTACTTTGAATTTTACATTTGGTATAAAATTTCCTTTGTTGTCTTTCTTAGCCAATTCTAAGTCTCCATGTAAATTAATATTTACATTTATTCTCATATACTTAGGATCATTGTAGCCATAACTTACCAATAACCTTTGGTGTGTAGCCTGATTTGCTGGGACTGGCGAAAGTACAAAATTTGTTTGGACACTTCTAGTGTTAATGTATTTTCCCATTTTGTTATTTCTAGCATTTGCCTCCGTTACTGATACTGATTCTTTATCTGCATCAGTAGCTACTGTGATTGTCATCTTATTGTTTCCCTTAGTATGTTTAAATGTTACTTTATCTTTTGTATATTCAAAACTTTCATAATATTTTAATACTCCATTGCTATCAGTTATTTCTTTTGTTTGTCCTAAATCCATAGTTTGACTAGAGCCATTAAAACTTGGTAGAGTATCCCATTTGTTATATTCATCCATGACCTCAGTTTTAAATGAATTGTAGTCACTACCTAAGCTGTAGCTATTTGGTACTTGTCCTAAGCTCTGCCATATTAGATTAGCAGTAAAAGCATATTGCACATTATCTTCTCTTCCTGTTAAACCTTTGCTAGCATTTCCTGAGCTGTTAGAATATCTATAATATCCTAAGTAGGCTAATCTTGCACATTTTTTGAAATCACCAGACGAAAAATCACTTGAAACATTATATGTTAATAATGTCTCAGGGTGATCAAGATGGTAATTAAGACAGAATGCAGTTTGTCCGAAATCCTGTATCTGTCAATTTTGGAATTTCATCTCCCTGTACTCTAATTTTAAAAATATTTTGCCCTAGGTTGTCTGTATATGGTGTTTCATAAATTCTAGCAATATATGTTCCTTGTGCAATAGCTGCAAAAACTTTTTGTGCTGTAGCTCCAACTGTATTAAATAGTACTACTATTAATAAAAGTAAATATATAATTCTTTTAAAGTTCTTTTTTAATCTTTTCATTTACTTTTTTCTCCTCCCTTAATAATTTTTTATACATAAAAAAAGAAGCTGAAATTTTATTCAACCTCTTTGCTTTCTTAGTTATTTCTTTTGTATATTCTTAAATTATTCATATGAATAATTTAAGCCATATTTTCCACAAGAACATCTAAACGATTCATATCCGTATCGGACAGTACTTCCCTAATTCATCCCAAGTAATTTCTCCATCATTATACTTCTTATCCCATTTTGCAAATTCTCTATCTACTTCCGCTTCTAATTCATCAACTGAATTAAACCATCCTGCGTTAACTGGCATAAAGTGTTTGTGTGGTTCTTCTTTTTTGTTAGTAGTTGTAGCACTTGATGAATTGTTATTTGCACTACTAAATGTTTTATCCGTAGTAGTATTGGTAGTTTTATTAGAAGTAGAACTTGACTGATTTTTACTTGCAGTAGAATTATTAGTAGTTGCTGTATTCTTCGAAGTGGTATTACTACTTTTATTTGTATTATTCGACTTTGAACTTGTTTGTGCTTTAGTATTTATCTTGTTTTTGTCTTCTGTTTTATTCTTTGAAGTAGTATTCGTTAAAGTATTTGTATTTTTTTCTATTTCACCATTGCTTGTAGTTACATCATTAGAAGTTTCCGTATTATCTGTTAATAAATTCGTATTGTTTAGTTCTCCAACTTTCATAGTTGTATTTTCTGGAATAGTGCTTACCTCTTTCGGCTTCATTACAAATATACAGACCATAATCCCAATTAATAATATAATAGTTATTAGTATTAGAAAAATCTTTTTCATATTTCATCACTCTCCTCGACCAAAAGTATAGCACACTTTTAGCAATTTGTGTAATTTCAAAAATTTTTCTTTTTATAATCTGTATAATACTATTAAAATCAACTATTTTGCAAACTTTTAATCAATTTCTTCTAATTTTGCTACTATATAGTACCTCTGATTCGTTGGTGTTGTATGATTATTTAGGTATGAGCATGTCGATAATTTTACAATTTTTTTTACTTTTCCTATGTTTTCCATAGAATATTTACTCGCTTTTTTATAATACTCTACCTTTTCATCAAAATCTAATGTTTTAATATACTTTTCTTCTTGATATACATTAGTAGAATAACAGCTAAACACCGTTGCTTTATAATTTTGCCCTTTCGTATATATTTCAAACTTAGAACGTTTATAGAAAAAATCCTCTTTCATATATTTATCTAATTCTGAAAACATAATTTTACTTTTCATATTATGACCATATACAATTGTTTCACTGTCTCCAAATGGATTATTGTTTAAAGTAAATATTGAACCATTGATATTATACTTTCCATTGAAGGACTTTCTTAAATACTGTAATTGACTACCATCTTGAAGAATAGGATAATCAATATGTGTTCCCTCAATTTTTATCCATCCAATAATATCTTTGTTTATATCGTCTAGTTTTTCCCAATCTATTTCTGCCTTTTCTTCATTTTCTTCTTGTATAGCAACCTCTTGTGCTAATTCTTTGCTTTCATCATTACTTTCTTTATATGATAAAAAGTCTTTCATTAAAAAGTAAATAGATATTATTAGTATTACAGCAAATACAATTATACTGGTTATTATCATTACTTTTTTTATTTTATTACTACTTCTTTTCATAACTCCCAGCATCACCTCCTTAACTTAATTTTTATTTTTTCTTTTTTACTTTCTACTAAAAAAAGAATTAGCTTTTTGATTTCTAATTCTCTTTTGTATTTTTAGTTCTATATTAAATGTCTTTCTATACAAATCTGCAATATCTTTAAATCTCTTCGGATGTTCTAAAATATCTTTAATTTGACTTGCATAAAAATTTCCAAATACAATATCATATATTCCCAATTGTAATGCTATTTTAGTTTCTTCTTGTCTAGGCGATTTAAGTAATAAAATAACTCTCATATTCATTTGTTTTAGTAGAAATAAAAATTCCTCTAAATTATCTTCAATAGCTTGTGCTGATAATACCACTGTCTGCCCTTCAAAAGTATTACTTTCTATTAAGTAATCACTATAATGTGCAATAATTGAATCACTTAGCTGTTGTTGTATCTCTTTGTCAATTTCTTCTATTCCTGTATATATAACTACCATTAAATAAAATCCTCCTTCTTTACTATTTCTAATGGATCTATTAGTTCTCCATTTCTTCTTACTTCAAAATGACAATGGCAACCTGTAGTAGCTCCATTTGTTGGCCTTCCTTGACTATCTCTATATGGATTATTTTCTACGCCATATACATTAAGAGGTCCTACTTTTCCTATAATTTCACCCTTTTTTACTTTTTGTCCTTTTGATACTATGTACTCTGGTGAAACATGATAATAGGAAAGGTTATATTCTCCATCTATACTTTTTAACTTAATCGTATAACCTGCTGAACCCCACCATCCTATTGATAATACTTCTGCATCCATAATTGAAACTAACTTTGCTCCTTCAGGCGCCCCTATATCTAATCCTCCATGAAAGCTAGTTGCTCCAGCTGTAGGAGCATCACGATAACCAAAATAACTTGTAATAGTATAATACCCATCTACTGGCCATTCTGTATTATCTGCTATTTCTCCACCTCCAAATATCTTTGCTACAAAATCCCAAACACTTGAGAAAAAGCCTGTCATCTCTTCTTTCTCATATTCAGTATCATAATAGGCAAGTTCTTCTTTTATATCTACTTTATCCTCATTGTTAAAAAAAATATATAGCATATCTGTTAAGCTACATACTAGACCACAAATAATTGCTATAATAATAATAGGAACAATAAAAGGCTTTATCAAAATAAAAATAAATCCTGCTACTTTTATTTTCTTCTTATTCTTCATCGTCGTTTTCCTCATTGATAGTGATAATCTTATTTGTGTTTTCTTCTATGTCTTCTCTTCTAGTGTTATTAATATTATTCCTATCATACATTCTTTGGCTATTTATTGACTTTTCTTGATTTGTTTTAAAATTCCTGCCTTCTGCCATTTGCATTCCCATATTCATAAAGCCTTTACCTGCATTAAATGCCTTTTTTATTCCACTTGTCATATTATCTTCTACTACTTTTTCACTATTAAATAGTAGTTCTTCTGTTTTATTATTCTTTTTATTTTCTCCTGTTACATTTACTGAGTTTTTGTCATCCATAATATTTTGTGAATGACTTTCATAACTTTCGCCTTGTAGTGGTGCTGATTTACTTGCTCCTGCTGTTCCTGATGCTTGTGGTACAAGTACTGATGCTATTGCTTTTCTTGCTCCTACTACCTTTTCTTGATTTTCGTTTTTAAATTGGTATGCAATACTCTTAATGGTATAGCCCATAGCAACTCCCATTCCAATACCACGATTAGAAAGTTCTTCATTGTTTACTCCCGCCATTCTACTTACTAAGTTTTGCATTGTGTTTTGTAAGACATCTGCTAAAGGTAACATCATCATAGCCCACAATAAAGTAGTTGCCCAACCACCACTCTTTGGTAGAAAGTTCATATATATTAAGAATAAAAAAGTATATATAAACTGCATAAAACTATTGATAATAATTTGTCCAAACCAAATACTTGCTGCTATTGTTCTTTTGTTTATTATCCAAAATACGGCAACAATCGGTGTAAATATAGTAAATACAATTAACGTAAATTGTCTAATAATAAACTTAACATTTACCTTTACGAATAAGTAAGCAAACATTGCGATTACTATTGCTGTTGCTATTGCATTACCTGTGTTTATGTTTGTTAATAATGAATTTCCTAATAAATCGTCTAAACTTCCATGAACTGTTCCTACTAATAGTTTTACTAGAGAATTATTTAATAGTAACATGAGCTTTACAAAAATTGGTGCAAAACCAATAGCTGCTACTCCAAAGATCAGTCGCATTAAGTTATCTTTGACTTCATTTCGTTTTTCAGGACTTATGCTTGCAACTATCATTTTCCAAGCAAGTATTACAATAGCAATTAAAATTGGACCTCCAATGATACTTGCTATTTTCCAATACCAACTTATCATTAAATTCCACTGTTCTTGTGTAAAAGGAGAAATATCAGTTTGATTATTACCAAATACTAATTCGTCATAGTTTTTAAAACCTACTCCAAATATTTCATTTGTTGTTAAATTGAATACTGTTTCTGCTAATCCTCCGGATTATCTTAGCAATTATCTTTTCAAACAAGCCTCCTTCATCTTTGTCAATTACCTTTTCTACATCTATTTCGTTATTAGTTGCCTTAACTTGTACTTGTGCAAAACTAAAAAAAATAAGTATTACTAATAGCATACTTACTAAAATCTTTTTAATATTCAAAATTGTTTCACCACCTTTATTTAGGTTTTTATAAACTCACTTTCAAATTTAGTCATATCAACCTTTATTGCTCTTATTTCTCCCCCTCTAATTAAAATACATTCTCCTGGTCTTGCTTTTGTTAGTATTTCCTTTGCTCCACTTGGTAGTTTAAAGAATTTCATTATTTCCTCAATACTTCCAATTGATTGTTTTAATAAAATGACTGTATCACAACAGTTCATGATAGCTTCAGCTTGATTATTTTGTCTTAACTCTGCTAAGTTTTGTGTTGCTAGTATCATTGCTACACCTTTTTTTCTTGCTCTTCTTGCTAAGTTTTCTAAAAAGTCTGATGTTTCTTTATTCTTAAATAAATTCCAAGCCTCATCTACTATAACATATCTTTTGTTTCTTTCTTTTGTAGCAATATATTTGTTGGTAAGCCAAGTAGTTAGTACCAAACATACATAATATCGCATAATCTCATCTTTTATTTCTGAAATATCAAAACATATTGTCTGTTCCTTTACCTGTAATGTACTTTGACAATCAAATATTCCTAATGTATTTCCTTTTGTAAAATTACTTAATGTTGCTGTCAGTTCTTTATTCTGTATCTTTTCCTTCATTACTCTATAAAAGTCTGAAAGTGTTGGCATCTTCTTTTTTATATTTTCAAGAGTAATTTTGCCTTCTATCTTCCCACCTTTTCTTTCATATAAAGATTGTTTATCTTTTGTAATTCCTTTTTCTCTATATACTTCTTTTACTGCCTTTTCAATATCAGCAATTTCATGAGGTTTTAATGCTCTGTTTTCATATTTATTGATAATTCCATATAAAATGGCCCTTATCTCTGCTACTTTGCCATCAATATCTATAAAGTCAGCATCTTCGTCAATTTCTATGTCAAACAAATTAATTCCTACTGGAGTTCCCTGTCTTACCTTTATAATCTTGCCTCCTAGTTTTTCTGTTTGCTTTACATATTCGCCCTCTATGTCTAAAATAGATGACCTTCTGTTAATAAGAGCTGTTCTCCCTACAATTACTTTTACTGTTACTGATTTTCCTGCTCCTGGTATTCCGAATATGGCTATATTAGCATTGGCTAGTCCTGTTCCAAATGTTTCTAAACTATATGGCAAACCTGTAAATAAGTCTTGTCCTAGATAAATCCCATCTTTCACACTAGACTTTGTTCTTGCAATTGGAAACATAGCAGCTAGTCCTGCTGTTGTCATATTTCTACTGTTATCATTAACAATATAATTGTTCAAAGGTAAAGTTTCTTTTAGTGCATCTAATTGTTTAAAATAAAGTGGTCTTATTTCGCAAGACCTGTTGGCAAATTCATCTTGCAACAATTTACTCTTTTCATTCAATTCTTCTAGGCTTTTAGCATTTACTCTTAGCGTAATTTTAACAAAAAATAGTTTATCATTATTTATTCCTATGTCATGTCTCATTTCTTCATATGATTGTATATTTTCTTCTAACTTAGGCAATTCTTCAATGTTTCCTTGACTTTCAAATAAGTAATAGTCTGACCTCAATTTTGTTATTTTATGACTCAAATATTTAGAAACATTCCTTTCGTCTGCAATTTGTACTTGTGTAGAGATATCTACATCTCCTATTATATTTAGAATATCATCTAGCCAACCGATTTGAATATAACTAGGATAAATCATTAATGTAAATATTCTTGCATATTTGTCATTTCCCATATACACATAATCTTTTGTTTCTTGTATTACCTCAGGTGCTAATAGTGAAAGTAGTTGTGGTTGATTATCAAAAAAATTCTTTCCTTTATCTTTTCTCTTTTGTTTATAAGGTTTTAGTTTTTTCTCTACTTTTACTTGTAACATATAATCCAAAACCTCCTTTTTCCTCAATGTCTGCTACTTTATTTTTGTTTCCTTTATGGAGTTGCTCATAGATGAGTTCTATTATTTCTTTGTCATTTAATAATCTTGTACTTATTTTTATATTCAGTAAATGATACCTTAATGTACCATAAAACTCTTTTAGTTCCTGTTCTGCTATTCTCCTACTATTAAATGAAGAGATAATCATATAGTTTTTTCTTTCAAATAAGTTCTGATCTGCTTGTAACATTTCTAAATGTTTTACAATTTGTGTTGCATATTCTTTTACATTATCATTGGCATTTATTGTATTAACCTTAATTTTCTCCAGCATATCGCCTAATTCAATTTGTTTCTTTACTTCTAAGAATTGAATTGGAAATTTTAACATTTGTGCTATGCTTACTAATTCTTTATCTACACTTGCTTTTTCTCCATCCTGCATTAGACTATATTCAATGCTTTCAAGTTCCACGATAATAGAATGCTGGTTCTTGTTAATTGTGATTACTTGATTATTAAATTCATCTATTCCCCATAAATTACTTAAATTTTTCTTTTCTTTCTTTAGATTAGACTTATCTAAATTTTTTATCTCTTGTAACTTATTTTTGTCTTTTACATATATTAGTGTGCCTATCATAAATAAAACACCAGCTAATACAAAAATAAATGTAATTACCATTTTATCCTACCTTTCATTTATATAAATTTTCTTTCTGCATAGGTATTTTAAAATGTTTAGGAAACACTTATCTGCATAGTTTGTTCCTATTTTAAGGAATGCAAACGCTATAAACATTGTAAATATCGTTAGAAATACGATTAGTTTTATTAGCATCGGTATAACTGGAATAAATAAAATTCCTGCCGAACTAATTCCAAGTACAAGATATAGCATTTGTCTAAGAGATAAATATCCTCCGAAACATCTTTTCTTCATGTTCAAATGCGAATGGTACTTTATAAATCATATGATTACCTCCTGTCTAAGCATTAGTGCTACCACCAGTTATCAATGCACCTCCGCCATTTGTTGCAATACTTAAAATGATTCCTGAAACAATAAGTGATAATCCCAATAGCATCGTTCCGCCACATACCCAAGCTAATGCTCCTATGCTTTCACTTCGTTTGTTGGCATTATTAGAATTGACTATCATTTTAAGTGCAATAATAACAATACTAACAAATACTAAAATTCCACCGAATTGGCATCGCTAGCTTAATTACTGCATTTTTAATGTTTTCTGTAGCCTGATTGACTTCTGCTGTACTAATGCTACTACTTGCAAGCACTTTTGTTTGAAGCATCATAGCAGTTGCTGGTATCATCCAAATTTTATTTTTTAATTTATAAAATACTTTTCTTACATTTTCTTTTACTCTCTCTTTTCTCATACATTTCCTCCAAATTATTTAGGGCAAATAATTTCGGTTGTATGTAACATTTCCATTAATATTTCTTAAAACATACTAAACAATATTGGAATGATTAGTACGATTATTGCTAATATTAAAGCTATTATAAAATTCTTTATTCCAAACTTTATTGCTCTTTCGGACTTCTTTTTGGCTCCGAAATAACCATATTACTAGACTTACTATCATCCATATTGTTAATAAACTAATAGAAAATATAAAGCCTACTTTCATAATATTTTGAAACATTGTGTCTAAATTTCCTGTTATGCTATCTATATCATAAGTTGGTATCATTTTGTTCCCCCTTATCTTAGGCAAAAAAATAAAAGCTAAATAGCTTTTTCTAATTCCTTTACCAAACTTATATAGTAATACTCAAAAAAGTTGTTTATCTCTTTTTCTGTTCCAATGTATGATTCTTGTTTCCTCTTGCATTTGTCATATAAGGTCAATAATTTTTCTCTTTTAAGTGTTAATATTTCTTTTCCATTGATAACTAACTCTTTTAAAGCATATATTACTATTTTTAACTTTTCTATATTTTCTTCTGTGATTATCTGTAGAATTTCTTTTGTATAATTTAATTCTAACTTTTCTAACAACTCATATAGTTCCATCTTTTGAACTTTTGTTAGCTTTTCTGGATCTTCGCCCTCTTTATTTATTATAAAATTAAAAAATCTATCTATCCTAATATTTATATTATTCTCTTTGACTTTTTCGTCAATAGGGTATTGATTATTCTGTCTATAGGGGTATTGATTATTTTGACAATAGGTATTAGATAGAAAAGTATTGTTGCTATTATCTATAATAAAAATTCTTCTTTCTAATATTTCGTTTTTGTCTGATTTTATAATTTCTACTTTTATAAATCCCAGTCTTTGTAAATGTGATACCCACCTAGATATTGTTTCTATAGTCACATTATATAGCTCTGCAAAGTATTTATTCGTTGCAAAACAGTAACCATTTCTATTTGTTAATGCTGTTATTTCTCCATACAATAATCGTTCTGCAAACTTCAATTCTTTACAATATCTCACTCCACTTGGAATTACTGCATAATATGCTGGTTTATTAATTTCATTCACATATAATACTTCACCTACCCCTCTTGTTCATAAAAAAAAGATAAAGTATCTCTTTCTACTTTACCTTTTAAAATCGAATGCAAAAGTTTCTATTTTTCCCTTTAAATTATTTTATTATACTCTTTATTTTGTCATATACTTCCATTTTCCGTTCCCTTTATCTTCCCTTTATGAAATGAATTTTAATGATTTTTAATGGTTTTAATTGGTTTTAAATGTCCTTTTTGAAAATTATTTTTAAAAACAAAAAAATAACTTACAAGTACCTATTTCTCAACTTTTTTAGGCTGTAAGCTATTGAATATTTTGGTAGCGACGGTGGGGCTCGAACCTACGACCTACCGGGTATGAACCGGTTGCTCTAGCCAACTGAGCTACGTCGCCATATATTATTTCAAGTCATATTGACTGTTTAATATTATAATCTCCCCTTGTACTTTTGTCAAGAGTAAGAAAAGAAAAAGTTGAGAAAAACTCAACTTTTCTTTTATTCTTATCTTTCTACTTGTTGCTCATTCTTTTCTTGTACGTCTGTTCTTTCATTTTTTTCTACTTGTCTTATCACTTTGTTATTGTCCACATTTACTTTGTCAACAACATTGCTATTTCCTTTTCCACCTTTAGGATTTGAACTAGAAGCAATATAGAAATTTCTTTCTATATTATCTACCCTATCTAATGAATTTTTTAACTCTTGCATTTTAGGGTCATTACTATTTCCTATATCCATTTCTTCTCCATCAGGATAATCTACATCTATAAATATCGTTTTTAAGAAACTTAAAAAGTTATTTTTTTGATTTGTTTTCATATTTTTTCTTCCTCCATTGGTTCTTTTTTACATCACATATACTATTATACCACATTTTCCCTATAAAATCAACCCTTTGAAGGCAATTTGTCTTTTAGTTCATATAATCTTTTAGTTTTTTAGAACGTGATGGATGTCTTAACTTTCTTAATGCTTTAGCTTCAATTTGTCTAATTCTCTCACGAGTAACCATAAATTCTCTGCCTACTTCCTCCAAAGTACGCGCTTTTCCGTCCTCTAACCCAAATCTTAATTTTAAAACTTTTGCTTCTCTTGGAGTTAATGTATTCATTACCTCTTCTAGTTGCTCACGAAGTAAAGTATATGCCGCTGAATCTTGTGGAGCAGGGCTATCTTCATCTTGTATAAAATCTCCTAAGTGACTATCATCTTCTTCTCCAATAGGTGTTTCTAATGATACAGGGTCTTGTGCTATTTTTTGAATTTCCATAACTCTTTCTACTGGTATTTCCATTTCTTCTGCTATTTCTTCAGGTGATGGTTCACGTCCTTTTTGTTGTAATAAATGTCTTGAAGTTCTAATTAGTTTATTAATTGTTTCAACCATGTGAACAGGAATACGAATCGTTCTTGCTTGATCTGCTATTGCTCTTGTAATAGCTTGTCTGATCCACCATGTAGCATAAGTACTAAATTTAAAGCCTTTGGTATAATCAAACTTTTCTACTGCTTTGATGAGACCCATATTTCCTTCTTGAATTAAGTCTAGGAAAAGCATTCCTCTTCCTACATATTTTTTAGCAATACTTACTACTAACCTTAAATTTGATTCTGTTAGCCTTTGTTTTGCATCTTCACTACCTGCCAAGATTTCTGTTGCTAGTTCTAGTTCTTGGTCATAAGTTAAAAGCGGAATTTTTCCAATTTCTCTTAAGTACATTCTAACAGGGTCATCTATATTAACCCCTTCAATATTTGTTAAATCAATTTCTTCTAATTTAATATCTTCTACATCTTGTAAGTCTTCTAAATCTGGTTCTACATCTAAATCATCATCTTGTAAAACGCTAACCCCTAAATCCTCAAAAGCATCAAATACCTTATCTATTTGATCAGGATTTGTATCTTCTAATTCATTTGCAAGTTCTCCATAAGTAATTTTTCCATTTTCTTTTGCTTTTTTTAGAATTGTTTCTACTTTTTGTTTACTTACCTCATCTATTTCCTTTTTTGGTTTTTCTGTCTTTTCCGTTTTTACTTCTGGCTTTTTGTCTTCTTTTATTTCTGGCTTTATCTCCTTTGCAATTTCAACTTCTACTTCTTTTATGCCCTGTTTCTCTTTTTTATTCTTAACCATTTTCTCTTCTTTTACAGTTTTCTTCTCTATCTTTTTTGGTACTACTTTTTCTTCTTTTTTTGCCACTTTTTCCACTTTCTTTTTTACTTTTTTATTTTCTTCTGTTGGCTCTTTCTTCTCTACCTTTTTCATTCTTTGGCCTCCTACTTCATCTTTGCCAATTTTAAAAAGACTTCATTTAACTCTTTCTCTAATTGGTCTTTATTTTCTGTGCTTCCCTCTTCTATCTGCTTTACTAATTCATTTCTTCTCTGCACTAATTTTTCTTTTTCGTAAGTATAAAGCAAATCTTCTACTGCTTTATCAACATCATTAATTTCAAAATCGTATGCCATAATTTCTGTTAAATGGCTAATCATATTTTCTTCTTCAAATTGGTTTAATACTTGATTAGTATTACTATTTCCTTTTTCTAATTCTTCATACAATTTTTTTAGAATCTCTTTATTTAATGTATTTTGAAAGTCTTGCGGAAGAATTGCTTCTTTTAATCTACTATACACTTTTTCTGTTTCATTCATTAATAAGTAAATCACCATGTTCTCTCTTTTTGTAACAGCCGCTGAAACTTCTGATATTTGCTCTTTTTTAGGAGTGGCTATAGTTCGTACTTGTTTTTCCAATTTTTTAGTACTACTGCTTCCTGCATACATTAACTTATTAATCTCTGCTTGTATTGCCTCTTTGGATATTTTGTAATCTTTAGAAAGTTTATCAATATAAATTTCTCTTTCCATTTGATTACTTACTTTTGCTAAAATTTTTGCAATTTCATTTAAGAATTTGATTTTGTCATTCGTCACTTCTAAGTTTAAATCTCTTTTTAATATTTTTACTTTGAATTCTACTAAAGATATGCTATTCTCTACGCATTTTAAAAATCTTTCTGGTCCAAATTTTACAACATATTCATCAGGGTCTTTTGCACCCTCAATTTGTAAAACACGAAGATCACACCCCATATTTTGTAAAATATCCATACCTCTTAAAATTGCATTTTGCCCTGCGCCATCTGCATCATAACCTAGTATGACTTTTTCGCTATGCCTTCTAAGTAGTCTACCTTGTCCTTCTGTTAGTGCTGTTCCAAGTGATGCCACTACATTGGTAATTCCTCTTTGATAAAGTGAAATTGCATCCATATAACCTTCTACAATAATAATTTGTTTCGTATCATGACGTTTTGCTACATTTAAGCCAAATAAGTGTCTGCCTTTGCTATACACAATATTTTCTGGTGAATTGATATATTTAGGTTTACTATCATCTAACACCCTTCCGCCAAAAGCAATAACCTTATCTCTAACATCTTGTATAGGAAACATCAATCGCTTGCGAAAACTATCCATAAACTTTCCATCTGGTGCCCTTTTGATCAAACTAGATGCTAACATTTCCTCTTCTGTGTAGCCTTTTTCTTTTAGTATTCTATATAACTCATCAAAATTACCTGCATATCCAATTAAGAAAGCTTTTAAAGTATTATTATCTAACTTTCTTTTTTTGATATATTCTTGTGCTAATTTTGATGATGGCTTGTACAAGTTTTCATGATAAAACTGGGCTGCAATTTGATTAATTTCATAAACTTTTGCTTTTAGTCTAGCTGTTTTTTCATCTTCGCTATTTTCTAGAGTAGGAAGTTCAATATGTGACCTTTCTGCTAATAACTCGATAGTCTCTCTAAAATTCAAATTTTCAATTTTGCTTACAAAATGAATAACGTTTCCTCCTGCATTGCAACCAAAACAATGAAATATTTGCTTGTCTGGTGAAACAGCAAAAGAAGGAGATTTTTCTTTATGAAATGGACATAATCCAAAAAAGTTTCTCCCACTTCTTTTTAAAGTAACATATTGTGAAATAACATCAACAATATCATTATTACTTCTAATTTCTTCAATTAGTTCATCACTGTATCTTACCAACTTAGACTACCTTCTCCTATATCTTTTTCCTCTCTATTCTCTTATCATGTAGTGTTTTATTTTACTTATCTCAACATAAAATTATACTAGTATCCTTATTAATATATTATTCGACATAAAACAGATAAATCCTTCTTTGTAAATGTCGCACATGGGGACGTATAGTTAAATGCGACATCTGTCCCCTAGTGCGACAAAACAGTGTAATCTTTTTTTGATTACACTGCTTATTACTTTTTATAAATTTGTTGTTCCATCATTATTATCAAATGGAATAAATTTGTTTACCATACTTGTGTTTAAGTCGATTTCTTCGTGTGGTGCTCTATACTCATCAAATGATAGGCTTATCTTATTATCTATTAGTTCCTCTACTTCTTCTTGTGAAGCGTGCTCTGCCAAAACTAGTTCACTAACTAAAATTTGTTTTGCATTGGAAAGCATTTTCTTTTCCCCTGTTGATAGCCCTTTTTCTTTTTGCTTGAAAGCTAGGTTTCTAACAACATCTGCAATTTCATACACATCTCCACTTTTCATTTTTTCCATATTATCTCTATATCTTTTATTCCAATTTTGAGACATCTCTGTTTCGTCTTCTCCCAAAATAGAAATAACTTTTTCAGCTTCTTCTTTACCTATTATATTTCTAACACCGATTTGTTCCGCTTTTGCTGTTGGAACCATTACTTTTACTTCTCCCGGCATTTTAATAATATAATAAGCTTGGTTTTCTCCTAGAATATTCTTTTCTTCTATTGCATCTATTGTTCCAGCTCCATGCATTGGGTATACAATTTTATCACCTACATTAAACATGTAAGTCCTCCTTTCCATTTGCTATGTATAAATTAGTTAGTTAAGAAAGGTATTGTCTCTTCTTAAACCACATCTCTATTATACTACAAATTTTGGTAAAAGTCAAAGCTTTTTCCCATACTTTTTTCCTATTTATTCCATATATCCCTTTGTTTGCAAGTTTTTCCAATATTTAATATTTTTTTAACCTTTTATGCTTGCTTAATATTTGAACTTAAGTTATACCTTATTTATTGGTTGAACCAAATCCACCAATTCTTTCTCCTTCGGCATTATCATTATCTACTACTTCAAACTTTTGGAAAATGGCTTGTCCTATACATTCTCCTTTTTTGATTTCAACATCTTCTGCTTTGATGTTGAAAAATCCAAACATAAAATGTCCATCATTATCTGGATTTCCATAATAATCTGCATCTATAATTCCTACACTATTTGCTAATACTAACCCTTTTTTCTTTGGATTAGAACTTCTGTTGCAAAGCATCATATATTCGTTTTCTGGCATATATGCTTTTAATCCTGTTTTTACTAATGTTGGTGCTTGTCCTAGCTTAAATGCTGGTATAATACAGTCTTCTGCTGCTTCTATATCATATCCTGCTGAATATTTTGTTTTTCTCACTGGCATATGAATGTCATTATTTTCAAATCCTTTTGCTACTTCAAATCCTCTTATTTTTTCCATTTTACTTTCTTCCCTTCATTTTATTTTTGAATTCTAGTCAAGTATTATATATCACTTGACTTCGTCATTATATCACAAGTTTTTTGAAAAAGGAATAGTTCCTCAAGATAAAATCTCCCATCTTTTATGATAGGAGACTTCATTTTTAATATCCTAGTTTTTTGATGAATTCAGTTACTTTTTGCTCTTCTGTTTCATTGACAGTTAGTTGTAAAATTGTATTGTCAATTTTAGAAATATACATATACTTGCCATTTGATTTCAATGTATATGTACTATCGTTTTCACCACTTTTTTCTACTGGTTCATTTCCTTCTTGTTTGTTCTTAGCTATTTCTTCTTTTTGCTCATTGTAAAAACTATTTGCTACATCGTTATCTTTTAAGGTATAAAATCTAATGATATAACTATAGTCTTCACTCATAGCTACCTTTGCACCAGTTACTTCTTCTTTGTCTGTAATATCATTTTGTATATCTGCTATATTATAGCCATTTTCTTTTGCCTTTTCTTCAAACTTTTCAAGTGTAATTGCTTTTCTACCACTATTTAGCACAGCAAAAGCTGCAATTCCTATGACGACTAGTACTACTATAATAATCGCAATCATTTTTCCTTTATTTTTCATGAATATTTTTCCTCTCTATTTCTTTATTTTTATGTTCTTTACTTTCAATAAATAATTACCTTTCCGCTATAAGGTTTTAGAATTTTTTAGCATAAATTGTTATATGTTTTAGTAGAAAAACGGGCAATGTCAAAATTGCCCGTTTCTATTAATAGTCTTATTGGTTTTTTATTTAAGACCTACTACTTTGTAATTTGTTACAACTCCTGTAAATGTAAGTGTAACTACTCCAGTATTAGAAACTTCGATAGAAGCATTAGCTTCTTTGCTAATTCCTAATCCATTTACAAAGTCTACAACTTCTTTTGCTGTTTTTCCACTTGCTATTGCCAATTCACTTACTGTGTCAAGTGCTTCTGTTTCAGCATAAACATCTAAAATATCGTTTATATTAACTGCTGCTGTTGTTGTAAATGGTGCTGTAGCTTTTAAGTTTGCTACAACTGTTGTTGTTTCACCTTTTGCGTTGTTTACTACAACATTTTTTGCACCTGCTAATGTATCAGCAGTAACATTTAATTCTCCATTTTCGATTGTTACATTGATATTTCCTGTAACAGTTGCTTTTGGAGATGTTAAAGTAATATCACCGTTTTTAGCATTAATTGTAATATTTCCTGTTTGTCTTAATGCTAAGTCATTTTCTCCACTAATTTCAAGTGCTAAAGTTGCACTTGTAGAAAGGTCTAAATTGCTATCACTTGCTACAACTGTTAATTTTCCACTTGTAGGTGTTACTTTTGTATCTTTTGATACTTTTGCAACAACACCATTGATAGTAGTTGTTGTGTTACCTTTTACTGTGTAAGTTCCAACAATTGATTGTAGAGTTGCTCCATCTAAAACAACTTCTTCTGCATTTAGTGCATTTGTGCTAACTGCAAAATATCCTCTACCATTAGTTGCACTTAGAACTACTTTGCTCGCTTTATCAGCTGTTGTAAGAGTTCTGTAGTAACCATTTCCGATTACTTCTACATTTTTACCTTTAATAGATGCTCCTAATGCTGTTGTTGCACTAGCATTATGGTTTAATTCTAATTTAATATTGTTTCCAGAAATGGTAACTTTGTCACCTGTTTTTAGCCCTTTTACAATATCATTTAAAATTGCTTGGTATTCTGTTGAGAATACATTGATATTATCAATTGCTTCCCCATTAATATAAGCTTTGGTTCCATTTGTGTAAATTTCACCTTGTTTTGCTTCTGTAGCTGCCTCATTTACAGTAAGACCATTAATTGCAATTGAGTTTTTAACAATTACGTCACCACTTGTGATAGGAGCTTTTTTGGTTACTCCATTGATGGTTACTGTTAATACAAATTTGTATGTTTTACCAGCTTCTAATCCATCAACTACTGTTTCATAAGTGCTTTGACCTTCTGTTTTTGCTAATGTTACAGCTTTTGTAGCTACAAGTTTTGTTTCTTCTCCTGCTACGTTGTATACTTCTACTGCATAGCTGATTGTAGCATTGCTATCTCCTGCTAATTCAGCTTTTGTAATACCTGTTAATTTTACAGCTCTTTCTAATGATTGATTGTCTACTGTAGGAGTTGCAGGTGTTGCTACTGTGAAGAAGTCATTTGATGTAGCTGCTTCTGAGTCTAATATTCTCTTAGATGCATTTTGTGCTACTACTTGTACTCTATAAGAAGTATTTGCAGTAATTGCAGGAAGTGTTGCTTCCTTCTTTGTGTTATCTACCTTATCAGAAGCTACTTCTTCTTTTATTACATATTTTCCTGTATATTTGCCATTTACTACTTCTGGCTCTAATACAGTTATTTTGTAAGTTGCTTCTTTATTGCTTGCATCTTTCCATGTAATTTTGCTATTTGCAACATCTACTTTTACATCTGTTACTTGTGCTAATTGAGATACTACAATCTTTCCTGCATTTTCAGCTGTTGCTGTTGAATCTACTGTTGCAGATTGTTTTTCAGTTGCAGATGCTTCTACATATGCTTTTACAGTATATGTTCCTACTTCTTTAATAACGCTTGTAAAGTCTGCTGTAGCTGTAGCTGTTGTTGTAGGTACAGTTGCTGTATCAATTGCTTTTCCGTCTTTATATAAAGTTACAATAACATTTTTGCTACTTGCAGGTGCAGCATTTAATGTAATATCAAATTTATTTTCACTTTCTTTTGCTACAATAGTTTCAATTGTTGTAGTAGCTGCTGTTGCATTGTCATTTGGAATAACAACGCTTCCTTCTGTTCTATTTCCATAAGTATCTTCTAATACATAGTATAAATTTTGTCCTGAAGCAGCAACATTATTATTGGTAATAGATGTTTCTCCTAGAACATTGTTTGTTACTGTAATAGTTCTACCTTTTTCAACTATGTCGTCTTTAGCTGGTTTTGTGCTTGCTATTGTGCAATAGATTTTAACGATTTTTGCATTTTCTGCACTTTCTAAGCTAACTACCGCATTATCTGATCCAACTCTTTTTGCTACTACATTTGCTTTTAAGTTTGTAGTATCAGCATGCTTTTCAACAGTTACTTCTCCTACTGTTTTTCCACCTAATTCTAGGCGTACGATATACTTACCATCAGCAACACTTGAGAAGTCTACTGTTGCTGTTGCTGTTTTGTCGTTTGCATTTCCTGTAAAGTTTGCAGTAACACCACTAACTGCTGTTTTTCCGTCTTCTTTTACTACTTTAATGGTATATTCTTTAGCTACAAATTCATCTTTTGGTGTGATAACTACTTTTGTAGCATCTTCATTTTCACTATTAACAATGTTGTTTTCATTAACCTTTAATGTATAAGTGTAATTTGTTTGTTCTTCTTCTGATTTTAAGCTAATATTTAAAGCTTCATTTTTAACAATGAATTTAGCTAATGTTGTAACATCATTTACATTAATTCTTCCATCATGAGCCACATCAGCAGCTTCTTTTACAACACCTGTTGGTGTTTTGAATACTGCTTTAGCTGTTTCTGTAACATCATTGACGTTAACACGTCCGTCGCTATTTACATCACCGTATACTACTACAGTATGTTCTTCGCCAGATTTGTTAAATGTTGTTCCTGTTTTTACTGTTGTTCCGTTTGATAGAGTAACTCCAAATTCACTGTTTAAATCTTGAACAGTTACTCTGTCATTTGCACTTGATAGAACATAAGGAACAATTGCTTTTCCTTCTACTACTTTTCTATAAACACCTAATGACTTTGTTGTTGCTGCTGATACAGTTGAAATTCCTGTTGCAGCTAAAATTCCAGCCATTGCTAGTGATGATATAACTTTTAAATTTTTATTCACTTTTTATTCCCCCTAAAAGTTTTATTTTTCATTTCCTTTTTCTAAATCTTATTGGTATGTGTGCTTCTTATTTATTTCTTCTAATTGCTAAAACTGCTCCTGCTGCAATTACGATTACTGCAACTGCTACAGCATAGATAGGTGCTCCTGTTTGTGGGTGTTCTACAATTGGTTTTCCATTGATGTCTGTTGGTTTATTTGGCTTTTCTGGATTTGTTGGTTTATCTGGATTTGTTGGGTTTTCTGGGTCTTTTTGATCTTCTGCTTTTTCTACTTTTAATGTTACTTTTCCAGCTTCTGCGACTTCTTCTGCTCCACTAACAAATCCTGTAACTTTAACTTCTGTAGCTTCTACATCTTTTAAAGCTTTAAATGTCATAACAACTGCATTTGTTGTTTTTCCATCCATACTATATACCATAACTCTACCTGTTCCACCTGTTACTTGGTCCATAACTTCCATACCAGTTGGTTTTGCTGTTCCTTCATAGCTTAATGCTGTTGCATCATATTCAATGTCAAATTGAACTCCGTCTCTTGCTTCGCTAGGAGTTACAGTAATTTTTACTTCTTCTCCTGCTTTGATTGTTGTTTTATTTGCAGTTACTGTTGCTGCATTTACACTTCCTACTGCTACTAATAACATAACAGCTACTAAAATTGCTACTAATATTGATTTTTTCATAATTATTTACCTCTTTCTTTATTATTTTCTTCGGTGGTACATCTATTTTCAATATACCTCTTAAATTTCACATGCTTGGCAAACCACTCTTCGTGCTCCGCTAGGTGTGCATGTTACAATAGTGATTTTTCTTTTTCCATCACTATTTTGACGATAACAATCTACGTCGTTTGGTCCTACTGTAGATACACTAGTAACTTTATAGGTGACTTTTGTTTTTGTCTTCCTATTTATTGCATAGAATGTATCTCCGTTTTTTCAAGGTATCCAATTTTCCGAATTGATAACCTCTATGACCAACAATACAGAAATTCCCTGGCGCATTTAATTCAGGTCCTGAAATCTTGCCTATTGATACTTCTAAAGCAGGGTCTGAATAATCATTTAGGATATTACTATTTACTCCTATCTTTTCCATTACCAATTTGCCTGCGACTTCATATCCGCCAATTTTCCCAGGTATTTTAACATCTGAAACAATTTCATCTTTTTTCTCTTCTACTACATTTTGCTCGTCTTGCTGATTATTTTGATTTTCAGTTACTTTACTGTTTCCTATTAAATCTTCCCCTCCATAAGGGTTCAAATTAAGTGAAGAATCACTAACCACTAAATAAATAATAGCAAGGATAATAATGCAGAATAGAATACTAATTATAATGTTGTTTCTTGTTCCCTTTTTTTTCTTTTTGGCTTTTGGCCCCTTAGAATATACTGCCATTTCCTTTCTATAAAAAACTTCCCTCCCTTCATTGTCCTGTTTTGGTTAGATTATTTTGGAATTTTTAACCTGTTTCAGATTATCTTGGATTATTTTAATCTATTTCAGGTTAAATGTCAATAACCTAATTCAGATTATTTTAAAATAATTTTACGAATTTCTACAAATACTAAATTTAGGGGAAATTATATTTTAAGAATGGAGGATTTCATGTTTAAGAGATTACGAGAATTAAGAGAAGATAAAGATTTAAATCAGTCAAAAGTTGCTCAATATTTAAATATGTCACAAACTGGATATTCCAAATATGAAACAGGTGAAAATGATATTCCTACCAAAGTATTAATTGACCTTGCTAAATTTTATAATACTTCTGTTGATTATTTGCTTGAGTTAACAGATGAAATGAAGCCTTATCGAGAAAAATAAGAAGCTTATTTTATTCACAATAAAAAGTCAAAAGACAATGCGTTTTATCACATTGTCTTTTGACTTTTTGAAATAAGAATTGCTAATTTTGCATTTTCTTATAAGGAACAAGGAAAATCTTTATCTTGGAAATAGTCTTTTAATTGCAGTAGAATATGCTGATAACGTTTCCATTCATAAACACACCGTCTGGTACTATAACTTGTAGGACATTCGTGTTCTCCTGTGGCTCTGTCTATTTTGGCTGATGGCTTCATTAATTTGCCACCTGTTGGTCTGTATTTATAGTCTAATTTGCATCCATCTTCTTTTGTCCACAGAATACACGGCGTTCTTCGGCCATAGCCAGCATCCACGATGGGATTTCCTTGATTTCTTGCCCTAAGAATATATCCTCCAAAATCACTATAAATTTGTTCTCTGTCTATATACTCTATAGAGATATAGCCTTTTTCCATTTGCTGTTTCAAGTATTCAAAAGAAATCTCTTGGAAATCATCAGGACTAAAATCGCACCCACACCTTTGGCAGCATTCACCTCCACACCCTTTACAAATTTCTACATTTACATTCTTTGCTGTGGCATAGTCCTTTCCTAAACTTTGGTAATACCGTTCTGGGTTTAATACGCTTTCCAGCATTTGTGCCATTTCGCCTACATTCATCACCTATTCTCCTTATTCATTTTCTAAATTGCTTATTGGCAAATTCTGTCTCATTATATCATATTTTACATAATTTTTCAAATTATTAATAGTTATATCCCTTTTCTATTAATGCTTCGTCTATCTCATCCACTCTTTCTAAATAAGAAGTAAGCATTCTAGATAAAATAATTTTACTATTTTTTAAATTTACAGGAATATTTTTGGCTTTACAAGCTTCTTTTACTTCTATGTATTCTCTTCTCATAATAGGAAGAATAGATAATGCTATTGCTACTAACACCTCTATGATTTCTGGATTTATTTTGAATAGCTTTAAAGGTGTGCATAGTTTTCTCACTGTTTTTGCTACCTGTGCAGTACTGGTAGTTTGGCTATAAATAAAAGTAATGTTACACACTAATAATAACTTTGTTGCCATCCATAAAGCATTGATATAGGTATCTAACCAACAGTTAATAAGAAAAGTAAGTAGTACAAAAGGAAATATTTTTAGTAAATTTCGAACTATTCTTTTGATATCACTTTTTGTTACTAGCCACAATACTATGTTAATTACAAATGGACATAATAGAAAAATACTATTTGGTATGAAAAATATTGCTGTTGCATATAGCAAAAATAAAATAAATATGACTACATTCTTCATTTTAAAGTCCTTCCCTACAATTTTTTAACTAGTTCTTCTACTGTATAATCTTGTAACTCAATTTTCTTCCCTTTTTCATTTAATTTACACAAAATCTCTAAGAGTGTTGGTAATTTAATATCATGTTCTTCTATTTCTTGTGCTCTTTCTACTAACTCCTCTTTTTTGATTTCTGTTACTAGTCTACCATTTTCTAAAATCAAGGTTCTATCTGCTAATAGAATTTCGTCTGCTAAATTGGTAATGCAAATTAAAGTATAGCCTTGTTGCTTTAGACTTTTAATAATTTGATATATCTTATCTTTTCCTAAGCTATCTATCATTGTTGTCGGCTCGTCTAAAATAATATATTTCGGATTCTTCGCTAAAATTTCTGCTATCATCACTCTTTGCTTTTGTCCTAGAGATAAGTTATATAAATCTTGCTCCTTGACTTGTAGCATCTCTACTTTTTCTAATGCCTGTTGTACTCTATTATCTATTTCTTCCTTGTTTAATCCTTTTAGTGCAAAAGAAATTTCATCTTTGATATTGCTAAATACAATTTGATTTTCTGGATTTTGAAATACAATTCCTATTTTATTTCTAATTTCTTGTTCCTTTTTTTTGTTCTTACTATCTAATCCATCAATTGTGATGCTTCCTTGCTTTAGTGGTAAAATACCTGCTATCAGCTTACCAAGAGTAGATTTACCACAGCCATTTTTTCCTACAATGGCTATAATCTCCCCTTCTTGTATTTCTAAATTCAAATTATCTAATACTTTTGTATCTGTTCCTCTATACTGGAATGATACATTTTCTATTTTTATCATGTTTGCTCCTATCTTGTCTTACTTTTTTAGCTTTCTACTGCTTCATTTCCTGTTCTTACATATTTGTCAAACGGTTTTCTTAGTACTTTCTCTATGAAGAATATAACAGCCACATGAATTGGTATCATAATGAGTTGTTTTACAACTCTCATGCCTAACAATCCCCAGAATGCTTTTCCTGTAGTAATTGCAGACCATAAAGTATTTAGTCCCATATTGCAGATAATAGCAACTAAAGTCGTTGCAATGATTAGTCTTATTAAAAAATTGATATTGCTATATTCTTTTCCTTCTTTTTTATATAATAGTAATCCATAAATTAAACCAGCAATCGCTGTACTAATTGTGTATCCTACAAAATATGGTCCTGTTGGAAATAGAGTTGCTCCTATTACATCTCCTAATACATTTAAAAGAATCGTCCATTTTGGTCCTAGCCAAACTGCACAAAGCATCGTTGGTACAAAAGCAAAACTGATTTTCATATATGGTGTTTTAAGCGATAAAAACCTTGATAAAATAATAAGTAATGCTAATAAAACTGCTGTTAAAATAATTTTTTTGTTAGTACGCATAAAAAATTCCTCCTTTTTGATAATTTCCGCATCAAAAAAAGAGGAATATATTTTTATCTTTCTCTCATCTTCTTAGCGGAATGCGAAAATAAATACGCAAGTTTTTATCCTTTTGCCTTGTGAGCAACTTCCCGTCTACACAAGTCTTAACGATTTACTTTCTACTCTAATTCTTGAGTATTGTACCATATTTTGTTTCATTTGTATATATTTTTTTGTCATTTTTTATTAGTAACTAAATTTGCTGATTATTTTTTCTGCAAGCTGTAAGAGTATTATACCTTCAAAATCCAGTCTATAATCACTTTCTTAATCTGGAAATATTCCTCTTTTTCAAATTGCATATTAGCAATACAATACTTTTTGTTTGCAATGTGGGAACAAAAAATACATTCTTGTAAATTATTACAATCTTGAATAAAGATAGAATGGTCAATTTTAGCAGAACAAATAACATTATAACTACTGCTACAACTATTTGAGTCATCTACTCTTAAGCAAAATTGAGAATTAGCAGATCTTTGTGAAGCAATAATTGCTTCACAATCTCCACATCCATCTGAAAATATAAGATTTTTAGAATCTCTACAATCTGTACAGCGAAAAGCATTTTCGCAGCGATATAATGGGTCACATTGTGCTACATTGATGCAATCATATACTCTTTCCGTTGTTGTATAATTAGTTAATTTCCAAACATTTAGCAAATCTTCTAGAGTGCGTACTTCTTGTTTTGGTATCATCCACCCTCTTTGCTCGTCATATCTTTCCATATGTTCTTGTGTAATATATCTTGAAGAATTAATTGCTGCTGTCCAAGTTGGTTGTTTGGAAGTACTGTCTATTACCTGTTGTGGCAGTTTTACATCAAAAGCAAATTTCTGTAAAACTTGTTCTAAGGTAAAAGGACTTTTTCTTCCGAAAATTTGCATAAATATGTTATCTACTATTTCCATAGCCTGTTTTTCGTTCATTTTCTATCATCCCCCTCTAAGTCATAAATTAATTAAAAAGTATGAATTCTATCTAAGAAAGTGAATCTCCTTAGCTTTGACTTAACGGTTCTCTTCCTGAAGACTGCGAACCCATTAGTGATTTTAAACTAATCGCACTTCCTATCCCAAAACTACTGAAACCATTTAATTTAGTTTCTCCTAATTCACTTATTGCCCCTTTCGCTGTATTATTCCAGTCTTGATTTTTATTATTTCGTGGTTTTAAATAAATTTGCTTTGTATTTAAAATCTGATTGATTTTTCTTTTTGGAACTGGCTCAAAGTCTACGGTTCTTGCTTTCATTGCTGTTAATACTTTTCCATAACTACTTACTCTAACCACACATTCTCTGTTAGCCAATTTTGTTAGCATTTCTCTTCTTGCATGAAAAGAATTATGTACTGCCATTTCCATTTGAATATTGCCTTCCAATATTACTGCATCTTCTCTTGAAATTCTAAAAACATAATAGTTTAATGCATTAGCAAAAATTGCTTTTTGTAATTCCTCGCTAATTTGATTAAAATATTGCTGTGCCAACATTAACGATAAACTATACTTTCTTGCCTCTGCTAAAAATCTATGCAAAATACTATTTTCTACTACTGCTACTTCGTCAATTAAGAAAATAATATGTTGGTCAAAAGCATATGACTGCACTAATTCTAACATTTGTTGCATAACCAGTCCTGCTATTGTTTTTGTCACTTTTTCTCCTAATACTGTTTGATCTAGTGAAAAAATGGTTAAGAAATTTTCTTCAATTACTTGTTTCATTTGGCGTTGTTTCAAATCCGTATGAAATGCAGGTAACATTTGCATTTCGTCAATTAAAGAAATGATGGGCGAAATGGCTTCTTGATAAGATTTGCTTTTTAATTCATTAAAGTCTGTACGAAAGAACGCCACTGTACTATCTGTTAGCTTTTCTTCTAATTCCCCTAGTAAGTTGTTTCGATAGTCCATATCTAACACCATTCTTCTTAAATTATTAAAACTCAAATCTCCTTTTACAAGTAATGCATAAATGCTATGTCTTAAAACACGCTCTGCTTTTGAATTGTATTGGTCTGCCATTAACCCTTTTAATAAAGAAAGCATTAACTCTGTGCTAACAATTGGATCTTTCCCAGTATTCACAAACAAATCCATGCTATTTTCTAAAGTTTTAAAATCAATCACATCTGTTGCTTCTAAGCCTCCAATATCTTTTTCTAAAGCTGCATGAGGGTCGATTACCACTACTTTGTATTTATTCCTATATTCTTCTCTGCTAGCTAGGTTACTAATAAAATTACTCATAAACTTTGATTTTCCTGTTCCGCTTGCCCCTACCACTAGAGAATGCACATCAAAGTCATATTCATTCAAATTAAGATAATAGTTTCCTGCTAAATATGGGAAAGTATCTACTTTTAATACTGAGTCTTGTTTTTCATTTTTTAATAAATGCAAACTTTTTTCAATATTCAAATATTTTTTCGCATCTTTTTTATATAGAAAACGATTATGCTCTGCAAAGTTGATACTTAGTAATGTTTGTGGGATACTAAATAGAGCAAATCTTCTTTTCAATTTTTTGCTGTTTTCTTTTTTGAAATATAGCCTTGTATGGAAACGGAAATAATTTTGTTTTAAAGGAAACATAGTGAATTTAACAAATTGCATTTGCCTGTTTTTTCTCGTTTCGTTATAGTCATAAACATCTAATACACTATTTTCCTTATTCTTAAAAAATCCTAAAAACAAATAAAATGATCCCAAGCTAGATGCTGGTTCTCCTTCTACTTCTTCTATTTGTTTTAGTAAAAAGTCACCCAAAGAGCTAACTACAGTTGGTAGCTGTCTTCTTGTTTGTACAAAATATCTCACTTCATTATTTTCAATTCTTATCCATAAATTCCATCTATGGAATAATCCATTTAAGTTTGAAATACCATTTAAAAGATTTAGCCAACTTTCTTCTGTGACATGTTCTGATGTCAAAAATATTTCTGTTGTATATTGCATTTTTCTCCCCACCTTCTATTCCTATTTTACTAAATTCTGCCATAAAAAAACTGACTTTTCTCTCTTGAAAAAAATCAGTTTAATCTTCTATTGGTACCATAAACTCTGTCATACCATCATGGTAATATTCTAGTTCTGGAATTTCTCTTAAATTATATTTGCAACTTGGTACAAATTCATCACAAAAGCGGTGGCTTACTTCTTGTATATCTTTTGGATTCTCATTTGGAATATGAAATACTAGCCATTTACTTTTTGGAATAATATATTTTTTTAGTTCTGGTATTTTTTTGTCATACAATACCCAATACCCATTTACAATGTCTTGAAATCTATCTTGATATACTACCATTCCATAATTAGGGTATCCATAAGCCTTAGCGTATTTTTTGATGACTTCTTGAAAATGCTTTGGTGCATCTTCTCCTATCTTTTCTGTTGTTGTCTTCTTTTCTTCTCCATAAAGTACAAGTTCTTCTGTTTCTATAATGCTGTATTTCATACTTGGTTTTGCAATCTCTTGTTGTTCATCAAAATGAATTTTTGCAAATACTTTAAGACCTTCTGGCTGTTTCTTTACGCTACTTGGTTTTATTCCATGGAATTTTTCAAATGCTCTAGAAAAAGAGGTCGCATTATCGTATTGATATTTTATGGCTATTTCCATTATCTTTTCATTTGTTTGTGATAAGTCATAACCTGCATTTGATAATCTTCTTTTTCTAATATATTCTGAAAGAGAAATATTACAAAGTAAAGAAAATACACTTTGCATGGTATACTCATTTACTCCTAGTATTTGTGCTAATTTTGTATATGATATTTCTTCTTCTAAGTTTGTTTCTATATATTCAATTACTTCATTCAAGGATTTATAGACGTTCATTGATACTCCTATATTAGTTTTAATGGATTTGTTGTAGTTAGTTCCTCTAGTTTCTCTTTCCCTATCATTTTCTCTAATTTCTTTAAAACCTCTGGCATCTGGCAATATACGCTATTTGCTCTATGACAGTCTGTTCCAAAAAAAGATATCCTATCTGCCTTTAGCAATTTCTTTAAAGTCTTTTCCGCTTCTTTCCCATACTGCCCTATACAGCTTCCATAATTTGCCTGAAATAGCACTCCCATATCTGCTAATTCATTTAATATTTTATAGTTTTTTTGCACTATATCATATCTTTCAGGATGTGCAATAATTAAAGTAATGCCCTGTGAAATAATATTTTGAATCACTCTTTCTAGTCCAAGAATTTGATTATGCATTGGGAGTTCCATCAGCAAATACTTTGTTCCATTCATAGTAGGAAGTTCACCCTCTTCTATTAATTCTACTAAGTCTGGACTAATATATGCTTCTGCCCCATTATATATTTTAATGTCCATCCCCTCTTGTTCTATTTGTTCATTTAACATATCAATCAATTCTTGCCTTTTTGCCTTTGGCGTATGGTAGCTTTCTTCTATATAATGAGAAGTAGAAATGATATTGGTAAATCCTGCTTTATATGCTTCTCTTATCATTTCCATACTCTCTTCTACATTTCTTGAACCATCATCAATGCCTGGCAAAATGTGACAATGTATATCTATCATTTTTTAGCCTTCTTCCTTATTTATTATCATCTAAATATTGGTCAATTTGGTTTATGATGTCATCTTGTTCTTGTTTACTTTTATTAGATTTTTCGAAGCTTTCTTCTGCCTCTTCTTTATTCTCTTCTACGTAAGTAACTTCTTCTTGATGAATACGACTAGAATTATTTTCCTGACTAACATCCTCTGTTTTACTTCTTTCTCCATAGTAGTAATACTTACTCTTATACTTTTTAAGTGATACAGGTATCCTATTGATAATAACTCCCGCTATTTTTCCACCTACATTTTCAATATTTTTTTGTACTGTTTTTAAGTTTTCCATTTTAGTCAATTTATGAGAACTTACAATCATGGTAGCATCTACAATTCTTGAAATGATAACAGCATCTGTTACAAGCATACAAGGTGTTGAATCAAACAGAATTACATCAAATGACCTTTTTAATTCTTCTAACCCTTGTAACATTCTTTCTGTGGACAATAGCTCTGATGGGTTTGGTGGTACATTTCCTGCTGGAATAATCCATAAATTTTCCATTTCTGTTTTAATTAAATAGTCTTTAATAGACTTTTTATCCTCTGCTAAATAATTAGAAAGTCCTGGAAATATCTTTGTATCAAAAACATTATGTAATCTTCCTTTTCTCATGTCTGAATCTATAATAACTACTTTTTTATCTGATTGTGCAAAAGCAATTCCCAAATTGGAAGTTACCCAAGTTTTTCCTTCCCCTGGCATAGTACTGGTTACTAATAATGAAATACTTTCATCTTTATGTTTCATGAATTGTAGGTTTGTTCTTAAAGTTTTAAAAACCTCTGAAATAGGAGACTTCGGATCTCTATGTGTAATTAATTCACTATTCATCTTCTTTCCCTCCTATCTTAACTGCTGGTATTTGTGCAAGTACTGATAAACCTGTCTTTTTTTCTACATCTTCTTGTGTTTTAACAGTAGTATCAAATAAACTAAAAATGAAGATAATAGCACATGAAAGACCAAAACCACCAATTGCAAAAATTAAAATATCTTTGATATGATTCACATTATATGGCTCTACAGCTAATTCTGCTTTATCTACAATATATACGTTATTAATATTATAGATTTCTACTACTACTTTTTCACTAAATACTTTCGCAAGCTCTGCTGTAATTAGATATGCTATTTTAGGATTTTCATTCACATAAGTAATTTCTATTACTTGTGTATCTTCCACTGCTTTTACACTGATATTTTTTCTTACTTCATCTTCATTCATGTTTGGCATATTTAAGTTTTGTAATACTTGTCCTATTACATTTTTACTTTTCACAAGCACTCCATAAGTTGACACTAGTTTTTGGTTTAGTGTAATATCAGTTTGTGTAATCTCATTAGTCTCATCCATCGAGCTTTGTGAGTTGTTCTGAGCTAACAACAAAGTTGTAGCAGATTTATACTTAGGAACTACAAAATATCTAGTATACCCTAATCCTATTATAGCAAATAGGATGGTTACTAATATAATGATAGCTTTCTTTTTCCAAAACACTTCAAATAGTTCTTTTAAATCAATTTCTTCTTCCATAGTTCTTCTCCATATATTTTATTTTTGTTTTCTAGTTTTTCCTAAAAAGTCATAAATAATATAGTTTTCATTCAGTACAAAATAAGTTAACACTGCTAAAATAATTTGAAGCACTAATCTTGTAACCATATTTTCTACTACTAAAGATACAATAAAAATAACTCCTTCCATTACAATTGATTTTGCTATTATAGGGAATATATTTTTTATCATACTAAAATATTCAATACTTTTTCTTGTCTTCCATATTTGATAAAACATTACTGTAAACTCTGCTGCCACTGTTCCTATACATGCTCCATAAGCTCCATATCTGCTAATAAAAATTAGATTTAATATCAAATTAATTGCAGCTCCCCATATTGTAGATGCAACATAAATTTTATCTTCTGACTTTGGTATTAAAAAATTACTTCTAATCACATTTGTCATAGCACTACATAGTAATGTTGGCAATAAAAATACAATAATTGCTGCTGTTTTGGTATATTCTTCTCCAAAGAATAATCTAGTAAAGTCTTTACTAATGAATAGTAGCCCCATCACCATTGGAATAATGAAGAAAGAACATAGGTAAAACGTACTATTGATATTCTCTTTAAAATTTTCCTGTTTTGCCTTTGCCATGTGTGGCATCATGACAGTACCTAGTGCTGTAATAAAACTAATGGGAATATTGATAATTTTTTCTGCACTTTCATAATTTCCTAATTCTACTGTATTTGCTAAAGCTCCTATCATAGTTTTATCCATAATCCTATAAATACTATAAGCAATTACTGGTATAAATAAAATTAAACATTGTGGTAAGTGACTAAACACCTCTTTTGTTGTTACTTTTTCATATTGAATTTCTTTTCCAACGAAAATCCACAAATAGATTTGACTTATTAATGTACTTCCACTCATAATTAGCGTATATATCCATAAATCATTACTGGTCTTTACAAATATAAAGATTGCAATTAATGATAATATTTTAATGACTAAGTTTCTTGATATTGTTATTTTAAATTTTTCTAATCCAAAGAAAAACCAATTAATATCAAATACACAAGAAATCAAAAAGATAATTTGGATATATAAAATATTTTTATTTTCATAGATCATTACTAGTGAAAACAAAATAAATGCAATTAACATGATGCTACTACAAAATAGCTGTAAAAAGTAAATGCTAAAAAATTTCTTTGACATTTCCCTTTTGTCACTACTTACTTTTGCAATTTCTCTTGCTCCATAATTATTAATACCAAGCATAGCAGCTAACATGAAATAGTACACAATTGAATATGTATACGAGTATATTCCAACATTATTGACACCTAATACTCTTGAAATATAAGGAGTAGAAATGAGTGGAATAATAAAAACAAACACTTGGTATAGTACATTATATAAAAAATTTTTATTCGTACTTTTCATTTTATCCTTCACCTAAACTTTTTCTTAAGTAATCTAAAGATTTTTCTTTACATTCCTTTAAATTTATACTATATTTTTCATAATTTACTGGCTCTAAATAATCTTTACTTGCATTAAATTCATAAGGAACTAATCTATCTTCTATTCCAAGCTGTGTTACTAAAGTTTTTACTCTATCATCATCTCCATACATTCCACCATTTTTGATAACATAAAACTTCTTTCTATAAATACTAGAAAAAATAGTTCCATGAAATGATGTTGTAAAAACCAATTCTGCATTTTTGATATAATATAAATAAGAAGATGGATTTTCATATTCTGCTAATATAAAACCATATCTTTTAATATATTTCAAGTAGTATTCTTTTGCACTCCATACAATTACCTTTAATTTATATTTATCACTTATTTTCTTAACAAATTTACAAATTTCACTATCAAAACTAGGACAATAAAAGAATATATATTTTTCTTTTTCCTCAATATCTTTTGCTTCTATTTTTTCATAATCTTCTTTTTCTAATAATAAAGTGGGATCCAAAACAACTGGTACTTCTTCTTGTAACAATTCTTTTAACCATGTTTGACCATTTTTCTCTCTAATGGATAAATGCTCAAATTCATGAAGATACTTTTTATACTTTTCAATGTCTCCTACATATTTTTCTAATCTTTTAGCCCCAAAACTAGGTGCATATGCAATCTTTTTGGCCTTTTTTACCCAAGGTAGAAAATATGCATCATCAGAATCCATAATAGTAGTATTCCATATTTGGTCACTTCCTACAATCACTTTATCATATTCTTCATCACTTAACTCTTCCATTTTAGTATAACTTTTTTGACTTAACTCAAAATGCTTTGTTTTAAATTCTTCATACTTTTGATTATTTACTGCTACTTTCTTTTTATGTGGAAAAATAATGATGTTTTTGATAAAGTTTTTTAAGTTTCTATTTTTGTAAGTGACTAAATATAATTCCTTTTGTCCCTCATTTGAAAAATTAATAATTTCATTTTCTATTCCTAACTTTTTCAAACTATTTTGCATTGCATAAGTTTGTAACATAGAGCCACAATTATATGAATTATGAAATGTTAAAATACCTGTCTTTTTCATTTGCTTTTTCCTTTCGTCTCTCTTATATATTAATATAATACTCTTTTTCTGTTTTTGAATTTTGAATTGCAAACCTCAAAATCCAATATACCAAATAATATTGTTTCTGTCTTATGAAAAAAAATACTATTTTCTTTTTTAAACTATAGTCATTTAGCTTATCTTTTTTCTTCTCTATATTAACATAAGGTTTTTCCTTTAAAAAGCTAAATTTCTCTCTTGCCTTTTGAAATTTTTGTATAAAAGCTATTCTGTAAGCAATGGTAAAAATCGCATTATATAAACAATAATTACTTATCTTTGCTTGCCATTCTTTTTCTAAGTTTGAATTTACTAAAATTTCATTCAAACTTTTTTGAAATTCTTTATCTGATGCTACAATTCTATCATCAAACTTCTTAGTAGTTGAGCCTATATAAATTCTATATTGATAAAAACTTTTTGACACAATTTGAAAATTATCCGTTTTTAATAATACTTCTAAATTGAAAAGCATATCTTCTCCATTAATAATGCCCTTTTTAAATGTTATATCTTCTTGATAAATGAAACTTCTTTTAAATATCTTCGCAAAAGGGCCTGCAAACATGATATGTTCTTTATTATTTCCTACTATGTATGAAATCATTTGCTGTTTTGATACTTGTTTCAAACTTGTACTATAATAATAAATATCACAGTTATTTTGCATATTTTCACTCACTATTGAAAACCATTCTGATTTCAAACAATCATCTGCATCTACAAACATCAAATATTCACCCGTTGCAATACTAATACCATAATTTCTTGCACTAGACACTCCTGCATTTTCTTGATAATACATTTTGATATTATTACTTTGATGTCTCTTGATAAAATCTTTGCAAATTTGTTTGGTTGTATCAGTAGACCCATCATCTATTAAAATAACTTCTACCTTGTTCTCTTCTATTAAATTAGTTCCTATCGATTCCAAGCACTTTTGTATATATTTTTCAGCATTAAACATTGGAATAATAATGCTTATTTTCATTTTAGAATCTCCTTTAACTTCTTCAAATATTTTCTGGTCCATATGTATAGCTTAAATAGAGTATATCTCTTTTTTAATATCATAGAAAAATATAATTGATATTTTCTTGAAATATTTTGTTTCTTCAAAATATTTTGTAAAATTGCAATCACTTCTTGATTTTCATATAAGCAATCAATTGCATGATAGTTTTCTGATTTTCCTATTTCTTTTTCAATCATTCTGCACATTCTTTTATCTAATATCTCTTGTGCCTTTTCATCACCTTGTAATATTTTTTTTGCCTTATAAATAGCAGAATTAATGCTAATAATGTTATTACACTTGATTTTTTTTTCTTGTGTAATTCCTGATAAATTCACTTGATAGTAATAAACACTTTCATCAACTATTTCTATTTCATCGATATAGTCTAAATATTTTAATAAGAAAACAAAATCTTCCATAAAATTAATTTGCTCTTCAAATAAAATTTGTCTTGCAATATTGGTTTTGTATAAATATCCCCAAGAATATCCTTCAATTTCTCCTGTTATCAACTTTTCTTTAAAATCACTAGATTGCATTTTTTGATATTGTTTAGGTTGATATTTGACTTCATCTTGATTTACTATTGCAGTAATCGATTTATATAAAATCTTTTCTCTTCCTATATTTATTTTTTCTATGAACTCTTTTGAAATTGTATCGTCACTATCTACAAAAAGAATGTACTCCCCTTTTGCTACTTTAATTCCTGTATTTCTTGCAGTAGATACTCCTGCATTTCCTTGATGTATCACTTTAATACGTTGATCCTCTTTTTGTAATTGACTACATATTTCAAGACTTTTGTCAGTTGACCCATCATCTACTAATATAATCTCAAGATTATTATAAGTTTGTGTAGTCAGTGACATCACGCATCTTTTTATAAAATTAGCACTATTATATACTGGAACTACAATACTAATTAATACATTTCTCATCAATATCATTTTTTCCTTTCGGTATATCTATCTCCTCTACAAATCTATTTGCATATAAACACATGATAAGTACTATATATATCACTGGATTTAAATATACTTCTGTAATCCACATGATTTGCAGAACTAAAAAACAGGCATGAATAATTTGTATATTTTCATTGTTTCTATGCTTTTTAGAGATTTTATTCATATATACACACATATAAATAAAAATGAGTACATAGATAATTCCACCTAAATAAAGCCATTCTAAAATTTGATTATGTGCAAAAATGATGGAATTACTAGAATACATTGCACGTCTTAATGAATAATTTTGCCATCCATATCCTACTATTGGACTTTGCCAAAAATAGTTTAATGTTGTATCCCATAAAAAAGTTCTATTTGTAAAAGTTAAATCCTTTTGCAATATATCAACAATGAAAAATGAAAATATATTTTGTACTCTTAATACAACTATAAGAAAAAAGGATGCAAAAGAAAATATAGTATAATTTCTAATATTAAATAATTTGGTACACTTCTTTAGAAATGGCACAAATGCAATTAGCATGATTACTACCGTTCCAACTAATGTTGTAGTTGATTGACAAATAAATACACTTGCTAAAATGCTAACTATTAAAATAACTGAACTACAATTTTTCTTATCTCTCCAGTTTAATAGAGCAATCATAAAAGCTGGTAGAAAAAATTGCACATGGGTATTGTCATACCCTAGTAGCCAATTTCTATTAGTAGTTTCTGTTTCATATAATCCATTAGGATACATTAGAATAGAAATAAAATTACTAACAATTGGTATTAAAAAACAAAATTGTAATACTTTTATTAAAATTCTTTTTTCTTTTAACCCTATCTCTATTCCTATTTGTAGTGAGATAATTGCTGCAATATATTTAAAGCATTGTATCATATTACCATCACGTATAATTGTCATAAAAAATAGCCAAAGGTTAAATAGTAACATAATTAAAAATGGCTTACTTATTTTTCTTCGATATAAGTACACCACTATTGCTACTACTGCTGATAAAATCTTCCAAATTTCAATAGCACTTCCTATGCTATCAAAGAAAAATACATAATCTGGTGTAAAAAAAGGAAGAAATATAAATAACTCAAATAAAATCATTTTTATCTTTCTTTTATCAATTTTTATTTTGAAACTCTTACTCATTTGTTTTCTCCAGTATCTTTTATATTCCTAAAAATATTCTCTAGTTTTTTTACTTCTTTACTACTATTATAATTTGAATCTACTATTTTAGGATACAATTTATTTCTATCTGTTACTTGATTTTCACAAATGTTTTTCGCCCAATATTTTGCATCCTCTTGCAAACTAATTAAATAAGTAGTATCAATAATTTGAACTTTTTCATTAACATTTGTAGAAAAATAACAAGGTAATCCTGCTGCTTGTGCTTCAACTGCTACCATTGGAAATCCTTCATGAATAGAGGGCATTAAAAATGTATCCATTGCTTGATATAATTTATATACATCATTTCTTTTTCCTAGAAAAAGAACATTCCTATCTAGTTTTAGTTCTTTCACTTTTTGTTGTATTTGCTCTTCTAATGGTCCTATTCCAATAAGCATTAACATTGCATTTTGGTACATTTTATGAATTTCATTAAAGATATCAACAATAAACCTATGATTTTTAACTGGTATAAATCTTCCAACATGACCAATAACTATTGCATCACTTGAAATATTCAACTCTTCTCTCATATTATTTCTAACAGTTTCATTATATTTAAATTTTTCTACATCAATGGAATTGTTAATGTAAAAATGTTTATTACTATTGATAATACTCTCATTGAACATCCACTTACTTGCACTTTCAGAACAAGAAAAATAGTAATCAGCATATTTCAAAAACAATTTTTGATTTATTTTATGAAGTATACTTCCTATTTTTCCTTGATTGCTACAAGTTGAATGAGAATGAAGAATTACTTTTCTTCCAGAAGAGTGAGCTGCTATTAATTGCGTTGGTATTGCTAGTGAATTTTTATTAATATGAATAATATCATATTGGTTTCGTTTTACAATATCTTTTAGTCTTTTGCTATATTGAATGGGATGCTTTAAATAATCTGGCATCTCAATAACTAACGAACCATTTTCTTCTAATTCTTTTTGAAAACATATATCATTTGTTCCCATCTTTATAAAATCTAATTGATAAACTTCTTTATCAATTTTTCTATACATATTAATTAGACAGGTCTCTATTCCCCCTAAATTGTCTGTCATTCCAATCTCTAAAATTTTTATCATTTCTGTTTTGCTCCTTAGTAACTTCTTTTATAATATTCTTCTAGCTTTTTCCCTTCTTCTTCAATATCATACCCTTGTTTAGAAACTATTTCCTTAGTTCCTACTCTTTGATAACTACTTATCTTTAAAATTTCTTCTACCCATTTTTTAGAACTATCTGCTAATTTTAAAAACTTCATATTTTCTGTTACTTTAGCAATTGTTGGTACCTCTGTACTTGCAAAACAATAGGCTCCTGCTGTTTGTGCCTCAATTAATACCATTCCTAAGCCTTCATATAAACTAGGTAGCACAAACACATCTATTGCTTGATACAATCTAGCAGCGTCATTCCTTTGCCCTAAAAATAATACTTTTTCTTTCAGTCCTAGTTGTTCTACTTTTGCTTTACTTTCTTCTTGTAAAGGTCCTTGTCCAACTAACATCAATACTGCATTTTGTCTTTCTTTTTGTAATTCATAAAATATATCTATTAAAAAGCTATGGTTTTTCTGCTCTACAAATCTTCCAACATGTCCCATAACAAAAGTTTCTTCGTCAATATTCAATTCTTTTCTTACTTCTTCTCTTATTTTCTCATTATATTCAAATTTATGCAAGTCTATTGCATTATTTAATAAATAAATTTTTCCTTCATCATACAATTTATCGCCAAATAGCCATCTTCCCGCTAATTCTGAACAGCACATATAGTCTGTTGCAAATAGCTTTGAAAATGGCTTCAATACTTGCTTCATTAAATTTTTCTTTTTTTCTTTTTTATTGGTGGTACTATGAGAATGCGCAATACGCACTGGAACTTTAGCACATTTAGCAGCAAACAAACTAAACACAGATAATGTGTTTATGTGTGAATGCACAATTTTATAATTTCCTTCTTTTAAAATTCTCTTTAATTCTTTATGATATCTAAATAACTTTTGATAAGGTGGAATTAAAATCACTTTTCCACCTAACTTTTCAATTTCTTCATATGGTATACTGGTCGAATCTTCATCACAGATAAAGTCAAATTGTATTTTGCTCTTGTCAATGTGGCGGTAGTAGTTCATTACAACCGCTTCTACTCCACCGCCTACCCATTTTCCAATAACTTGTGCAATTCTAATAGGTTCTTGTCTTATATTTTCCATAACCTACTTTCCTCCTAAATGTGTTTTTATGTCTTTTATCTTGCGCCTTCTTTTTTGAATACTTTAAAAGCTGTTTGTATTAAAATCTTAGTGTCACATTTCATCCCTTTTGATTGGTTATATGTATAATCTAAACTTAATCTTTCATCAAAGCTTGTTTCACTTCTTCCTGAAACTTGCCATAGTCCTGTGATTCCTGGTTTTGATTGAATAATACAGTTATAGTAACTTTTCATGTCGTCTTTTTCTCTTGGTAAATATGGTCTTGGTCCTACTAAACTCATGTTGCCAATTAAAACATTTACTAATTGTGGTAATTCATCAATACTTGTTTTTCTAATAAATTTCCCTATTTTTGTTACTCTTGGGTCATCTTTTAACTTTTTATATGTTTGATATTCTTTTCTTGCTTCTTCATTTTCTGCTAAATATTTTTGTAAAATCTCATCTGCTCCTACTACCATAGAACGATATTTATACATTTTAAAAAGCTTACCATCTTGTCCAATTCTTTCTTGTACTAAAAAGGCTGGTCCTTTAGAATCTATTTTTACTAATACTGCTGTAAGCAGCATAATTGGTGATAAAGCTACTAACGCCATAGCTGAAATTACAACATCTGATGTTCTTTTAAAACCTTGATATACGTCCTCCTTTTTTAATAGACTTCTCTCTTTTAACTCTACTAAATCTGTACGCATTGGTACTTGCATTTGCATCCCATCTACATTTTCTGCTACTACTTTTTGCATAATATGTTTTCCTCCATTATATATTGATCTATTCCTTCTTTTGTTTCTCGTTTTCTTTGGTTTTCTATATTATGCTTGTCCTTATGTTTATTTCGTATAACCTGTTTTTTGAATAATTTCATTGCTAATTTGTTTTACAGCTTTAGATGGTTCATAATCTTCTTGCCCATAAACTTCTTTGTGTAATCTTGTGACATTACTCTCTAATGTAATTGGTGGTCCATACCAAATTCCATTAATCGTTGCTCCTTTGGTTTCATATGGCCAACCAATGTTATGTTTCATTTTATATGTTGCAAATTCTGGTATCATTGCTAAAATCTCTTGCGCTTCCATATTTGTATACGTTTTAGGTAATAGAATATCCACCATTTTGTTTAACTCTGGCACACTTAAACCTTTTGCTTTTTGAAGCATCTTTTCAATAACAGTTCTCATTCTTTCTGTTCTTTTGTAATCTCCGCCTGCTGTATAACGAATTCTGGAGTATGCTAATGCTTGTACACCATCTACTTGTCTTTTACCTGCTGTTCTAATAAATTCTGAGGAATGTTTTGTTACATCTCTAATTTCGCCAATATATCCATTAATGTATTTTATTTCCTCCTCTGTTATATCTAACTCTATTCCGCCCAAAGCATCTACGGCTTCTACTACTGCCTCAAAGTTGACTGTTACAAATTCTTTAATATCTAAATCTAAATTTGTATTTAGTGTACTAATAGCTAGTTCTGGACCTCCATAAGAATATGCATGTGTTACTTTATCTAAATACATATCTGTCATTTTTAAGTAAGTATCTCGATAAACGGATACTAAACTTACTTCTTTAGTCTTTTCATTTAAGATTGCTAGAATGATACAGTCACTTCTGTTTCCTTTTTCATAGGTATTTGCCCTTGCATCAATTCCAAATAATGCAATTGTTCTATAGGTTTCTAGCGCATCTGCTTTTGCTAATACTTCTGGATTAACTTGTATTTTATTTTGGTCAAGTTCTATATAATTGATTTTTGCTAATTTATCATTAATATAGAGACTTCCTAAAGTAATAATCGTTACGATAAGCAATAGTAGAACACTAAAAATGCTAATTATAATTTTCCCCTTTTTTCCTGTTTTCTTTTTACCTGTTTGCATTTCTTCTTCCATGTTCTACTTTGCCCTCCTTTGATTTTGATTGGTATTAAATTCGTATACTCCAATTGCTAAATCTAATAATTGTTCGTATTCAATCTCTTTACCATATTCGATAATTAATTCTTCTTGTTTCATTTTCTTCTTGGCAGTTTCTAATTCGATTACATTATTCTTATTAGCTGCTTTTGTTTTTGTAGTTTGCTTAGCAGGTTGTTTTGTTGTAACTTGAGAAGCTTTCTTCATAGCTGTTAAGTTTTTATTTACTTCTAATGCTAGTTTGTCATATCTTGTGTTGATTTTCTTAAGTTCTTTCATAATTTCTTTGATTTGGTCTGAACTATCTAATTTTTCTAGCTTCTTCTCGTTTTCTAGTCTCATTTTTTCTACTGCTTTACTTAACTTCTCTTCTGAATCTTTGCTATTAACTGCTTGTTCTACATCTATCATTTTGTTCATCAAGTTTGCAATATCTGTATTAGTTTGGTTTGAACTAATATCATTTTCAAGTCTTTCCACTTTGTTCATTAAACTACTAATTTCATCTTTGTAATTTAAGTTTGCCATTTTTTCTTCTAATAGGCTTTGTGTTGCATTTTGATTTTCCATGATATTCGTAATCATTGTCTTGAAGTTTTCTTCTAGCATTTTCATCGTATTTTCTGTTGTTTCTGATTTCATAGCATTAAGCATGTCTTGCATTTTATTTTCTAATAACTTTTGAGTTTCTAATTTACTCTCTTGAATTAAGTTTTTAGTTTCTATTAATGTACTTCTCGTATCTAATTCTTGTATCTTCTCGTTTTGTTCTTCTCTCATGTCTAAAATCATAGCTTGGATTTCTTGCTTTGTTTCATCTAAATTCATACTATTTTCTAGATTATTAAGTTTGTTCATCAAACTATCGATTTCTTGTTTATAGTTCATGCTAGCCATTTTTTCTTCCAACAAGCTTTGAGTTGCCATTTTGCTTTCTTCTAGTAAGTTTCTAGTCTCTATACTATTTTCCTCTAATATACTTCTAGTTACTGCATTACTTTGTTCTATCAAGTTTTTGGTTTCTTCTTGATTATTTTCCAACAAGTTTCTAGTTACTACATTACTGTTATGTAATAGGCTTTTTGTTTCTAGGCTACTCTTTTCAATGTTTTCGTTTTGATTTTGTGTTAGCATATCCATTCTTTCTAAAATATCTGTTAAGGCTTTGCTACTGTCTAACTCTTCTATTTTTCTGTTTTGTTCTTCCTTCATTTCAGAAATCATGCTAATAATTTTTTCTTCGGTTGTGTCTTGATTAATGGCATCTTCAATACTATCAATTTTTTGAATTAAACCTGTAATCTCATTTTCACGGTTTAATTGCTCCATTTTTTGTGCTAGAACATTTTTAGTCTCTTCATTGTTTTGTTCTAATTTTTTGACTAATTCATTTTTAATAATATTTTCTTTGATATTTTCAGCTAATTTATTTTTATCAATTTCGTTCTCATAAATAGCCCTAATATCTTCTACTGCTTTTGTATATCCTGCTAAATTCATATCTGGAATTTTTAATAATTTATCTTCTAATCCTTCAATTTTTTCAGCAAGCAAGGTAATTTGTTCTTCTTTGATAGTTGGTTCTAATTTGGCTTCTTCATCTATTTCTTCTACATTTTGTTTTCTGTTTTCAATTAATTCTTTTACACTATATGTTTGTAGTTCAACTGTTGTATTTCCATCATCTATTTTTCCATAGTAATATCCTTTGCCATATTCTTTGCTTTTCATTTCTTTCTTATTTAAAATGGCACCTTCAATATTACCACCAACGTTTTGAATTAATTTCATCACGTTTTTCAAATCTTCAATTTTGGTTCTTCTACATTCTGTAACAAGTACTGTCGAATCAGCAATTCTAGATACTGGAATACTGTCTGCTACTAAGTTACAAGGTGTACCATCAATGATTACTACATCATATACACATTTTAACATCTGTACTAACTCACTTAATTTGTTAGAAGATAGTAACTCTGATGGGTTTGGAGGTACTGCTCCTATTGTCATAATATGTACTTTTGGTACATTTGTCTGTTTGATATAGTTTTTTAGTGTTTTATAATCTTCACTATCTTTAATTTCTCTTAAACATTCTGATAAACCATTTTCGTTTGATACTTGGAAAATGTTATGTTGTCTACCTTTTCTCATATCTGCGTCTACAATAATTACGTTTTTATTTGACCAAGCATAAGCTACTGCCATGTTTGCAGTAATCCAACTTTTACCTTCTGATGCATTACAGCTAGTAAATAAAATCGTTCTAGATTGTTCATTTGATTTTGAAAAGGCTATATTCGTTCTAATTGTTTTGAATGCTTCTGATACTACTGATTTGCTATGATGATGTACAATTAATTCTTCATCTGTTTTTGATTTATGGAATGGCACAACACCTACTACATTTAATCCAACATATTCTTCAATATCTTGCTCAATTTTAATAGTAGTATCTAAAACATAAATGATAGATACCATAATGGTACATGCTACCATACCAACACCTAAGAACATCAAAATATCAACCATATGATGTATGTTATATGGCTCTGTTTCATAAGATGCTTGGTCTACAATGCTGATGTTATCTATTTTATAAAATTCTCTAATCTCTTGGATAAATACATCATTTAAAGTTCCAGCTATTTTTTGTGCTTCAGCTGGATCTTCATGTATTACTCCAATTTCAATAATTTGAGTATCTTTTACTTCTTCTATTTCAATATTTTTGTATAACTCTTCTTCTTCCATGTCTAAGTTCAAGCGTTCAATGACTTTGTTTAGTACACTACTGCTCTTTAGTATTCTTCCATACGTACCAATTAAGTTTTTATTTAAATTGATATCGTTTTGTGTTAAGCTGTCGTTATCTTTATTTACATTATCGCTTGTAAGTAACATGGTAGAGATTGATTTGTACTTTGGTACAACCATATTATATGAGTAAAAGTATCCACATAAGATGAATAGAAAAAGTATTAATACAATTTTTAAGCTATTTTTCTTTAATACATTGCTTAATCTTTTTAAACTATTCTTTTCCTTTTTATCCATATTTCACCACCTATACATCAATTATACCACACATAAATCATTTTTGCAACACTTTATGTATACTTAATAATATCCCTTTATCCCTCTTGCTTCTTTTCTAGTTTTTTCAATGCTTTGGTGGCATAAAAAATAGCACACCACTTTCACTTTTGCTACTAATAGTATGCTACTCTTTTATCTTTTACCTATTTTGGAAGGAATTATGTTTCTTTTCTTGATATCTATACTCGGAAAATTCCTTAAAATTTTCCCCTCTGATTAATTTATCAAAAAAGTCCGGTGCCGACTACTGCTACTCCACGACCACAGTTGGTGTTGCTAGCCCATACCGCGTTGTTGTTGTTGTTGCCGTTGAAGGAGAACATCCCGCCATTGCCACGTAAGAAACCGCGATTAGCGTTATTGAGCCAGTTAGCGTTGCTAGCGCCATGCCAGCCGGAGCAGCCGGGATGCTCATAACATAATCCCTATATGCATTTTATTGTACCACTTTTCTTTCTTCTTTTGCAATACTTTTTTTACAGAAATTGGAATTTTTTCTTTTTTGTCTCTTTAAAAATTGACTTTTTTTCTTTTGTGGTATATGATGTAAGCGTTAATAATATTATTTTAAGGAGGAAGATTATGGAATTAAAAGGTTCAAAGACAGAAGCTAATTTAATGGCTGCTTTTTCAGGAGAATCTGAGGCTAGAAATAAATATACTTATTTCGCAAGTGTTGCTAAAAAAGAAGGTTATGAGCAAATTGCTGCTATTTTCTTAGAGACTGCTGAAAATGAAAAAGAACATGCTAAATTACATTTTAAATACTTAAATGGAATTGGAAATACTTTATCTAATCTAAATGATGCAGCTGCTGGTGAAAATTATGAATGGACAGACATGTATGCTAATTTTGCAAAGGTTGCTGATGAAGAAGGCTTTACTGAAATTGCTGCTACCTTTAGAGGAATTGCAGAAGTAGAAAAGCATCATGAAGAAAGATATAGAAAATTAATTGAAAACTTAGGAAATGGTGAAGTTTTTAAAAAAGGAAGCATTACTGTTTGGAAATGTAGAAACTGCGGTCATATCCATGTTGGTACAGATGCACCTACAATTTGCCCAGTTTGCAAACATCCACAAGCATATTTTGAAGTAAATTGTGAAAATTACTAATATCATTAAACTTTGCATGCTAAAAGGCTAGTATAAACTAGCCTTTTAATAGTTTGATAATACATTGTCATAAAATCTTTGCAATTACTATATCCCTTTTTAATAATTTTTTTTCAATGATACCTGTACCAATAAATTCATTTTTTTCGTTATAAATTTTATAAATTTCATCTATCTCTTTTCTTGTTTGCTTAACTCCATTAAGGAATAAAGTTAGTTGCCTTTCATTTAATATGATACTTGATTTGTCCTTGAAAAATTGCTCTATGGTTATTACATTTTCTTGCCAAAAGTTTTTGTCTTGATTTTCTTCTATCTGTGTTAAAGTTATAGCTTGTTCTATGTTAAACTTTCCTACCTTAATACGATTTAATTCTTTCATATATCCTACTGTTTCTAATTTTTCTGCTATGGTTTCACACAAACTTCTAATATATGTTCCTTTTGAACAATGAGCCCTAAAAGAAATTGTTTTTTCTACTTCATTGTAATTAATTAATTGTAAGCTATAGATTTCTATTTCTCGTTCTGGAATTTCTATTTCTTCATTCTTTCTGGCATATTCATATAGCTTTCTTCCTTTTATTTTAATAGCTGAATAAATAGGTGGTCTTTGTTTTTGTTTTCCTTCTAATTGCTTTAACACAGTTTGTATTTTCTCTGTAGCAAATATACCTTCATCTATTTCTTTTTCTTCAACTATTTTTCCTTCTCCATCTGCTGTATCTGTTTTTTGTCCTAACCTAACTACTGCCTCATAAATCTTATCATGCTCTATTAGATACTTAGAAAGCTTTGTTCCCTCACCTAATAACAATGGGAGCACACCAGTTGCCATTGGATCTAATGTACCTGTGTGCCCTACTTTTGTTTTTGTTATTCTTTTTACTTTCGCTACTACATCATGCGATGTACAACCTTTTTCTTTTTTGACTATTATAATTCCATCCATTGTTTTATCCTCTTCAATTTTTAGTTAACAATAGAATTTAATTTCTTTATTTGCACTATGAAATTTCCATTGTTCTATTATCATAAAATAATTTGAAGTAATTGTCCCCATTATATACTTTAAATCTTTTTCTGGAATTCTACTTTTATTATGTTCTAATACACATCCGCCTCCTCTAGTAAGCCATACTTTAGTAGCGTTACCAGTTGGCTTTCCCTTAGATATATGTACATGTACTGGTTCCATAAATTCATTAGACCAAAAGAATATTTTATAGCCTAAAACCTCAATTAAACTAGGCACTTTTAATTCCCCCTTCTCTTGACCATTCATAAAAATATGGTGCACCTTTTTCTACCACCTTTTTAAACATTTCTTTTTCATTCTCGCTATAATGTCCCTCTTCATACACTACTTTATATGTAGGAAGTTCAAATCTAATGCTGTCAAAGCCATATTCCATAGGTCTTTCAAAATGTACATAAAGAACTTCCTGCCCATCTTCATTTTTTACTATATTAGAAAACGTAACTTCTGTTTCGTCTGCATATTTGCAAAATGGATACATCATGATTTGCCACTCTCCTTTATTAACTTTTAAACCATATTATACTGATACTATAACACAAATTAAAATATTTTACTATTGGCTTTCCTTTTCTCTCAGTTATAATAATCTAATAACTTCGCTTAAAACTTTTTCTTTCGCTTGTTCAATTGTCCCTTGGATAGTTGCTCCTGCTGCTCTACAATGTCCTCCACCACCAAAGATGGCACATGCATCAGCTACATTTACATAGTTATTAGAGCGAAGTGAAATTTTACATCCTTTTTCTGTTTGACGAATAAAGATTGAAACCTCTACTCCTTCTACACATCTTCCAATGTCTACAATTCCTTCATGATCTCCACTTTCTGCTCCAACTTTTGCTTCATCTTCTGCTGTAATATAAGTATAGGCAATTTTACCATCTTCAAAAAATTCCACTCTATTGTTAGCTATTCTGTGTAATTCAAAGTTTGGTTTTGTTTTCACTTCTAACACTTGACGATAAATGCTAGATACATTTACACCTTTATTTAATAACCATGCTACAAACTCAAAAGTTTCTGCTGTAACACCTTGATATTTAAAGCCTCCTGTATCTGTAATAATTCCTGCTAAAATACAAGTACCAATCTCCTTTGTCATTTCTATTCCAAAGTATTCTAAAATAACTAGCAGAATTTGTGCACAAGCTGGCGCTGCCGGATTGACATAGTTATAATCTCCAAACATAGTATTTGTACTATGATGGTCAATGCAAACTTTTACTTTTGCATTTTCAAAATAATTAACAAAACCATTTAGCATTTTAATTGTTGCACAATCCAATGATATTGCTAAATCATAGTTTTCTATATTGCTTTCTGTCTTTATATCTTCCACTCCTGGTAAGCAATTAAAAACTTTAGAATGTACTGGTATAATTACATCTGGATTTTTTCCAAATGCTTTTAAGGCATGATACATAGCTAAACTACTTCCTATTGCATCACCATCTGGATGTTCATGTGTTAATATGACTATTTTTTCTGCTTTTTTAATTTCTTCTAATATATTATCTAACGTCATTTTCTACTCCTTTTGTCAGTTAAGGGACGTATGTTTAACTGACATATGTCCCCTAGCTGACATTATTTATCTTCTTTATGATTTAAGTCATTTAATATTTTATCTATCTTAGCCCCATATTCCATAGAGTCATCTATTTCAAAGCTTAGTTCTGGCGTTACTCTTAAATTCATTGTTTTAGCAATTTGTGTACGTATAAAACCCGCTGACTCTTTTAAGCCTTCCATGGTTTTTGTGTTACTTTTTGAATTTAATAAGCTTACATAAACTTTAGCATATCTAAAATCAGGTGTAATTCTTACTTTAGTTACACTAACCATGCCTGTTACTTTTGAATTTTGAAGTTCAAAAGTAAGGACATTGCTAATAGTCTTTTTTAATTCCTCATTTACACGGTCTAATCTATTGTTTTTAGTCATTTGATTTCCTTTCTGTTTTTTATCTCACTCTTTATTGAATTTGTATAAATTTAATCTTTATCTCTAATCACTCTTACCTAAATTTTACTTTCCATAAAATTCATGCTATAATATTAGTATATTAATTCTTGGAGGTTTTACTATGAAATCCATAAAAAATTACGCTTTTCTCTCACTCATCATTCGGGCAATTCTCATTGCAATAGGTATACTTATATACTTATTGGCAAACTGCCCATTTGAAGTCAACTTCCACATTTTTTATGCATTTTGTGCCTTCATGCTTCTTGAACCCTTAACAATTTTGCTCATTGCTTTGCTTCATGAGGGTCCTCAAAATGCAAATTTTACCAAGAAAGAAAGCTAGCACCTCCAACACTGTCCAAAAGTTCATGGGCACCCTACATTTTGAAAAAAATGTAGGGATTTTTATTTTGTCAGTTTAGGGATAGCCGTCACACTTGGGGACACATGTCGCACTAACATACGTCCCCCTATACGACATTATCTCTTAACCTCTTCCATAATATAAAACTCTAATACATCATCCTCTTTAACGTCATTGTAACCTTCAATTTGAAGTCCACATTCAAAGCCTTTTGTTACTTCTTTAGCATCATCTTTGAAACGTTTTAAAGATACTAACTTACCATCATGGATAACTACATTTTCACGGATAACACGAACTCCTGCATTTCTTTCAATCTTACCATCAGATACATAAGCTCCTGCAATTGTTCCAACACCTGATACTCTAAAGGTTTGTCTTACAATTGCATTTCCTATTACTTTTTCTTCGTAAATTGGCTCTAGCATTCCCTTCATAGCTGCTTCCACATCTTCTAAAGCTTGGTAAATAACTGAATATTGTTTGATTTCAACAGCTTCTTTTTCTGCCATATCTTTTGCAGTGTTTACTGGGCGTACATTGAATGCAATGATAATACATTTTCCTGCTTTAGCAAGTTGTACATCAGATTCTGTAACTGCTCCTGCTACTGCATGGATAACTCTTACCTTTACTTCGTCATTGGATAGCTTCTCTAAAGATTGTTTTAGGGCTTGTGCAGTACCTTGTACATCAGCTTTAACAATAATATTTAATTGTTTTAGGCTTTCACTTTCCATTTTTTCAAATAGGTTGCTTAATGTTACTTTGCTGTTTTCTGCCATGATTTGTTCTCTTTCTTGACGTTTTCTTCTTTCAATTAAGTGTTTTGCCATTTTCTCGTCTTTTACTTCATAGAAAGTATCTCCTGCTTCTGGTACTTCTGTTAATCCCATGATTTCAACTGGTGTAGATGGTCCTGCTTTCTTTACTTTCTGTCCTTTATCATTTTTCATAGCACGAATTCTACCAATTGATTTTCCTACAACGATAGTATCACCTTCGTCTAAGGTTCCTCTTTGTACAAGCATTGACGCAATTGGTCCTTTTGCTTTATCTAGTCTTGCCTCAATAACAGTACCTTTTGCTTGTTTATTAGGGTTTGCTTTCAATTCCTTCATGTCAGCAACTAATAATACCATTTCTAATAGGTTATCAATATTTAATTTCTTTTTAGCAGAAATTGGTACATAAATAGTGTCTCCGCCCCATTCTTCTGGTACTAATTCATATTCCATTAATTCTTGTTTGATTTTTTCAACATTAGCACCTGGTAAGTCAATTTTGTTTACTGCTACAATGATTGGAATTTCAGCAGCTTTTGCATGATTAATAGCTTCTACTGTTTGTGGCATAACACCATCATCTGCTGCAATAATTAAAATTGCAATATCTGTAATTTGTGCACCTCTTGCACGCATAGCAGTAAATGCTTCGTGTCCTGGTGTATCTAAAAATGTAATCTCTCTACCTTTAATATTTACTTTATACGCACCAATATGCTGGGTAATTCCTCCAGCTTCTCCTTCAATAACATTAGTACTACGGATAGCATCTAATAAGGAGGTTTTTCCATGGTCAACGTGTCCCATTACTACAACAACTGGTGGTCTTGCTTCTAGTTCTTCTGCAGTATCTTCTGTGTCGTCAAATAGGATATCTTCCTCTTTTACTTCTTCTTTCTTGATTGCAGTAATTCCAAATTCTTCTGCTACTAAAAATGCTGTATCAAAGTCAATTGCGTTATTAATGGTAGCCATGATTCCATAATTAAATAGCTTCTTAATAACTTCTCCACTAGTTTTCTTCATTTCCATTGCTAAATCTTTAACAGTAATCATTTCTGGAATAGTAATTTCTTTTAATTCAAAGATTTTTTGTTTGTTTCTTTCTTCTTCTCTTTGTGGCTTACGTTTATTTCTCTTTCCACGAGCAGTTGTTAAGTCATAGTAATCAAGCATTCCACCTTCTTGGTCATCAAACATATTAGATAGTTGATTCACTTGTTTTAAGTCTTTAAGCTTTCCTTCATTAAAGCTTTCTTGGAAACGATCACCTTTTTTGGCTTTTGTTCCTTTTTTCGCTTTGTTGTCTTCATAACGATTTGCTTTTTCTTTATCAATTGCTCTTGTGCTAATATCTCTTTTATCTTCTTTTTCTACAATCTCTGTAGCCATAATATCCTTGATATTACGATCGATACCACGATTATCTAGTGGACGATTTCCATTTTGGAAGCGATTATTTTGATATCCATTTCCTTGACGGTTATTTTGATAATTGTTATTTTGTCCATATGGACGGTTATTATTTCTATCAAATTGTCTGTTATTGCGATTTTGATATCCATTTTGTCTGTTATCTCTGTTTTGATAACCACCTTGTCTGTTATCGCGATTTTGATAGCCATTTTGCCTATTATCATAATTCCCATTTTGACGATTATTATATCCATTTCCTTGGTGATTATTTTGATAACCATTATTTTGTCCATAAGGACGGTTATTATTTCTATCAAATTGTCTGTTATCGCGATTTTGGTAGCCATTTTGTCTATTTTCATAGTTACCATTTTGACGATTATTATCTCCATTTCCTTGGCGATTATTTTGGTAATTATTTGCTCTATTTTCTGGATAAGAATTTTGTGCATTAGAAGGAGCAGTAGTATTTTTGCTTTCTTCTACTACTGGTTTTTCTTCTTGTTTTGGTTTTACTTCTTCAATCTTTGGTTCTTCTTTTGGAGTTTCTTTCTTTATTTCTTCTATAACTGGTTTTATTTCTGCAATTTCTGTTTCTATTGGTTTTGTAGCTTCTTCTACAACTTCTTCCTTTTTCTCTTCTTTTTGAGGAGTTTTTAAACCAAATAATTCACTTACTGTCATTGGTTTTACAGGTTGTTTTCTGTAAACAATGTTATAGTCTTGATTTTTTCTTCTTTCTACAAAACCAACATCATTTCTATTGACTTCATGCTTTTCTTTCTTTTCTTCTTTTTCCTCAATGTCAGTACGAATTACCTCACGTCTAATAATGACTGGTGTTTGTTTTTCTGCTTTCTTTTTATCGCTACTTTTCTTTTCTGACTGCTCTTCTTTCTTTTCTGTTTTTGCTGTAGCCTTCTTCTCTGCTCCTTTGAAGCTTGCTTTAATTTTATTTGCTTGTTCTTCTTCCACGCTACTCAAATGGCTAGTTGCCTCAATTCCTAATTCTTGTGCCTTGGCTACAACCTCTTTACTTCCTAATCCTAATAATTTTGCTATTTCATGTATTTTAATTTTACCCAATCACTTCACCCCCATTAATGATACTTATCATTTTTTTCGAAAAACCAATATCTTTAATTCCTATCACTGCCTTATTTACCTTCCCCATTGCTTTACTTAATTCCTCTATGGATAATATCGTATATATTGCAATCTGATATTTTTTTGCTTCTTCCTCAAAGGTTTTCTTTGTTCTTTCAGAAGCATCCTCAGCTACCAATACTAACTTCACTTTGCCTTTTTGCATATCTTCTATACAGGCATCTGTACCAGCTACAATTTTTCCTGCCTTGGTGGCAATCCCTATTAGTCCACATATTTTTGTGCTATCGCTCAAATTCTATTACTCCTTTATTCTTTCTCTTAACTCTTCATAGATGTTATCTTCTATTTTCATTTCAAAACTTTTTTCTAATCTTCTTGACTTAATCGCTTTTTCTAAACATTCTGTACTATCACAAAGATATGCTCCTCTTCCTTGTGCTTTCCCTGTTTTGTCAAGAGAGATTTCCCCCTCTTTATTTTTTACAATACGAATTAAGTCTTTTTTATCCTTTTGTGTATTGCATCCAATACATGTTCTTTGTGGTAATTTTTTCAAAATGTTTGTCACTTCCTCCATTTTAAATGTATTTGCATATTTTATACATTATTCATCTACGTCTGCCTTTTTTGTCTTTCTTGTCTTCTTTTCCTTTGCAGGCTCTTCTTCTGTTTTCTTTGCTCTCGTCTTTTTAGTTTTTTCTTCTACTGCTTCACTTTCTTCTGATTTTTTAGTAGTCTTCTTAGCTGTCTTTTTAGGCTTTTCCTCTGCTTCTTTAGCTATTTCTTCTTTTTTTGCTTTTGCCTTTTTAGTTGTTTTCTTTTCTTCTTTTACTTTTTCAGTCGCTTCACTTTCTTCTACTTTTTTGGTAGATTTCTTAGTCGCCTTTTTAGCCTTCTTTTCTTCTCCTGGCTCTTCTGTTATTTCTTCCTTCTTCGTAGATTTCTTTGTTGCTTTCTTAACTGGCTTTTCTTCTACTTCTTCTATTACTTCCTCTACCCTAGCTTCTTCAACTACTTCTTCTGCTTCCTCTTGGGCCTTTTGCATCATCTCTCTAAATTGAGATTCACTCTTAATATCAATTTTCCAAGTTGTCAATTTTGCTGCTAATCTAGCATTTTGCCCCGCTTTTCCAATAGCTAAAGATAATTGGTCATCAGGAACAATCACTTGTGCAAACTTTTCTTCTTCATGAATATCTACTGCCATAACTTGTGCAGGAAGTAATGCTGAAGAAATATAAATGGCTGGGTCTGCATTCCATTCAATAACATCAATTTTTTCTCCACTTAATTCGTTGATAATGTTCTGAATACGAATTCCCTTTTGTCCTACACAAGAACCAACTGGGTCAATATTTTCATTTGGAGAATATACTGCTACTTTACTTCTACTTCCCGGATCTCTTGAAACACTTTTTAGTTCAATAACTCCTTCATAGATTTCTGGAATCTCTAGTTCAAACAATTTTCTAACAAAATCTGGGCATGCTCTTGATACCAGTACTTGTGGTGAACCTTTTGCTCCTCTTTCTACATCTACTACATACGCTCTTAATTTATCATTTACATGATATTTTTCAGTTGGTATTTGTTCTCTTACTGTCATAACTCCTTCTAGTCTTCCTAAATCTAATACAACAACTCCACCATCCGCTTTTTGTACTAGTCCTGATACAATTTCACCTTTTCTTTCATTAAAGGCATCAAAAAGAACGTTTCTAGACTCTTCTCTAATTTTTTGTACAATGACTTGCTTTGCTGTTTGTGCTGCAATTCTTCCAAAGTTCTTTGGAACAATCTCAATTTCAGCAACATCTCCAATAGCTAATTTTTTACTTAGTTTTTGTGCATCTGCTAAATTAATTTGTAAGTTTGGATTTTCTACTATTTCTACTACCTCTTTTTCGGCATATACATGAGTTTCGCCTGACTTACCATCCATAGTTACTTTTACATTTTCGCTAGATTCAAAGTTTCTTTTATATGCTGTTACTAAAGCAGTTTCAATAGACTCTAAAATAACCTCTTTTTTGATTCCTCTTTCTTTTTCAAGTTCTTCTAGTGCCTCAATTAATTCTTTGCTATCAATAGCTGGTCCATTTGCTTTTGCCTTCTTCATTTTTCCCAATTCCTCCTTAATTCCAATGATATTTTAACTTCATTTTCGCAATATTCTTTCTCTCTATTTCTGTAACTTCTTCTTTTCCTTCAATCTGTAATATTAATTTATCTTTGTCAAATTCTTGTAAAACACCTTCTATTTGCTTTTCTTTTTCTATTGGCTTAAATAGATTACATACAATTTCTTCTCCTATATTTGCTTGTAAATGCTTATCTTTTCTAAGCACTCTTTCTACCCCTGGTGATGAAACTTCTAGGAAATATTGGTCTTTAATGTAATTTGCTTCATCTAGCATATCGTTAATTGCATCATTTACTTTCTCACAATCTTCTAAACTAATTCCATTAGGTGTATCAATGAAAATTCTTAAATAATAGTCTTGTGCTTCTTTTTCATAGATGACATCATACAATTCATATCCTAAATCTTCAATTGTTTTACAAATTAGGTTTTCTACCTTTTCTTCTATATTTGCCATTTTACTCCTCTTTACTTTTACGATAGAAGCGTGGGATTTGTTCCCACGCTTCTAGTAATTTATCTTGCGATTATTAGTATACCCCATTTTTCTAGTAATTGCAAGTATTTTTTAAGATTTTGTAAATTTTATTTTATAACACAACTAGCACAGGTCTAAAGCCACAATTTGTTGCTGCTTCTCCACTACTTCCTTTAAAAGCATAAGTCCCCGCTAAGCTTGCATTATCATATGCCCCACCGCGTATCATAAATGGCGTCTCTGTACTTGGAAATTGTGAAAATTCGGCGTTCCAACTGTCGTCCCAATTAGAAATACTATTGCTAGACACCTCATAAATGGCATCTCCATATTTCTCTTTATTAGCCCCATAATTGTTGGTTGCATCATCAGTACTTGCCACGGCATAATTAAATTTTGCTTTGTTTGCTCCTTTAATTAGTACATCTCCATAAGTATATTTGTTATTATTACTAATTGCTCCATCTGTTCCCGGTTCTTTTACATAGCCATTTTTTAAATAACTTGCTGTATATTCCCAAGCGCCACCTGCCATATCATAAATTCCTGTTACATTTCCGTTAGAACTTGCTTGCACACCTTGCTGACTTGTATAATTGGTATCTACACCTGTATTTTGACTAGCTACTGCTGTATTTCCTGTTGCTCCTGTAATGTAGCTACCACTGTTATTCACCCATATTTTGCTCCCCTTTCCACAAGTGCTTTGACTTAAATAGGCTACTGCTCCCCATTCTGTATTCTTCATTAAGTGGCTATTTAATGTTGGCTGATAGTTTAAACAAACAGAATAGCTTGTACCAATTTGAATATTTCTCCAACTGGTTACTCCCGGTTTCACTTGTAATGTTTTGGTAGTTACATTTGTATCAGTTGAACCTGTATTTTCTGATGCTGTACATCCTGTATGGCTCGCTTCAAATTTAGCTACCCATAAGCCTGTTATACTTTGTTCATATTGGAAGGCTGGGTGTACTACATATCCATCTGGAAAAGTTGTATAATTCTTTGTTGTTCCTGCATTGTATTCTACAACTATTTGCCCTTCTTTAATTGGGTTATTAGTTGCGTCTTTTAAGAAACAAACTTCTATGTTACCTGTAATAGAATCTCCACCTTTATGATAGTTTTGTGTGATTTTATAGGCATATCTTGGAATCCAAACAAACATGCTCCCTACATTCGTGACTCTTTTGCCCTTCATCTCTTGCATAGTTGCTGTTGTTACATCCATAATCCCTTCTACTGTTAAACCATCTGTTAGCATAACATTAGCCCATTGTTTCTCTCTATAATTATACCAATTTTCATCACTGCTATCTGTTACTACCCATGAACCATCTTGCCATTTTACTGGTATCATTCCTTCTTTCAATTTTGGGCTATTCACACTTTCGTCTAAGTTAATTGCACTAATACCACTTCCCGATGACCCTACACTATCAATTAAATCATTTGTTTTTTGTTCTTCCTTCTGTGCTTGATTTTGTTGTACTTGTTGTGCTTCTTGTGCAGATTTTAAAAGTCCTTGTCTACTTAATATTGTTCCAATACTTGCTCCCACAATGAGCAATATAACAACAATGGTAACTACTAATATCGTTAAAGTAATACCTTCTTGTTTTTTTAAGTTCATCTTCTGTTTTCCTCCTTGATTTACTTGTATTTTACCCATTTTTGTGGCATAATAGTACATACATAGTGATTTTTGAAAGGATACTATTTACCTATGGACTTATATCATAAATTAGAATATAACCAAATTATACAAATAATCCAAGGATATTGCAAGACTTATCTTGGAAAAAAACTAAGCTTTGAAATGGAACCTTATTTTTCTTTTGAAAAGGTTCGTATTGCACTTGCTAAAACGATGGAGGCTACGAAGCTTCTTTACCAAAAAGGACGCCCTCCCTTTGCAGAATTGAATGAAATGGAACTTCCTTTAAAGACTTTAGAGAGTAATCAAATTTTATCTGCGAAATCTCTTTTAGATTTGGCTCAGTTGCTGAAAATTTCTAGAGAATTAAAATCATATTTTAAAGAGGACATTTTAGGAAGCTTAGCTAATAAATCTTTTGAAAAAGGTACTTCTCAGGAAGGTGAAAGCTTACTCCAAGACTATTTTTCTACTCTCTATGCCAACCCTTCTATTGAGAAAGAAATCTTTGATAAGATTTTAGACGAAAATACGATTAGTGATAACGCTTCTCCTAAGCTTTCTAGTTTAAGAAGAAGCCGTAAGAATTTAGAACAAAGTATTAAAGATAAATTGTCTTCTTTGATTCATTCTGCTAATTATTCGAAATATTTAATGGAACCAGTGATTACCATTCGTAATAATCGTTATGTTATTCCTGTAAAACAAGAATATCGTTCAAGCATACAAGGATTTATTCATGATATTTCTTCCAGTGGTTCTACTGTATATTTGGAACCTACCAGTGTATTTGAAGCAAATAACCAAATTGCTAGTATCCGTATGGAAGAAGATATTGAAATTGAAAAAATTTTGGAACAATTGACTGCTTCTCTCTTTGAAATATTAGCTGAATTAAACTTAAACTTATCTACCATCGGTACCCTAGATTTGCTATTTGCTAAAGCTAGATATGCTCAAAGCTATAACGGTGTTATGCCAATATTAAATCAAGAAAAAAAGATAAATTTAATGAAAGCAAAACATCCTTTGATTGCCCCTAATGATGTTGTTCCAATTGATATTTCCCTAGGGGAAACTTATACTTCTCTTATTATTACAGGTCCTAATACAGGTGGAAAAACTGTTGCATTAAAAACTACTGGCTTGTTACTATTAATGGCATACTCTGGTATTCCTATTCCTTGTCACGAAGAAAGTCAAATTTGTGTATTTGACCACATTTTTGTGGATATTGGAGATGAACAAAATATTCAAGAATCTTTGAGTACATTTTCTTCCCATATGCTTCATATTGTGCAAATTACAGAGCAGGTAACCTCTAATAGCTTAATTTTATTAGATGAACTTGGTTCTGGAACAGACCCTGTTGAAGGTGCTAGTTTGGCAATTAGTATTTTAGAACATTTTGTTAAAATAGGTGCGTTAGTTTCTTGTACGACTCATTATCAGGAATTGAAAGAATTTGCGCTAGTCACAGATGGATTTGAAAATGCTAGTTTTGAATTTGATGTAGAGAATTTAAAACCAACCTATCATTTATTAGTTGGTATTCCCGGAAAGAGTAATGCTTTTGAAATTAGCAAGCGTTTAGGGTTATCCCCTTCTATTATTGAAAGGGCTAGTTCTTTTATTCAGCAAGACCATGCTTCTATCGAGGAGATTTTAAAAAGCATTTATGAAGACAAACTTACCATTGAAAAGCAAAAAGAGGAAACTCAGAAAAACTTAAACCAAATTGAGGTATTACGAAAATCTTTAGAAAAAGATAATTCTGATTTAGTACAAAAGAGGCAGCAAATGATAGATGATGCGAAATCTGAGGCTAGAGATATCTTGTTTTCTGCCAAAGAAGAAGCAAATGAAATTATTAAAGAATTAAATTCTGAGCAATTAGATGTGAAGCGTGCAAATCAACTACGAAATAAATTAAATGATAAGATTAACGAAGTCAATACTCCTAAAATAGATTTCAGTGGGCTTATTGCCAAATTTGATAAGAATTTTGAAACTGGCAAAGTATCTGTTGTGCAAGATTCTAAAGCCAAATTTATTTCACCTGAAATTAATGTGATTGGTCAAACAGTAGATGATGCTATTTATGTCATTGATAAATATTTAGATAACTGCGTAATGAGTGGCATTTCCCCTATTCGAATTGTTCATGGTAAAGGTACTGGCAAACTTCGCACAGGTATTCACCAATATTTAAACAAACACCCTCATGTAAAGTCTTTTAGAGTTGGTACTTTTGGTGAAGGTGAAATGGGTGTGACTGTGGTGGAGTTGAAATAGAAAAAAGATATATGTTCCTATTATAGCAAGAAATCGCTTACTTTTAGAACATATATCTATATTAATACATATTTTGTTATTTTTCAAATAAAAGTTATCGACTTTTTTCGACATTTCGGAGTTCAGCAGTTTTACTTGCGTTACGGCTTGAATGTTCTCTTGTCTACACTTACTTTTGACATTACTGTTTCAAAGCCAAGACTAGCTACTAGCTATTGGTCAGACATTACTAGGTAGGCCTTATACCTACTATATGATATTAGCTAAGAAGAGTATCTCTATCTTGATGTAGTTTTCACATAATAGTAACCATTTTTGTACCCATTGGCAGGATAAGCTGTGCTAGAAGTTGCAGTCGTTACTCCATATGAAGTAGTTCCTTTTGAATATGTAACTTCAGCAACGCTAGAATAGCGGCGGAAAGCTGTCTCCCCACTACCGTCTTCCATAGTTCCCCAGTACCTATAAGCATATTCGCCCCCCGTGCTATATTTTATCCAATAGGAGCCTATTTCACTCGTAGTCCAGTTGTTAATGTTAGTCGTCCAATAAGAAGTGCTAGTCTGCTCATGCCAATAAAACTTCCCTGTCTCCTCATTCAACGCCGCTCTATATATTCTTGTATTGTTCCCTAAAGAATATTTAGTATCATTATCTGGTACTTCATTTATTTTATATTTTCTTGTTTCTTTTACATCCCACTTTTCCCATGCATATAGTTTTGTAGTTCCTAATACAGTTTTATTACTACTGTTATTTTCTGCATCGTAAGCCACTACCTTGCAATTATGACTTCCTGTACTCAATCCTGTAATCGTTTTACTCTTTGTTACACTTGAAGTTGTTGCTGAACATGTTTGTGTTTCCTTTAATACATTATCAATATAAAACTCAAATTTTACAATACCTGTTCCTGTATCTCTAGCTGTTGCACTAAGTGTAATTCCTGTTTCTGAATATTTTGTCGCAGTAAATGACGTAATTATTGGTGCTTGATTATCAAAGTTAAACTTTTCACTTCTCCATATGCCTGTTTTTCCTGATTCCGTTCTTACTAATGTCCATAAATAATAGGTTCCTGTTACTCCATTCTTTGTTATTGTGTCTCCATTTTGGCAAATATTTTGAAATGTTTCTTCTAATGGCTCTACTGTTGAATTTGTCCATTGATATTTTATGCTTACTATTTTATCTATTGTTTCGTTTGTTATTATCTTTGTGGAATGTTCTTTTTTATATTCTTCATTTCCATTTGGTTCAAAATCTACTGATGATATAATTACTTGCACATCTATTGATTTACTAATAGAATATTTTGCATATACCCTTACTATATATTTTCCATTTTGTTTGGCTATATAAGTTTCATTAATCTCATTCTTTTCATTATCATATTCATATGCTTTTATTACATGTCCTTCTTGTAAAATTTCTATTTTACTAATTCCATTTTCTTTTTCTCTAGCTGTTATGGTAAAACTTGCCATCTTCTTATCTGTTGCCAATACTAGTTCACTTATATTTAGCTCTGGAAATACTAATTCTTCTTTTTTTCCTAAGTATTCTCCTATTTTAGGTGCACTCCTATCTAATTCAAATGTATACCCATCTACAATTACAATGTCATCTATTATCTCTACTTCCTTTATTTGGCTTATAATATATTCATCTAAATATTCATTTTCATTATATTTACTATTTGTATGCTTTTCTATTTTAGCACTACCTAATACTATTTCTAATCTTTCTCTTGCTTTTGCTATTTCTGTTTGGATTTTCGCTTTTGATGCTTGTCCAAATATTCCATTATCTCCAAATACATACACTAGTGTTATTCCCGCTAAAATTAAAAGTACTACTATTGTTACCACAAGCGCTACAAGAGTTATACCAGCTGTTGCAACTTTGTTGCTTACAGATGGGTTATCCTGTAAGGATATGCTAGTTATTTTTCTTCTACTTTCTATCTCTTTCATCAATTTTCTCCTTCTCTTTTGAATTTATATACTTTATACTAGCACACCCGCAATTATTTTGCAAGTATTTTTAGGTGCATATTTATTTTTATTTGTAATATAAAATAATTGCAAGGAGGTTCTTATGGAGAAATTGAAAATACCTGAAAATCATAGTGGAGTTAGCAAAACTCTTAGATTACCAGAAGACATAGTAGATAACATTCAAAACCTTGCTAATTTAAAAAATTTATCTTTTAATAAAATTGTTATTTCTCTATTAGATTTTGGATTAACTAATTTAGATGAAAAAGATAAGGAAGAACTTAAAAAGATGCAGAAATAATTTTAGACTTCTAGAATTTTTGAGCATAAAAAAAGACATATGTTAGAATTTAACATATGTCTTTTTCTTTTTTATTGCATACCTAAACCATATTGTTGCATTAACCATGAATAGTAATCAAATACATCCATTGTTTCTGGCATTCCATAATCTACGCCATAGGTTTCTACACTAATGCTTTCAATAACAACGTCTTTTTTAGGTTTATCTGCTTGAAGAGCATTTCCGTCTTTATCCTTTGGTGCTTCTTCTCCTTCTTTTAATTCAGAACTTCTGTAAGTTACATCTACTTTCTCTATTTTTTCTATAACTTCCATTCCCTCTATTACTTCACCAAATGCCGCATAAACACCATCTAAAGAAGTAGTATCTTTCGTCATAATAAAGAATTGTGAGCCTGCTGAGTTATATCCTTGTTCAGTCATTCCTGCTTGGCTATAATCGGACCTCGCCATAGAAATAACACCTTTTTTATGTTTCAAATTATTTTTGGTATATCCATTAGCAATAAATTCACCTTTAATGGCATATTCTTTATCATTTTCTACGTTATCTTGTATATTACTTAATTTTGGAGAGCCTGATCCTACTCCATTGATATCTCCACCTTGTATCATAAAATCTGGAATAGTTCTATGGAAAGTTAAGCCATTATAGAATCCACGATTTGCTAAACGAATAAAGTTAGCCACTGTATTTGGTGCTTTATCTGGATATAATTCAATTTTCACTTCCCCATAATCTTTTACTATCATTGTTGCTACTGGGTTTGGATAATTTACAGTTGCTTTTTTGTAAAATCCATATCCTACAAATCCAATTCCTACTAAAGCTAATATAATAAGTATTATTAATACTATTCTTAAAAATATTTTCATAAGTTCCTCCTAAGTTTTTTACTATTTGAAATTATACAATTACATCATTAAATTGTCAAATACAAATTGCTCTTGCATACGTTTTAATGATTGTCTAATGGTTCTTGCTCTTATCTCTCCTATTCCGTCAACATCATCTAATTGTTGTAAATCAGCTGCTAATATATGTTGGAAAGATTTGAAACTTTTGATTAAGTTTTCTACGATATTGCTTGGCATTCTTGGAATTTTATTTAATACACGATATCCTCTTGTATAAACACCTACTTCGTCATAATTGTCAAATGCACCATATCCGAGACTTTTTGCAATTTTTTCTGCAATTAGCAAATCATCTCTATCTAAATTTCTAATTTCTTCTAATATTCTTTCTGCTGTGCGCTTTTTCCCCGGTGCAATATAATCTTTAATAATATATAGTTCTTCTTTTTCTAAATCTCCTACTAATTCCTCTAATTGCATTTCAAGAAGTCTTCCCTCTACTCCTAATTCATAAATAGCTCTTTGTACTTCCTCCACTACTTTCATTACCATTTCTGCACGTTGAATACTGTTAATCACATTTTCCAAAGTAACAATATCATTAAATTCGTATTCATTTAAAAGTCCTAATTTATCATCAAATACTTTTTTATATTTTTCTACGGTTTGAAGCGCTTGGTTTGCTTTCGAAATTACCTTTGAAGTATCTTCTAATACATAGCGGTGATTTCCTTTGAAAATGGTAATAATACTCCTTCTTTGTGAAATGCTAATCACTAAGCTATTCGTCTGTTTTGCCATACGTTCAGCTGTACGATGTCTTGTACCTGTTTCAGTAGTTGCTACATTAGAAGATGGAATGAGTTGGGCATTAGCATACAAAATCTTCTTAAAGTCATTACTTAAAACAATGGCTCCATCCATTTTTGCAAGTTCATATAATCTAGAAGAGGTATAATCAATATCTAATTGAAATCCACCATCTACTAATTCTAAAACATCTTTTGTTTCTCCTGTGACAATTAAGGCACCTGTCTTTGCTTTCAAAATATTCTCTAATCCATCACGAATTGGTGTACCTGGTGCAATCATCTTCAATACTTCTGTAATTACGTCTTCTTTCTTAATAGCCACTTTGCTTCCTCCCTTATTTTAATCCCACTGCTCTCATAGCATCATTTACATCTTTGACCCCTATTATATCTAAATCATACTTTTCTTTCAATAGTTTTTTGTTACTTTCTGGAATAATACACTTTTTAAATCCTAACTTTTCCGCTTCTTTTAGTCTCTTATCAATCAAATTTACTGCTCTTACCTCTCCTGTAAGCCCCACTTCTCCAATAATAGCAGTTGTTTTATCAATACTCACATTTTTATAACTAGAAGCACAAACAATTACCATTCCTAAGTCCACTGCTGGTTCACTAATTTTAATACCACTTACTACATTTAAATAAATGTCTTGTGAACTTAAAGGAATTCCTGCTCTTTTTTCTAATACAGCAACTAAAATAGTAAGCCTATTATAGTCAATTCCATTTGCTGTTCTTCTTGGGAAACCAAAAATAGTTGATGTTGTCAATGCCTGTAATTCAATTAGTAATGGTCTTGTCCCCTCCATGCTCGCTACAATGACAGAACCTGGTGGATTATCTTCTCTTTCAGAAATTAATACAGAAGATGGATTGGTAATTTCCACCATCCCTTCACTTTGCATTTCAAACATGCCTACTTCATTGGTAGAACCAAAACGATTTTTTACACTACGCAAAATACGATAAGAAAAATATCTTTCTCCTTCTAAATATAGCACTGTATCTACCATGTGTTCTAACACTCTTGGTCCTGCAATATTTCCTTCTTTTGTTACATGTCCAATAATAATAGTGGTAATATCACTTCCTTTGCAAACTCTCATCACACGTGATGTAATTTCACGTACTTGGCTAACAGTTCCAGCAGCAGCTGAAATCTCATCAGAATACATTGTTTGAATAGAATCAATAATTACTAACTTTGGTTTCATTTCCAAAATATTATTCTCTATTAATTCTATGTCTGTCTCCCCTAAAAATAAGATATCATCATTGTGTATACCTAACCTATCTGCTCTTAGCTTGATTTGCTCTGCTGACTCTTCTCCTGAAACATATAATACTTTACCTTCACCTTGTACTTTATCACAAAGTTGCAAAATCAAAGTAGATTTACCAATACCTGGCTCTCCACCTACTAATACTAAGGAGCCTTTTACTAAGCCTCCGCCTAATACTCTATCTAATTCTCCAATTCCTGTATGTGTACGAACTGCATCTTTTCCCACAACTTCATTCAAAGCCTTAGGAGTAACCGACCTATTCTTTTTATCCATACCACTTCCGTGTATCTTTTGCTAACTTTTCTTCATAAAAGCTATTCCATTCATTACACCCTGGACATTTTCCTAGCCACTTCGTAGATTCATATCCACAACTACTGCATACAAATACTGTTTTCGTTTTTGCCATTTGCTCGCTCCTTTGTCAGGTTGGGGACGTTCCTTTTTCTGACAAAGTTGTCAGTATGGGGACATACCTTCTCCTTTAATTTTTATTTTTTTCTACTGCTCGATATATTAGTCTTTCACTAACACCTAAAATTCTTGCAATTTGATTTTTCCTTATTCCTTCTATTTTTGCTATTTTCCAAATTATTTCATCTCTTTTTTTATTATTAAAATTTTGAATATCTACAAGATTGTCTATTTTTAATATTTCTTTTATTCTTTGTATTGCTAATCCATCATCTAGTATCGTTTCTTCCATTTCAAAATTATCCTTTTCAAATCCTTTTATTCTTCTATATTCTTCATGAAAAAACTTAAATTCATTTTGGTTCATTTCTATCATTTTTAGTAGCTTTGTCGAATCTACCAAAGTAGCACTTCTAAAGAACTCATGATAACTACTCCAGTAAAATTTATCAAATTCACACATCATAGCTTTTTCGCAGTTAAAATGAATATACCTTACAATATTTAGAAAATGTGGCAAAGATTCTACATATTTACTTTTGAACCTATTGTAAAATACATGTCCGATTCTATTATACTTCTTATTAAAATACATTGCATAACTAGTTGCTAATGATTGCATAACTTTTGATAGCTTATCTTCTTTATCCATAATTAGCAAATGAACATGATTATTCATTAAAATATATGCGTACAAATCATACTGATATTTTTCTTTTGTTACTTTTAGACAACTTAAAAATTTACTTCTATCGATATTATCGTAAAATATCTCTTGTTGATTAATACTACGAAGAATCACATGGTAAATATTTGTATGGGATTTTTGATTTTCTCTTGAATTACGAGGCATAATACACATTTCCTTTCTACATCAATCTTTTGCCCCCCTCGTTCAATTAATATTTTCTATTATTTCATATATTCCCTTAAATTCTTTTATCTTTTTTGTTACTATATCACACTTCTTTTTATAATGCTATATAGCCAAAGAAAAAAATGGCTTAGATTGCCATTTTCTATATCTGTAGATTAATAAAGGTATGTCCCTATCCTGACACTGCGAGCATCAAACTAATTGTTTTAGCCTTTGACTTTGCAAAGTCTACAACAATAGTTTATGCCTATTCATAAGTTCGCTGTTTCTGCCACAGGCAGCGCTCACTTATTCATCAGAAAAAGGAACGTCCCCCAACTGACACTAAACTGATAAAATAAACATTGCATGGGCCCAGCCAAGTCCATTTGCCCAATTTGGTTGCATGGTGTCATTGCTGACTTGCTCTGCTAAAAATCCATGTTGGTTAGCAGTATTGACAATGAATTCTAAGCACTCTTTTGCTTTTGTTTTTTCTCCTGCTTTTTGATAATACATTCCCATCCATGCTGTTGAAATTGGCCATGGGCTATTTCCTCCTCGATAGTGGTCTTGTTCAAATCTCAAATATCCTCCTGTGTAAGTTCTTAATGTCATATTGATTCTTTCTATTGTATTTAATACTTTTTTCTCTTTTGGAGAAAATATTTCAAAAGGCACTACAATTCCTAATTCACTAATGTCTGTGCGGTTATCATTTTGGTTTCTTAAAAAGGTTTTCGTTTGTTCATCATAAAGATTGGTTAAAATAAAGTTCTTAATCTCTTCTTGATATTTTATTATTCTTGCTTCTAGCTTGTTCATTGCTTCTACTTTTAGTCTATTATTGGTTTCAAATACTGGTCTTAATATCTCATTCATTTCTTTCATCGATTGGAATGCTGCATAAATAGCTGCTAAAGAATATAGATGGACTCCTTCATGCATTTCCCACAAATCATAACTGACTGGTAATTTGTTTCTTTCTTCTGTATGATAAGTTGCCTCTATTTCATTTTTCACAATGTCTGATTCGTCGTGTGTTCCTAAAACATTATCCATATATGTACACAAAAATTTAGCTGCATTTTCACACATTTTATAGGTATCTTTCAAAAATTTAGCATCTTTTACTACTTTATAATGCTCATAAATTCCAAAGATAACACTTGCGGTTTCATCGATTTGATATCCCCAACAAGGTGCTAATCTTCCATCTGTATAAAATCTTTGCTCCCACATTCCATTTTTGCTTTGGGTATCTTTGCAAAATGTTTTATAAAATTTCTCTGTTTCTTTTGTCATTTTTACTTTATCTAATGCTCTCGTTACAAACACGGCATCTCTTGGCCAACAATAGCTGTATCTACCACATTGTGTCATATTTTCATCAATTTCCACAGTCGCAGAAATTCCCCCTGTTGTGTCATTGGTAAGAAGTGGGAATAGTAAAATACTTCTTTGATATACTTGGTTGAATTTTTTATTGAATTTACTAGTTTCTGGTTTTAACTCTATTCCTAGATGTTCTTTGACATATTTTTTCCAATACTTTTCTACTGCTTGTTCTTCTTTTTGAACATCTAGTTTGCGAATCTCTGTTAATTCCTTTTTAATGCTTTCCTCTGTTTGCTTTTCGCCATTTATTTTGAAGTATAAATAAAGGACTAATTCCTTTTTCTCTCCTGGTTTTAAAATTCCCATATCATAGCTGATACTAGAATCACAAGACATACCAATATAGTCTTTGTCTTGGATCACTCCACTTCCTATATTTTCTTTTGTATCATTTAATTGATAACTCATGAATGGCATTTTAGAAAATGTGTACATTGTATAATCATGGCAATATTGAATTAATGCATTTTCTCTAATTTCAGAGCCAACCATATTATTGACATCTGATAATAGTTTTGCATGCACTAAGAAATTGACATTTAAGTCAATACTATTTTTATTTTCCAATTCATACTTCTTTAATAGTACACTATTTTTTAGTAAAGCAAAATCAGTTTGCTTGATACTTAAATTAAAGTATGTGTTTGTAATCTCAGTGTGTAATATATTGGTATTTTCAGTATAATACTGATGATATTGATTATTAATATCATCATGCAAATATATCATTCCTGAGTCATTGATTTTGACTCCTGTTACAAACTCATCTATCCAGTTTCTAAAATCTGGTGCTGGATACATGACTCTTAATAATTCACCTTTTTCTGTAAAACTTGCGGTAATATTTCCACCGCCAATTATGGCATCATTATTATACTTATTTTTCATTGGTTTCTTTCCTTTTCTTTTTTTATTTTATCTGCGTCAGTTAAGGGACATACGTCCCTTAACTGACACTAGTTTTTCTCCACTATTCTCACAATTTGCTCTTCAATTTCTTTTAGTCTTAACTTTAATCGACTAATACTGTCATCATCTGCTTGTTCTCCTAGGTATTCTTCCTTAACAATGACTTCCATATCCTCTAGTTCTTCTTTTAATGTCTTAATCTTATCTAATACATCACTCTTTTCGATGGTTACTTTTGTTACTGGTTCTACTGCTTGTTCCATTGTTAAGTCTTCATCTAAGGTATAGCATTGTCCATATTCTGGAATCGTAACTGGAATATCCACTGTTTCTAAAATCTTATCTTTTAATACTACTTGCCCTTCTGGTTCTCCATGTACTAAAAAGATATGTTTTGGTTTTATAATGAAAGAGTAAATAAAATTTAATAGCCATTCTTGATCTGCGTGTCCTGAATATCCTTCAATGTATTCTATTCTTGCATTGACTGCAATTTCTTCTCCAAATATTTTGACTTTCTTTTCGCCTTCTACAATTCTTCTTCCTAAAGTTCCCTGTGCTTGGTAACCTACGAATAAAATAGTGCTTTTTGGGTCCCATAAATGATGTTTTAAGTGATGTTTAATTCTTCCTACTTCACACATACCACTAGCTGAAATGATGATTGCTGATTCTTCTTTTTCATTTAATGCTTTTGATTCATCTGCCGTTCTTGTAAATTGTAATCCATTAAATTCTAGTGGATTATCTCCTGATTGGATAATTGCTTGTGTTTCTTCATCAAACAAATCTGCATTATCCCTAAATATTTCTGTAGCAGAAATGGCAAGTGGACTGTCTACATAAACTGGTGCCTTCATTAAGATATCATATTTTTCTTTAAATTCATCACTAATTGGTCCATCTTTAATGTTATTTAGTTCATATAAAATTTCTTGTGTTCTACCTACTGCAAAGGATGGAATAACTACTGTACCCCCTTGCTTTAATGTTTCTGATACAATGTCTAAGAAAAGATTTGCTTTATCATCATTTCTCATATGTAATCTTCCACCATAAGTAGATTCCATAACTACATAGTCTGCTCTTTCTATCATAGTAGGAGAAGATAATAGCGGAATATCGTTATTTCCTAAGTCTCCTGTGAAAACTGCTTTTGTTTCTTTTCCGTCTTCATTCACCCAAATTTCAATAATAGCTGAACCTAACATATGCCCTGCATCATTAAAACGGACATGGATATTTTCGTCCACTTCTATAATTTCATCATAAGATACTGGCTGAAAAATTTCCATACAGTCTAGAGCATCTTGCGCTGTGTATAAAGGTGGAAGTGGCTTTTTTCCTTCTCTTACTCTTTTTCTATTTCTCCATTCAATTTCTTGTTCTTGAATATGTCCACTATCTGGTAGCATAATAGAGCATAAATCTCTACTAGCTTTAGTAGTAATAACAGGATTGCGATATCCTTCTGTATACAGTTTTGGAATTCTGCCTGAATGATCAATGTGAGCATGGGTTAATAGTACAAAATCGATATCGTGTACATTGTAGGCAAATGGTTCGCTATTTTCCATTTCATCTCTTGCGCTTCCTTGATACATACCACAGTCTACTAAAAATTTCTTTCCTGCTCCTTCTATTAAGAAGTTGGAACCTGTTACCATTTTGGTGGCACCTAAGAATGTTATTTTCATACGCTTCGTCCTTTCTATACAAACAACTTCACTTTCTTCTTTAACCTAACTGTCCTATCACATTGCAACTCCACTGTTGTTTCTAATACCTTCTCATCATAATATTCAATATATAGCTTACCTTCTTTTACTTTTGTTTCAATTGCCATATGGTCTAAATCTATCATTTTACTATCAAAAATAGCATTTAAGATTTGCTCATTTATTTCTTTATCTTCTGTTACTTCTTCTAGCACATCTAATTTTCTTGCTTTTTCTAGTAAACTTTCTCTTGCTTCTTCAAAAAGAGTTTTTAGTTGCATAGCTTCTTTTAATCTCATTTCCTCTTGGTCTAATATTAAAAATCCATAATAGCGTAGTTCATAAATATAGTCTATGATTTCTTGCTTAGTTTGCGCTTTTGCTACTTTAATTTGGAAACACTCTAAAAATATGCTACAAAACTCGGCAATTTTTAGCCTTCTATCAACTCTTTGTTCTAAGTCTAGAGAACTTAAAAATTTCACTTTTTCTTCTACTTCCTGCTTTCTAGTAACATATCCTTTTGGCTCAATTAAACAGTTGGTTTCTTTGATCTGTTTTAACAGTTCTTCTCTTTCATTGTTCAGTCTATCTACCAAATGACTAATGCTAAATATCTTTTCTTTATTTGGCAATTTGCTGTTTCTTCTTTCATATTCTTTTCTTAGTAATTCTTTGTTATTTAACATTTTGTCAATTTCTTCAATTTGCTTCGTATATTTCTTTTTCTCTTTTGTTTTTTGTTCTAAGAATTTCTCTTTATTTTCTAAACTTTTGAGTTCACTTTCTAACTCTTTTGTTTTCTCTTTCCAAAATTTATATTGTTCTTCATCTTTAGATGCAGTCACATCAATTGCTAATTTGCAAAATAGGGAAACAAACTCCTCTGCTCGCTTTTCTCCAAAGTTTTCTTTGATATATGCTTTTAGTAAATCTATATAATCTGCTAAATTACTATCATTTTGAAGCCATTTTTGTACAAATTCATTTCCTATTAAATATAATAAAGTTTGAAAAATCACATTTGTTTCTAAGTCTGGAATTTCTTTTAAAACAATATCCCATGACCAACCATTAAAGTCTCTAATTACTTCTAATTGGTTCATACAATTTCCTAAGTTTAATAAATTGGAAATAGGAATTTGTAAATCTTGCTTTTCTTGTGGCACACTAACTAGTTTTTGGGATAGTTTCATAATACAATCCATTACTAGCAATTCATTTGCCATAGCTATTATCTTTTTTTCTTCTTGATCTACCATATATTTTATGTTTTTTTCTTTTAATAGATTACTTACTTCTGAATTAAATTCTGCAACAATAATTTCTTCGCAGTTCTCTTGTATCATCTGGAATAACTTTTCAATAAACTCATTTTTATTAGGTACTTCTACTTTTGTTTTTTCATAATCTGGATAGCCATTTTCAATTTTATAAAGCATGCTTAAAAGAAGATTTTTTGTATCTAACGAGAACTGCTTTTTCTCTAAAATCTTCTCTAAGCGATTGTTATAATCTTTTAAGTTGAACTTTTCTAATATTTGCTTTTTCTTTTCCATATGTACCTTTTTCATTAGTTAAAATTCTATTTTAATCTTGAACATTCTCACTGTTTTCAGTAGGTGCATTTTGAGCCATTTTTAATTCTTGCCATCTTTCTTTTGACATTAACACTTCACGTGGCTTACTTCCTTGATATCCTGAAATAACGCCTCTTTCTTCCATTTGGTCAATAATTCTTCCTGCTCTTGCATATCCAACTTTAAATCTTCTTTGAATAAAAGAAGTGGATGCCTGTTTTGTTTCTACTACAGTGTCAATAGCTTCCATTAAGAATGGGTCTGTTCCATCATCATCTGCTTGCTCTGATTCTAAGTCTTTTTCCTTATCTGTTTTATTCGAATTTTCAATTTGCTCGATAATATCTTCATTATAGGTTACTTCCCCTTCTGCTTTGATGAAGTCTACTATCTTTTCTACCTCTGCGTCTGATACAAATGCACCTTGTACTCTAGTAGGCTTTGGTGCACCTGCTGGGTAGAATAACATATCACCTTTTCCTAGTAACTTCTCTGCACCTGCCATGTCTAAAATCGTTCTAGAGTCTACTTGTGATGATACAGAAAAGGCAATTCTAGATGGAATATTTGCTTTAATAATACCTGTGATAACATCAACAGATGGTCTTTGTGTTGCAATCACTAAGTGCATACCTGCTGCTCTTGCTTTTTGTGCTAAACGACAAATCGAATCTTCTACATCTTTTGGTGATACCATCATTAAATCTGCTAACTCGTCTATAATGATAACAATTTGTGGAAGTGCCATATTACCTTCCTCTTTTTGCATTGCTTCATTATATCCCTTTAGGTCTCTTACTCCTTTAGTTGCAAATCTTTGATAACGATCTTCCATTTCTTGTACTGCCCAAGCTAAAGCTCCTGCTGCTTTTTTAGGGTCTGTTACTACTGGAATTAATAAATGTGGTATCCCGTTATAGACAGATAACTCTACAATTTTAGGGTCCACCATTAATAATTTTGCTTCACTTGGTTTTGCTTTGTATAAAATACTAGAAATTAAAGTATTAATACAAACACTCTTACCAGAACCTGTTGCACCTGCAATTAGAACGTGAGGCATTTTAGCAATATCTGTTACAACCGCTTGTCCTGCTACATCTTTTCCAAGCCCAAATGCTAATTTAGATTTATGGTCAATGAATTTGTCATCTTCAATAATCTCTCTAAAATGTACCATTTCATTTTCTTTGTTTGGTATTTCAATACCTACTGCTTGTTTTCCTGGAATAGGTGCTTCAATACGAATACTTTCTGCTGCTAAATTTAGAGCAATATCATCTGCTAAGTTAGCGATTTTGCTAACGCGAACCCCCTCTGCTGGTTTTAATTCATATCTTGTAATTGCTGGTCCTACTGAAACGTCCTCAACTTTTGCTGATACACCAAAACTGTACAATGTCTTTTGTAATTGTGTTGCTGTATCTGCTACCGATTTTTTGCTTCCTCTATTTGCTTTTTTCTCTGGTTCACTTAATAACTGTACTGGTGGAAATTCATAGTTTTCATCTTCTACTGTTACAGTGTGTTCTAATTGTAAGATCTCTTTTGTTTTGTCTTCTTTTTGTTCTTCTACTTGCTTAAATAAATTTGCTTCTAAAACATCTGGTGAACTTGGTTCTGGTTTTGATTCTTCAACAGGAACTGTTTGTCCACCTTTTAATTTTTTCTTGCCGAAGAATGGAATCTCTAACTCATCATTAGTATGGTCATATTTTCCTTCTTCATTCAAATTAATCGTTAATTGATCTTCGAATTGTGCTGCTAATTTTTCTGCCTCTGCTTTTTCACGCAAGCGTCTTTCTTTCTTTGTCTCTCTTGGTGGCTCATCGTCGTCTAAATCTATTTGTGGAAGTTTTCTTGACTTAGCCATTCTTTCTCTTCTAGCTAATCTTTCTTCTTCATATGCTTCTCTTTGTTCTCTTCTCTCTTCTTTTCTTTCATCAGCCCCTTCTAAGAAGTTAGCAATCATTTCTGCTGGCTTCATGTCAAAAATGAATACAAGTAATAGAATGGATACTCCAATGGTTAGAATGGTAGCACCTACTGTTCCTAGCATTTTTATCAAAGGAACCGCAACTGCTCCACCTATCACACCACCACCAACATCTTTACTTCCATCATAATAGCAATCTTGCATAATATCTGAAAAAGATTTATTACTTTTAATATCATCACCAATATGCCCTTGAAAAAGACTGAGCATGGTTGCAACGCAAACTAGAAAAATACCATATTGTAATAATTTGCGATGCATATAATATTTATCATTGCGTGTCATGGAAATGGCAATTAATAACATGCCAATTGGAATCACATATTTAATAAATCCCATTATACCGCCTAGCATTGGACTTAATTTTGCACCAATACTTCCTGATTTAGTATAAATCAAAATCATTAATAATATACTGAGTAGTACTAAAACAACTACTGCTATATTTGTATCTACTTTACCACTTTTCTTCTTTTTCTTTCCTCGCTTTGTTGCCACGTTTTATTCCTCCTATGCCAAATTAAAAGAGGTTAGAAATTGGAAATCAACGACTTAACTTCCTCTTTCTGACCCCCAAAACTCTATTTAAGTTCATTTCTATTTTCTTGAATTACTTTTAAGGCATTTTGCAATGCTTCTTCTATATTCGATAAAAGGCTATCTGCATAATCTTTTGTACCTTTTGATATCTCACGAGACATTTCATTAGCTGTTTCAATAATTTCAACCTTTTTCTCATAAGCTTTTCTAGTTATCTCATGCTCATCTATCATGGAAATAATTCTATTTTCTGCTTCTTTAATGATCTCATCTGCTTCATTTTGTGCCTCAACTAATATACGTTGCCTTTCTTCTTTTACCCATTTAGCTTGTTTTAATTCTTCTGGCAACTTTAATCTTATTTCTTTTATGATATCTAATATTTCTTCTTTATCTACAACACATTTACCAGAAAAAGGCACATTTCTACTCTTTTCTAGCATATCCTCTAAAGTTTCTAATAAAGTAAATATTTCCATTGTATTACCCCTTTCGACTTAAGAACAAGAGACTAACTCTTCCATATTTCCTAATATCATTTATTTGGATATTTATTTTTTCTAATTCGAGTAATTCTCGTTTCTCATCATCGGTTTCTATAACAATTGTTCCTTTATCTTTTAGTAAGTCTAATGATAATATTCTTTTTATAGCATCTACCGCATAATCTGCTTGATAAGGTGGGTCTAAAAAGATAATATCAAATTGAATATTCTCTTGTTTAAAACTTTCTAACGCTTTCCTGTAATCTTTTGACATTACAATGGCCTTTTCTCTTAGTCTAGTCTTATCAAGATTAGCATATATCATTTTAATAGCTGCATAGTTATTTTCACATAAGTATGCTTTTTCTGCACCTCTACTTAAAAATTCAATTGCAATTGCTCCACTTCCCGAAAACAAGTCTAGAATAATAGTATCTTCTATTTTGTTTTGCAAAATATTAAATAAAGATTCTTTTACTCTGTCTAAAGTTGGTCTTGTAGACAAGCTTTCAATTGAATTCAATTTAGTTCCTCTTGCTATTCCACTAATTACTCTCATAATACCTCTAGTATGATATATACTTATTTTATAGTTTTCTATCAATATGTCAATAGTTTTAATCAAAATGTAACATTTTCTTAACAGCACTGTAATATTGTTAATTCTTTGTAATATTAAAAAACTCTAAAAACTGCTATCATTGTAATAGCAGTTTTTTATTTAATCTTTATTCGATTCCTTTAGAAGTTCTAATTGTGAAATCAAAAGTGATTCCATCTTTGCTCTGTATACATCTAATTGTTTTTCTAAATCTTCTAAAGTCTTTTTCTTGAGTATAATATCTTGATCTAGTGCTCTTGCTGTTTGTCTTGCATCTCCTTGTGCATCTAATAATATTTTGTCTGCTTCTTTTTGAGCAGCCTTTTTGATATCATCTGCAGCAAGTTGTGCCATAACTAAAGTATTTTGCAAGGTACTTTCTATTCCTTTGTATTTTTCTACATTCTCTTGTAATTCTTCCATTTTGTTTTTACTTTCAGCAACTTCTTTATATAATTTTTCGTAATCTTCTGTTAGTTCATCTAAGAAATCATCTACTTCTTCGACACTGTAACCATTCATCATTTGTTTTGAAAATTTCTTATTTTCAATGTCCAAAGGTGTAAGCATATTATCCTCCTCCTAAAATTTGTATAAAAAAGCTTTTTTACAAGAAACCGCTTATTGATTATTATTATTTCTTAACCAAGAAACAGATAATTTATTTTTAATTTCATCTCTTGCTGTATCATTTTCAATATCATAATTGAATGGTGCAATTAATACAATGGAATTAGAAATCTTTTGCATATGACCATCTAATGCATGTACTGCTCCTGATACAACATCTATAATTCTTCTTGCAACATCTTTATTTACATATTCTAAATTCACTATGACTGATTTTTTTTGCTTTAATAAATCACAAATGCTAGCTGCTTGTTCAAAATTAGTTGGTTGTGAAATTACCATTTTTACTTGTTGTACTTGTGGCATTGCCACTACTTTATTTTTTCTTCCCCATAGTTTTCTTTCTTCTTGTTGTTCTTCTTCCTCATCATCATAATTTTCTAATTCTTCATCATCATAGTTTTCTAATTCTTCATCATCACGTTCTTCTGCTGGGTCCATTCCGAATAGTCCCCATACTTTTTCCATAATAGCTCCTGCCATTTTATAACCCTCCTAAAAATTCTGTCTTTTGTTTTATCGTTTATAGTATCTAACTTTTTTGCTTTCTTGTCAATACTTTTTTTGTTTTTAACATGATTTTAATACTTTTGTAATATGTTTGCAATATTTTTGTAACATTTTATTCTGGTTTTTTCAAAATTTCGTCATATAACGTCAAAGTTTTTCGCTGTTTTAATTCTTCTGCTGAATATCCTAATTCTAATAATTCCGCATTTGAATAGTTTTCTACAATAGAATATCTCTCATTTTGTTTTGTTACCTTGATTAAAATCTTATCTTGATATCCTGCTCTTGTTCGAATAACATAACTTATTTCATTATCACCTTTTTGTTCTTTTCCAATTGCGCCATTTGGCACCTTTTTGCCACTATGGCTCCACCATATAATGTCAAAGGAAATCTTGCGATAGCTTACTAATTCTTGTACTTGTTCTGTTAATTTAAGTACCAGAATTGTACTATCTTCTTCATGAGAAATATATTCGATACTACTAGAAACTTCAGCATTATTGGGAAGCCTTATTTTTACTTTTGAACCTAGCTTTGCTTCTTTGGCTTGCTTTGAATTTAATATACAAGCTACATAACACCCGAAATTATTAATTATCTTTCCACTCTCAAGACTATCTGCCACAACTTGTCCTGTTTTAATGTCTAACTTTTTTAAAGTTTCTTCACTTAAATTGCTAAAATCCTTTGGTGAGAAAATATCTTCATACCCATCTACTTTATACGAAACTACTCCACTAATCGGCGCTTTCAAATATTCTGCTCCTGAATTTAGTTGATTTTCATATTTCTTTCTCTCATCAATTAATTTTTTTAGATAAGAACCTGCAGGGCTATAGTCTCCTGCTATTTTTGCTTTTTTTGTAACTCCACTACTGATTTCTTTTTTAGCCTCACGAATAGTTTGTAAGTTATTCGTATTTACTAATGAAGCAATTTTCTCTTCAATTTGCTTTTCAATTGCTTTTACATCACTGCCAGTAAATAGTTCTTTTTTTCCTGCTATTGCTTCATCTATTTTGCTATCTAAATCTGCAATTTTATTTTTTAAATTTTCTTCTCCATTAGAGTAGTAACGGAAAATAGCTTCATTTTTAGCAACTCTTTCTCCCTCTGTTTTAATTTGAACCATTCCATTTTTGTAATTATTTCCCTTTACTACTGTTTCTTCTCTGATAATATAACCTGTCGCCGCCTCTTCTTGATAAACTTTTCCTTGTTCTACACTAAATGTATTAGTTGGATTTTGAATAAGTGCGACTACTTTGTAAAGGCAATAACTAACAAGAACCAATACTAATAGTGAAGCTACTGTAATGACTTTTTTATTTACTTTGTATTTTCTTTTCGGCTCTTTTTTTGTTCTAATTGTATTTGTCTGTTCTTCTTGTAACTTAACTATGTTCTTTTTTCCTTTCTTAGCCGTTTTCTGCCTTTTCTTCTCCATAATCCTCCAATATCCTTTGTATATTTTCCTCTGCAGGGGCTAGCCCATCTATCCATTGAATTTCTTTATTCTTGCGAAACCATGTTAATTGGCGTTTAGCATATCTTCTCGTTTCTTGCTTTAAGGTTTCTATCATTTCTTCTTTCGTCATATCACCATTTAGATAGGCTACCACTTCTTTGTATCCTAACCCCTGCATAGCAGTAGGAAAATCTTTATATTTTTTTAGTAATTCTTTCACTTCTTCAATTAAACCTTGTTCTATCATAATATCTACTCTTTGATTAATTCTATCATAAAGTTTCTCTCGGTCCATATCTATGGCATACACTAAATATTCGTAGGGTGGTTCTTCTCTTCTTGATTCTGCTTCTAACTGCGTTTTTGTCTTCCCCGTCTGATGATAAATTTCTAAAATACGCATAATACGCTTTTGATCATTGTTGCTAATTTTCTCTATTGCTTGTGGGTCAATTTCTTCTGCCTTCTGGTAGGCCACTTCTAATCCTTGCTCTTGTATCATTTCTTCTAGTTGTTTTCTATATTCTAAATCTGTTTCTATTTCTGGATACTGAATATGATATACTAAAGTATCTACATAGAGTCCTGTTCCTCCTACTACAATTGGCGTTTTTCCTTTTGCTACAATTTCACCAATTGCCTTTTCTGCGTCTTTTTGGAAATCAGCAACGCTATACCTTTCATCTGGTGAAACAAAATCAATTAAATAATGTGGTATTCCTTGCATTTCTTCTTTAGTCACTTTTGCAGTTCCTATGTTCATATCTTTATAAATTTGCATAGAATCACAAGATACAATTTCTCCATTCATAGCTTGTGCTACTTTTACCGAAAGTCCCGTTTTACCTGAAGCTGTTGGACCACAAATAACAATTACCTTTGGTTTTGTTTTCATCTTTATTCTCCTTTTAACTTGTTATTGCTTTTGCATTTTGTAGCATATTATAGATGCCTGTTTGAATATCTTTGAAATAGAAGCATTCCATAATTAGTAAAACTACTAAAACGATAGCAAGTAAAATTAGACGATTTCTAAAAGGTACTGATTTTAGTCTACCTGCTTGTAGATTTCTATAGGAACTTGCTAAGAATGGTAAAATAACAATAGCATTTACTGGTACAAATGTAAAAGTGATAAGGTTTTTTCCAAAGTTTTTACTGCTTCCTAGTTCTATGTCTTTTGTACCAATCCAATATACAAAGCTAACTAACATATAAATTATGGCAATTCCTACGATAATAAATATTCCTTTTGACTTCTTATCCATCTCTTTTCCTAAAAAGTGATAGGTTAAGAAAATGGCTACTATATTTAAAGCTAAGATACACATATATATAAATATTATCATCTATTTATCTCCTTGAAAATTTTCTTTCAATATCATTTTTTGTCATCTTAATAGCTGTTGGTCTTCCATGTGGACAAGTAAATGGATTTGGCAATACTAATAATTGTTCCATTAATTTGTCTACCTCTTCCTTGGTTAAAGCCATATTTGCTTTTACTGCTGCTTTGCATGCCACTGTTGCAATGAACTTTTCTTCTATTTCCTGTTTTGCTGTTCTTGCTACTGTATTAATTTCATCCAATGTTTCTAAGAATAGTTCCTTTGTATTTAGTTCTAAACAAATATTGGGAACTCCTGTTAGTCTAATGGTATTTTCTCCAAACTCATCTAAAGTAAAACCTGCCTTTTGGAACATTTCCATATTTTCTCTTGCAATATCCATTTCTTTATGTGATAGATTAATAATGTCCGGAAGTAACATTAATTGTGAATCTTTTTGTTCTTCACTATAATAATTTTTCTTTACTTTCTCATATAAAATTCTTTCATGCGCTGCATGTTGGTCTAAGATGTATAACTCTTTATCAAGTTCTAAAATGATGTAGGTAGAAAAAGCAATTCCAATGAATTTATAATTTGGTATGTCTTGCTTTTCTTCTTCAAACATAGAAATATTTTCTGTTGTTTCTAATTCTTCTGCTTTTACTTGATATTTTTCCTCTTCTTCTTTTAGTTGTTCTGCCTTTTTCTCATTTTCTCTTTTTGCTTCTACTGGCATGCTTCCAAAAGTACGCACATACATCTCATCAAAGTCTTCTGTTTGAGGATCTATTTGTAAATTTTCTAATTGTTTAACGCCTTCCATTAATTTTTCATTGACTTCTTTTGTATCTAATATTTTTGTTTCCATACCATCTAATTGTTTGGTATCGTCTACTTGTGTAATAACTTCTGGTTTTTGAGGTACAGCAAATGGGTCTGCCTCCTCTTCATTTCCTTGCATTTTTCTAAATAAGCCTGTTAAGCCCTTGTCTTTCTTTTCTTCAATATTAGGATTATACCTCACTTCTTCTACAGGCTTTGCATTTGCTACTACTGTTTCTTGCAATACTTTTGTATTTTGAGGAATAAAGTTTGCTTTTTCTCTTTCTGTATCTTCTACTAAATCTCCTTTTAATAATGTGTCTTTAATGGTATGATAAACTGCTTTAAATATTTTGCTTTCCTCTTCAAATCGTACTTCTAGCTTAGCAGGATGTACATTAACATCCACTTTTTGCGGATTCATTTCAATATTTAATACTAAAAATCCATATTTTCCAATAGTAATCATTCCTTTGTATCCTTGTTCTGCTGCACTAGTTAGTGTTTTATCTTTGATAAATCTTTGATTGACAAAGAAAAGTTGATTAGAACGATTGGAACGCGCAATTGCTGGCTTTCCTATGACACCTGTAATACGAATATCTTCATAAGTATAATCCACATCTAAAATATTGTCTGCTATATCTTTTCCATAAATGCTATAAATAGTAGCTTTTGCTTCGTTGTTTCCTGGTGTTTGTATAATCGTTTTCCCACTATTTACTAGCTTAATGGCTACTTCAGGATGTACTAAAGCAAGCCTTGTTACCGCATCTTCTATATAACCTGCTTCTGTAAAATCTTTCTTTAAAAATTTATATCTTACAGGTGTATTGAAAAATAAATCTGTAATTGTGATGGTAGTTCCTTTTGGGCATCCTGTTTCTTCTTTATTAAGGACCCTTCCACCCTCTATTTCTATTTTATAACCAATTTCATTTTCCGCTGTCTTAGAAACCATTTCAATTTTGCTAATCGCTGCCACACTTGCTAGAGCCTCACCTCTAAACCCCATAGAAGTAACTGTTTCTAAATCCTCCGCCTTTCTAATTTTAGAAGTAGCATGTCTTTCAAATGCAATTTCCATATCGTCTGGTGCAATTCCTTTTCCATTATCTGTAATGCGGATATAGGAAATTCCCCCATTTTTGATTTCTACATTAATTGCTGTTGCTCCTGCATCTATCGAATTCTCCATTAATTCTTTTACAACAGATGCTGGTCTTTCAATTACCTCTCCTGCTGCAATTTTGTTAATGGTATTGTCATCTAATAATACTATATTTCCCATTCTTTTATCCTTTCTATTTCTTTGGCCTCATTATATCATTCTTTTTTTCTTTTTTGTATAGTTTTTTGACATCTTTTTTATATTCTTTTATTTTTTGTTTTGTAACACTTTTTCGAAAAAAGAATATTATATACCATACGAAAGACCTAAAAATTTATGTTTATAGGGAGGTATAAAAAATGGGAGGATGTTGTAATAACAGCGAACTTTTATGGTTCATTATCCTTTTCTTGTTACTTTTCTGCTGTGGCGGCAACAACAATTGTGGCTGTGGCTGTAACAATGGATGTGGTTGCTAATCTTTAAATAGTCTTTAATGATGAAAGGGGGGAATTTTTATGCCAGAAACTAGAGGTTGTGGATGCGGATTTGGTGATGACTGCTGCATTTGGATTATTATCGTAATTCTTTTAATCTGTTGTTGTGGTGGCGGTAGAAGCTGCTGCTAATTCTAAGAATACTTAGAATTTATGACAACAAAAAAAGAGACATAAAACTCCTTCCTTTGAGTTTTTGTCTCTTTTTTTATCTATTTATTTCTTTATTCTTTTCTTCACTACTAGGTCTTCTTCTATCAGCACTTCTTCTTTCTGCTTCTTTTCCTCCTGCAACAGCTGTCGAACTTTTTCTTCTATCTTCCTTATTCTTTCTTCTATTTTCAAATACGTTTCCTTTATCATCTACTATCATAGGTATTGCTCCTTATTTTTATTTGGTTGGGCTGGGTAGATTCGAACTACCGCATGCTAGAGTCAAAGTCTAGTGCCTTACCGCTTGGCTACAGCCCAGTATATATTAAATTATTTACAATGTTTCCGCATTACGAATCTGTAATTTGCTTCGCTCACACAGCTTCGGGAAGCTACAGCCCAATATATTTTAGCTTTTTTGCAATGTTTCCGCATTATATATTAATGGGGTGGAAGATGGGACTCGAACCCACGATCTCCAGTGCCACAAACTGGCGCGTTAACCAACTACGCCACATCCACCATAAATGCGTTGTTGTCCAACGCATTTATAATTTTACAATATTTACTACCAGTTTGTCAAGAGTCTCATTCGATTTTTAACTTGTTTTATTTTTCTTCCGCCCAAATAACTAGTCTTTTCTTAGAATTAACATCATCTGTACAAGTCGATAACGAAATTTCTCTTTTTCCTTTTGTATCTCTTACCATATAGTCTGCATCTTCTGAATTAGTTATATATTTTTTAGTAATTGTGTATGTAACTTTTTTACCTGATAAATCTGTTAAATAGATTTTGTCTCCTAATTCTAATTTCTTGTTATTAGAAAAGAATGTACCATTTCTATAATTATGGCCTATAATAACTGTATTTCCCACTTGATTAATTCCCGGTCCGTTTAATACCGCTACTGCTACTTCAATAGCACTATCTGTTGCTTTTTCCAAAACAGGGCAATTTAATTTTATTTTAGGAATCTCAATTTTTCCTACCATATAAAATCCCTTGTACTTAGGTCTATTAGAGGTTGTTCCTCCTCCATTGCCATTACCATTTGTATTAGTCGCAGTATTGTTAACATTAATATCTGGCTCAATTAAATCTCCTGAATTGTTTTCTTCATTATTGCTTGGCTTAGTAGCTATTGTGTTATTGATATATCCGTTAAACTGGTCTGAGCCATCTTCTACATCATTTCCTGTAGTATAAGCTTTATACCAATCAATTCCAACATAAATAAGAATTCCTAAAACAACAATAATTGCAATAATTAATAAACCTGTTAATAATTTATTATATTTACTATTAAACATTTGTATCCCTCCTTTATTTAGAAGTTCCCAATTATATAATTATTATACCATATTTTCTAAAGTTTTTCTATATATTTCTTTTGTTTTTAGCTAACAATTTTTGGTCCCATTGTTCTACCTGCTAATAAGTGAAAATGCAAGTGCATTACTTCTTGTCCAGAATCTGGTCCGCAATTAGAAATAATACGAAATCCCTTTTCATCTATTCCTAATTGTTTTGCTATTTTTTGCATTGCTACTACAATTTTTCCCATTAATTCACTGTCTGTTTCTGAAATTTCCATTAAATTTGTAATATGTTTTTTAGGAATTACTAGCACATGAATTGGTGCTGCTGGTTGAATATCTTTAAAAGCTAAAATTTCATCATCTTCATATACTTTATCTGAAGGAATTTCTCCTTTAATAATTTTACAAAAAATACAATCTTCCATTTTACTTCTCCTTTTAAGGTTCGCAATTTCACATACGTTCAATTGCATAAGTTATCTGTAGCTTGCTTTGCTTCGCACAGCTAACTTAACACCGCTTTAATTCTTCTAACTCCTGCTGAACTTGCTTCTTCTTTTTTAATTGTGAAATGACCAAGTTCTGCAGTATGTGTTACATGAGGCCCTCCACAAATTTCTTTTGATACCTCTCCTATTGTATATACTGTAACTTCATCTGGATACTTCTCTATAAACATACATTCTGCCCCAGAAGATACTGCATCTTCTTTTTTCATAGTTTTAATAGTAACAGGCAAATCTTGTTTGATCCATTCATTTACTAAATCTTCTACTTTTTGTTTTTCTTCGTCTGTTAATTTATGGTCACAACTAAAGTCAAATCTCATTCTTTCAGTTGTAATGTTAGAACCCTTTTGGTGGATATCTTGACTTATAACTACTTTTAGTGCCGCATTTAAAAGGTGTGTTGCAGTATGGTATTTAGTCGTTTGTTCATTTTGTTCTGCCAAGCCACCTTTGAATTTTTGCTCGCTACCTTGTCTTGATTTTTCTTGATGTTCTTTAAATAGCTTGTCAAATTCTGTCATCTCTATTTCAAAACCTTGTTCCTTTGCCAAGTCTTGTGTAACCTCTGGTGGAAAACCATAAGTTTCATATAACTTGAATATAGTATGCCCATCAACTACTTTCTTATTCTCTTGTTTTAATTTGCTAACTACTTTATTGAACTCTCTTTCTCCATTTGCTAAAGTTTTTACAAATTTATCTTTTTCAGCTACTATAACTTCTTTTATAGTTTCTTTTTTCTCTGCTAAATCTGGATATAGTTCTTTTAAGGTTTCTACATATAGTTCTATTAATGTTGGAAGTTCATTTAAGTCAATTTGTAATTTGTTTAAATGTCTTGTCATTCTTCTAATTAGTCTTCTTAGAACATAACCTCTATCAATATTACTTGGTCTTCCTCCGTCTGCTATTATCATCATACTTGAACGCAAGTGTTCTGCTACAATTCTTCTACTTTCTATATAATCTACTTTTGCTAGTTCTTTCAATTTTTCCATCACTGGTAAGAATAGTTCAATGTCAAAAGGAGTTTCTTTTCCTTGTAATAGCATTGCCATTCTTTCTAGTCCAAGACCAGTATCTACATTTTGTTGTTTTAATTTAGAAATAGAACCATCTTTTGCTTTATAGAATTCCATAAATACATTGTTCCAAATTTCTACATATTTACCGCAATCGCAATCAGGTCCGCAGTTTGGGCTACATGTTGGTCTTCCTGTATCTAAGAACATTTCTGTATCTGGTCCACAAGGTCCTTCTTCTCCTGCTATCCACCAGTTATTGTCTTTCCCATAGAAATAAATTCTTTCTTCTGGAATTCCTGCTTTTTTCCAAGCTTCGGCAGCTACTGTATCTCTTGGTGCATCTTCATCTCCTGCAAAACAAGTAACAGATAACTTTTCTGGATCAATCCCTAATTCTTTTGTTAAAAATTCATAGGACATCGCAATTGCTTCTTCTTTAAAATAATCTCCTAAAGACCAATTTCCAAGCATCTCAAAGTAAGTAAGATGGCGATTGTCTCCTACTTCGTCAATATCGTTTGTTCTAATACATTTTTGATAATCTGTAAGTCTAGTTCCTTCAGGATGCTTTTCTCCTAATAGATAAGGTACTAATGGTTGCATCCCCGCTGTTGTAAATAAGACTGATGGGTCATTTTCTGGTATTAATGGTGCGCTTGGAATAACTTTGTGCCCATGACTTTTGAAAAAGTTTAAATATTTATTTCTTATTTCTATTGCTTTCATTGTTTATCATCTTCCCCTTATTTCTCGATTTTAGACTAATTGTGTTTAAAATTATATATCATTCATAATTATAAATCAAGATATTTAACCAAATTAAAACCAACTAAAATGTTAATCTTAGTTGGTTTAAGTGAAGGGCTTCATTTACCTCAAGATAGTTCCTGTTATGAGTTGTTGTAAATCTACTTGGGTTTGCACTCTCTATTATTGAAGTAAGAATCCCTTTTATACTATGGATTTATTCCAATTTCACCAATTGTCTCTAAATTCTGTACACCTGTTATCATTACTTCCTGAATAATATTTTCTAATTCTTCTGTCGTTCTTACTTTTACCACCATATAATTTGTCGTATGCCCCTTGATATATTCTCCTTCTCTATCTTCTAGTAATACTTCTACTTGTTTTCCTATATATCGTTTTTGATATTCTGTTTCATTTTTGTCTGAAAGTTCCATTAGTAAATTGCTTCTTTCTTCTTTCACATTTCCATCAATTTGATTTGGCATTTTAGCAGCTACTGTCCCACTTCTTGGAGAATACTTAAAAACGTGCATTTTATAGAATTTAATTTTTTCTAAAAATACATATGTCTTTTGAAATTCTTCCTCTGTTTCTCCTGGAAACCCTACAATCACATCTGTTGTTAAGTGTACTTTTGGATATGCTTTTCTTAAAAGTTCTACTCCCTTTTCAAATTCTTCTGTTGTATATTTTCGGTTCATTCTTTTTAATGTTTCATCACATCCACTTTGTAATGATAAATGAAATTGGTCACATATTTTGGAAAGTTTTGATAATCTTGCAACAAATTCTTCAGTAATCAAAGTAGGCTCTAACGATCCTAAGCGTATTCTTTCGATTCCCTCTATTTTCTGTATTTCTTCTAGTAAGTCAATTAGCAAAAATTCTTTTTTGTCTATTTCATATTCAAAATCATTTGAAATATCTGCAACAATATTCTTGGCAAAATCTCTACCATAAGAAGCTAGATGAATTCCTGTTAAGACTACTTCCTTAATTCCTTTTTCTGCAATTCTCGTTATTTCTGCCATCACCCATTCTGGTCTTCTGCTTCTAATGCGCCCTCTAGCATAAGGAATAATACAATAAGAACAAAATTGATTGCATCCATCTTGTACTTTAATAACTGCTCTTGTTTTTTCTGTATAAGTTACAGGTCCAAATTCTACAAATTCTTCTTGTTTTGCTACATCTGATACTTGCATTACTGTAGTGTTTTTGGTTCTAATTAATTCTTCTACATATTCTACAATTTCACTTTTTTCATTTACTCCTAAAATCAAGTCAATTTCAGGTATTTCTTCTAATTTTTCTTTTGCTACTTGCACATAACATCCTACTGCTACAAGAATGGAGTTAGGGTTAATTTCCTTAACTCTTCTAAGCATCTGTCTTGATTTTTTGTCTGCCATGTTCGTTACAGTACAAGTATTTACAACATAAATATCCGCTTTTTCTTCAAACTCTACTATTCCATATCCTGTTTCTATAAAACTTTGCATCATGGCATTTGTTTCATATTGGTTTACTTTACAGCCTAAAGTGCAAAATGCTACTGTTCTTTGTTCCATATCTATTCCTTCTTTTATTTATACTCCCTCTATTATAGCTTGATTAATATCAAAAGTAAAGTGCTAGTTCAAGGTATGTCCCAAAACTGACAAAAGTGTCAGGAAAAGGAACGTCCCCAACCTGACACTTTATTTTAATACATTCCGCTCATATCCTCGTGGTCGTTATGTCCACATTTACAAGATTCTGGTTCTTTTTTATCTGTTACCAAGCCTTCTGTTGTCAAAATCATAGATGCAATAGATACTGCATTTTGAATAGCACTCCTTGATACCTTTGTTGGGTCTACAATTCCTGCTTTTTTCATGTCTACATAGGTTTCTGTTGCTGCGTCAAATCCTACACCAACTGGGCTATTCTTTACTTTTTCTAAGATAACAGATGGCTCTAATCCTGCATTGACTGCAATTTGTCTTCCTGGTTCTTCTAATGCTCTTAAGATTATTTTTCCACCTATCTTTTCGTCTCCTTCTAGTGTCTCAACTGTTTTTGCTACTTTAGGAATGATATCAATATAGGCTGTTCCACCACCTGGTACAATTCCTTCTTCTACTGCTGCTTTTGTTGCAGATAGAGCATCTTCTATTCTTAATTTTCTATCCTTCATTTCTACTTCTGTTGCAGCTCCTACACCAATAACAGCTACACCACCAGCAATTTTTGCTAAGCGTTCTTGTAAGTTTTCTTTTTCAAATGAGCTCTTTTCTTCTGAAATTTGTGCTTTCAATTGTGCTACTCTTGCGTCAATTTGAGCTTTTTCTCCCATACCATCTACAATAATAGTATTTTCTTTTTGTACTTTAATTTGTCTTGCTCTACCTAGTTGTTCAATTGTAGTATCTTTTAATTCTAGCCCTAAATCAGATGTGATAACTTCTCCTCCTGTTAAAATGCTAATATCTTCTAGCATTTGTTTTCTCTTATCTCCATATCCAGGTGCTTTTACTGCTACTACATTGATGACACCTCTTAATTTATTTAGAATTAAAGTTGATAATGCTTCACCTTCAATATCATCACAAATAATTACTAATTTTCCTGATTGTTGCATTAAGCTTTCTAATAAAGGTAGAATTTCTTGAATATTGCTAATCTTCTTGTCTGTGATTAAGATATATGGATTGTCTACAATTGCTTCCATTTTTTCAGTGTCAGTTACCATATATGGAGAAACATAACCTTTATTAAATTGCATTCCTTCTACTACATCTAATTCAGTTTGAGATGTTTTAGATTCTTCAATGGTAATAACACCATCTTTAGAAACTTTCTCCATTGCTTCTGAAATCAATTCTCCCACTTCATCATTGTTTGCAGAAATACTTGCAACTCTTGCAATATCTTCTTTTCCATTTACTTGAACACTACTTTCTTTTAATGCTTCTACTGCAGCATTCATGGTCTTATCCATACCTCTTTTAATAGCCATTGGATCTCCACCTGCTGCTACGTTTTTCACACCTTCACGAATCATGTTTTGTGCTAGCACCATAGCAGTAGTTGTTCCATCTCCTGCTACATCATTTGTTTTAATAGATACTTCTTTTACAATTTGTGCTCCCATGTTTTCATATGGGTCATCTAACTCAATTTCTTTTGCAATAGTAACACCATCATTTGTGATTAATGGTGCACCAAACTTTTTATCTAATACAACATTTCTTCCTTTTGGTCCTAATGTTACTTTTACAGTATCTGCTAATTTATTAACGCCATTTAATAGACTTTTTCTAGCGTCTTCTCCAAATTTTATTTCTTTAGCCATGTTTTTTCCTCCTTTAAATTTATATACTTCTTCTGGCTTTTTCTAAGGATTACAACTTCGCTATGCTACGCATAAGTCATCTGTAACTCATTACATTCATACAGCTGACTTAATTTCGCATACGCTCAATTGCATAAGTTATCTGTAGCTCGTTTCACTTCACACAGCTAGCTTAATCTCTTTTGTCATGCTATTTTCCTCCTTATTCCGCTATTGCAAGAATATCGCTTTCTTTTACAATAACGTATTCTTCACCCTCATATTTTATCGTTGTTCCTGCATATTGATTTAAAACTACTTTGTCTCCTTCTTTTACTTGCATTGGAACTTTTTTTCCATCTTCTTCTAAACCGGGTCCAACTTTAACAACCTCTGCTATTTGAGATTTTTCTTCTGATTTACTTGTAATGATGAGACCACTTTTGGTGGTTTCTTCTGCTTCTACCATTTTTACTACAACTCTGGTTCCTAATGGCTTTAACATAAAAATACCTCCTTTTTTACTTTAAACACTCTGTTTCATTATATGCTAATTTCTATATTTTAGAAGAGCAAAGTGCTTGTATATTGCGTTTTGCTAGCTTTCTCTTTCATAAAATTAGCAGTCATTATTTTTGACTGCTAATAATTTATACCCTATCATCGTAAATGTCAAGTAGGTATTTTAATTTTTTACATTATTTTCACAATTATCTTTTATTTGCCTTGGCTGCCTTCACTAAGTTCACAAATAATGGCTGTGGTCTATCTGGCCTTGATTGAAATTCTGGGTGGAATTGCGCTGCTATAAAATATGGATGGTTCTTTAATTCCACAATTTCCACTAAACTTCCATCTGGAGATAAACCAGAACAAATAAGACCTTTTTTCTCCATTTCTTCTCTATAGTCATTATTGTATTCAAAACGGTGTCTATGTCTTTCTGAAATTTCTAAGCTTCCATATACTTTCTCAGCTAAACTTCCCTTTTGAATATGGCAAGGATATGCTCCTAATCTCATAGTTCCACCTTTTTTTGCTACATGTATTTGGTCTTCCATAATATGAATTACTGGATGCTCTGTTGTTTCATCAAATTCTTCTGAATTGGCATCTTCATATCCTAGAATATGTCTTGCAAATTCCACAACCGCCATTTGCATTCCTAAGCAAATTCCTAAAAATGGTATTTTATTTTCTCTTGCATATTGTACTGTTGCAATCTTTCCTTCAATTCCTCTATTTCCAAATCCACCTGGCACAATAATTCCACTATATCGTCCTAATCTTTCTTTTGCATTTTCTTTTGTAATTCCTTCACAATCTATAAAGGCAACCTCTACTTTACAACCATTTGCAAATCCGCCATGCTTGATACTTTCTGCAACTGATAAATAGGAATCTTCTAATTTTACATATTTTCCAACAATAGCAATAGAAACTTTTTCATCCTTTAAATTTTTAATATTCTCTATCATCTTCTCCCAATTTTTGTTGTCTGGTTTATCCTTTAGTTGTAATTTCTCACAAACGCGGTGCGCTAACCCCTCTTGTTCTAGCATAAGAGGTACCTCATATAAATCTTGCACTGTCTTATTTTGAATAACATCTTCTTTTTTTACATTACAAAATAGGGCAAGCTTATTACGAATAGAGTCCTCTATATCTTGTTCTGCTCTACATACTAAAATATCTGGTTTGATTCCAATAGACTGTAATTCTTTTACAGAATGCTGTGTTGGTTTGGATTTTAGTTCATTAGAACCATAAATATATGGTAATAACGTTACATGAATATAAATAACATCATGTTCATCTCTTTCTAATCCTATTTGGCGAATAGCCTCTAGAAATGGTAAGCTTTCAATATCGCCTACTGTTCCTCCTATTTCTGTAATCACAATATCCACATCTGTATTTTCAAATTTATATGCTTTCTCTTTAATCGCATTTGTAATATGAGGTATAACTTGTACGGTTTTGCCTAAGTAATCTCCTCTTCTTTCTCTTTCAATTACTTCTGAGTAAATTCTGCCTGTTGTGACAGAAGAATATTTGGTTAAACTCTCATCTGTAAATCTCTCATAATGTCCTAAGTCAAGATCTGTTTCTGCTCCATCATTTGTAACAAATACTTCTCCATGTTCATATGGACTCATAGTTCCCGGATCCACATTCAAATATGGGTCAAATTTTTGATTGGCTACTTTGTACCCTCTGTTTTTTAATAATCTTCCTAAAGATGCAGCTGTAATTCCTTTTCCTAGTCCTGATACTACTCCTCCTGTAACAAAAATATACTTTGTATTCATAGCTTACCTCCTTTATTTCTAAGGATTACAATTTCGCTTCGTTTCACCACGCTCAATTGCATCAATTATTCGTACAGTCGCTCTGCTCCTTACGACTAACGAAAAATGCCAATGAACAAATTCTAAATAACAAGTTATTAAGAATTTGTAACATTCCCATAACTTACTTCTACGTCAAGTGCTATTGCACTTTCCTAGAATTAAGAAAAATAGATTTAAAATCAAACCGAAAAATGCGGTTTTTTTTAAATCTATTATGTTATAAATATTATCATTAATAGAAATCACTTGTCAAGATAAATTTTTCATTATATAATCTAGTTTATAAAATATTTTTAGAAAAGGTGTGTCCCCAAGCTGACAAAACTGTCAGGAAAAGGAACGTCCCTAAACTGACAAAGGAGGAAATAAAAATGTCAATTCATTGTAACGCTAAAAAAGAAGATATCGCTAAAACTGTATTAATGCCCGGAGACCCTTTACGTGCTAAATATATTGCTGAAAATTTTTTAGAAAATGCTCGCTTGGTAAATACGGTTAGAAATATGCTTGCTTATACAGGAACTTATAAAGGAAAAGAAGTAACTGTTTTTTCTTCAGGAATGGGAATGCCTAGCATGGGTATTTATTCCTATGAATTATTCAAATTTTATGAGGTAGAAAGAATTATTCGTATTGGTTCTTGTGGAGCCTATAATAATGATTTAAACTTGTTCGATACTATCTTAGTAGATAAATCTTATACAGAAGCTAATTTTGCTTTTTCTTGGAATGAAAAAAACTGTCATATTGCTAGCGCCAGTGAAAGCTTAAATGCCCAAATTGAAAAAACAGCAAAAGAAATCAATATGCCATATGTCAAAGGTAATACGCTATGTAATGAATGTTTTGATGGCTATTTAGAAGATATCCCTGCTTTCATTCATCGTTTTCCAAAAGACCTAAATATTATTGCTTGCGAAATGGAAGCATTCGCCCTATTTTATATGGCTGATTATTTCAGAAAAGATGCTGCTTGTTTACTTACTGTGGTAGATTCCTACTATAAACAACAGGAAAGTACTTCTGAAGAAAGAGAAAAATCATTAAATGATATGATTAAACTTGCATTAGAAAGTGTTTAGTGTCAGCCTATTGTTAGTGTCAGTTAAGGGACATACGTTTTCTCAACAAAAGCTTTGCTTTCGTCAGGAAAACATACGTCCCTTAACCAACACTTATTTAGTAATAGATAAAATCTTATATTGTACTACACCTGCTGGAGCTTGCACTTCTATTGTTTGATTTTTCTTTGCACCTAGAATAGCAGCCCCTATTGGAGATTCATTAGAAATTCTATTTTGTGCTAAATCTACCTCAGTAGATCCAACAATAGTATAGCATACCTCTTCATTGAATTCTACATCTAATAGTTTTACTGTATTTCCTACTTGAACTGTCTTAGTATCAATTTCAGACTCATCAATAATCTTAGCATATCTTAATTTATTTTCTAATTCTGCAATTTTAGTCTCATTCTCTGCTTGTGCATTTTTAGCCTCATCATATTCAGAATTTTCAGATAAGTCACCATATCCTAAAGCTATTTTTATTCTGTCTGCAATCTCTGCTCTTTTTGTTGTTTTCAATTCATCTAATTCTTTTTCTAATTTGTCATACCCATCTTGTGTCAATAATACTTCTTTTTCCTCCATTAGTCTTTCCTCCTTTAGCTAATGTAAAATATAATGATAACAGATTATTGGCTAATCTGTTATCAACGTGTACTACTATAAACAATATTTTCGTTTTTGTCAAGTCTCTTCATTAAATTTTCATGAATTACTCTATATTGGCGTATTCTTTCTCTGCCAAAATTCCTCTTCTTCCATAGAGTCTCTTTACTTTTACTTTATCCTTTTGTATTCCTTCTATGACCTTTCTAAAGCTTTTTCCCTTCTCAATTGTGCTTTCATACAAAATCGTCAAGGAACACTGATTCAATAAGTGCTGTTTTTCGAAGAAGTCCTTTATTTCTTGTGATACATCTATCCCTGCCCTACAAATATGTAGCCCTTCAAAGTTATTTTGCTCATAGATACCCTGTTTATTCAAATAAATAATAGTTGCATTTCGATTAATCGTATATTTTTGAATTTCTTGTGTCATTAAATCAAAATTAATAATCCATCTGGCACGTTTTAAGCTTTTCTTTTTATTATTGGTGACTGTCACAATAATATCTTGCTCTTCTTCTAATTGCTTGGCGAATTTCTGATATGCTTTTAAAGAAGTTGTTACAATATTCACTGTTTTAAAATGTTGGGCTAAAAATACAATATTGTCTTTATAGGAATAATCTTCCTTCTTGATAAGCAAATATAAATCTTCTAGTTCCGGTGTTCTTCCTTGTTTTTGTGAAATAAACTCTACAATATCTTTCACCAAATATGGCATCATTCCTGTTCCATCTAAAATATGTACTTGTTCTTCTACCTTCCTATTACTTTGAAATTCCTGTAAAAACATTTCATTTATTCGTAATTCTTCTGCTAGAACGATTTGCTGAACATGATATTTTTTCATTAACCTTTTTACTTTTTGTATACACTTTTTCAATTGCCTTTGTCCATTTTTCTCCAAATTAGCAATCGGCAAAATAAAAATGAGACCCAAATAAATTTCTTTTACTGTAATGATATGTAACCATTTTTTGATTTTAACAACCAATTTCAAATAACTACAAGTCAGGAAATAAGAAACTTGCTTCAGCCAATTATCAGAAGGCTTTTCTGGCACGTCCACTTCATATAATTCTTCCTCTGCTTCCTGCAATTTTAAATATCCTTGCACACAAAAACACCTCCTTATATTTTTACTATTTTATGGAGGTGTTTTTTATTTTATGAATTCTTTATCATACAAATTTTATTATCTTTGTTCTTTTAACTTAAATTCCTAATTTACTGGAAACTAAATTCCAAATACTATCTGGTTCCATGTCTTTAGCCCAAAAAGCTGCTCCTGCTAATTTGTATTGACCAATTAAGTCTAATTTTGCTTCAATAGATTTTTCATCTTCTACCCACATCTTGTAAGTTGCTCCATTTTGCTTATACTCTACATAGTTCTGTTTTAAGTTTTCATCCCATTTTCTCTTTACATTAGCTGGTAATTTCTTATCTACATTTTTCATAAGTACTATTTCTGTTGCAGGTTTATTTCCATTTCTCTCTGTCCAAAGTCTAGTATAAAAAGGTATTCCTAAAATTAGTTTGTCAGGCTCAACTCCTTCTTGTCCTAAGAACTTTTTAATATTCGTTTCTACCCAGTCTCCACCTGCTGTTGTTCCAGATTTTGTAGAAGATATTCCATATTGGTCATATCCCATAAAAATGATGTAATCTGCAATTTTACTAATTGAGTTTCTGTTGTAACACATAGACCATGTTTCTCCACCATCAGGTGCTGTAACATCTACGGAAAGTACTGCTCCAATCTCATTTAAGCGTGGTCTTAATTCTGCCAAAAATTGTGAGAAATAATCTTTATCTTCTGCATACATATTTTCAAAATCAATGTTAATTCCATCTAATTGGTAAGTTGTGACATAGTTTAAAATATTGTTAATTAGTTTTTCTCTTAACTTGTAATCTCTCATGATTTCTGCTGTTGTATCGATACGAGAATTGTTTGAAATACTTGGCCATACTTGATATCCATTTTGTTTTGCCCAAGCTATATACCTTTTACCTTGTTCACCAACATTTTCTTCTACAGCACCTTTTCCTAGTGTTTTTAAAATAAAGCATGTTGGAGAAACTACATTTACCCCTTTAATGGTAGTTCCACTTCTATCTGGTGCTGTTACATATTCAGAATAATAATCCCAAACTAAACTAACAGGTCCTTCTACTTTTTTCTTTTCTGTTACCCCTTCACGAATGGTATTGACTGGTCCCATACCTTTTGTTTTAACATATCCTAAAACGCCATCTGATGTTCTTACCCTTGTCCAACCATCTGGAACCGGAAAGTCCTCACGGTTAGCAATAATATAGCTATCTCCTTTTTTCACCTTTGCCAATGTTTTTGAAAAGTCGCTTGGTTTATATTTTACATTGCTATTTTTAGAAGCTGTTGCAATGTTATAGTCTCTATCTAAAGAATCAACTGTTACAATATTCATACTATCTTGATAATTTACTTTTACATTGTAAATGTCTTCTAATGCTGAAAATGGAAGATAAAAGTTATTCTCTTTTTTAATCACTGGTGCTTTAATAGTCGTATTACTACTGTTCACTTGAATTTGTGTTTTTCCTACTGGAATAGCTGCTAATTTATCATAGGAACTGGTAATAATTTGGTCATATTTATTATCATAGAAAATGCTAGAGTCAAAAAAGTTTCCAACATCTTTGCTTGAAATGTAAATCACACCATTTTCAATGATGACATCATTTTTCAAACTTTCTGTCATATTTCTATTATTAATGACTAAATTGGTTCTTTCATATCTTTTTAGACTCACATGATTAAAAACAAAATAGACAGCCCCTATAATAGCAGCTATGATTGCAATTACGATTAAAATCTTTGGTCCTGCCTTTTTCTTCTTTTTGCTTCTTTTGGTTCTATCCGTATGTTTTGATATATTTTCATTTATCCCCTGCTTTGGCATTTCTTCGTTCATTTCATGTTTTGACATATTTTTTATTTTCTCCTTCATTTATTATGATATTACAACTATATCATAACTTTATTTTTTAGTGAATAGCTTTAAGAAAAAAATAATTATTTACTAAAAAGTTTTTTTCTGTTATAATTATCTTGTCAATTTTTATAGTAAGTTATATTTTTGTGTCGATTATTGTACTTTTCTTAAAACTGGCCTAAATCCATTTATTTAAGGAGGTACTTTTTATTATGAGTAAATTATATACCAAATACACAAAGTTAAAAGAAAAAAATCCTGATACTGTTTATCTTTTTAAGGCTGGCATTTTTTATCTAGCACTGGGTGAAGATGCTATCCGTTTATCTGTTTCTTTAAAATTAAACTTGGGAAAACTAAATGAGGAAATCGAAAAAGTAGGTTTTCCTGTTTCTTGTCGCGAACGTTATGTTCGACTTTTAGAGGCTCTCCAAATTCCTTTCCAATTTGTAGATGACACTTATGGTGTTATTGAAAACTATTCTGATTATTCCAATAATGAAAAATTAAAATCCATGATTTCAAAAATTCTTTCACTCGATTTTGATAATTTAACATTTAAAGAAGCTTTTGAATTTTTGATGAGTACCCAGAAAGAATTATCTGTTATTTATCCCAAAGAAGAAAATAAAACAGATTAATATTTTTGCAATTTTTGTATAAATTCTACTTTTTTGGAAAACATAGAATTGAACTTAGTGAATTTACAATTCACATAACTTATTTCTACGTCAATTGCATAAATGCAATTTCCTAGAACTAAGAAAAAAAAATGGAGGTTGATTTTAAATGGGTATTGAAAAACATTTAATCGTTACAGGAACATCTACTGTTTCTTGGAAAGATGCCGTTGTTCAAGCAGTAAATGAAGCAGCTAAGACAATTGATTATTTATCTTGTGTTAAAATTCTTGACCAAAGAGCTAAAATAGACGGTAAAAAATTAGTACAATACTATGTTGACTTAGACTTGTCTTTCGTCATTGATAGAGATAGGGATAATTAGGAAGGGGGATTTTTATGAAGCCAATTGAAACAAAACAAGAATATAGCGACTATGTGGACCAAAAGTCTCCTAATTCCCCTATTCTAAAAAATTGCTTTAATGCTTTTTGGGTAGGAGGTCTTATCTGTTCTATTGGACAAATCATCATGGATTTTTGTCAGTATCAAGGAATGGATCAAACTGCTGCATCTACTGTTGTTTCTATCATTTTAATTGCCATTTCTGCTATTTTAACTGGCCTAAATGTCTTTAATAAAATAGGAAAATTTGCAGGTGCTGGCTCTCTAGTTCCAATTACTGGATTTGCCAACTCTATTGTTTCTCCTGCGATTGAATACAAATCAGAAGGATACATTATGGGTGTTGGTGGAAAAATGTTTACAGTGGCAGGGCCTGTCCTTGTATTTGGTATCTCTGCTTCTGTTATCATTGGTATCATTGCAACGTTTTTTCAGTCCTAGGAAAATTATATGCTTGTCATATAATTTGACGTAGGAATGAGTTATGTCAAATTTTAATTTGACGTTTTCAGGGATAGGAGTGTGAAATTTTATGAAACGATTAGGAACACAAACCATACAATTTGATAATCCCCCTACTATTGTGTCTACTGCTAGCATTGTTGGGCCTAAAGAAGCACAGGGGCCTCTTGCTAAGTATTTTGACCAATGTTTAGATGATGAGTTTTGGGGCGAAAAAACTTGGGAAAAAGCAGAAAGCAAAATTATAAAAGAAACAGTCAATATGGCAGTTACCAAATCTGGTATTGCTGCAACTGATATAGACTATTGCTTTGCTGGTGATTTATTAAATCAATGTATTTCTTCTAGCTTTGGTTTACGTGAATTAAATATTCCTTTTTTTGGAGTATTTGGTGCCTGTTCTACTTTTGTAGAAAGTTTATGTTTAGGTAGTGTTTTTGTAGAATCTGGTGCTGCTACTAATGTGCTATGTGCAACATCTAGCCATTTTTGTAGTGCTGAAAAACAATTCCGTTTTCCACTAGAACTTGGAAATCAAAGGCCACAATCTGCTCAATGGACTGTTACAGGTTCTGGAGCCGCTGTTGTTAGTAGCAATGGTACAGGACCTACTATCACAATGATAACACCGGGAAAAATAGTGGACATGGGTATTAAAGATGCTAATAACATGGGCGCTGCTATGGCTCCTGCTGCATTAGATACTTTAATTACACATTTTAGAGATACTGGTCGTAAGCCAAGTTATTATGATGCAATTATTACAGGCGACTTAGGCTATGTTGGAAAAGAAATCTTAACAGAATTATCTGAAACAAAAGGCTATAACATAAAAAGCAATTATAATGATTGTGGTGTCCTTATTTTTGATAAAGAAAAACAAGATACCCACTCTGGTGGAAGTGGCTGTGCTTGCGTTGGTACTACCTTTTCTGGCTATTTCTTCAAGCAATTACAAGAAAAGAAATTGAACAAAATTTTATTAATTGCAACGCGGTGCTTTAATGAATTCTATGAGCGCACAACAAGGTGAGAGTATTCCCGGTATTGCCCATGCAATTAGTATTGAGAACAAGGGGTGATTTGAAATGGAATTTTTTCAAAGTATTGACTGGATAGGTTTATTAAAATGCTTTGTTGTAGGAGGCCTAATCTGCGTCATTGGTCAAATTTTAATTGATAAAACCAAGTTAACTCCTGCTAGAATTTTAGTACTATTTGTAACTGTTGGTGCAATTCTAGGTGGTCTAGGAATTTATAAATACTTAATTGACTTTGCAGGCGCAGGTGCTACCGTACCACTTACAGGATTTGGTGCAAACCTTGCCAAAGGTGCTATGCAAGAAGTTCAAAATTCTGGACTTTTAGGTGCTTTCATTGGTGGCGTAAAAGCTTCTGCTGGCGGAATTGCAGCTGCTATCTTCTTTGGATATTTGGCTTCGTTAATTGCTAAGCCAAAAATCAAGAAGCAATAATTAAAATTTATACAAAAATAAGGACTAAACTTAGTCCTTATTTTTTACTTCTTGTTTTCTATTTCCTATGGATTTAATGCCCCTCCAGTAGATGTAGATAGTTCATTTGCAATAGAATGTAAATCATCTATGGTCTGGTTTTGTATATCTTCTATATTATTCTTCATATCCTTTGTTTCATTAAATAGTCCCTTATCTCCTACAAAAGATGCAATACTAACTCCTGCTAAAATTAAAAGTACAACAATTGTTATAATTAAAGCCACTAGTGTGACACCATTCATATTTTTTCTATTTTTCATCAGTTTCCCTCCGTCATTTTCCTTTATATTTATTGTTTACGTCTTTATTGTAATATTTTTTGTTTTAATTTGCAATAGTATTTTTAAAAAAAACGAATTTAACAACATCTAAAAAGCAAAGCTTTTAAGATGTTGTAACATTCGTAATAATTTATTTCTACGTCAAGTGCTATATAGCACTTTCCTAGAACTAAAAAAACTCATGTAAGATTATCCCTTACACGAGTTTTATGATTTCTTATTTTGCTTTTTTAGCTGTGTTTGCAATTTCTGTAAATGCTTTCGCATCTGTTACAGCAATTTCTGCTAACATTTTTCTGTTGATGACTACATTCGCTTTCTTTAATCCATTGATTAATTGGCTGTATGTTAATCCATTCATTCTTGCAGCAGCATTAATTCTTGCTATCCATAATTTTCTAAAATTACTCTTTTTATCTTTTCTTCCTGTATAAGCATAGTTTCCTGATTTCATAACAGCTTGTTTAGCCATTCTAAATCTATAATGTTTTGCCCCATAATATCCTTTTGCTCTTTTTAATATCTTTTTATGTTTCTTACGAGTAATGATTGCTGTTTTTACTCTTGCCATTTTATTTCCCCCCTAACTAATTACCATATGGCAACATTTTCTTAATTCCTGCTTCACATGTTTTGTCAGCATAAGCATCTTGTACTTTTCCTCTTGATTTTGCTCTACTTGTTTTATTTGCTAAAAGATGTCTTCTATTTGATTTTGTTCTTTTTACTTTTCCTGTTGCTGTATATGAATATCTCTTTTTAGCAGCTTTATTTGTTTTTAACTTTGGCATAATCTTAATTCCTCCTTTAATTTTGTAATCTATTACTTATTAGCTACCTTAGTTTGCTTTTTTAGCTAATATAATAAACATATTCTTACCTTCTAAAAGTGGCTTTTTCTCAGGAACAGAAATATCAGATAGTTCTTCAATAAACTTATTTAATACTTGTTCACCAAGCTTAATATAGTTCATTTCTCTTCCTCTAAATTTCAAAGTAATTCTTACCTTATTTCCATCTTCTAAGAATTTTCTCGCATTTTTACTTTTGAATTCAAAATCATGTTGCTCAATATTTGGTGTAATTCTAATTTCTTTTAATTCAAAAGTTTTTTGCTTTTTACGAGCCTCTTTTTCCCTTTTAGATTGCTCAAATTTGTATTTGCCATAATTCATAATTTTACATACTGGCATTTCTGGATTTGGCGCTACCATTACTAAGTCTAACTTTTTCTCATAAGCTAAATCTAATGCATCTTGTAAACTCATAGCCCCTTTTTTCTCTCCATTGTCATCAATTACTTGAACTTTGTTTGCTCTAATTTGTTCATTAATTGGCAATTCTTGTTTGATATTAAACACCTCCGTTTATTTTCTAACGTAAATAAAAACAAAAAATGAATTGATTTTATCAATTCATTGCTCAAACTTCTCTATTTTTATATTACATAAAAACAGAGTAAATTATTAGCCTTTTCCCTTTGGTGAAGGCGAGCATGAATTGCTACTTTTTTATTCACGTTTATTAGTATACTCTACTTTTTATGAAAAGTCAACAGTTTTTTCGCAAAATTGTTGACTTTTCACTACTTTTATATTATAATAGCAAAGCATATGTATGATTATGACTTATTTTAATTAGCTTCTCCCCGGTAGCTTTTAAAACAAGTTTCATATAAATTATATTTTGAAAAAATGAAATGGAGGATATGATTTACCATGAATAATACAACTTATAGTGTGAAAAAAAGTGAAATTGAAAGTAAATGGTATATAATCGATGCAGCTAATAAGCCATTAGGTAGAGTTGCTACTGAAGCTGCAAAATTATTAAGAGGAAAACATAAACCAACTTATACAACTCATATGGATGTTGGTGATCACGTAATTATTATTAACTGCGCAAATGTAGTTTTAACAGGTAAAAAATTAGACCAAAAAATTTATAGAAGTCATTCAGGATATATTGGTGGAATGAAGGAAACTACTGCAAGAGAATTACTAGCAAAAAGCCCAGAAAAAATGATGAAACACGCAGTAGAAGGTATGCTTCCTCATACAAGACTTGGAAGACAAATGGCTAAAAAATTAAGAGTATATGTTGGAGCAGAACATGAAAACATCGCTCAAAAACCTGAAGTATGGGAGGTAAAATAAGATGGCAAAAAAATCTGATAAAATCGTATTTTTAGGAACTGGAAGAAGAAAAAAATCAATTGCTAGAGTTAGATTAGTAGATGGTAAAGGTACTATTACAATTAATGGTAAAGCATTAGAAGAATATTTTGGTACCGATGTATTAAAAGTTATTGTAAAACAACCATTAGTTGCTACCAATACTTTAGACAAATATGATGTTATTTGTACTGTAAATGGTGGTGGACTTTCTGGTCAAGCAGGAGCAGTTCGTCATGGTATCGCAAGAGCATTAAATGAAGCTAATAGCGAATATAGACCAGCATTAAAATCTGCAGGATTTTTAACCAGAGACCCTCGTATGAAAGAAAGAAAGAAATATGGTCTTAAGAAAGCTAGAAAGGCTCCACAATTCTCAAAGAGATAAAATGTATATCAAAAATCGGAAGTATCAAAACTTCCGATTTTCTAGTTTGTTATTATTTTCTATTTCCAAAAATTGATTTTTTAATACCTTGTATTGGCAAAGCTATATAATTACTTTCATATTGTCTAATTTCTGCTACAATGTTATTATACTTTTCAATAGTCATTCTTCTATATTCCTCATTATAGTGATCATTCGCATAAGCTACACCATATTCGTCACATCTTGACCTATATTTTCTTTGCATACAAATTTCACAATAATAAATAACTAAATTTTTCAAAATATTAATATATAAAGCACGCGCCGTTTGATTATTTGCTATCATCTTTTTAGATAATAACCCCTTTGCATATTCTTCTAATTCTATACAATCTCTTAAATTACGCCAAAATTGTAACATAACATTATGAAGTTCCCAATTCTTTTTGTAATAGTTCATAGCCATATTTCCAAAAGAAACAGCAAGAATATTCATGTCAGAAGCCATTACTATTTTGGTTTGCTCCATAAAACTTTCGTCAGTTGTTTTAAGAACTTTAATGATAATTTCAAAGGCATTCTTGCTTGCTTTTATTGCTTCATCCATTTTAGAATTTGCTAAGTTAAATCTCCATGCAGAACTAATACCTTTCTTATATACCGCTTCCCAGTCATCAGGATTTAGCTGTAATATTTTATCGCAATATTGATAAGCTTCTTCATAGTTTTTATCCTTAAAGGCTCTTTGTGCTAACTTTCTATAATTTTCAATTTGTTTTGAATCATCCACTTTTATGGTTCCTGTTACTTCTACTACTCCCTCTATCATCATTTTCTTTGCTTCTTCTAAAGAATACTTTGTTCCACAATATTGGCAAACAAAGAAGCCATCTTGTTTAATAATATCATTTGATCCACATAATTCACATTTAATTGCTTTCATTGCTTTCCCCTTTTATTTTCTTTCTTATATCATATACTTAAATTTTGCTTATGTCAAACTACATTTTACTCAAAAAGAGGGGTACCTGTCGCCAAAGTATACTGCATATTATACTACATTTAACTATCTTTGTCCAATTCCTCTTTTCTTAAATTTCCCCTACCAACTCTTGATATGCCTTTTGCACGAGCTCTTCTCCCTCTTTTTGCTTTTTGTTAATCACCCAATCATGCACTGCGCCTTGTGTTTCTTTCACAGTTATCTCAACTCCGCTTCCTCTTCGCTATTTCTTGAAGCCTATGTACATCTGGGTTTAAAATATCATATGTTCCTGTATAAATCACTACATTTTCTAGTTTCTCCATTGGTCCATAAATGGGACTAATATGATGATTCTTGGTATTTTCTCTCTCTCCTGCATAGGAAATTCCTGCTAATCTTAACAGTTCTGTATTCAACATTTTATCCTTTTCTTGTACCTTTTTGATTTCTGGATTTTCCATTGTTACATCTAACCATGGAGAAATCAGTATCGTTTTGCTTGGCTCTGTTAGTTCCTCCTGTCCTATTTTTTGTACTAAGGCAAGTCCCATTCCACCTCCTGCAGAGTCCCCCATAATAATTAGATTTTCAGCCTTTACCTTTTTTACAATTTCTTTATAAAGCGGTGTTATCATGTTAAATACATCTTTGTAATGATATTGTGGTGCCAAAGGATAATCTGGTACAATCATAGTTGCCCCTGTGTCCTGCGTGAAATCACTCAAGAAGTTCCAATATGTTGGCGTTAGCTCTGCTATATAAGAACCTCCATGGAGATAAAACACTGTTTTTTTGGTTTTCTTTTTTCCCTTTGGAGTTAGTACAAATACATTTCTTTCTTGAAACTTTTCCTCTTTTACATTGCATTTATCTCTAATTCCTTCTGGTACTTTAGAGGTGATATTCCCTTTAAAAAAATATACATATAAGAGAATATCTACAATTGCAATCGCAAATAGAATTGTTGCAATAATTGCTACCACTTTTCTTTTTTTATTCATTTTTTCTCATCCTTTACTTTAAAAGTGAAACTTTCTTTTCATTTTTTCTTTGAAACTAATTTCTTCTTTTGCTTCCTTTTTCTCCTTGATTTTGTCTATTACATCTTCTATTAATAATGTGCTGATTTTAGGATAGAGTGTTTTTTCTGCCTTTGGATAGATTCCATTTGTCACAACTGTGTTTGGAATCCCTTGTTCTGTCAAAAACTGAAAAAAGTTTTTCTCTACATGATTATTTTGCAAAATAGAACTAATGGTAAACACAATATTATTTCCACAAGAGCAAGTAGTACATTTGATTTTCTCTGCACTTTCTGGTGCTATAATACAGAAAAACTGGTCTACATATGGTTCATATTCTGGTAAAAAGTTGACTTTTCCTAAATTTGAAAAAGTTGTTGTTGTGTATTTTTGTATTTCTTTATATATCATTTTTAAAATAAGTTTCTTCATCGTAAGTGGTATCATTCGAACATAAATACTATTACCTAATCTTACCGTATGTGCCATAGTTTTTGCCATTTCCTCTTTTTGCAACTTGTTTTTAAAGTTATTTCTCACAAATGCTAAAATCAAATCGAAATCTGTTAAGTCCATTTGCTTTCTATCTGCTACAATTGTCATATAGGAAAAGAAATTTGTCATCGTAGTAGACTCAAAATACTTCTTTAGATTAACTGGAATGCATACTTTTATCGGCTTTTTACTCTTCTTTTCTTTTTGTTGTTCTTGATAAATGGCATAAATTAATACTGCTGTGAAGTATTCTGTTACTGTTACTTTTAATCTTCTACAAATTTTGATAACTGGCTTTAAACTAATAAATCCATGAGTCACTCCTACTTGATATGGCAATAACCTTGCACCTTTTAATATATACGCTTTCCCTGAATTGTCTTTTCCGTGTAAATGTTTTTCATAATTTTTCAAATAACTATCTTCACAATTTCCGTGCATCTATTTCGGCATTTTTGACTGTGAATGGTTCTTTGAAGGTATTGGGATGTTGTAAATTTAAGTAATGGTATGTAATGACTTTTAAAAATTCTATCGCTGTTCCTCCATCTGTTAAAGCATGAAATACTTCTAAATTGATTTTATTTTTGAAATAGCTTACTTTAAATAAGTAACCATGATTCATTCTTTTATCCATATAACGACAGGGATAAGTGTCTTCTTTAAATATGACTACTTCTTTTTCATTTTGTTCTAAGTAGTACCAGAAAAATCCTCTTTTTAAACAAACTTTAAAAGTAGTGAAAATCTGCAAAGTATTTTCCACCGCTTGCTTTAATGTTTCAGGATTAATTTCTTCTGTTAATACTACTGACATTCTATAAATACTACTAAACTTTTTATTTCCAACAATGGGAAATAGTTTAGCGGAATTATCTAATCTTCTCCACTTTTCTTGATTTTTCATATGTCCCCCTAATTCTTTCTATAGTTTAAAAGGTTAAGGCTCACATGTCAAGTAATTTTAGAAAGTATTAAGGATTTTAATTAATTGAAAGCTTAGTATATTGTTTTGTATGCGACGAGTATGGCAACAAAAGTTGCCACCCGAATACAATCGAATTACAAAATACAGAAATCTAGGAAAAAATCCTTTGATTTTTCCTAGATTTCTTTGTATTTTGTATGAAGATGTGTATAGCATACAAAACAATATACTAAACTCTTATTCAATAATATCAATTGCATTATCTGTTTTCATGCCTTCTAAGTTATAGTAACTACTTGGAACCTCTCCTACAATTAGCCCTTCTGCTAATAATACTTGATTCACAATTTGCTCTTCCATAGTTTCAAATGGTGTTAAAATGATGACATTGCATTTAATTTCTAAGTAGATTTTATGCAATGTTTGATTAATTCCTGCTGTCACAAATTCCGACTTTAATTCTGTATCTAAATTGCCCGCTACTTCCATTTTGATATTAACATTCGGACCTCTTCCTGCAAATAAATTACTTCCTAAAAAACTACCTAATCGAATACTAAAGCTATTATTTTCACTTTTCTCTAAAGCCTCTTGCATATGAACTGGAATATCAGAAATAATTTCATTGACTGTAATAACATTGGTTCCTACCATTTTAATGTTTCCATTTTCGTCTTTCGCAATGATTAATAAATCATCATAAGTATATTTCTTCATGACTTCAGTTGCTTCATTATTGGATATCTTAGTTGCAATGGATTTTGCCATATTTTTGCATTGTTGCTCCATAATTGGCTTGATGGATTGTAATACGAAATAGGCAAAAGTAAAACCGATTACAATAATACAAACAATTTTTATCAATCTTCTTTTTTCTTTTCCTTTAGGAGAATTTTTCTTTGGTAAAATTTGTGGTATTCTTATCTTGTTTCTGCTGAAAATTTTTTCATCCATGGTATCTAGGAATAAATAACTGCTTTCCTACTGGTATGTTGTCTACATCCTCTATTCCATTTACTCTCGCAATATCTTCTACTGTACTTCCAAATCTTTTTGCAATTTTCCATAAACTATCTCCCGGTTTGGTAAAATAAATTACCATACTATATTGACATCTATTTCTGATTTCTTCTGCCTCTTGTATTTCTTCGATAATGGAAATACTGCTATTTTTAGAACTAATTGCTGTGAAAGTTAAATCTACTTTGATATCAATACTCTCATCAGGCATAATCACAAAATCTTGTAAGCTAATCTCTACAATAGTATCTACACTCATTTCTGGCTTCATACCATCAAAATCCATAGAAAAATTAAAAGGAATACTGATTTGCTTTGTTTCTATTCCATTGCTTTGCCCTGCACTATAAATGAAATTTAATTCCACTTCTCCTTCATATAAAATACGTCCATTTAATGTATTTTGTTTGTTAATCATTGGATATACTTCTACATCATAAATTTTACGTGGTCCAATCTCAGGAAGCATCTCTTTTTCACGTATGCTACATACCTGTTGTCTGCTTTCTTTTTGCCCAATTACTCGAATTCTCTTTTGCGAAAAGTTTAGCGCCGTTGTTGGACTGTATAAGTCTTGTATCATTTTTAATTCTCTGTTTTCATATGCTTCACAATATACTTCAATTTCCGCTTCCACATAAACAGAATGTTCTTCTACATTGTTTGGCTTGACAATTAAATTCTTAATTTCATATTTAACATCACAAGTATGCTCTTCACTAATGTTTGGTAAATCAATGAATCCCATAATTGGAATTTTTCCTTCTGTGACATTTATTCTGTTATCTTCTGTTAAGTATAGAATTTTGGTTTCTAAATCAGCCTTAATGAGTATTTTGTTATAACTAATCTTTGTGTCTTTATTCACAATCTTTAAGTCTGTCTTCATGACTTCTACTAAATTATCAATTTGATCAATGGTAAAAGTATCTTTCGCATATAGTTTGGTACTTCCTGTTCCAATTAAAGAGTTTATTTGGAAGTCTTGACTTAATAGTTGTACATCTTTTAAGTTCTGAATTTCTTTTACATATTCTACTGTTTCATTAGAAGAAACCTTTGCCTCTACTTCTATCATGGCCTTCATGTGAATTTTTCTACCGTTTAATACCTTACAGTCTAAACTTTTTAATACTAAATTCGTATCTAAAGACATACTACTGCTTGCCTTTTCTAATTCTATCATTTGTGTAAAATCTAAATTGGTATTTAAGCCTCTTACCGCATTTTCATCTTGTGTATCAGCTAGGTACATAATATACGTATTGATACAGCCATCTAATCGAATTTTTCCATCTAATATCTCTTTTTTATAAATGCAAATAATTCCACTCGTGCTTATGACATTTAAAATGTCTGGCTTACTATCTGGAACAATACAATCCTCTTCAATTAAAATGGTATCTGTTTTTTGGTCAATAATTTGGTTTAATACTAAGCTGTCCTTTGCAGTTTCTATTGCCATGTTTTTATTCCCTCCTTCTAGATAATGTTTTATTCATATATATTGACAAGGGGTGGAAAATAGAACTTGGAAATTCAAGAAAATTGTGATATAATACATATTGATATGGGGATTTCCTATGTCATTTATTCTTTTTTCACTAATTAGTGTAAAGGACTTTCCTTTGACTTTTTAGTTTTACATAGAAACCATAACATCAGTAAAAGTATAAAAGGAGGAAAAATGATGAGTTTGTTGGAAGAAAAATATACTGTCATTGGATGGCATAATGAAAAACACTTTATGACAGCAAAGCAACTTTTGAAAAGGGTACAAGAAGATATCAAATCCGATTACAATTGGATAGCTTCTGCTACTGAATTGGTTCGGGTTTGCACACAACCTTCCTTTCCGCAAGAGTACGCTCGGGCAATTGAAATTGCCATTCTGAACTGCTATGCCAGCCTTGAAACTAAGCGAGAACTTGGCGGGCATTCAGAAGACACAGACAGTGAGGCTGTTGCTTTCTGCTATCGTTCTTTGTTTGGCATTTCTGAAGAAGCCAATGAAGCAAGACAGAAGTATCTTAGAGCAATTATCGAAGGTGTTACGAAATACCATTTCAGACTGCTTGAGTTTAACCATCATGGTCCCACTTATTCCAAAATCCGTGATGAGTGGAAAAATGCCATGTTGGAAAAGTACGGCTCTGAGGTTCACTTTAACTTCGACCAACTTCGTCAAGAACTACATGACGACTTTGACAAGGTTATGAAAAAGGCTGAAGAAGAAGGTGCTTTTGAGGAAGATGACAGAGCAAACCGAGAAGCTGATAAAAAGTTCTGGGCTAGAATCCTGCCTGAACTTCTTTAAGCACACAAACTCATCAAGGGGTGTTCAATTTTTTTGAACACCTCTTTTGTTATTTGTTTTCCAAATAGATAGATTACTAAAAAGAACTAACAAACTCTAAAATTTGTTAGTTCTTATTTATACTATGAAATTATCTTCTTTAGTTGCCTAAGAATTCTTTTGTAACTGCTTGCTTTTGTTACTTTGTATGTCTTTTTTCTTTTGTAACGTTTATCCTTTGTTACTCTAAAATTCTTTTGCTTTTATAAAATTTTCTTTGGTTTCTTCACTTCTGTAACTGGTGGAATCAATGGACTATATCCACTTCCATCAAAAACATCTACTTCTACTGTTCGAGTTAAAACGTCTGTATAACTGTAGGTAACATTACGATCTTCTTCTTCATACTTAATTACAAAAATATTAGGGTATGTTTTTTCTATTGTAGCTTCTTTTTCAAAGGTCTTACATCTTCCAAGAGAACCTTTGACAATTATCTTTTGTCCTACCATTTCATTAATGTCTGTTTTTAAATTAGTAATATCGTTTGGGCAAATCATGTCATCACCTACCTATTTAAGATAGGCAAATTATATCATCGAGCCCAATACTTGTCAAAAGCTGTTTGTTCATGTCGATTTCTTGTATTGCTTTGTTCCCAATGGTTTTATGAAATTATTTTAGTTTTATTACGTTTATATTACAATTATATTACAAGAATGTAATATTTCCTTTTATATCCATAAGATTTTCTTTCTACCCTTTGCTCCCGTACCACTTATGCCTCTTTGCCCTCCTCTTAATTCCTCCTCAATATCTTTAATAGTAACAAATTTTTCCTCACTCGTTACTGCAATTTTTTCTGCTACAATTAACGGGTCTATAAAGTCAATTAAAATTCTAGCTGGTGAAGAAGCAAAGTTGGCACCTGCTAACATTAAACCTTCATAATAGCTTTGACATGCTCCTGCAAAAATAACTAAGTCCTTTTTTAAATTAGCTTTTCTTGCTTCTTTTACAGTTCTAATGAAGTATTTTGAGTTTCGGTAATTATATAAATCATTGAAATTACTTCCTTTTTTTATCATTCCATCATGTCCTGTTATTACTAAGATATCTGGTTGATACTTTTGAAGTAAACTTGCCACATAAAATGGTTGCTTTCTTTCTGGAATGTTTTTTACAATGGCATTTAAGCCTATCTTTTTATAATATCGACTTGATTTTTCACTATATTTTTTGTCACCATCAAGGTGTAATATTTTTCCTGTATAAACAATTGCCTTTTCGCGAAAGAGCTGACGTGCTTTATTTTTTCTCTCTTGCACACGTCCTTGTATTCTTTTAGTTACATTTTCCTCTAAGATTTTGACATGCTCTGCTATTTGCACCTTTTCCATTAGTTCTAAATCATCTAGACTACTGTCAGCTTGTACTCTAACAGTTAATCCCTTTAAAATCGCAAATTTACTATTATGTGTTTTGATAATTCGTTCTACTACAAATGCAATGTCTTTTCCATAGGAAATTCTCCCTACAATATCTCCTTTTTTTATTCTATTCATATCATAACATCCTCTCGGCTAGCATTCTTTGTTATGATATTCTATGTCGTTTCTTGTAAAAAGGTGTCCAAAAAATTATGATAAGAATTTCGTCTTATCCGCCTTAATCTGTGCTATTTCTTCTCTATATTCCCATTGTTCCTTTTTAGTAAAATACTTTAAGAATAGTTCTTCATTGTATTCTAATAAATGTTCTTTTACATAGATATAGCAACATCTTACTAAATCTAAATAAAATTCTTTGTTCTTTAAACTATCCATCTTTTCTACTTTTTTAAATCTCTTAAAGCGTGACTGAAAAACACTGCAAATAGCTTTTAAATAAGTTTGATTTCCCATATATTCTACTTCTATACACAATTGGTTAAAGTATCTATAGCTATTTGGTCTTTTTCGTTTCTATCTTCTAGGATTTTAACATACAAATAAACTGCAAGCATTGATTTATCAATAATGGTATATTTCTCATTGATGGTTTGCAAAATTTTTGAGTTATAACTATCTATACTACTTAGATAAATTTTAAATAAGTCATCTAATATGATTTCTTCCATATTTTATCCCTTTTCTTTCTATATTTTAGTTAACTTCTCATTAAACTTTTGATAAAGTGGTTTCATTTGTTTTTCATTTGTAATTTCTACTGATTGCCCTATATCAACCCACTTAACACCACTATTTTCATCAGGCTTTATCTTTACCATGTCATTTTCATCTGCTTCTAATAAAAAGCAGGCATCTAAATGTAAATGAGTTGGTACATATTTTCCCCTTTTAATATGACTATCTACAGAAACTATTTGTAAGGAATAAATTCCATTACTTAATACTTTAACATTTTCTATTCCAGTTTCCTCTTGTGCTTCTTTCAAGGCTACTCTTAATAAGTCGCTATCTCCATCACAATGTCCACCTGTCCATGCCCAATTTTGATAAATATTGTGATATGCCATTAATACTTTTGTTCTTTCTTTATTAACTATCCAATTAGAAGCAGTAAAATGGCAAACTTTATTTTCCCTTGTTAAAACATCTTTATAAGTATCTATTAAACTAAGCATTATCTCTTTATCTGCTCTTTCTTGCTCGTTATATGACTCAAAACCTTCAATTTGTTCTCTTAAATTCATTTGTCTTTTCTCCTTTTTTTCCAATCTTATCATAAATAAAACTAAAAAAGCAAGAGCCATTCACTCTTACTTTTACATTAATTGATAATAGCTTTTTTTAAGTTTGACTTGTACTTATTTTCGCAGTTTTGAAAGGTACCAAGTTGACTTTCTTCTTCGAACTTTCTGGCTACCTTGGGCATTTGAAAAACAAGAAAATAAGTACAAGTCAAGCATATCAGTAGTCAAAGCATTATCCAGTAGTTTAAGCTATATATTCTTAATATTTTTCTTTTGGAAAGTAATATAAGTTGGTACTAACATAATAGCCATATAAATGACAATAATTGCAATGGAAAATCCTATGGTTAAACCTTGAAACTCTGGTAACCCTCCAAAGAAATACTGTGTTAAATCCCAATTTGGCGTTACAAAGAATTTGATCCACCAAAGATTAAAGGCTTGCGCAAAAGCATTTACTAGTGATGACCCCATTGAGCCTAATAATGTAATTGCTATCGCTAGAGCAGAATTAGCAAATATTGTACTTAGTGAAAATGCCAAAGTTACAAGTAACACATAAATTGGTAGTTTTCCTAAGGTTTGCATAGCCAAATATTTGACAGTACTCATTTCTTGTAATTGATTAGTCGTATGGTCATATACAATGGCTGGCTCTCCAAAGCTATCAAATCCTTGAATCATTCCTCCTACTACAAATTGCATTAACATCACTGATAGAATAACTATCATAAGCATAATGATACAAGTAATAAATTTTGCAGTTAAAATAGTTCTTCTTTTATATGGTTTAATTAATAATAGTTTGACAGTTCCTTTGTTAAATTCCTCACTAACAATAGTTCCTGCAATCATCACTGCCATAATGATAATAAATATTTCATATTCTGAAAATACGTTTAATAATATAGATTTTGCTGTTGAACTATCTCCTATTTTCGTACCATGTTCAATATCATATTGGCAAATTGCTGCTCTTTCTAAATTTTTATAATAACTTTGTTTATTTTCGTATTGTTCTTTTTCACTTAGTTGTGGCTGATTAGAATTTTCATAACTTCTAATGTCACTCTTACTCATTTGATACATAGATAGGCATTGGTTATAGTAATCATATCCATAACAAATATCCTTTTCTAATCTCCAATTAATAACTTGCTTTGTATCTTCTAATTCTGCAATTTGATATTCTAATTCTTTTATTTGTTCTTGACTAGTTGCCGTCTGTTTTAATTTTGTTTGTTCTTCTAAGCTTGCTTCTACATTTTTAAGCTTTTCCCTTGTGAAATACTTCCAATCTCCCAACCCTAACTTTGCTACAAAATCTTCATATTTCGCTTTTACTTGCTCTAGTTCTGCTTGGCTAGCTCCCATATATTCGCAACGTACCAATTGGTCTATTAATTCATAACCTTGTTCATTAATAATCTTCGCTTGCCATGTTCCTGAATCTCCATATTTTTGAATTAATTTGTTCATTCGTAATTGTGTTTCATAACTTAAATACATTTCTTTATCAGGTGTTGTTTTTAAATCAATTCCTTTTAATTGTTCTTCATAAAATTTAATTTCTTGACTAACATCATAAGAATAACCATCATTTGACATTTGATAAATAAAATTAGCTACTATGATAAATACTAATGTAATTAATAAAGTAATGTAAATACTTTTCTTTTTGCTAATTTTTGTTAACTCATTTCTAATTAAATTAATCAATTGTATTACCTCCTGTCTTTTTTAAGAAGGCATCTTCTAATGACATCTGCTCTTCATAAATTCCATAAATTTTCACTTCATTTTTCACTAATTCTTTTACCGCTTCTGGAACCTGCTCTTTTTTAATATCCACAATTGCTTCTGTTTTTTGTTTAATCTCTGTAGAATAGCTTAATACTTCTTTTAATTTTTCGCTATTGTCCACTATAAAATGATAATGAATTTGTGCTGTTTCTTTTACTTTTTCCATATCTGTTGTTTCAATGACATTACCATTTTGAATAATACATACCTTATTACAAAGCGTTTCAATCTCTGCTAAGTTATGGCTAGAAATAAAAATTGCCATATTTTCTTTTTGTGCTAGTTCACGAAGCAAATCTCTCATTTCTTTAATACCTTCTGGGTCTAGTCCATTGGTTGGCTCATCTAGGATAAGCAGTTTTGGTTTGTGTAAAATAGCTTGTGCTACTCCTAATCTTTGTCTCATTCCTAAAGAATATTTAGACACCTTATCATTAATTCTATTGTCTAGTCTAACAAGTTTCACTACTTCCATAATTCTAGCTCTATCCACTCCTGGATACATATTAGCTACTAATTTTAGATTTTGAAATCCTGTTAAATACATATACAAATCTGGATTTTCAATAATGGCTCCTACTTTTTCAATAGCTTTGGTAAATTGTTTTTCAATGTCATAACCATTAATGCTAACTACTCCACTTGTGATAGATTGCAAACCTAAAATTAATTTAATAGTAGTTGTTTTTCCTGCTCCATTTGGTCCAATAAAACCTAAGATGTCACCTTGATATAGTTCTAGGGATACTCCTTTTAAAATTTCTTTTTTGCCAAACTTTTTGTGTAAGTCTTGGCATTTTAATACTAACTCTCCCATTTTCCTAGTATATGTTAGCTTTTTAAGCTAACATTCCCCCTTTCTTATTAAATTCTAATCTTAAAAAGCTTACATAATCTGGATGGACGAAAATACTTTTCGGTCCATCCTCCTTTTTTAAGTTGCCTTTATTCTACCACTAAAATCTTAAGAAACAAGTCATTAAATTATTAAGATTTTCTGTATTCATATATAAAAACAGCCTCAGGAAAATTCATTCCCTTGGCTGTTTTTTACTTGCTTACTTATCACACCGTAAATAGAAAATGCGCAAAAAGTCAGCAAGTTCTAAAATTTGAGAGTAGGACTCCCTTTGTGAAAGATAAACGCCCATAATAGCCTGGCCTTCTATCAGAGTGGAAGCCTCTACATTTTCAAAAGATACTTCCTTCAGACTTTCGCTAGGTTCAAGAATAAGTTCATCGCCTTCGATTCGCTCGCATTGATAGACATTGTGAGTATGAAGAAATTCTTTAGCACAATGGAAAGCAAACTGTACATTTATAGCGCCAGCTAGTTTGTATGTAAGAGCATACATCAAACAAGCCATTACTTCAAAATCTGTAAAGTCTTGTTCTCTCCTTACCCGCAAACGAGCTGACATGTCAAGATAGTTGTCAAATCTTTGAACCCAGTCCTCTGATAATTCTACTTCTTTATATTCATCTGCTTGTAATGCGTGCTTCACAACATCTACATACTTTTGGTACTTCTCTACATAGTCTGAAAGTTCCCGCTTTTTTAATCTTTGCTGGGCTTTTCTTTCTTCCCATTCTCCATGAAATATCCATGCCATCATAAAGATCACAAACATACATGCCAAAACACCCCAAATGTTAAGAGCTATATCAGAGCGGGAATAGTCAGAAAAGCAGGGAATATTTTTTAGATATGGCGCAACTATATAGAAGATATATAAAGGTCCCCCTACCAAAGCAAATACTTCTCCTATCTGAGCCAAAACAAACCAATCACTTTTCCTTCTCATTCGCTCCCAGTGGTTATAAAGCCTGTCCATCATTTTAAACATTTTGCTTCCTCCTCAAGTTGTTCATTTTCGTTTAGCTTATTCTGTCAAAATGCTATAGGTATTCACATCTCCTCTCAAAAATTAGTTACATTCTTTACTGTTACAAGTTAAACTATTGTATGAGTGTAACTTTTCAAAATTAGGATATTGCCTAGAATGGTAGTAATTATACCATCATTTTTCCAAATTTGCAACTTGTACACAAAAGCAGTACTTTTGCTAACCTATCTTTGATAAATAAAAATGTAAAAAGTATCATCTATACATCCCCACTCTTGCCCTGACTCTTCTAAAATTTGTATACCTTCCTCTGTTGCATTTACATATTCTAATCTTCTATCAGTATAAAAATAAATAACACCTTTTGCTGACCACCAACATTTTGTCGCATTGCAAACTGTAACATTTGGATGATTTGGTAAATACAAATTTTCTTTATGCTTAAAAGTAAGAACACGAGCAATTTTTCTAACTTCTATCCCTGTTGCTTCTTCATACTCTTGAATATGTTTTCCTATCCTCTGGCATTCTTGCGCTTCTACTTCATTCATTTGTTTGCATTGCCCAATAATCGTAATATATTGATATAAATTACATCCTCCATAGATTGTAATTAAGCCTATTGCTAAAATGGTTACAATGTTTTTCTTGTGAAAAATATCAGTTGTCACATATAAGTATAGCCATAAAATTCCCATTAAGGCTCCTAAACTAAATCTCATTCTAGGAGTTGGAAAGGAACTTGTAGAAAGTACAGAACTTGCAAAACTACTTGCTATTACAAATGCAATTAATAAAAACCATAAACTAATTTCTCTTGCACTTTGCTTTTTATACTTTTCTATTGTAGCAATTACTGCTAATATTACAGTAATATTTAAAAAAATTAATAACCAATTTTTCGGAAAAATACCGCAAGTATTAATTAGGGTAGTTTTAATATTGGCTAAAATATATATAATATTTTTGAAAACATCATTACTTAATCTATTTTGTGCTGTATGAAAATAATTTGTTAATATTTTAATGCTAATTAAATCTACTGCACCTGCTATGACAACAAAAACACCACTCAAGAAAACATCTCTTAAAATATATATCACTTTATTCCTATTTTTCAAAATAGAAAAGAAAAATACAAAAGCAAGAAAAATTCCAATGGTCCCTTGATAAGCTAACATTCCAATAACAACACTTATTGCAGTTTTGATAAGGTAGTATTTTTTCTTTTCTACTAAAATTTTTGCCCCTATTGTATACATTAAAATACTAAAAGCCATGACAATACATTCTAGAAAATAGAAATTCTCTAAATACATAAAATTGAAAATGGTGAAATAGCAAATCATTATAATCAATAGTTCTATCCATTTATTTTGAGCCTCTCTAAATTGCAATATCACATTTTTTAGTATTACTACTACCACACAGGAAAAAGCTATTGCGAAAAATAAGCTTCCAATCACATAAACCATGATAGGAATATTCAGTTTTAATATAATTAAGTTAAGTAGTCCAGTTAAAATTCTTCCATCTGTGAATGAATTTGTAATAGAAAAGTGCTCTAGCCCTTGCTCCATGATATTATAGGTATCTGACATATAATGCCCTTGTAAAAACGGAAAGAAAATAAGACAAGTAAATGCTATTAAAATGAAGCATACTATTGCATCTTTTTTGAATGGTACCAATTTTGACTTTTGTTCCATATTTTTGTTTTATCCTTTCTCTATTGCATTTTGCAATAGTATATCATATTTATTTCCATTTTTCTTAATATTTGAATAAATAGATTAATTTTTCAAATTTTGCTTGTGTTTCCTAAAATAGTATGCTACAATAACCTTGGCTTTAGAAATAAAGCTTAAATGAATTTAATTATTTTATCGACTATTTCCCTTCTTGATTATGATATTAAAAAGGTTCAATGGGTCAAAAATATTAAATGTCAAAAATTAAGAAGGAGGTAACTTCCAAATGGCAGACAAAACTTTAGTATGTAAAGATTGTGGAGCTGAATTTGTTTTCACAGAAGGTGAACAACAATTCTACGCTGAAAAAGGTTTTACAAATGAACCTCAAAGATGCCCAGAATGCAGAAAAGCTAGAAAAGCTCAAAGAAGAAATTTCAACAACGAAAATAACGAGACCTTAAAGCCCAT
>CAPXSA010000013.1 GCA_948735595.1 uncultured Clostridia bacterium | reverse complement strand
TTTATAGCAAATTTTAAAAAAAGGCGAAGATACAATATATCTTCGTCTTTTTTCTTTAATTCTCTACTTGCCTCACTCTTCGTAAATTAGCTTGTTTTTCCGTTAGTCCAAACGTGATAAATCTTACAACTTTATTATCCACGTTTCTGATGTCTTCTTCTGTAATATTCTCTAAATTCCAACTATTTCCGTCCAAAAGCAATTTACTTCTATAAAATTCTTTGGTTAATAATTCTGCATGGGTAGCTGTTTTAATACCATCGATTGTATCACTTGCGATTCCATTTGCTTCTGCATTTTCATAGCAATTTTGGAAAGTTGCTACTGCTCCTTCTGCTACTGTCGCTATAAACTTGTTAATTGGATTGCCATTTTGTTCTAGTTTATGAATCATAGCTGAATTTTTAACTGTTAAATTTCCATCTCCTACTTTGGCAACAAATCCACCCCAAGTTTCTGCATTGCTAGCTGAACCACAACTTACATACATATTAGCTATTACATTTTCAATGGTAACCTCTCCTTTTGTTAAGGATACTACGCCACCATTTTGTAGTCCACTTCCATACAGTTCTCCTTGTACATAACAATTCTTAATGGTTCCTCCTGCTTTAATAGCAACCATTGCTGCTGTTTGGTTTCCACGGGTTCTTCCATTTAAATACACTTGTTTCAAATCAATATTTTCATAAGTACAATTTTCATCTTCTGCCACTATAGTTGCAACAGTCGTATTTCCTAACACAACCATATTCGTAAATTTCATGTTTGTTAATGTTGCATTAGATGCTTTTAGTGCAAAAGCTGCTACTCTAGATCTCAATGGGTTACTTGTACTCCAATCAATAAATCCATTTTTCCATTTTGCTCCAAAATTGTAATTTTCCATGTTCAAACCATCTACTTTTCCATTAAATTGTCCAAATAAGGTTGCATTTGTTAAGTTTGTTATTGTATGGTTATTTCCTCTGATTTCACCATAGAATACTGATACTACAGAACTTCCTATTGTGTATGTTTTTCCTGAGAAGTCTATGTCATTTTGAATATCAAATACGCCATCTGGATGGGCATTGATTAAGCTTATAAATTCATCTACTGAGTGTATTTGATAGGTGTCTATCTTATTGATTAGTGTTTTTTCATTTGGATCCCAATTCTTTAGTTTTGGAATACATTCTTGGCTTACATAGCTTAAATCCCAAACTTCGGTATCAAATCCTAAGGTATTACTATAAAATGCTCTATCGGTAATATTTTGTTTGGTTGCTACACTTATTTTTCCTGTAAAGTCAATACCTTCTCTTGTTAAAGTCGAAATTCCTGTGTTTTCTTCGTATTCGTAATTTCCTTCAAAACCTTCAAACTGGTCATTGGCAGTTCTTCCATCAAACTTGTATTGTTTCATTTGATTTCCTAATGCTATATTATTCTTAACAATACTATTCATCTCTGCTTTTCCTATAAATCCTGAAACTCCTGCATTACCAAGTGCTTTTAATGTACTAAAACAATTGATAACACTAGATTGTCTTAAAACTCCAACTAATCCTCCTATGTCTTGATTTCCTTTAGCATCTCCTAGAGAATAACTATTTTCAATAATTGTATTGTTAATTGCTTCTCCTACCAATCCTCCACAAGCTGAGCCTGTTGCTGCTATTATTCCATTACTACTACTCGCTTTGATATGAGATGTTCCTACATAACCAACTAGTATTCCTACTCGACCAGCTCCTGTTATATTTCCTCCAATAATATGCACATTTTCTAAATCACTAGCGGTCATTGTACCAATTAAGCCACCTGTATTATTGTTTTTATTGGTTACTGTAATATCTTTTGCTACTAGATTTCGGATTTCTACTTTGTCTGCTATTTTAGCAAATGCTCCTACGTCTGTTTCATTTTTATTGATATTGCTTCCTTCTAATTTTAAATTAGTAAGTTTTGCATAACGAATGGTATGGAAGATTGGAACCGTATTCCCTTTTAAGCTATGATTTTTTCCATCGATTTCTCCTATGAATTCACCACTAATTATGGTTGTTGTACTTTTTAAGTTAGATAAGTCAATATCATTTTCTAATGTAAAGTTTTCATCTGGATATTGTGTCATTAACGTTTGGAATTCTTCTTCTGTACGTATTGTATGAACTGGTATTCCAATTTCGACGCTATCATTTGGGTCATTATTTTTTAAGGTTGGTGTCTTACAAGATGCAATTGTGCTAAAGTCCCAAATGTTGTCATTCCAGCCTAAAGTATTGGTATAGAAGTCTTTACTTGTTATATTTTGTCTGTTTGCTACACTTATTTTTCCTGTAAAGTCAATATCTTCTCTTGCCCCAGTAGCAATACCTTTGTTTCCTTCGTATTCGTAATTTCCTTCATAATTTTCTAATTGTTCTTGAACTGTTTTACCATCAAATTTATAGTGCTGTCTAACTTGATTTCCTAATGCTATGTTGTTTTTAACAATAGAATTGGTAATCGATTGTCCTACAAATCCTGCCACGCTATCTGTTCCATCTACTTTTGTTGTACTCAAAGAATTGCTTACCGTAGATGCCTTGCTTAATAGTCCTACAAATCCTCCTACATTTTGATTTCCTTTCGCTGTTCCTCTTGCATAACAGTTTTCAACTATGGTTCCATTGGTGATTTCTCCCATAAAGCCACCAACATTATTACCTGTGCCAGTAGCCGTTCCATTACTACTACTTTTCTTTATGTTAGAATATCCAACATATCCTGCAAGTGTTCCCACACGATTAATTCCTGTTACATTTCCTCCTATGATATGCACATTTTCTAGGTCACCATATGTCATAATACCAATTAATCCACCAGTATCATCTCTTCTGTTTGTAACTGTAATATCTTTTCCTATTACATTTTTAAGTTCTATATTATCTGCTATTTTAGTAAGTGCTCCTACATCTGTTTCATTTTTATTGATGTTACTTCCTTCTATTTTCAAGTTTTCAATATAGGTATGTCGAGCCGTATGGAAAATTGGTACTTTGTTTCCTCTTAAGGTATGGTTATTTCCTTCAATTCTTCCCATAAATACACCATCAATAATGGTAGTTGTACTTTCTAAAGTAGATAAGTCAATGTCTTGCTCAATTACAAAAGTTGCTTCTCTATGTTCTTTTAATAGGCTTTCAAATTCTTCTGCATTGGTTATACTATATCTTTCGCCTGTTATTCCTACATCATTTGGGTCATCATTTTTTAGTTTTGGTAATCCACCACTTGCCACTCTGCTAAAGTCCCAAATGTTGTTATCCCAAGTTAAGGTATTGGTATAGAAGCTTTCTTTTTTAACTTCTGTTCCATCTATTTCTGTAATTTTTCCTGTAAAGTCAATACCTGCTCTTGTTGTTGTTGATTTTCCTACATTTGATTTATTTTCATAGTTCCCACTAAAGTTCTTAAATTTATCACTAGCTGTTCTACCATCAAACTTATATCCTGTCGTTTGATTTACTAGAGTAATATTATTTTTTATGATAGAGTTACTTGTTGTTTGCCCTACAAAGCTTGCTATACCAGCATTTCCAGTAGCTTTTGTATGACTAAAACTGTTGATAATATAAGAGGTATTAACATAGCCAACTAATCCACCAATATCTTGGTTTCCTTGTACTTCTCCTATTGTATAACAATTTCTAATGATTGCTTTACTATAAATTTCTCCTATTAGTCCTCCTGCTGCATTTCCTGTTGAACGTGCTTTTCCATTTACAGTACTTTCTTCTACTTGGCTTTGACCAGCATATCCAGCAATTCCTCCAACTCTTGTTGTTCCTACTATATTACTTCCTGTTACATGTACATTTTTTACAAAACTATATGCCATACTACCAACTAATCCACCAACTTGTTTATTGGTAGCAGATATGGTAATGTTTTTACCTTGTACATTTTCCATTTGGCTATATTCTAGTGTTTTAGCAAATGCTCCTACATTCATTAAACTACTTGTTATATTACTATTTTCTACTTGTAGGTTAGAAATATAAGCAAATTTAATGTTATTAAAGATTGGAATTGTATTTCCTGTTAATTTGTGTCCTTGCCCATCTAGTTTACCCATAAAGTATCCATCGACAATAGCATTTCCTTCTGTTATGCCAGAGAAATCAATATCATTGTCTAATACATAGTAAGCACGAGGATTTTCAGTTAATTTTTGTTTAAATTCTTCTGCCGTTTTGATATGAACTTTTTGGATATTTCCATCTAATACTTCTGCTCTAAAGTCATCGGTTACACGTTTTAAGTAATGGTAGTTCACTCTTCTAACATTCGTACTACTGCTAACATTTCTATCATTGTTTGAAGCATCTAGTTTTAATGCATCTACATATTTTTCTACTAATTCATCTGAATTTAAGTATGGAATGGTATTCCAACTATCTTCCATCAATTCATAACGCATTGTTTTAAATTTCTTCCATGTCATATCTGGGTCTTTGGTTACTTTTTTAATGGCATCTAAGTCATTATTACTCTTTCCACTAAAGTAGGTTATATATCCTCCGTCATATCCACCAATTCCTAGCATTTGCCATGATGTGTAAGTAAATCCATAAGAATGGGTTCTTCCTTTTTCATTATATGGTTGATACCAACGTCTTATATACATATGCTCTGAACCATATAAACCTTGTTCCCCTGTTTGTGTAACTGGTTTAGTTACACCTGGTTTAATGGTAATTTGATTATCATAGATGTCTTCCACTGTTTTTAAGTCCATTTCTTCAAATTCTTCTTTGGTAATTGGTTTCCATCCTACATTAGCATAATTTCCTGGTGCATTTGGATAGTAAATTTGTACTGCCACTTTTGATTGTTCTTCTGGTGTTAATTGTAAAAATGCTTTTGCTTCTGCATAGTCTAAAAAGTCTATGGCTTCAAACATTCTTTTATAATAACTTTCTATTTTTTCTGTAGAGTTAATTCTTTCAGTGGTTAAGTTTGTAGTAATTACTTGACTACTATCATAATTATAACTTAAGTTAAAGTTTACGGCTCCATCTCCAAATCCTTGGGTTGTATTTCCGTCTGTATAATCCTCTGTTCCTGATCCATCATTATTGTTACATCCACCAACTGGTCTAAATCCATTTCTCTTAAAGAATAAGAAGTTACATTGGTTATGTCCTGTCTCGTGTGTCCAAGTACGTCCATAACTGGTTAATGTATTATCAACAACATAGTAAATTCTTTGGGAACCAGAATAAGCTGCTACTGCTCTTATTGTGAACCATTCATTTAATAGTTCATTAAAGTTTTTACAGAAAGGATCAGTTGATGTTCCTTTTTTCTGTTCTCCTAATACAGGTAGAACAGTTGTGTCAATTGCTATATCACATACTTTATTAAAAATAGATGGTTCTATAAATCCTGCTGCTGTGGTATAAAATACACCAACTTGGTTAGCAAAATTTTTCATTAAATTTTGTAGGTTTTGAATTTGTGCTTGATTTCCTGGTTCTCTTATATAAAGTCTTTGAGAACCTACTAAAAATGTCGTTGGTGCTGATATCATATAACCTGAATCTTCTGGCAAGGTTAACATTGGTAAGATAAATTTTTTCTGTTTCTTTAGTTGTGTCCAAGCACGATAATCAATACTGTCTTCATATCCTTTTGCTGGCACTTCTACTAACATACCATTAAAGTTCTCTGCAAACCAATCATTTGGTTCTTGATTATTGGCAAACATTTTAATATTGTGTTCCACAAATTCACTAACTGTTGTAAAGCCAACACAAGGTCCTAAGCTTTCTTCATAGAATAAGTAAGAAACATGAGAACCTAATGAAGTACTTGCTAAACATAAATTTACTAAATTGTTTGTATTTACACCCGTATTGTATAGTTCTCCTTTAAAGAATACAATATCGCTTACTTTCATGTCACTAACTTTAAAGCCATAAAAACGTGAATAATAGTTATAAGCAAACATATATTGTTTTAGCTTATTCGTAATTTTGGTTAAATAATCATAAATATATCGGTCTAAAATAGGATTATCTATGGTTATACTATATCCATTTACATTTCCTAAAAAGTTTAAAACAAATTCTTTTGCACTTTCTTCTGTTTTAATTGTTTCATTAAAGAAATCTTTATAAATACGGTCTCCTAAGTTGATTGGCGCTACTAATGGTTTTAAGTCTTTGTCATAATCTAAAGTTAGAATATAGTCCACTAATTTTTTTACAACTTCTGAATCTTGTTTCAAAACATATTTATCAAAGTTGTATTCAATTCCTAGTTCTTCTAGTTTATAGGAAACAACATGGTTATTCATATTTTTATACTTTAATTGGTATTGCTTTGTAGTGTCATCTGCAAATACTACATTAATATGGTCTATGCTTTGATAGTTTTCTTCAGTAAGAGTTAATACAAATTCATTTTTAGCATTATATGGTAAAATGGTTTTAATTTGTTTTTGGTTTAAAACGTCGTCCTCACTAATTCTTGCTCCATCTACTACCAAATATTTTGCGTCAAAGAATGGCATTAATTTGTATAGGTTTGAATAGGCTACTTCCTTGTTTGGATCATAGTCGCTCATCTTCTTTAATCTTTCTACATCTGGAATATAGTTTCCAGTAGTTGCCCCTTCTTGTTTGCTATTTGGGTCATAACCTTTTAAAGTTGGTATGTTTTCATAGTTTTTATCATCTAAATTCCAAATTTGGTTACTAAATCCTGCTTGTTCTAGGCAGAAATCTCCATTAAATTCATTTTTCGCAAATTCTTTAATGAGTCCATTTGAATTTTCTGCATTTGCTGTTAAGTTGGATTCTATCATTTCATAATTGAAGGTATCTGGGTCTAATGTAATAGCACTTCCATGTGTTTTATAAGATTTGCTACCTTGTGCTAAACTAATATTTTGTACTAGTTTAATTCTTCCTGCACCATTTGCATTTCCAGCAATTCCTCCTACATTACCTGGTCCTGATGTTCCATTGATATTTACTTTTGCAATACAATGTTTAATGGTATTTTGTTGATACATAGAATCTTGAACACCACCAACAATTCCTCCTACTTCCCAAGAACCTTCAATTTCTCCTGTTACATAACAATCTTCTATGGTTGAACCATATCCTATTTCTCCAACAATTCCACCTACTCTTCTAGAGCCCTCTCCTCTTTGTGCTACTATGGATAGATTGGTAACACTACATTTTTCAACTCTACTACCACTTAATCTTCCCGCTATTGGTCCAAATGTATAGAATTGTTTATAAGTAGAAATGGTTGAATTTTTGATGTGAACATTGCTAACAACTGTTTTACTATAAATTTCATTAGCAATAAATCCTTTTTGCCATACACCTACTTTGCTTGTTATATAAGCATTTTCTATTACAAGGTTTTTAATCGTTGCTCTTTCTATTTCATTAAATATTGGTTTTTGCAAATTGTAGATAGTATGCCCATTTCCATTAATAGTTCCTTCAAACATGCCATCTCCAAAATAGGTTAAGGTATCTACTTCATATTCAGAGGCATCATAATCTTTGGTTAGGTTAAAGGTTGCTGTTGGGTATTGTCTCATTTGGTAAAGTAAATCTTCAAAAGATTCATTTTTTACATAAGAACCTGCATTTCCCATTACACCAAAAGGTACTTCTACTTTTGCCTGTCTTTCGTCTCCTTTGTAAATTATGGTGTTTTCTACATCTAATTCTAAAAGAACTTTCCTTTGCTCAATTCTACAAGCTTTTACATTCGTATGCATATCTGGCATATTTTTCATTTTTACTTTTGCCACATAATTTTCTGGATTTTCAATTATTTCATTGCTATCAATATTCTTTACTTCCATTGGAAATCCATAGTATATATGGTATAATCTTACATCTTGTATATCTTTTAGTTGGATTTTTCGTTCTGTAAAATCAATTTCTTCTTGTAATATTACTTGTTCTTCGTATTCATTTTCGCCAGCACCTAAAGCATTAGTATCTAGGTCATAACTAGCTTTTACCTTAATGTTATAGTATTCACTATCTATTTTATCGAATGTAATTTGATTATTACCTATTACCAAATTTTGTGTTTTAATTTCATTTTTATGGTCATCGAAAATTACAATAGTTCCATTTGAGATAGTTGTTTCTACATCCTCTAAGTTAAAGCTTGCAACTACCTTATTTTTATCTGTGTCATCTTCTTTGTATCCAAAGTTGGTAATGTTTGGTTTTTCTTTTAACACTTCAATTTTTGTCTTTTGTTCTGGCTCAATGTCTAAAAATCTCTTATTGTCTAATATAATGGTTTCTAATTTGTATTCTTTTACACCACTTTCTTCTAAGCCTGCTAATTTAGTGGTATATTGGTTGGTTCCTTCTATGTGTTTTAATACATATTCTTCTCCATTTATGATAGCTTTTTCTGGTAAGAAACTAGTTGCATTTGTACAATTAAAGCTTAGTACAATTTCTTTCTTTTTCTCAAAATATTTTGTGTCTTTTTCTTTATTGGCTGTTTTTAAGTCACTCACTTGTAAGTTATAGTCTCCAACTAGCATAATTCTTGCTTCTCGAATGACTTGATTTTCTTCTATGTTTTCGTCACCTTCTGGATAACGATTATAGCTTGCAATAAATCTTGCTGTATATTCTTTGTCAATTTCTACATTTTCGAAAACTACTTTTCCATGTTCCCCTTCTCTTTGAATGATTGGTTCTTGGATTACTTGTTCTGGTTCTCCATCTACTGTTGGTTTTACCAATTGTACTTTTCCTGTGATAAAGCTACTATCTGGATCTACTAATGTAAAGGTAACAGTTACTTGATTGCTCTCTAAATTGTCCTCTTGTTTAATTTCTTCGACTTTTGGTATATCTCTTAATACATTTACTTCTACTGTATTGTCTATGGTTGCCTCAGCTTGGTCAGCAAAGATAATTCTACTAGCTGTTAATTGTAATACTTTTGCTTCTTCTCCTACTTCTGTAATTACTTCATATTTTCCATTTGCTATTTTAGTAGCAATACAATCTAGGTTATTGACACGAATTTTGGCAACTTCACTTTCACTATTCGTTTCAATTTCATAAGTGATTTTTACAGTTTTATTTTTCTCTGTTGTAGCTGGTTCTACTTTTGCATTTACAATAGTTGCAAAACGATTTGCTGTAATTTCTCTTTCAAATAGAACACTGTCTGTTATAATATGGTCTTCTGTCTCTTGGTAAGTTGCAATTACTTTAATAATGTAACTATCTGTTGTTTTGGTATTAAAGATTTTTTCTACATTTCCATTTTCTATTTCTTCTGTTGTTATATCTTGACTTGCTATGATATTTTCTCCACTATCATAAAGTACTACTTTGGCTGATTGAATTGATTTTGCTGCATCTTCAATGTGGAAAGTTACTTTCATATTCTTTTCTTGTACATTTTCTTCTGTTTCTAGGTTAGATATAACTGGTTTTTGAGCATCAATTGTAATGGTTACAGTATTTCCTGTTTCTAATACTATTTCTTTTCCATTTTTTAATTTTACTTTTTCGATGGTAATTGTATTTTCTCCTGTTTGTTCTAATCCATCAATTGTTGCTAAATAATGGTCTTCTTGTTTAGTTACTTCATATTCTTTGTTGTTTACTGTTATTGTGCTTGGCTCAAAGTTTTGACTACCTGTACCTTCATAAGCAATATTGGTACTGTCAAATTGAATCGTAATTGGTTCCTTTTTCGCAAATTTGTTGCTTTGTTGACCATCTTTTAAGGTTTGTATGTCGCTGATACTAAGTTGGTAATCAAGTGCCATAATAAATTCTTTGCTATAAATAAAAGATTCTGCTTGATATTCTTTTCCTTCAATTTGGTCTTTAGCAAGGTTATATGCTACATTAATAACAACTCTATAAGTTTTTCCTTCTTCTACTGGTACTTCTTGTCTATTTTCTCCTGCTGTTATATTGGTTTGTACGATCTCTGTTTGTGAACCTTCTGTTTGATTAACTTGTGCTGATGCATTTGAAATTTCATAAACACTAAATTGTGCAGATGTAATACTTTGTTCTCCATCTACTAAATTGAAATTTATATATGCTTTTCCTTCAAATGTTTCTTCTAACTTGTAGCTACTTTCTTCTATAAAAGGTTGTTCTTTTAAAACACTTACAGTAAATGTGTCATTCATTTTCACTTCTGCATCTGTATTTAAAATAACTTTACTTATTTTATACTCTTGTTTTCCTGCTTGCTCTCCTACATTTACTTTTATTTTATAAATTCCATTTTCGTTTTGTACCGTATATTCTTGTTCATTTATTATAACTTTTTCTATTCTTACATCTCCATAATTAATAATAGCTCCAAAAGTTATTTCTATTTCTTCACCTTTTTTTGGATAATAATTTGGTGTATCTAAGTCTATTAGTTCTACTGTATATTCTCTTTCATTTTCTATTTTTTTAATTAATAGTGATAAATCAGTTACCATGATTTCTCCATCACTATCCATATCTGCATTGAAAATTTTATCTTCTGGCAAATCTTGTATATGTATTAAATGGCTTTCTAATAAGCTAGCATCATTATAATCTATTATGCCATCATCATTCAATTCCCCTTTAGAAGAAATTATATTAGCAGCGTAAATAACTCCTAAAGATAACATTAAGAACAATGTAGAAAAAATACTAATTGTTATTATTTTCTTTGCTTTTTCTTTCATTGTATACATCCTCCATTTTTAATCTTGTTTATCTATTCTTTCCTATCCTTCTATTTCCAATAAATCGATTAAAATTAGTTTCATTTGCGCTAAGTCATTAATAGTAACTTTTCCATCATTATCAACATCAGCTGACTTTAATTTTGCTCCTTCCAATTTTTCTTTGTCAATCAGATGTAATTGCAATTTTGCTAAATCATTAATTGTAATATTTCCATTACTATCAATATCTCCAATTACACTAAGTGTATATTGTAGTGTTTTACCTACTTTTATAATTGTGCCTGTTGTAACTATTTCATTTTCTGCTAATGTGTTTCCTTCTTGATCGATAAATACAATTTGTGGGTCTGTTGTTACATTCTCCAAAGTTACATTTGCTTTAAATTGTTCTACTGTAGTATTAGGTCTAACTCTTTCAACATATTTTTCTGTAATAGTATATTTCTTTGAAGTAATCTTTTCTTGTTTTGGCTCTTCTGGTTTTTCTGTTTGATCTTCTACAATATTAATAGTTGTCTTTGTTTGTTCAATATTAATATCTTTTTCTCCTTCTGAAGTTACAATATCTGTAAACACAATATCTGTTGATGTTGCTTTTACTCCTTGTTTCGTTTTTAATGCAATACTTACAAGATCTTCTGGTGCTTTACTTCCAGCTCTTTTGATTGCAATAAACTCTCCTGTTTCCTGATTATATTGTAGTTTTTCCCAATCATTTAAGCATTGAAAATCACTTTGTTTAACTTCTTCAAATATCTCTTTATTATATTCTAACTTTGCTTTAAAAGCATTTACCCCTTTTCTAATTTGTTGATATCTATCAAAACTAAAAGTAATTGTTACTTCTTGTTCTCCTTTTAATTCATCTGTTGATGGCCTAGCTTGTGCTACTAATTCTGACATCGCTAATATGTTATTTGCAAGTAGCATTAAAGCAATTACTATTAATATGGCTATTACTTTCTTTTTCATTTTCATAATATCACATTCCTTTTCTTTATATACTATTATTCCTATTATAGCATTTTCTTGTTTAATACTTCAAGAAGTCCAAATTTCTTGTTTTTTCCATTACCTATTATTACTTACGCATGCTTAGCTTTTGCCTTTTTTACTGTTTGTTTACAAATCTATTAACTTTTGTTTACAAATGTTAATACTATTTTACAAAATAACTATCAAAATCCCAGAAAACCTAAGCTTCCCTATATTATAATAAAATAGTCAAGTTTCTATTTTATACCAAAAGAGCTGACAAGCTTTCACATTTTATGACACTATAGCATATGATGTAATAGATAGGAGGCAAGTGTATGTTTTTTTACGATGCTAAAGCACATATCAAAGGTGGAAAAAATTACCCTAATATAGATGGAACTGTTACTTTTAAAGAAACAAAAAAAGGCGTTTTAGTAACTGCCAAAATAAATGGATTGCCACAATCTAAGACTAATTGCACTGGTCGTTTTTTTGGTCTTCACATTCATGATGGAACTTCTTGCACAGGAAATGCAACTGATGAATTTGCAAATGCTAAATCTCACTTAAATCCTAATGGTTGTTCTCACCCTTTTCACAGGGGAGACTTACCACCTTTAATTGAAAATGATGGTCAAGCTTATATGAGTATTTTAATTAATAGATTTAAAATAAAAGATATTATAGGAAAAGTAGTGATTATACATGATATGCCTGATGATTTTACTACTCAGCCAAGCCGGTAATTCGGGAACCAAAATTGCTTGTGGTAAGATTAAAGCTTAGGCACAAAAGAAAAGTCTTCATATTGAAGACTTTTTCTTTTATAAACTTAAATCATTAATATTTAATTTTGGTCCACCTATATACACATCTCTATTTCCCGCTTCTGTGTGGCATTTTATAATCGTATAATCCTTATAATGATATTCCATACTTCCTCCATCTTTATAGATAATTGCATTTGGAATATCTTGATTTGCTTTTTGTAAAACTTCGTTCATTGTAATTTTATTTTCTAATAAAGCTTTTCTGAAGGACATTTCTTCTCCATCAATTAGAATATTAACAGTTCCATCATAACTATAAATATTATAATCATATTGCTTGGTTTCTGATTTCTCTAAAATTTTACCAATTTTATTATCTGTTTGAGGATGTTTACCATAAAATTTTATTTCAAAATTTTCAGCGAATTTTAATTCAATATTAGTCGCAACTATTTGGGCTGGATATGTTTCCATGATTTCTCCTGTATAAGTTACCTTTACATTTGTTCCAATTGCATATATTACACCATTATTTTTTCCTAAACTAATAGAAATTTTATCAGCTGATTTTCTAATAGTTTCCCCTTCTCTTGGCTCTACTATAATATAGCCTTGCTTAGACTCTATTACGGTTCCATAAAATGACTGATTTTCAAACCTTTCACTATCACTTGAATAACTGCAAACTTCAATAGTTTTATATTGTTTTGCCTCTTTTGTTGCATACTCTATTATTGCATATAAATCTAGTTCAATATGGACAGTTTTTCCTTCTTTTCTTTCTCCTATTCCAAAGAACTGCCCTGGTATGTCCTCATCTATTATTATTTTTCTGTCATCTTCTGCTGCCAATTTATCCCTTGTGTTATCTACTTTTAAAACATAAGTAGTTTCATTAACTTGTTCTCCTTTAAACAAATATGTTTCATCTTTTATTTGGTAACTTAATTCTGTGATAATAGGATCTCCTTCTTTGGTATATTGCACAATTTTAATCTTGTCTTCTTTTCTATTTTTTGCATTAATATCTGTATTCTTTATAAATCTATCTAGTTTGTCTTTGTTATAAAGTTTATTATCATTTGTTATCACAAAACATCCCTCTTGAATTGCTTGTTCTATAGAATATTCTGTACTATTATCATCTCCATTTTTGTTTTCCTCTTCTGTTGGCTTACCATATTTCTTTCCCCAAGTGCTAAATAAAACTGCTTTATTTTGTTTCATTCTATTTGTGTCAATAACATATAACATTCCTAGCAGAACAACTATCACTATTAGCATTGCAATGATTAATTTCCATACATTTTTCATATTCTCACCATTTTAACCTTTCTACTATTTAGACACTTTTTTTCTTGCATTTTGTTGGTGTTTAATAAAAATAATTGAAAAAATAATAGTGAAAATGAAACTAATCACTGTAACGCCAAGCAAGCCAATTTGCGTTTTGGAATAAGTTACTACATTTTGAGGAATATCAGGCTGTATTGTTTCATTTTTTATCGTATTTTCCTCTATCGGGTCTTTCTCTATTATTTCACTAACATCTGGCATTACATTTGTTAAATTATCCCCTTTTGCACTTTCATCTCCAGTGCTTTCCATTTCTCCTACATTGTCTTCCTTATTCTTTTCTGGTAATATTGAAAAAACTGGTCCACCTTTAGCGGTTCTTCCTATTTGTAAACTTAAAACAGATACAATCAAAATAGTTAGGTTACCTAGTAATATTCTTAAGGTGTATAATGATTTATAATATTTCCATTGCACTGTACTAATCGGCATATGTAACACCTGCGCTATTTCTTTAAAGGAAAGTTTAGATAGTATCTTAAGAGATACAATTTCTTGCTCTTGTTGGTTTAATTTTGCAATTACTTTATGATAGCTGTCTTTGTCTATTATCTGGTCTAATTCTTGTTTTTCATCAATGATATAATAAATATCGTCTACATTAAATTCTTGCTTTTGACTTCTTAGATAGTTTAAGGTTTCATTTTTGGTTATGGTATATAGCCAACTCGCTTCATTACTTGTTGGCAACTTTTCTTTCTCCATTTTCCATATCTTCAAAAGCACTTGTTGTTTGATATCCTCACTATCTTCCTTATTCTTCAAAATGGAAAATGCAATACGATAAACTAGCAAATGATATTTCTCATAAAACTGATTAAATTCCTTTTCATTTTTATTTGCAATTCCTTGAAAAATGCTATGTAATTCTTGTTTATTAATTTCTCTCATACGTTTTCTCGCTTTCTTTTCCTATCATAACATAAAAGACAATAATTGCAAGTCTTGTAGCAATTATTGTCTTCTTTCATTCTCTTCAATTAGGATACTATTTCTTCTTTACTTAATCCTGTTACTTCTATAATTGTATCTATATCCATTCCTTTTTCTAACATCTTTTTCGCAGTTTCTAGTTTTCCTTTCTTTATTCCCTTTCTTAATGCATTTCCCATTCCACTGTTATAGTCTAATATAGCCTTTTCCCTTAAGTCTGCTATTCTTTGCATATAATCATCTTCGCTCATTCCTTCTAACTTCTCTACTGCTTCTTTCAACTCTTCATTTTCTTCCATTTTTGTTTTCACCCTTTCAGATTGCGGATTTTCCAAAAAGAGTAGCCAATCGATTAATTCTTCTTGTTCCTCCTCTTTTATTTTTGGTAATTCTATTATACGCAACTCGAACTTATCTGTCAAGATTACTTTTTGAGTTTCTTTATCCATAATTTTCCATTCTGTATGATATTTTAAATCTTCTAACCCTTTTATTGCAAAATTAGCTATTAGAATTACAATTGTTTTTTCCAATTCTTTATACTCTTGCCCTTTTTTTAATTGCCTTGTATATATCTTACTCCAATAATATAGTATTCTTTCTCTAATTTCTCCTGTGTCCACTAATTGCATTTCTATATTACAATATTCTTTTTCATTTATTTTAGCAATAATATCTAAGATACCTAATTTATCGTCTTCTTGCTCTCTCCTTAGTACTATATTTTGACTTAAGTCTACCTCACTAACTTCCTGTTTTAAAATACTTTGTAAAAATTTTCCTGTAATTTTTTCACTTCCTACATCTCCAAATAGAGCTTGAAATACTATATCTAATTTTGGTGATAACATCTTCTTTGAACTAAAACATGGCTTTGACATAAAATCCTCCTATGAAATAAATTTAGTAATAGAATAAAAATAGATTGACTAAAAAATATAAGCATATTATAGTTATTATTGTCATATTTTGCAAGAAATTTCGTACGACAGAAACTGACATTTTTCTACATTCTAGTTAATAAATTTGAAAATGAAAGGGCTTCCTATTTTAGGATACCCTTTTCATACTTATCTCCAATTTTCCTCATTAATATATTTTGTTAATGCCATAATAAAAGCCATTTGCGTTAAGTCTATTCTAGAAATTTTACCATGTGTTAATAATTGTATTCCTCCACCTTTATTATGTCTTTCATCATCTTTAGTAAACACTTTATTCATTACTTGACTTAAATCGGTATCTATAATATCATTTACTAATTTATCTGGTACAGGAAATGATGGACTTGTTCCATAACTTTCAAAATCGTTATTATCTTCAATCACTGCAATATTAGTAATCATCCATCTTCCTAAAACATTATTGATTCCACTTTCTATTGATAAAAATAAATCCGCTTCTATATGATTTTGCCTTGCATATTCTTTTAAGTTTCTAACTCTATTTTTTGCACCAGCATATATTTCATCATTTACTGGTTGTTCACTTACATTTGATTCTACTGGTATTCCTTCAATATCTACATTATCAAAATAATGTAGTAATGCCTTTTGCGCTCCCTCAATTTTTCCTTGATTTTTTGTCGCTATTAACACTTTCATTGTTTTACCTTCCTTCTTTTAAAATCTAAAATAAATAAATGGGTTATAAGTTGCTACTAATAAAAAGCATATAGATAACATGAAAATTCCAAAACTCCATAGATTAGATACTATCAAATAAGAATTTGTTTGTTTTCTTTTTTCTCTTACCTTTGTCCAAAGTGGCATACTTCCTATAATACCTATTAAAATATATGGTAAAGAAGAAAAAACATCAAAATTCAAAACAATATTATCTATTATACTTGAAGCTTGCCAGGTAAACATTTTTTGAAGTACTATTCCCATTTGTGAAAAATCCTCTACACGAAAGATTACCCAACCAATAATGATAAAGAACAAAGCATAAATATGTTGCAAAACTTTTGGTAATTTTTCAATTATTCTGCCTAAAAACACCTTCTCTATTATAAGAATTACACCATAATATACTCCCCATAAAATAAAGTTCCAAGAAGCACCATGCCATAATCCTGTTAATAACCATACTACTAAAATATTTCTAAGCCATTTGAATTTACTAACACGATTTCCTCCCAATGGAATATAAACATAGTCTCTAAACCAAGTAGAAAGTGAAATATGCCATCTTCTCCAGAAATCTGTAATACTTTTGGCTATATATGGATAATTAAAATTCTCTAAGAAGTGGAAGCCAAACATTCTGCCTAGACCAATTGCCATGTCAGAATAGCCACTAAAGTCAAAGTAGATTTGCAAAGTATAACTAATAGCAGCTAACCATAAACTTACTGTTCCTGTAGTTGCTAAATCTCCACCATAAATCGTATCTGCAATTAATGCCATTTGGTTGGCAATTAAAACTTTCTTCCCAAGCCCTATAAAAAATCTCTTTAGCCCCTCTACTACTTCTGTAAAATTTTCTTTCCTATTTTCTATTTCTTCTGCAACTGTTTCATATCTTACAATTGGACCTGCTATGAGTTGTGGAAATAGTGTAACATACATTCCTAAATTAACTATACTTTTTTGTGCTGGTACAGTTTTACGGTATACATCAATCACATAGGATAATACTTGGAAGGTATAAAAACTAATGCCGATTGGCAAAGCTAAATCCATTTCCCCTATATTGCTATGAAAAATACTATTGATATTTTGTATGATAAAGTTTCCATATTTAAAAAAGCCAATTACACCTAAATTAAAGATGACATCTATTATCATCCACTTCTTTTTTCCCCTTTTTCTTCTTTCTATTTTCAGTGCTATAAAGTAATTGACAATAATGGATAATAACATCAAAAGCACATAAACTGGCTCTCCCCAAGCATAGAAGATGAGTGAAAAAACAAGTAATACAATATTACGCAATTGTCTTTTCTTTGCTAAAAAATAGGTTAAAAGTACTAATGGTAAGAAAATGAATAAAAATGTAAAACTACTAAATACCATATTTGTTCCCCTTTGTTTTCGTTAATTTGCAAGTTCAAAGTTTCCATTTGTTAAGTGGTCAATGCTAATTAAGAATAAGAATTTACCGATTTTGTTTTTCCTACAAAACTCTTCTGGATTAAATGCTTTTCCATAAGTATTTTGATAATGTCTTAAATCAATATAGTAAGTTTTATTAAAGTGACTTGCTACTAATTTGTTAATTGCATTAGAATATGATGGTGCAATAACTAATAAATTCTCTTTTTCTGGCTGTTTAAAATCAAAAGATACTTCTGCAAAATCTCCTCCATAAAAAGCTGCATAATGGTTATAACCTTTTTCTGTGGAATATCCATTATTGTAGTACATATCTCTATTGCCATAGCCTGACACTACTCCATTCACATAAGTTGTGTGTTTTGGAAGTTTAAAATCATATACTGTAAACTTTTCTTTGTTTGTATATACTGCTGTAGTCCTTGCATTTGAACCATAATAATAAGTATTAAAAGTTTTAGTTTCAATTGGTTCTAATACCTTTTCTTCTGGTAACATCAAATTTATCACATCTTTATATCCTTGATAAGAACCTTTGTAATTCCAATGATGGTCTGTTTCATAAAAATAATCCATATATTGTTCATAACTATCTATTTTTAGTCCGTCACATTGAAAATCTGAAAATGCTTGCTTAATATAAGTTAAAAACTCATTTTCTGTTTCGTCTACTTTATTAAAATCTATAGATTTACTAATATTGACAAAATAGAAATAAGAATCAATATCTTTAAAATGTTTTTGATAGGACTGTGCCATTTCATCAATTTTACTTTTTGCATTTTTCAAACTTCTACATTTGAATACCATGTAAGGTGAATCTCCATAATGATATACATTTCCACCTGAAATTGGCATGTATTTTATTTTTCTTACTTCTTTTGGTTTCTCTTCAACTTTGCCCTCTGTGGTTTGATTTTGTGTCTCCTCTTCTGTTGGTTGTTCTTCTTCCATATTGGCTACTAGTCTTTTTTGCCATTCTCCTATTAATTCTGATTTTCCACTTGTCATAGCTGTTTTAATACTTTGTCCTAAAATCATTTGGTCTGATAAACTCTTTTCCAACTCCTCTTGATATTTCCCTTGAAAAAAGTCATTTAAACTAAACTTTGGAAACTTTGCTAGTGGTCTATTTTCTATAATAGATTCCTCTTGTTGTCCTCTTATCCAGATAGCAATTGTAAAACCAAATATGACAATAAAACTAGCTAATAAAAAAACAAGATTAATCAAAATACTCTTCTTTTTTTGTGCTTTTGTTTGTGAATGTCTCCCCATTATTTTCCCTCTTTTTTCTTTCATTTCTACTTGATTCTATTACAATTCTATATGCAAGTCAATTGATTTTCATGCATTGTAAAAAACTACTGCCTATTTCTTTATTAGCAGTAGTTTTACTTAAATAAACTTGTAACTCCTTCTATCATCTTTTGAAACCAACCTTTTTCCTCTGTTACCATAACTTGCTCACTTGCTGGTTCAACATAATCTTTTTTAGGAAGGTTCACATATACTTTTTGTGAATCATCTAGCTTTTTCATTCCTAGCATTGCTGTTGCTGATTTTTCTACATTAGCTAGATTTAAACTGTTTTGAATACTAATTTTTAATTGTGCATTTTCCTTTTGTATCACACTCAACTCTTTTTTCATATCTTCTTTCTTGTTAAAGCTTGCTGTGATAAGAGAGTTGCGATAACTTATGGCAAATAAAATTCCAAACCCCATCAATACATATAACACTACTTTTACCTTTGGCTTTAATTGTCTTTTTTCTTTTGGTTTTTGTTCTTTTTCTTTTTGCTTTAATGTAGAACTCTTCTTTTTACTATATGGATTTTTTTGCAGCTCATATTCAGGTTTTAATTTTCTTGGGCTTGTTTCATATTGATATCCTGCCCTTCTCGTTGCATATGCCATAAGTTTCACCTCCTTCTCTTTTGCTTCTTTATTTCTATTTTCTCTCAAATATCCTTACTTTTGCACTTTTAGACCTTGTATTTCTTTCCAATTCTTCTCTTGACGCTACAATTGGCTTTTTGTTAATAACCTTGCCTAAACTTTGACAGCCACAAATGCAATATGGTAAATCTTTTGGGCAAGTACATTTTCCTTGTAATTCTATCATTGCTTCTTTGACTGCTCTATCTTCTAATGAATGAAATGTAATCACTACTAGTCTTCCATTTTCTTTTAAACAATGCACACTTTGAATAATGGTTTGATATAATGGTTCGATTTCATTATTTACTTCAATTCGAATTGCTTGAAATGTTCTTTTGGCTGGGTGCCCGTCTTTTTGATTTGATTTAGGAATCGTGTTTTCTATAATTTCTACTAATTCTTTAGTAGTTTCAATTTCCTTTTTTGCACGCATTTTGCAAATACTTTTTGCTATTTGTCTGCTAAATTTTTCTTCTCCATATTTCCAAAGAATGTTAGATAGTCTTTCTTCCGAATATTGATTTACTACTTCTTTAGCTGTTATTCCTATGGAAGTATCCATTCTCATATCCAATGGGTTATCTCCCATATAGCTAAAACCTCTGCTTCTTTCGTCTAGTTGATAAGAAGAAACACCTAAGTCTAATAAAATACCATCTACTTTTTCTATTTGTAATTCTGTTAATATACTTTGCATTTCGTCATGATTTCCATGAACATAAGTAACATTTTGGTACTCAGTTAGCCTTTCTTTTGCTGCAACTAACGCTTCTTCATCTCTGTCAATTCCAATGAGTCTTCCTTTTGCAGATAATTTTTTTACAATTTCTAAACTATGCCCTGCACCACCTAAGGTACCATCTACATAAATCCCGTCAGGACGAATGTTTAATCCTTCTATACATTCTTGTAACATTACTGGTTCGTGTTTAAATTCCATTTATTTGTTCCTTCTTTTTTGTAATATGAGAATGTTTCTTGGATAGCACAATCAGTTGGTATACTAATACCAACTGTTATGCTCATTTTTTAATTCTCGTCCTTTGTGATTTTTATGTTCTTTTGTTCCATTATTTCTTTTTTCTTTCTTTCGTAAATAAATTATTTTTCTTTAGAAAGTTCTATCTTTCGTAAAACTTATTTACTTTGTCTTTTGTGATTTCCCTCTTTTGTAAACTTCAAATTCTTATCTTTTGTATCTTAAAAGTCTTTTGTGTTTTTATATAAACTTTTGCAAGTTATATACCAAGCATTGTCATATTCTCAGCAATTTCATCTGCTGAAATATTTTCATCACTGTTGTAAGATTTCCATTTTTCTTTATCCCAAATTTCGATTCTAGTTCCTACACCAATAATGACAGTGTCTTTTTCTAATTTTGCATATTCACGTAAGTTTCCTGCTATTAAAAATCTTCCTTGTTTGTCAATTTCACATTCTATAGCACCTGACAAGAAAAATCTTACGAAGTCTCTTGCATTTTTGTTAGTAAGTGGTAGTGTTTTTAATTTTTCTTCAAAATTAGCCCATTCTGTTTGTGAAAAGCCGAATAAACATCCGTCTAAGCCTTTGGTTACGATGAATTTTTCTCCCATATCTTCTCTAATTTTGGCAGGTAAAATAAGTCTGCCTTTTATATCTAGAGAATGTTCATATTCACCTATTAACACTTTTACTCACCTCGCTAACATTTCGTTCCACTTTTCACCACTTTGCTCCACTTCATCTAAATTTTAATACAAGTTATTAGAAATATCAAGCCTTTTTTGAAAAAAGTTACAAATTAAAAGAAAAAAATGAAAAAACATTATAATAACAAAAATGCAGACCGCGCAAGGTGAGCTTGCGAACGCCTGTCGCAGCGTAGCCTGCGACCAGCAAGGTCAAATGTTGTTATTATAATGTTTTTACTATCACTTAATTTCCTTATTTATCTATTTTTTCCAAACACTCTTCTATGACTTTTTCTAACTTGCTAGTATCTACAATAGATTCTATACTAGCTTCTAATGTCTCTTTTGGATTTACTCTTTTTAAATTTAAAATATATCCATTTTTTAAAGCCAATTGTCTAATGAATTCTCTGTTGGTTCTCCCGATTTCCTTCGCGGAATGGGTGCAATACATTCATTTCAGATAAATAGTAGGCTAGTCTTTTTGCTAATTTTTCTTTTTCTAACCCTTCCAAAAAGTTTTCTTGTTTTAACTGTTCTAATAATCTACCTAATTCCTGTTCTACATACTCCCACTGAGCAAAGCGAAATTCTCCTTTACTGATGTTCTCTTCTCTTAGCTTTCCTGCAAACGGATAGATATCTTCAAATAAATATTGATGTATAGAGAGATAGTGTGCCTTATCAAAATTTCCTGTAATTCCTCTTTGTCTTAATCCTAAAGATTTTGCTGCTGTTATTTTAGCTTCATAATAAAGTAAATCTTTTGTATTATGAATATCTAAGTAGTTTATTAATACATCACTATTTTCATAGGAATATTTTGAATTTCTAGGCTCATATAAATCTCTCATACTTTATTTCTCTTTCTTACTTATTATACATCCATTATGATCGGCAGAATCATAGGGTTTCTCTTTGTTTTTTCAAAAATATAGTCTCTTAAATCATCTTTTAAAGTAGATTTAATCGTTGACCAATCACTTACATGGTTTTCTTCTAATTTACGTACTTCATCACGAATAACACGTTTCAAATCGTCCATTAAGTTTTCGGATTCTCTTACATACACAAATCCTCTTGAAACTACATCTGGACCCGAAACAATTTCTCCTGTATTAGAATCCATGCCAACAACAATAATAATCAAACCATCTTGTGATAAATGTTGTCTATCGCGTAATACAATATTTCCAACATCTCCTACACCTAATCCATCTACTAACACCTTGCCATTTGGAACAGAAGTGGTTAGTTTGCCCTCATTTTCATTTAACTCTAAAGTTCTACCATTATTCATTAAGAAAATGTTTTTTCCTTCAATTCCTAATTTTTTAGCAGTTTCTGCATGTGCAATTAATTGTCTATATTCACCATGAACTGGAATAAAGTATTTTGGTTTTGCTAAAGTCAAAATTAATTTTTGCTCTTCTTGGCAAGCATGGCCTGATACATGGACGTCTTCTAGTGAACTATAAATTACCTCTGCACCAATTTTCATTAGGTCGTCAATAACTTTCGATACTAATTTTTCATTTCCCGGGATTGGAGTTGCAGAGATAATAACCATATCATTAGGTGTAATCGTCACTTTCTTATGCTCTCCATTTGCCATTCTCGTTAAAGCTGACATTGCTTCCCCTTGGCTTCCTGTTGTAATGATAACTAATTGGTCATCGCGATAGTTCTTAATATTGTCAATATCAATAAATACCGTATCCGCTTCTTTGATATATCCTAGTTCTCTTGCTGCTTCTATCATATTTTGCATACTTCTACCACATACTGCAATTTTTCTACCATACTTAATAGCAGAATTGACTATTTGTTGCACACGGTGTACATTTGAAGCAAATGTTGCTACGACTATTCTCTTTGAATTGTTTAGAAATAGTCTGTCAAACACTTCACCAACACTGCTCTCTGACATAGTAAAACCTTTTCTTTCACTATTCGTACTATCAGACAATAATGCTAAAATTCCTTTATTTCCTAGTTCTGCAATTCTTCCTAAATCAACTACCTTATCATCAATTGGAGTATAATCAATTTTAAAATCTCCTGTGTGTAACACTATTCCTACTGGAGTGTTAATGGCAAGCATAACTGCATCTGGGATACTATGGTTACTTCTTATAAATTCTACTTGCATTTTGCCAAAGTTAATAGTTTGTCCTTGTTCTACGATATGCATTTTTGTGCTTCTTTGTAGATGGTGTTCCTCTAATTTGTTATTAATTAAAGCACAAGTTAATTTTGTTGCATAAATTGGTATATTAATTTGTTTTAAAATATATGGTATAGAACCAATGTGATCTTCGTGTCCATGCGTAATTACTAATCCTTTAATCTTTTCTTGATTTTTGATTAAGTATGTGATATCTGGAATAACTAAGTCTACTCCTAGCATATCATCACCTGGAAACTCTAATCCACAATCAACTAAAATAATCTCATCTTCATATTCAAAAACAGTAATATTTTTCCCAATTTCTTCCAATCCGCCTAGTGGAATAATCTTTAAGTTTGATTTCTTAAAGTTGAATTTCATCATATCTTGATGATTTGTCTTTGTATTTCTTGTCCTAGTTCTTGTTGTCCTATCTGTGGTTCTATCAGAACTACGAGTTTCTCTTGGCGTTCTGCTTTCTGTTCTAGCACCTCTAGTTTCTGCCCCTGCATTTCTAGGTACTCTCCTTGCCTCCTTTATTTCTTCTATCACTTTCTCTACTGTCTTTCCGTTTTCTTCTTTCACTCTTTTCTCTCTTGGTGCTTGTTCTCTAGTATTTGTCGTCCTTCTTGTTCTATAATTAGAAGTTTTACTTTCTCTTCTTTCTGAACTACTTCTTGCAGTTCTCTCATTTGTTCTACGGTTTTGTTTTCTTGGCAACCCGCTTTCTTGTGTCTCATTTGTTTTTACTTCATTTGTCATCTAAGTTTTTTCTCTCCTTTATATTAAATTCCGTACATTTTAACGTCGAAGAAAAGCGAATAGAATTCGCCTCGTCTTAAAATTTAAACACTTTTCTTACTCCCCAACATTTCTCTTCTCTCTTTGAAATTATGGAGTAATTTTCATTTTTTATACACAAAATGAATATGCTTGTTTTAATTCTTCCGTACTTTAAAACATATTCCGATGTTTCCTATTATACTATGTTTTCCTTTTTTTGTCAAATGAAGCACTTTTTTCTATCTATATCGTGTTGCCAACTCTATTGTCTTCTCATACAATTCGTATTCTTTCTGGTTCTTGATTACTAAGTACCACAAATATGCCAAAATAATTAAAAATGCAATATTATGAATATATAAAATTAAGATACTAGTTAATATAGTTAAAATAACTACTGTAACAAAAGAAATGAAATTGCTCTTTTGATACGCTACTTTTCTTCCGTTAAAAATATGTACTACTTCTTTTAAAATTCTTCCCCCATCTAATGGATAAATAGGAAGTAAATTGAAAATTGCTAATAATAGATTACTATAAATAATAGTTTCTTTTGGAATTATGAGCTTAGTTTTCCACAATAAACAAATTAAAACGAGAAAAAGGTTTATCATTGGGCCTGCTAGATAAATCACTATTTTCTTCACACATAATTCATTTCCTTTCCTCTTTTTTTGGTTATAATCTTCTATACAGGTCTTGAACGTAATCTGAAAACCAAAGGGTGTCATTTTCATGTTCTTAGGCTTAAAACCTAATAACAGCCCAGCACACAAATGTCCTATTTCATGTAGAAATGCAAAAAACATAATGGTCGCATAGATTTCAATTTGTTTGGTTAAGAAAAAAAGAATTCCAAACAAGAAAATTCTCAAATCTATTTTAATACTCATATTATTTCCTCTTCCACTTAAAATTTCAAAACTAGTTCTGGATCAACTGTTCTATTGTTTCTTCGTATTTCAAAATGTAGATGTGGTCCTGTTGTTCTTCCAGTATTTCCTGAAAGTGCTATTTTTTGTCCCTTCTTAATTGTTGCTCCTTCTTTTACTACAATTTTACTACAATGTGCATAAATAGTAGTAACATCTTTATTGACTATTTTGACATGAGTTCCATACTCTCCCTCATTGGACACTAAGCTTACTTTTCCCTCCATTGCAGCAAATACTTCTGTACCAACATTAACACCTAAATCAATGCCATAATGATTTTCTGACACAATTTCTGTTGCCTCTCTTTTTCCATAGCGTGAAGTAACTGGTCCTTTCAAGGGAAGACCTAATTTAAAATTAGCTTTAATATATTCTGCATCTTTTTGCATTTGTGTTTTACTACTACTTCCACTAGAAGATGTCGTTACTGTTGCTTCATTATTAGACGCTCCACCTATTCCAGTTTGATTGGTAGTATTTCCTTTTGCTTCATTAGTCACCTTATTTTCAGTTTCTTTATTCTCTGTCTTATTTTCTTTTTCAGTATTTCCTTCTTGTTTGTTCTCCTGTTGTTTATTTTCTCCTTCTGTATTTTGTTCTTGGTTGTTACTATCTTGTGCATTCTCTACATTTTGTTCTTTTTGATTTTCCTCTTGGTTACCATCTTCTTTTAACCAACTACCCAAAAAATCTAGTTTGTCCTGATTATCTTGGAAAAACTGTCCTACTTTGCCTGCTATTACTTCAAAATTAATGTCTGTACTTAAAAACTCTTTTGTTTTATTCATCACATCTGCTGAAAAAATATAGTTTGCTTCTTTGATGAGTGAAAAAACTAAATAAATCAAAATACAAGTTAAAACTTGTATTGCCATTTTTTTATAAAGTGAAATTTTTCTGCTTTCATTTCCTTCTTTTACTTGACTACTAGACATTCTGACAGAGTGATTATTCTCTCTTCTTCTATAATAAATTTCCTCTGCTCGTCTTATTCTTTCTTCTGGAGATATTGTTTTTTCCACAAAAATACACCTCTTCCTTTGTAGTATCTTGGTTCATGTATATGTCAGGATGAGGTGTATTATTCTTAAATTTAAAGAGCAAATAATAAAATAATATTGGTGACTAGCCCTATTGTTAGAGCACAGCTCACTTTCTTTAATAATCGATATTTTTTCTTTAACTTCTTGTAAGGATATTCTTCATTTTTATGGCTATTCTCTACTTTAGAAATGTAATCTGCAATTAGCATTTGTGCTTCATTGATAATGTAGTCTTTTGGGTTTTTCTCTGTTTTAGCTGCCCCTTTTGCATTTTGATTTTTTACTTCCACATCAATTAATTCTGGTTTTTTTAACTTTTGATTTTCCTTCAAAAACACAATTGCCTCTTCTACTAAATTAGAAGGCAAATCTTTTAATATTACAATATTTTTCATTCCACCTGTATTCATTTTCCCTATTTCCTTTCTTACTGTTTCTATTGATTAGTTGTATTTTTTCCATTTTTAGTTATTTCTATACAAGTGAATATAAAAATTTTAAATTAGTCTATTCATCACTTCCGCAATTTGACTTGCCAATTTTTGTGCCAATTGGTTCATTTGATAGACTGATTTCCTATTTTGTGCCATTTCTTCTTTCTTTCCTACAATTGTCTTAATATTCCAATGGGCAGGAAAATAAAAGCTTTTTCCAAAAGCTTTTCCTATTTCTATTCCTCCTCGATTCATATAAGTATTTCCAATTAACTCTTCTTCTCCTAATGCAGAGTCTATGACTATTAATTTACTTTTCTCTGTTTTAAGATAATCCACAAAAACAGGAGCATTTTGGAAATGAATCGGGCATTTCATAGTTCCTAATACTTTTACCTTCGAAATCTCTTTAAATTTTTTCTCCAAGATTTCTCCTACTCTTGGGCCAAACGAGTCCTCTAATAGCTGATTGGTCCCAATGCAAACAAATATATATTCTTCCATTTTGTCATTCTCCTTGTTTCTATCCTATTAATCTTTATCTAGAGAAATGACAATTTTAATCTCTTTATCTTTTTGATATTTTTTAATAATATCCTCCGAAAAACCTGCTACTTCATTAGAAAGGATAATCGTGTCATAATTTTGCCCAATTAATTTTTTGATGGTATTATCAGTCTGCTCTAAATCTTGCAATTTAAAAACATCAAAGCCTAAAGCTTCTGGCAGGCGAAAACTTCTGGCGTCTTTTTCATATTTAATCCAAGACATTTTCATTTTTATCACCATTACTTATTCTTTGATGTTCTAATTAAATTATTCTATTTTTTTTAAAAGATTTTGTATAAACTTCACATTCTCGGTTAAATCTTGCTCCATTTCTTCTAAGCTAAATATTTTAAATGCTTTATTTTCCTTTTGTATTTTTTCAGGAATTTCTGTAAAATATTGATTCACACCTTCTAAATCTACCTTTTCAATATGAACCTCATTTACCTTTTGTACTTCTTTTATTAAATCATTTTGAAATTTCGGAATCTCTACCAAATGGTTATGGTATAGATGGTAAGAAAGGCTATTAAAGTCGTCTACCTTTGTCTTCCTTAACAACTCACTTTCCCCAAAAATCATATTTTCTTTACCTTTTAAGCCTATCATTTTACCATTCTCATAAATTCCTTTTTTAATATATGTTTGATAATTCCAATAAAAGTCAGTTGCCAAATGTGCTAGATATCCTAATACAAGAGGGTCTTTGATATCCCCTGCATAGTTTTGGATAAATGTTTCATAATCTGGAAATTCCCTCGTTTTTCCATCAAAAGTTTCCATTTTTCCATAATGAGTAACACTATATGGAATTTTCTTTGAAATAGGATTAATCAAATATCCTACATTCACATCAGGCAAAAGATTTCCTAGTAGAAATCGTTGATAGTCCTCTTTTGGCATATCTTTCGCTAATTCTTCTGCTACCTTTAAATGAATTGCCCATGATGGCATGACTTACTTCACCTTCTTTTCATTTCTTTTAATCTCTGTTTCGTTTCTTTATCAATTTGATAAGACTCTATCATTTTTTGTAATGCTTTATTGTATGTAAAATCATCTAAATGGTTATTTTGTAATAGCCTCATTGTCTTTTCGGGAAATTTCACATATGCCATAGAAAGAGCCCATGCTACTCCCATTTTGACATAATATCCTTCGTTTTGAATACTATCATATATGGCTAAAACTTGGTCAATATATTCTCTGGTTAAATAGTAATCCATGATCATAATGATTGCAAAGCGTAGTTCAAATTCTCGATGTGAAGAAAGATATTTTTGAATATACTTCCACATCTCTTTTGGATATTTATTTGTAAATTTATATGTTGAAACACAACAATCACAAACTGCCCAATTATCAATCATTGGTACAAATCTATCTAAGTAGTCCAATTTCTCTTTTAGTTCTGCCTTCATGTAGCCAATTACAAAACCTTGTAACATTCTTTCTTCATAATATTTGGGAGTCTTCTCTAAGAATTCTTTTGGATTTTCCTTTGCAATTTGTTTGGCTAATCTTCTTAAAATTGGAATACGAACACCTATAATATCCTCTACATTTGGACATAATTTACTATGAAATTCTTGATATTTCTTATCTTGTAATTCAAATAATTTTTCTCTAATATCTTGCATTTTTACTCCTGTGGTGGATTTAAGATAGCTTGTATCTCTTCATCTTGCTTTAATTCCTCCGAATCTATATATTCCTTTGCTCTTTTATCTTGTTTAATTGCTGCTATTACTACTTCTTTGTCATTCCTTAAACGTCTACTGGCATATTTCAATATCAGCCCTTTGTTTGTTACAGCCTGCAAAACTACGTCTTTATCATCTCTTAACTCCTTTGAAGAATAATACAAAATTTGCCCATCTATTTTTACACCTGCTAGTATAAGTTCTTTATCTCCACGTAATTTATCACTCGCATAACAAGCCGTCCAACCAATTCTCGACACAGAACAATATACAATTTCTCTATCATCTTTTAATCTTGTACTTACAAATTCTAATGCAATTGGATTTTGCTCTACTGCTGCCATTGCTATTTCTTTATCATCTTGTAACTCTTTTGAAGCAAAATCTAGCAGTTTTCCATCTTTTTTAACTGCATTTAATACATATTCACGATTATTTGCTTGCTCAAAATCAAATTCTTCCATTTCCACTCCTATGAATAAAATGATGCTCAAATCTTTTCAAGCATCATTTTATTTTTATTGATTTGTCATGTAATACCATGTTATTAGTCCTACAATAAGAAGCACTGTAATAATAATGATAACCATAACAGCTACTTGTCTTCTCGTATCTCTTGGTGGTTGTTTCGATGCCATATCTTGTAATTGGTTACTAATGTTATTTATATAATCTTCTGGAGCAGAGTTTGTCCACGGAGTTTGTATATTCCCTTCTACATTATTTGAAGTTTGCGTTACTACATTAGTAATTGGAATATCCTCATTTACTATAGTTTGATTTGTTGCTAATACTCTGCTAGATAACCCTAATATAAAAGTGAGCATTATTAACATAATAGATGATATAATTCGTTTTTTCATAAATCTATCCTTTCTCTTTTCATAATCTTCATACTTATTTTACACAAGAAAAAAGGAAAAGTAAAGGATTTACTTAAATAAAATTCATAAGCCACTTGTCAGTTCTTCTAATAGATGCTATTTCTACACACTCTTTTATAGTATGTGCTCCTTGAATGTTAGGGGAAATAATAGCAATTTGAAGATTTGGCATCTTTTGTTTAAAAAAGCCCACTTCTACTGTAATATGAACAGATTTTAGCTTTGGCAATTTGTGAAATTCTTCTATAGGATGACATTTTAATAATTCTTGAATTAAAGAGTCTTCGGGGTTAGACTCAAACCCCGGTTGTGAACCTATTATAGTAAAATCTAATTGATGCTTTTGACTATATTCTTCAAGTAAGCTTAGACATTCTTGTTCTTCGGTTGCCCTTGAACTCCTCATTCCTACTTTTAATTCTTGTTCTTTCAAATTTACAACACCTAAATTAATAGATGTAGTGACTTCTTTGTTATCATTTTTATAAAGCACCCCATCAGGGAACTGTATTATCGTTTGTAAAAATTTTCTGGATAATTCTATACTAAGTACTTCTTCCTCATTTTTTGGTAATACTATAACTTCAATTTTGGGGTAATTTCTTTGTAATTCTCTCTTAGCAATTTGACATAATTTTTCCATTTCCTCTTCTGTTAAATTAGTCATAATTTGTGCTTTTGCTTGTGAAGGAATGACATTAAATTTAGTACCTCCCACAAAATCACTTATTTCCACATTCTCTATCTTCTCTAGTAATTTCGCAAGTTCTATATTACTATTTCCTCGTTTTTTACCAATGTCGAAACCCGAATGTCCTCCTTCCATTCCTTTCAAAATAATTTCATATGCTTTTTGATTTTTAGCTTTATTAAATTGATTCTTTAATTTTAAGATAATATCGTAGAAACATGCACTTTCGATTAAAATAACATTTTCTTCAAATCCGTCTAGATTTAATAATTTATTTCCTTTTAATTTACTAGTATCAAAATTCATTGCTCCTATCATAGATGTTTCTTCTGTTACAGTAAAAACTGCTTCAATATTGCAAGGAATATCACTATCTAAGATGGCTAATATTTGCGCTACACCTATTCCATTATCTGCACCTAATGTTGTCCCTCTTGCTTTTAAATATCCATTTTCTTCTACTACTTCGATAGCATGTTTAGTAAAGTCAAACTCCTTTCCCTCTTCTTTTTCACACACCATATCAGTATGTGCCTGCAAAATAACAGGCTCTTTATCCGCAGTCTTTTTCTTAATTAATACATTACCATATTGGTCACATTCATAAAACAAGTTTCTCTTTCTTGCAAATTGGCATAAATACTCTGTCATTTGTCTTTCATTGCCTGACTCTCTTGGTATTTTGGCAATTTCTTTAAAAAATTGTATTGTATTTAATTTCATTTTTATCTTTCGTCCTCCTCTATCTCTTTTCTTAAGTCTGGCATTGGTCCTACAAAGTTACTGACATCTCTTCTAGGAGTTCTTTTTTTTCCAATATTTTCTGTTCCATTTCGTTCTAACTTCACATCTTCCAATCGAATTTGTAGATTCTCTATATGAATATAACTAACAGCTCCTGTTCCTTCGTCTTCCATTTGTGTCATTAAACAGGTTTCATCTTGTTTAATCATCTCTAAAATAGTATCTAATAATTCTTCATATTGTTGATAGTTTTGTGTGCCTTTTTTAGTATGATATGAAAAAACTTGGCTTTGTCTTATTTGCTTGTCTGTCGGTTGTGGTACAAGTGGAATTCGAATAACATAAGTTGGTGCTTCTACTAAATGATGTTCTTCATCTCTCACTGTATAAATCCCATCTAAAACTGCTGGCAGTTCTTGATTTCGTCCAAGGTAGCCACAAGCTGCTATCTTTTCATTTCCATTTGTTAAAGCATATAGACTCGGTAAATTCGTACAGTCAATTACTACATTTAACTCTACCTTTTCCTTTGGATACTTGCTTGCATATCTTTGTATTCCTAGTATGCAAGCTGCATATAGGTTACTTCCTATCCCTTTATTTAACATATTTTCTCTTTGCTTTACAATAACACCTGTAATAGAAAAGAATTTTGCATCTGACTTTGGATAATATGGATCTGTTTCTTTTTCGGAGATGTTTTCATGATATTTGATGGTAACAACTCCTTCCAGTTCTCCACTTTGCGTGTCAAAGGCTCCTAATACTGGATAAGACCTCAAATTGTTTAACATTTGCTGAACGTCTGGAATATGAATATATTCTTCATTTCCTTGATATTCGTCATAAAGTTGAGCAGATTGTCTTACTAAATCTATTTTTAAAGTTATCTTTGGATATTTTTCTTCTAGAAGTTGTAATACACTAAATCTAATATGTGTGTTTCCAGTTTGCATATGATAATCTCTTGTCATTAGTTCACAAGCTTGTTGTAAATTTTCTAATAATTCACTCTTCATAATTGTCATTCCCCTTTTATTTTTTGTTTGATATACATCAAAGAAGGTTTGCAAAGTTACCTTCGCAAACCCATAAAAAATCTATCAATCATTTCTTATTTGTTTGAAAGCACCCCACAATTATTTTTTGTGACAGTCTAATACATATTTTGCATTAGCCCAACTGAAAAGTTACAGATTTTGCTTTTCAATTTCGGCAATTTTCCCTTTCTTACTTTTGCAATTATCTGCTAACAAAAGTAATACTCTTAAAAATTGCAACCTCTTTCAATATACATCATTTTTTATTGTAACATAATTCATATATTCTGTCAACCAATTGTGATTATCCAATTGCGTAGGCATTTTGCGGCAGAATTGTGTTAATTTTTATAGCGCTGCGCTATGTATTTTATCTTTTTTTCTATTTTAACGCCGCTGCGTTAGCATTTTTTCGAAAAATATATTGACTTTTCATATCAATTGTTGTAATATTTTAGATGTAAATGAAAGGAGAAAAAATGAAAATAAATGATAATTTAAAAAAATCCGTTGCCTATAATCCTACCAAGCAAACATTTCAGATGTCTGCACTAAATTTATGCCAAAAAATAGAAACAAATGATATCACCCTTCCATTATATCAAAGGGATATAAGTTGGTCTATTAAAAAGTCAGTTAGCTTATTAAACTATCAACTAAATGGTAAGGCACCTGTTTCTCCTATATCTGTTAATAAAATAACAGACCATTTTCATAATGTCGCTCAAATAACTTTAATAGATCGTACTATTATTGAACCTTTTAAAGTTGGACAACTCTCAGTTACTGATGGACAACAAAGATTATCTACAAATTACAAAGCTTATATAAATCATCCCGATTTTCAAAATATCGTATTAGATCTGCAAAGAGGCGTCTTTATTATAAATCCATCAAAAGATATAAAAGCTTGCCAAATTCCTGTTGGAATCTTATTGAATAAAGATACTGGTGTCTTTTTTGAATATGTTAATAAATCTAAATCTCTAAAAAAATCCGAAGTGACAGATGTATTACTACAAGCTAGAAGTAAACTTAGAGATTACAACTATACCATTAATCTTGCTGAAGACTTAAGCGAATCAGAGCAAATTGAATGGTTTGAAGTATTAAATAATGCAGGAAGTAGAGTTACAAAAGTACAAATGAAATTTTCTAAACTAAGACTGGAAGGTATTGACATTTATGCACAATATACAAAAATTTATAAACAAAAGTTAGATGACGCTAATTTTGATGTCTTTAATGTAAAAGATACTGAAGTCTCTGTTCCTATTGCAAACTTAAATTGTGCTTTAGAACTTATTATTGGTAAAGAACACTCTTTAAACTTTACCCCTATTCCATCTGATGTAAAAGAAAATCAACTCTGCAATCTAACTGCTGAACAGTTAAAAAGTTGTTTTACTATTACATTAGACGCCTTAGATACGACAATTAATTTTATTACCTCAAACAATTTGAAGCTTCCCAATCGAATAGATTATATCACTTATTTAACAGGTTACTTTGTCTTAATGAAAAAAAATGTCTTATCCAGTGATGAAAATAAAAAACTGTTAGGATGGTATAAAACTGTCGATTTTAATAATAAACCAAATGGAAAGCGTAGAGATATGTTTAACGAATTATTAAACATCTAATTAAATAAAACTGATAACATCTCAAACATGTTATCAGCTTTATAGATGGGGATTTAGTTGGTCACCCACCTTGGTAATTACTCCACTATGATTATATCATAGATATAAAACATTATCAAGAAAAATTCCAACTAAGAAAGGAATTGGTATTGAAATGGCAAAAACAAAAACAAGCATTAGAGGAAAGCAGGCAAAAAAGATTGTGCCTGTACATTCTTATACTAAAGCAACAGGTGTTAAAGTAAGGGCTCATAGGCGTTCTACGCCAAAATAATAAGTGAAGGGCTAAATAAAAATCCACGGGTTCTACCCGTGGATTTTTATTTTATGCACTTTTTAATTCTAAGCGTAATTTATCAGCAATCATTGCTATAAACTCGCTGTTAGTGGGTTTTCCACGATTTGCAGAAACGGTATAACCAAAGATGTTTTCTACAGTATCTGCTTGTCCTCTTCCCCATGCTACTTCTATTGCATGACGAATGGCACGTTCTACTCTGCTTGGCGTTGTTCTATATTTTCCTGCTATCTCTGGATATAACTGTTTTGTAATTTGGTTAATCACTTCCGTATCTCTGATTACCATCATAATCGCTTCTCTTAAGTATTGGTATCCTTTTATATGTGCTGGTACTCCAACTTCGTGAATGACATTAGTCACTAATGCTTCTAAATTTTCTTGGTCCTTCTTTCTTTCTGGTGCTATATCAATATATTGATTTTTAATTTCTCTTGTAATAAAGTTTTTGAATTGCGTTGGCTGATAATTTTTAAGTTCCTTCATTCTCTTTACTAGCACATTGATATCAAATGGTTTTACAATATAATATTGTGCTCCTAGAGCAATTGCCTTTTGTGTAATTTTATCTTGTCCTACTGCTGATAGAATAATAGATAGTGGTCTTTTTTCCATATCCGTATCTGCTATCTTCTCCAAAACTCCTAATCCGTCTAAATGTGGCATAATCATATCTAATAAAATAATATCTGGTTGTAATTCAAGAACCATATTATATGCCTCATTACCATCTCTAGCAATTCCTATAATCTCCATTTCCTCTTCTTGTTCTAAATAACTTGACAATGTTGCTGTAAAATCATTATTATCATCAGCTACCAATATTGTAATCTTTTCACTCACGGTTTCTTCCCCCTATTTTCTCCAAAATTTCGCAAAGAAGATTTTACATTTCCATTTTCTGGAAATTTGTAACCTCGCTTTCACTTTTAAAATTATATTATGCTTTATTACAAATTGCAAGTCTTTTTGGAAATATTTTCCATTTTATTGTAAAAGTGTTAATTTTTATGCATTTTCTTGTACTCTCTTCTGAATATATTTTTCTTGCAAAACTTCCACTTTTTGTATATCAAACTGTTTTTCTTCCATTTCATGTAGGAATTTGCATTTTTTATCTATTGCCATTTCAAGAATACTATAAGGTTCTTTGTCAAAATTCGTTTGTAAAATAGAAATATCATTTTTTCTGCAATAATATTGAAGATAAGCTAAATTCTGATAAGATACTGGTAATTTTATAACTTCGCCTTTTTCTAAATGGATTAAGCTTGCCTTTTTCATGGCTTCCATAGTTGCTTGTGAATAGGCTCTTACTAGCCCACCTGTACCAAGTAATATTCCACCAAAGTATCTTGTAACAACTATTAAGACATTTACTAATTCATTTTTATTTAATAATTGTAGCATTGGCGCTCCTGCTGTTCCACTTGGCTCCCCATCATCGCTTGCTCTTTCCGTTACACGGTTATCTTCTATCACACGATAAGCAAAACAATGGTGTCTTGCGTCATGATACTTCTTACGAATTTCCTCAATTTTAGAATTTGCTTCTTGCGCATTTTCTATATAAAAAAGATTTCCAATAAACTTCGACTTCTTTTCTACAATTTCTGCTAATACTTCCTTCTCAATTGTTTTCATTTTGATATCCTCCTGCTACAAAACCTGTCGAATAAGCAATTTGCAAGTTAAATCCGCCTGTATAAGCATCTACATCAATAACTTCACCTGCAAAATATAGTCCCTGTATTAACTTCGACTCCATTGTTTTAGGGTTAATCTCCTTTGTTGCAATTCCACCTGAAGTGATAATCGCTTCTTCAATTGGTCTAAATCCTTTTAATGTAACTTCAAAATTTTTGAATAGCTTTACTAGATTTTTTCTTTCTATTTTAGTAATAGAATTCACCTTTTTATTTCTATCAATGCCTGATAGTTCAATCATTGGCTCTATCATTTTATTCGGCAATAGTCCATTTAAACTATTTCTAAATTCTCTATTTTTCTCCTGCTCAAAGTCTCTTAAAATTCGTTCTTCTAGCTTTGCCTCTGTTAAGGCTGGCTTTAAATCAATGTAAAGCTTTATTTTATCTTGTTCTAATAATTCTTGTACCTTTGGATAGCGAAGTAAATGTGCCGAACCACTTAAAATAACAGGGCCTGAAACACCCCAATGGGTAAATAACATTTCGCCAAAATCTTCATAAATTACTTTATTTTTTACAGTATCCTTTATTTGAATTGCTATATTTCTCAAGCTAAGTCCTTGCAATTGCTTGCATAATGCTAATGATGTTTTATTGGCTGTTAATGGAATTAAAGAAGGTTGTAATTTGGTTATGGTGTGCCCTAACTTCTTTGCTAGTTCATATCCATCTCCTGTGGAACCTGTTACTGGATAACTCTTCCCACCTGTTGCTAAAACCACCCTATCTGCCATATAGTTTTCCTCTTGCCCGTGAAAAAAGCATCGCACACCAATTGCTCTGCCTTCTTCTACTAAAATCTCTTCTACTTTTCTATTGGTTTGTATTTGTACTTTTTGCTTTCTTAATATTCTCATCAAAGCTTCTAGAACATCTTTTGCTTGGTCAGTTACTGGAAAAATACGGTGTCCTCTTTCTTCTTTTACTTCTAAACCTTCTTGTTTTAAAAGCTGAAGAATATCTTGATTAGTAAACCTATGAAATGAACTATGTAAAAACATTCCATTCCCCGGTACATTAGCAATAAAATCATCCATAGGAAAAGAACTGGTAATATTGCATCTCCCTTTACCAGTAATTAATAGCTTTTTCCCGAATAGAATTCATTTTTTCTAAAATGATGACCTTATCTCCATTTTTGCTAGCACTGTATGCTGCTAGCATTCCGGCAGGTCCACCACCAATAACAACCGTTTTCACTTTTTTATTCCTTACTTTAAGATATTTTGAACTGCATGCAATACCCCTAATTTTCCATAAGGGTAGGTTAGTCCGCCTTGCATAAACGCTATATACGGCTCACGAATAGGCGCATCACAAGAAAGTTCAATGGAAGACCCCTGTGTAAAAGCCCCTGCTGCCATAATGACTTTATCTGTATACCCGGGCATATCCCATGGCTCTGGGATAGCATTACTATCTATTGGAGACCCCATCTGAATTCCTTGACAATAAGCAATTAACTTTTCAGGATCTCCAAATTCAATTGTTTGTACAATATCTGACCTTTTTTCATTATATCTTGGATGTGGTTTATAGCCTAAATCTTCTAATAACTTACTAGCAAATACTGCTGTTTTTAAACTACTTGCTACCACACTTGGTGCAAAGAAAAGCCCTTGCAAAATTTGCTTATTTATCCCTAAAGTAGGTCCCACTTCTTTTCCAAGTCCCGGCGCTGTTAATCTTTGGGCTGCTAATTCTACTAATTCTTTCTTTCCTGCAATATAGGCTCCATTTGGTGCTAAACCTCCACCTAAATTCTTAATCAAAGACCCTACGATAACATCTGCACCAATTTGAGTTGGCTCTATTTTGTCAACAAATTCTCCATAACAATTGTCTACCATGATGATAACCTCGTTATTTACTTCGCGAATAGTTTGAATCGCCTTCTCCATTTTGTCTAATGTGATACTATCTCTTAGGCTATATCCTCTTGAACGCTGAATTTCAATTAGTTTCACATCTTTTTTACTCATTCTGCTTCGAATTGCCTCATAATCAAAGTCATTGTCTATTAAATCAATTTGCTCATACTTTACACCATAAGCCCTAAGAGAACTTGAATTCGGTACGATTCCAATAACTTCATCTAAGGTATCATAAGGTTTTCCACAAATACTGACCATTGTATCATTTGGACGTAAAAACGCAAATAACGCAACTGTTAAAGCATGAGTACCTGAAATAAATTGGCTTCTTACTAGACTGTCTTCTGTATGTAATACTTCCGCAAAAACCTTTTCAATCGTATCCCTTCCTACATCAGAATATCCATATCCTGTTGTGCTATTAAAATGCATATCTGAAATTTGATATTTTTGAAGGGCTTTTAATACTCGTAAACTATGATATTCACAAAGTTCATCTATTTCCTTAAATTGCCTCTGTACTTCTGCTTCTGCTTTCTTTCCTAATTTAATTACTTCTTCACTTAGTTCCATTATTCCTTTTCTCCATCCTTCGAAACATCATCACTATATCTTTCATTTCCATTCAAATTACGTATACGATAATATTTTCCAATAAAGTTTGGTTGTGTCCATTCTATTTCATATATTGGCTCTTGAATGACTTTATGGTCTGCTTGCGCAATAACTCCCCACTTACCATCTTTTTTAATGCCTGCAAAACCATATTGGTTGAACTCTGTTACCATTTCATATTCATTTTGCACAACAACATTTCCACTTTTATCAACAAATCCCCATTTATCATTTATCTTCTTGGCAAATAGTTGATTATTTGGAAATACCTCTTTCGCTTCTAATTTATTTCCTGAAAAATCATAATAAGCAAAATCTTTATCAGAGGATAATAAAATATAGTTTTCACCTGTTGTAATGGTTGCATTATCTTGGCTTGCAATTTTATGCATATTACTACTATATAAATCAATTGTCTTAGTCTCTATCTTTTCTGCTTGTAAAATTTGTGTATCATTTAAACGAAAGATACTAGTATAAGCTAGGTCTACTACTGACTTTCCTGAAATATCAATAATCCCATTTTTTCCATCTTTTGCTACAATAAAGTAATCTCCTTGTAAGTACTCCATGTAGTTATAATCATTATCAATGACTGTTTTCCCTTCACTATCTACCACAGCATAAATATCATTTGTATCAACTGTAATAAAATAATTAGGATTTTCAGTTGCAGTTTTGCTAATTACTTCCTTATTCTCAATAGACGTTCCATTTAAATCAAATAAATGAATCGTGTTGCCTTTCTTGGCATTTATGTACATACCACCAAAAGTAATCGTATCATATTCTGCGTTAACAATTGTCTCTCCTTTTCTAGATACCACACCTTGTTTTCCATTTCTTTGTACAACAAATACATCATTTAAAGAACTATATTGAATATCCTCATACTCATAATTTAAAACTACTTTTTTATTTCTTAATAATCCTGCTTGTCCTTCTTTAAAAGCTATAAAATATAATTCTTTCTCATTAGAAATACCTGTTATTCTTTCCAATTCTGTAAATTCTGTATTTAAAATCATCTTTCCACGATGATTGATATATCCATAGCGATAACCACTTTCTGTCTTTTGGCTTACAATAAAACCTGTCGTCTTGTTCTTTGTTTTTTCATTGTAGTAATTATCAGAAGTAATCGTTTCATATTCTGGCTTAATTACTTGTTTTCCTTTTAAATTAATTACACCTAATTTTTCTTCTTGTTTTACAATAAAGGTTCCTTCTTTATAACGCATACTTGTAATTTCTTCATAAATTGGCTCTGTAATTACTTTGCCCTCAAAATTAATTAAACCATATTTTCCATCTTTGCGATAGGCCAATGTACTTTTTTCATAAGGAGTTTTTTCAATATTGGTTTCTACTAAAATTGCTTCAATTCTATCATATTCGCCAAATAATGGCTCTCCTTTATCATTAAAGGCCTTTGTATCATATTCTTTGTTTTCTTTATCATACTCACCAATACAAATAAAGACTGGTTTAGATGGATTTGGAATTTGAATTCCATTATAAGTTGGCTCTATAATAATGTTGCCTGCTTTGTCAATTACTCCATACTTTCCTTCTTTGACTAAAGTTACGTAATTAATTTCTTTTACTTCTTCAATTTTATAGGCAAATTTTGTTTCATTGATAATAACTAATACTACTACAACAATAATTGCAATCATGATTATGCCTATGATTAACCATTTCATCTTTCCTTTCATTTAGCCACCCAAACCTTTCTACATTTTATTTTTCTTTCTCTTCTTTTTCTGGAATTTCCGGTTGGTTTTTACATACTTTTACCCATTTGATACGTCTATCTTCCACATGTTCTATTTTATAGGTTAATTTTTCATCTTCAATAATAGGATGTTCTTGTTCTTCTGGCAGTCTGCCTAATTGTTCTATTAGATAACCTGATAAAGTCTCATAATCTCCGTCTGGTAATTCAATATCTAAAATCTTTTTGACTTCATAAAGTGAAATGCTGCCTTCCATAAGATAGGTGTTTTCATCTAACTTTTTGTAATCAAACTCTTCATCATCATATTCATCAAAAATATTTCCTACTAATTCTTCTAAAATATCTTCCATCGTTAGTAGCCCTGCTGTTCCTCCATATTCGTCCACTACAATTGCCATTTGCATTTTACTAGTTTGTAATTCTTTAAAAATTTCATCAATTGGCTTTGACTCTGGCACAAAATATGCCTCTTTTAGGATATCTGCTATTTTAAATTGCTGCTGAGTGCTAACTAATTTTAAGATATCTTTTAGATATAAAATTCCTTTGATATTGTCAATGGTTTCTTCATAAACTGGAATTCTACTATATTTATAATCATCAATTTCACTTAAAAGTTCATAAATGTTTTCATTAATTTCAATGGCAAACATATCTGTACGATGCATCATAATCTCTGATGCCACAATGTCATTTAAGGCAAAGACGTTATTGATAATTTCTTTTTCTGTCTCTTCAATAACTCCCTTTTCTTCTCCTTGGTCGACCATCATTTTGATTTCTTCTTCTGTTACAGTTTCCTCTTCTTGTTCCCCAACTCCAAATAGTTTGGAAATAAGGTTAGTAGACCATGTTAATAATTTAACAAATGGTGCTGTTACAATAGAAATTGACCTAATCACACCAATCGTTGCATAAGAGATTTTTTCATAGTATTTCATAGCTAATCGTTTTGGTACTAGCTCTCCAAATACTAATGTGAAGAAAGATAAAATCATGGTAATAATGACAATCGAAATATTTCTCCAAACTCCAATACTTAAAAATGGCATAGCATTATTTAAAACTGGTGCTAACTTGTCTGCAAAAGCATCTGATGCAAATGCACTAGATAAAAACCCGGCTAAAGTAATTCCAATTTGAATTGTTGCTAAAAACTTACTTGGGTTTCTTAACATTTTCTGAATTTGCTTTGCTCTTTTATTTCCCTCTTTGGCTTGTTTTTCGATTTTGGCATCATTTAAAGAAATGAAGGCAATTTCTGTTGCTGCAAAATAAGCATTTAATAAAATTAAAATGATTAAAAATAGTATTTGTGAAAACATAAATTTTCCTTTCTTATCTTCTGTCTTTTATCGTTATTATTATATTCTACAAACTACTTGAAAGTCAATACTTTGCTGTATTTTTAAAAGCCCGTTTTTGGTAGTTTTTTGGGCGAATTTGGTATTTTAGCGTTTTCAACTATTACCTTTGTAGTTTTCTCCCATTCCACAGAAATATTCACATCTTCACCAATTTCATATCCTTTTTTAGTTGTGATTTCTCTTAACTCATATTCTCCTATTCGTAAATTATCAATAAAAATTTCGCCGTTCTCATCTGTTGTATACACGCCTATTAGCTTATCTAACTCTTTGCTATATAGTTCAAAACCGACATCCTCTAATGTTATTTTATGATTGTCTTTGTCTACTTTGTAAACTTGTATATTACCTTTTTTCTTTTCGTTTTCAATAGTTTGAGTTGTGATTTCGTTATATTTAATTTCCACTTCTGTGTTTTCTGTATCTAGCACGTAATCTTTGTTCGTGCTTGTTTCTTTTAGCTGATATTTTCCTACTACTAAATTTTCAAAAAAGATTTCACCTTGCTCATTGGTAGTTCCTGTTTGAACAATATTTCCATCTATGTCTAGTAAGTCAAAACTAACGCCTTCTATTGGTTTTGCAGTTTCCGCATCTGTTTTTACTATCTTTAAACTTCCCTTTTTGTAGCTATTGGTAACTGTCTTTGTCGCTGTTTTATTCCACTCTACTACAATATCAAAAGTCTCTGGGTTTAAAACAAAATGCTCACCTGTAGAAGTTTCTCGTATTTGATAACTTCCCGGATATAGGTTTTCAAAATTAGCAATTCCTTCTCCATTAGTAGTAGCTGTACTAATTTGCTTTCCGTTAGCATCTAATAATTCAAAAGTAACTCCTTCTATTGGCATGCTCGTTTCTTCATTTATCTTTTTGACTTGTATTCTACCATTATTAAAATTGGCAGTTAATTTTACGTTTTGAGCAAAATCTCCGGAATTCGCTATAAGTAATTGCATAATCTTGTGTTCCTTTTACAGTCGTTTCTCCATAGAAAATAGGGTATGTTTTGCATTTTGCTTTTACCGCAAATTCTATGTCTATTTTTTGACTTGCTTGTGACTTTGGAATATTAACTTTAAATGTTTCTCCACCTTGAAATGATAATTTCTCATTTCCATTCGTATCAGTAATTAAAACACCATTATCCATTCCTTTTAAAATTTTTATCTCATATTGGCTAATCTCCACATTTGCTTTTACCGTATATGCTTGTGTATAATTTGTATTTTCTTCTACCCACTCTCCATTTTTCTCTACTTTTAACCCTGCTGTTGGTGGAGTTTGCGTTCCATTTAAACCAATATCTCTTAATTTTTCTATTGCCTTTACATTTCTATTTCCTTTTTCTGAGATACCACGATATAAACTCATACTTCGATTTAGCATGACACAGTAAATAGCTTGTTTGGTCACGAAATATGCCTCTTGTATTGTGTCTACTCCTAATTCTTTTGGCGTTTTATATGGATAGCCATTGACAATTGTTCTCCATATCTGAGTATAATTAACATCTTTACTTTTCACATCTTGTAATAATTTTTCAATAGTTACTCTGTAATTTCCTACTTCCTCTACGCCATCTTTTCCATTACTGATGCAATAAGCTGGCCAATCTTCCTTGCTACCCTTATATCCAATATGATTTGCTTCAATAAGAAACCATATTCCGTTCTCATAAAATTCTACATCCGTTTTGATAGGATTTCCTTTTACCAAGTCTGCATAGGTTAATTCTGTTACTCCCGATACAATATTTTGAAATACAGAAATAAATATTATCATTAGTATCAATACACTGATTATTTTTTTCATTAACTTTTTTTGTATGGTATATTTCATACACCATACTCTCCTTTCCATATCTGATTTTTACTCTAAAATATATCCTTTGTTTCTGATACTTGCACACCTTGTATGCATCTTCTGTATTCTCCTCGATTTTCTTCACACGTAATTAAGGTAATTCTATCATCTTTGGTATTTTCTAAGTAACTCCAATCTGTTTCTAGAATGACCTTATTCGTTTGTACCTGATAAATTTTTTTACCTTGTTTAGTACAATAAATAATTTCATCTCCTAATTTTAGAGTTTTGATTTTTTGAAAAAAGTTGCATTGATACCCTCTGTTATGTCCTGCTAAGCACACATTTCCATTCCACTGACTTGTATTTTCAAAATGACCTACTGCTTTTAACAAAATGTCCTGTGTGGTTCCTTCTTCAATATGAACATCTAAATTTAGTTTGGGAATTTGAACTCTCCACTGATTTGTTAAATTGGCTTGTACAATTTGTCGTTGTGTTTGATTTTCGATTGAGATTTGTTTAGAATAAACCTTATTCGAATTTAAATTGTTTGAAATAGCTGCTAAAGAAATACTTGAATAAACAAAAAAGGAAGTCATTAAAATAGAAATTGTTAGCAGGAGACTTAAGGTGTCTAAGTTTTTCTTCGTGTAACTCATTGCATGTCTCATACCTGCCTTTCTGTGAATTAAAATATATAAATCTGAAATAAAAAATTGCAATTTTTATTGTACCTATTCTACTATGGTATTTGGAATTTGTAAAGAAAATTCGGTCGACTTTTAACGACAAAGTTCGACTTCATGAACATCAACATCAACGGTTGCAACATTACCAACTGTGGTGGCATCACAATAGTTAACGGGCGCGTTGTCTCCGGCGGAGGAATGTTTGGCAACTCACAAAAGTTCGATGAGGAGAAAAGTCTGCAAGCAAATGACATCAACAGAATTACTATCAAGTGCGACTCTGCTGATATCCTCGTAACTACCAATGACACCGATACCATTAATGCACATTTCTACGGCGAGGCTATCACTAGCCAAAAGCCTACTCTCAGTATCACGAAAAATGGTCGGGAGGCTATTGTGTCCCTCTCTATTGGCGGTTCCATCACAGGTAGACTGACTTTGTCTGTTGCTATTCCTGCACGTACTTTCGAGTTTCTAAGCGCCTCAAGTTACAATGGGGCTATCGCAATCAAAGATGAAGTTTCGGCTAAGGAAATGGCGCTCAACGCCTACAATGGTGGCATAATTTCCGTGGTACCCGTGGCGGTTATACTGCCTATGGAAGAGCAGAATCTCACAACGGTAATGTCACTGTAAAATAACTTAAATAAGTCATGATTTTGGGAGGCGGATGAATTCATCCGCCTCCTTCTCTTCTATTAGTTCAGGTTAATGTCAAAATAAAACTCTACTCCATTAGGCTTATTCTCTACCCCATAGGCATTTTTGTAATTATTCTGAATTGCCTTTACTAAAGATAAACCTATTCCGCTTCCTCCATCTTCTCTATTTCTAGAGCTATCTACTTTGTAAAATCTTCCCCAGATTCTATCTAATTCCTCTTCTGCAATTAGGTTCCCTGTATTAAACACTGATACTCTTGCCTTTTCTTCTTGTAAACTAATACTAATTTGTATTTGCTTTTTGCCTGCTTTTTCTTCCGCATGCTTAATTGCATTTGTAAAGTAATTGGTAACAATTTGTTCTATGTAAAAATCGTCTGTTCTAACATAAACTGGCTCTTTTGCTTCAAACAATACTTCTATATTTTTTTCTTCTGTCATCACATGACAATTTTGAATAACACTTTGAATCAATTCTACTAGGTCAAATTCCTTATCATGAAATTCTCTTTTTCCATATTCCAGTTTCATCAATTCTAATAACTGTTTTACTAAATTATCCATTTTATTAGTCTCATCTAAAATAACCTCTGCATAGAATTTTTTAGATTCCTCATCTGTATTTACATTTTCTACTAATCCTTCTGCATATCCTTGTATTAAGGCAATTGGTGTTTTCAATTCATGGGATACATCTGAAATAAACTGTTTACGCATTTCATCTATTTTAGATTTTTCTTCTATGTCTTTTTCTAACTCTTTGTTATTCTCTCTTAACTGTTTGATAGTTCCTTCCAATTTATCAGACATGGTATTGATATTTCGTCCTAATTTATTAATTTCATCACTAGAATCTTTAATACGATATTTCTTAGAAAAATCTAGTTTAGACATTTTCTCCGTAATATCATTTAATTCTAAAATTGGTTCTGTAAATTTACGAGAAATGATAGAAACCGCAAGTGCTGCTATGATAATCGTTAAAAGTCCAATTAACATCAAAACCTTATTCGAAATGTTAACACTTTCTTCTATTGGTGCAACAGGAATTCGAATAAATAGACTATAGCCATTTACGAGATTTCCTGTTAATAAAATATAGGTTAAGTTTGAAGCTTTATCATTCACTCTACAAATTTGCATTTTCTCATCTTTATACAAAATGGCACTCTCTTCTTGTTCTTTTAACTGATTACTACTTTGAATTCGATTTAAAGAAGATAAGAAATCTCTATCAGTAGTAAATAATATTAGATCTGTATCTGTTTTAATTAAAATATCAAAGTTATTAATAAAAGCACTTCTACGAAGTTCATTTTCTAAATTTGTATTTAAATTAGGGGAAGCATAATAATTATCAATCTTTTGATACAATTTTTTAACAGTATTAGTTTTAGAATAAACGTAAAAATTTTCCAATACAATGCTGTTAATCAGTATTAAACAGAGCACTAAAAAGATAATCACAGCACATAGTACTGCGAATAATCGAAATCGAACTGATTTGAATTTATCTTTTAGCTTTTCCATTTCTATTTTTCCTTTACTTCAAATTTATATCCTACTCCACGCATAGTTTCAATGTATTTTCCTTTTTTGCCTAGTTTATGACGAATTTTCTTAATATGACTATCTATTGTTCTAGAATCTCCATAATAGTCATAATTCCAAACGTTGTTTAAAATTTTATCTCTTGATAAAGCAATTCCTTGATTATCGATTAAATATTTTAATAATTCATATTCTCTTAAACTCATTTCTACTTGCTTATCATCTACTTTAACAGTTCTTCCTTCTGGGTCAATGGTAATTCCGCCATAGTCTTTTACTTCTGTTCTATCTCCCATAGTTCTCTTTAAAATGGCCTCTACTCTTGCTACTAAAATTTTAGGGCTAAATGGCTTAGAAATATATTCATCCACACCTAATTCAAAACCAAATAGTTCGTCTTGTTCTTCCCCTCTTGCAGTAAGCATCATAATTGGTACTTTTGAAGTTTGCCTAATTTGGCGAAGAACTGACCAACCATCTAATTTTGGCATCATAACATCTAGTAAGATTAAGTTGATTTGATTTTGATTTTCTTCAAATACTTTAAGCGCTTCTTCCCCATCTCCAGCTTCTAAAATGCTATATCCCTTTTGTGCTAAGAAGTCTTTAATTAATTTTCTCATTCTAGATTCATCATCTACTACTAAAACAGTAATATTATTCATTGCTTTTTTCGCCCTTTCTTAGTAATTCTCTGTTATTATTTTATCGTTTTTTTATGTCCGAAATGTGAACACTTCCTAATTATTTCGAGCAATGAGTGCTTTGATTTTAATGCCTTGACTTAAAAACATTTTCTCATGTTCTGTTTCTATATTTTCCCAGAAATCTAGTTCTTGGTGCAAATCTCTTGTGATTTTCTCTATCTTAAACCCTGTTTGTTCAAAATATCCAACACTTTCTTCAAATAAATTATCATCATCTGTTTTAAAATAAATGCTTCCATCTGCTTTCAAAATTTGCCTATACTTCTCTAGCTGTCTTGTATGGGTCAACCTTTTTTTATGATGTTTTCCTCTTGGCCAAGGATTACAAAAGTTGATATAAATTCTATCAAGGCTATCTTCTTCACTCAATATGAGTAAAATACGTTCAATGTCAAATCTAGTTAGTAATACATTATCTATTTCTTTATTTTGCTTTTGATAAATCTCCTCTACTTTTCTTTTGGCTAAACCTAACATTGGGTCTACTAAGTCAATCCCTAGATAGTTATTTTCTGGGTGCTTACATGCTATTTGCGAAATAAAGCCACCTTTGCCACATCCTAATTCTACATAGAGTGGTTGGTTTGGCCTTGCAAATTCTTTTCTCCACATTCCCTTTAATTCTTCTGCATTTTCTCTATAAAATTTACTTTCTTCTAGTTCTTTTCTTGCCCATGGTTTATATCTAATTCTCATTTTTTTCCTGCCTTTTCTTTTTCTGCTTTGACTAATAATTTTCTTACTTCATCTTCTAATAATTGATTTGCTTCTTTTAGTTCCATATTTACCACATCAATTGGCTTACCAAATTCTATTCTTAATCCATGAAATGGCAAATACCTTCCATAAATGGCAAATGGAATAATTTTGCTACCTGTTTCTTGTGCCAAAGTAACTGCACCACGTTTAAAAGGAAGCAATTGCTTTTGAGTATAATTTCTAGTTCCTTCTGGAAAAATCCCCACTACTTTATCTTGATTTAAAATATCAATAGCAGACTTAAAAGAATCTTTATGGATTTTTCCACTATGTACTGGAAGTGTTCCTGCTCGTTTCATAAAAAAGCCTCGAATTCCTGTAAAGAAAATATCCTTTGCTAAGAAATGAATTAATCTTCTTGTCCCACAACTGACTAAAACTGGGTCAAGCATCATTTTGTGGTTTCCTGCTAAAATAACTCTGTCTTCTTTTGGAATAATTTGTTTATTGATAATTTTAGGTTGATATACTATTTTTAGTAAAAAAGAGGCTATTGGCTGTACTAAGGTATACATCCAAATAGATACTTTCTTCATATCCATCTCCTTATTATATATTTTCCTTTTAAATGCTTGTGTAACAGTATTTTAGCATATTCTGTGATGGTTGACAAGCCTCTTACTGAGTTATTCATTGCTTTAGCACTTTTTCTTCCATAAAGAAAATACCTTCTTGATATTTTATTTATTATATCATAAAAGGTATTTTTTTCTTTATTTTACACAAAATTCATGACACTCTCCTCCAAGGTCTTTTTATTTTCCCCCTTAGGAAGGTCTTGAATCAATTCGCAAGTGCCCTCTCGTATGTTTTAAGGCTATGTTCTCGCTAGTCTTAGATGCAAAATCCTGGAGCTACGCCATCGCTACTGCTCGCGCTACAATTGTTGTTAGTAGTACCTGCGCTAGAGACATGGCAGAAGCCGTTACTATTACCGTAAGCAGGTGAACGAAGCCACCAGTTCTCACTGCTGAAGTCATTGTATTTTTTACGCCCTGTGTTTGCTATATTCCATGCGTCTGTTATTCCTTTATAATATTGATATTGTTTTCCTTCGTTTGTTATTGCCTGTCCATACGTCCCACCTCCATTATATCCATTATTCACTACTTCACTTGCAGCTAGTAACCATAAGAAATCATTGCATGTACTTGTACTTGCTACATTATATGTTGGTATATATTTCTTCTTTACCAGTTTGATATATGCTTTATTACTTAAATTTACTCCTAATCCGCCTATACTACTTCCACTTCCATTTAAATCTGTTCTTAGTTTTGCACTTGCCCAGCCTCCTGAGTTTGTATTACTTCTATTCATTGGCATCTTCGTATCTCCTGTCATCAAATCTAAAAACTCAAAACTGATACTTGCCTTTGTATGGCTTCCTCCATATACTCCTGTATTGACTAAATCATCATGTTTGAACCCTAATACTCTTACTCGTCTTATTTTTCCGTTATATTCTACTTTATAAATATCGCCTACTTTTACTGTCTTACTTTCTCCATTTACTGTTACTGTTGCTTGTGTTGAACTATTTGTAATACTACTTGTTTTGGCTATCTCTTTTGCTATTTCATTCATTTCTTCCCAATTTGTTTCGTCTGTTACCTTTACTGTACAACTTTTAGTTTTTGTTGTATCATCTACTGATTTTACTGTTATAGTTACTGTTCCTAATGCCTTTCCTGTTACTACTCCAGTATTACTTACTGTTGCTATACTAGTATTACTACTTGTCCATGTTACCGCTTTATTTGTTGCATTACTTGGATTTATCGTTGCTACTAAAGTAATTATTTTATTTGGCTCTACTTTCGCACTTGTCTTATTTAAGCTAATACTTTCTACTGGTATCTTTACTGTAATATTACAACTTGCTGTTACTTCACTTCCATCTGTTGCTTTTGCTATGATACTTACACTTCCTGCCGTTTTTGCTGTTACTAGTCCTGTATCACTTACTGTTGCTATGCTTTCATTACTACTACTCCATTCTAATATCTTGTTTTCTGCATTTTCTGGTAAAACAGTAGCTGTTAATTGCAAAGTAGCATTTGGCTTCATTATTGCAGTCGTTTTATCTAATGTAATTGTTTTTACTAATTGTTGGATTGCTTCTATTACTACTAATTCATTTTCTCCTTTTTCATTCTTTGCTACTACTTTAATGTTATAGATTTTCCCATCACTTAAATTTCCTATTGTCGCTGTTAAATCTGTTACATCTTTTCTTACTTCTTTATATGCACTTTTTGGTTCTTCTACTTCTTTATAATAATAACTTAATTTTCCATCTTCTAGTCTTGCCACTTCCACTTCTATATCTATACTTGTTCCTGTTTTCCCTGTTACTTTAATACTCTTTACTCTTGGTGGTAGTTTTCCTGTCTGTCCTATATACTCTATTTCTGCATCTGTTGGTCTTTCTTTATTTGAAATTAATGTTATTTCAAATACATAGCCTGGCTTTGTTGTTACCTCATAAGTCCCATCTCCATTGTTTATTACATCTGTATCTTTATTATTAATAATTCCTTGGCTTTCTATATGATCAAAATATTTATTTGGATTAAATGTCCCTAATCCTTCTATAAAAATTGGGTTTTTAGCTACCTCTAATCTTTCTTTCCATGTTGCAATATCTGTTTTTAATTTTGCATCTGTTGCCTTTTTGAATATATTATTGTCTCCTAGGACATAATTAATTGTAATTCCCGCCAAAATCAATAAAACTACAATTGTTACAACTAATGCTGTAAGGATAAAATGTTACTTTTTTCATCAAAAATATATGGGTTTTCATAACCCTTTAAATAAAAATCAAATTTTGTATCATTGTATATAACAACTTTATCAACTAATTCCTTACAAATGTTTTTACTAAACTTTTTC